>JACRCV010000032.1 GCA_016218825.1 Deltaproteobacteria bacterium
CGACGGTGGCGCGTCAGTCGAAGACGCAGACCCATGTTCGGCACTTAGTTACGATCGAGGCGCGGCCTAAACGAAGGCTTCCACGGAGGCGAGGGGTGCCCCCCGAGCAGCGCAGTGCGGCCGACTTGGATGCGGACGCTTTCGCAAGACGCCAACGAACCTTTTTGTTCGGGCGGTCACGGCCTCGCCTCACCGCGACGGAGCTGCCGCCGTAGGCGGCGAGGTGCACGGCCCGCGTACGGCGGCCGAAAGCCCGCGACGGGGTCGTGCCGCCACCGCACGAACAGATAGTCATGCGCATGGTCGGTGTGGCGCAAACCCGCGTACGGCGGACTTGTCGAGCGTGACTAAGGGGCTACGTGATCGCGTCCATCTTGGAGCGGGCGTCGTCGAGGATGCGGTGCGCTTCGGCGCGCAGCGCCGGATCGTCGTCTTCGGCGGCCTGGGCGAGCTTCTCGAGCCCGGCGACCATCGCGGTGAAGCCCTCGGCGGCCTGGCGCGCCGACTTGCCGATCTTCGACGAGGTGCCGAGCTTTCGGCTCTCCTCGACCAGGCGATCGCGCAGCTTGCGGGTGGTGCGCACCAGGAGCTCGGCGACCCCGAGCTCGAGGCCCGCGACCCGGGCGCGGAGCTCGATCGCGGCCTTGGCCTTGTCTTCGGTCTTGCCGAAGGCCTCGACCGCCTCGATGAGCCCGGTGCGCAGGCGCATGGCCTCCGGCGTGCCCTGCTGCGCGAAGGTGTCGAGCATCTGCATGAAGTAGTCGGCCTGCGCCTTCGGATCGTCGGTCAGCGGTGGATCGGCGATGGTGATCGGCGGCGGCGCCTTCTTCGCGACCGGCACCGGCTTCTTCTTGGCGGCGGGAGCCCGGCCGCCTTTCTTGGTTGCCACGAGGGCCTCCTCAGGATCGGGTCACGGGAGCTTAGTCGGAAACGGGAGGAGAGGTCTACGGGCAGCCGCGCTAGATCGTAGTCTCGGCCGGGTTGAGCGGCGAGACGCCGTCGTCCTTACGATCGTCCTTGCCGGTCACGAGTCTTTTCGCGCCGCCGTAGATCTCGGTCACCAGGTTCTCGGCGCCGAGCAGGGTGCGCTTGATGCCGTACTCCTTGGCGGAGTCGTCGGTGAGCTTGTTGGCGCCGCCCATGATCTCGGACTCGTTGTGGGTCCAGTTCATGTAGCCCTCGACGCCCGCGGACAGCGCGCCGCCGACCAGGGCGCCGGTGCCCGGCATCATGATCTGCAACGCCGCGCCGCCGATCTCGGCGAGGAGCTTCGGCCCCTCCTTGCTCCAATCCGGCGACTTGTTGTGCACCACGTAGTCCCAGGCGATGCGGATCAGCCGGAACGCCGCGCACGCGAGGTTGTAGAGCGGGTTGAAGAAGCGGTTGAAGAGGTCGAAGATCTCCATCACCGTGCGGAAGAAGCCGGGCTTCTTCGCGTCTTCGGCGGCCTTGGTCTCGCGCGCCTGACGCGCCTCTTCGGCCTTGTTGTACTTCTCCTCGAGCGTGGCGTAGTTGGCCTCGAGCTCCTCGACGCGACGCTCCAGCGAGGTCTTGCCGGCGTCCGCGGCCGGGGCCTGCGCGGTGGTCACGACGGTGTCGGTCACCGCCGGCGTTGGCGCGGACTTGTCGGGGCCGGACGGGCCGGCTTTGCCCCCGCCGACCTTCTTCGCTTCGTCTTTGGACGTGGCGCTCTTGCCCTGATCGTTGGTGATCACGCGCTGTGTGCTGTTGCCAGCCTTGTCGACGCCTGCCATGAGTGCCTCGCTCGTTATGGGCCGTGCCGGCCTGATCCTTCTTTATTGCGCCACTGCTCCAACCATAGCGAAACTGTTGCTCTCTGCCTATCCCTTTTTCTTGGGCGAGCCCTCGGCAGGTTCGCCCTCGTCGTCCATCACTGGGGTTATCGTCGGCCGGCGGTAACGGTTGCGCAAAAAGCGCGCGTCGAGCTCACTCTGAGACTTTGGGCAAGAACGAGGTGTCGACCCAATAGCGTCGGAGGTTTGCCGGGTCGTACAGCACGTCGATGGTCTCGCGGGTGAGGTAGCGGCTGGGGTCGAACCAGAGCATCTCACTCTCGAAGATGTGGACCGTGTTGGTGCCGGCGTCCAGCCACTCGCCGACGATGCGATACGGATGGCGGCGGTTCGCCCGAACCCGGGTGTCGAGGGTAACCTGCTGGATCTTCGCTTGCAGCCGCCGGCCGTTGGCCTTGAGCCACGCCACCTGGCGGCTGCGGTAGAGCAGCCAGAGGAGGAACGCCAGGCCGATCGCCGCGAACACCAGGCCCAGGGCGCCGAGCAACAAGGGGATGAACCACATCTCGAGGATCGAGTCGATCCGGGCCTGTCGCGGCGCGGCGGGGTCGTAGAGGACGTCGACCTTTTCGCCGACCTCGTAGGCGGGGGGCGTCGATCGCACGTCGCCGACGATCTGCACCTCGTCGCCGTTCGGGAGCGAGAACCGCACGACCGGCCGCGGCGAGGCCTCGTGGCTCCCGTCGCCGGCGACCACGACGCCGCCGGCGCGGCTGGCCGCGCTCCGGAAGCTCTGAGTGTTCCACGCGAGGACCAGGGCGGGCACGATGAGCGCCACCCCCGCGAGCCCGAAGACCGTGCCGATGACCTTGAACACGCTCATGGTGCGGCACCCTAGCGCACGCGGCCCTTGTCCGCCAAACGGCGACGTGTCATTGATACGCCGCTGGCCACGAATCGCTCATCACCGCAGGGGTTGTCGCCACCATGCGCGCACTCGTCGACTTGTTGAACCGCTCCTTCGCCGTCCCGGCGGTCTATCAGCCTTACCTCGCGGCCGGGGTGATCTTCGTCCTGGCGTTCGTGATCGTCGTGTTCGCGGCGGTCTACTCCGGGGTGCTGATCTTCGCCGAGCGCCGCGTCGCCGGCCGCATCATGTCGCGCATCGGCCCGAACCGGGTCGGGCCGCACGGGCTCTTGCAGTTCGTCGCCGACGCCGTGAAGCTGATCGTCAAGGAGGACATCATCCCCGACGCCTCCGACCGGCCGCTGTACCGCTTCGCGCCCTATCTGATGACGATGGGGGTGTTCGCCGGCTTCGTGGTGCTGCCGTTGTCGCCGCACGTCATCGGCGCCGACTTGAACATCGGCCTGCTCTACGTGCTCGCGATCACCGCGATCGCGGTGGTCGGCGTCTTGATGTCGGGCTGGGCGTCGAACTCGAAGTGGTCGCTGTTCGGCGGCATGCGCTCGGCGGCGCAGATCGTGTCGTACGAGATCCCGAACGCGCTGGCGCTGTTGCCCGGCGTGCTGCTCGCCGGCACCTTGAGCACGCAGGCGATCATTCGCGCTCAGGGCGGCTGGCCGTGGGAGTGGTACGTATTCCACTCGCCGATGATGCTGGCGCTGTTCGTGATCTACTTCATCGCCGCGCTCGCCGAGGGCGCGCGCATCCCCTTCGACCTGCCCGAGGGCGAAAGCGAATTGGTCGCCGGCTACTTCACCGAGTACACCGGCTTTCGCTTCGCGGCCTACTTCGTCGGCGAGCTGGCGCACACCTGGATCGCCGGCTCGCTCGCGGTGATCGTGTTCTTGGGCGGCTGGCAGATCCCCGGGGTGTCGGTGGCCGAGATCGACGCGGCGCAAGGCGGCATGCTGTGGCTCTACGAGGCCTTGGCGCTCGCGATCTTCGTCCTGAAGATGATCTTCGTGGTCTTCCTCATGATCCAGCTGCGCTGGACCTTGCCGCGCGTCCGCGTCGACCAGATGATGGTCATCTGCTGGAAGTACCTGCTGCCGATCACCTTCGTCGCGCTGTTCTTGATCCTGGGCTTCATGCTCGTCTGGCCCTGGGAGAGCGTCGGCGGCCTGCTGTGGCGCGTCGCGATGACCGCGGTCGGTCTGGGCGTGGTCGTGGTCTATTTCTGGCGGGTGCGATACAACATCGTCGCGGCCCGTGACCGCCTGTACTTGAAGTTCTGGATCTAGAGGCGAGCTCGCACCATGACGCACACCGCCGTACACCGCTACTTCCACAACGTCGCCACCTCGACGACCTCCATCTTCGAAGGGCTGGCGGTCACGATGAGCTGGATGTTCCGCCGGCCGTACACCATCCAGTACCCGTATTCGCCGCGCGACCCGAAGACCCGCCTCGGCGGCCCGGAGACGCTCCCCGAGCGCTACCGCGGCTTCCTCGAGGTCGACATGGACATCTGCTCCGCCTGCCTCGCCTGCGAGCGCGCCTGCCCCGTCGACTGCATCCGCATCGACGTCGAGAAGATCGTGCTGCCGAATGACCCGGAGAAGAAAGAGCAGCGCGCGATGACGCGCTTCGACATCGACATGGCCAAGTGCATGTTCTGCGGCCTGTGCTCCGAGCCCTGCCCCACCGGCGCCATCCGTCACACCCAGCACTTCGAGTCCCCGGTCACGAGCCCGCTGAACCTCCTGATGCGCTTCGTCGACCCCGCGAAACCCGTCATCCCCTACAAGGTCAAGAAGGGCGAGGAGCCCAAGACCAAGCCCAGAGGCGAAATCGCCGCCGCGATGTACGTCAATCGCGCCTGGGACGCCCCCGCCCCCAAGCTCCCCGACATCCCGCGGCCGGTGCCAGGCACTTCTACGGACACTTCTACGGCAACGCCTAAGTAGCTCAGCGTCCTAACATCCCGCATCCACGACGTTTCTTGACCGGGCGGTCGCGGCCTCGCCTCGACCCAACGGATCTGCCGCCGTAGGTGGCCGGTTGCCCCCCTACTCGAGCGCGGCCGCGCGAGCAGCGCAGTGGGGGGCCCCGAAGCCGACGGTGGCGCGGCAGCCGAAGCCTCAGACCGACGTCCGGCAAATCGAGCGCGGCCGCGCGAGCAGCGCAGTGGGGGGCCCCGAAGCCGACGGTGGCGCGTCGGTCGAAGGCGCCAAGATCGCATACGGCACTCAACGTCGACCGAGGCACCGCCAGGTCGAAGCCGCCCACGGAGGCGAGGGGTGCCCCCCGAGCAGCGCAGTACGGCCGTATCGAGCGAGACCAAATCGAGCGCGGCCGCGCGAGCAGCGCAGGGGGGGCCCTGAAGCCGACGGTGGCGCGTCAGCCGAAGCCTCAGACCGACGTCCGGCACTTAACGTCCATCAAGGCACGGCCAAGTCGAAGGCGACCACGGAGGCGAGGGGTGCCCCCCGAGCAGCGCAGTGCGGCCGACTCGGGTGCGGCCGCGTGAAAGCTTGCATCCTTTGGTGTCACTGCGGCATCTTATTGAGACGGGCCGGACGGGCCCGAACCTTTGCAATCAGACAGGGGAAACGAGAGGAGCGGCGATGATCGAGGTGAGCCCCCAAGCCCAAACCAAGCTGACGGAGCTGCTGGGTGACAAGCAAGGTCAGAGCGTCCGGGTCTTCATCGCCGGCTACAGCTGATGTGGACCCCAACTGGGGATGGCTCTGGATGAGCCAACAGCAGAAGACAAACGCTTCGACATCGGCGGCATCACGTTCCTGGTCGGCCACATGGAGTCAGGTCTCTTGGGCAACGGCAAGGGCGTGCGCGTCGAGTACCGCCAGGACGACTCCGGCGAAGGCTTCGCGATCGAGATGGTCGAGGGCAAGCCCGCGAGCTGCGAAGGCTGCTAGCCACACCGCTTTCGTGACACAGCGATCTTCGTCCCCACCTCATCCAATCTGGGGCGGGGAACGAGGGGTGGGGGTGGGGAGCGCCGCGGCGGCCGCGGCGCGGGAATCAAGAGACGTCGAAAACGGCCAGACTGCCTCTACTCGCACGGCAGCACGCAGAACTCGGCGAGCGTCGCCGGCGCCCCGTCGGGGTAGGTGGCGATCCTGCCGCCGCCCTTGCTCTTGCCGTCCACGACCTGGAGATAGTAACGAAACCAGGTCCCGGCCGGCCGGCCGGGGAGCTCGAGCAGGTAGCGGCCGCCGTCACCCTCCTCTTCGACCACCTGGAAGCGCAGGTCGCCGAACACCTCGGAGTCGGTAGCCTGCTGCAGGCGCATCAACATCCGAAACACGCCGTTCGCCGCGAACACCTGGGCTTCGACCCGATACGGCCCGGCGGTGTCGTAGGTGTCGGTCGGCAACAACACCGACACGAAGCTCGGCTCGTCGCGACCACATCCCGCGCTGACGAGGAACGACGTCACGAGCGCCGCCGCGCGCGCCCGCGGGCCACGGACGATGGGACGCTGCGCTTGTCCGCATCGACGCCCCTCCCCCCACCCGGGGGCGAGGGGTCGGGGGAGTGGGGGTGGGGAGCGCCGCGGCGGCCGCGGCGCGGGAATCAAAAGAAGCGCAGAACGCCCCTGCTGCTGCACCGCGTTACTCGACATAAGGCAACGCCAGTCGGTCGCTGCCTGGGACCGTCAAGTGACGCAGGACCTGCGCCGGCGTCGGCAGGCTCACCTGACGCCGCGGCACCGCGCTCCCCGACAGCGACAGCGCGACCTCGGGCGACGCCCGCCGGCACCCGGGCCGCAGGTCCTCGAGCAGCATCACGATCGCCTCGTAGACCGCGACCACCCGCCGGTCCATGTCGGGGTAGTTGAGGTAGTGATCGAGCCCGAGCGCGACAACGGTCGTGGCGCCCGGCACCACCGCGTCGCGAGTGAGGACGACGCCGTCGTTCGGCCCGCGATCCGCGAGGCGGACGTAGCCGCTCTCCCCGAGCTCGGTGAGATCGGCGGCGAGCGGCGCACCGACGTAGTTGAGCACGAACACCCCCGGCGGCGCCGCCAACGTCTTGCACCCCGAGGCGCGCACCGCCGGCCGCAGGGTCTCGATGCTGGCGATGTCCCAGCCGTGGCTCCAGAACAACGGATAGGTGGCGACGACGTTCGGAAAGCTGAAGGCGACGTCGGCGAGCGGCGTGCCACAGAACGCGCCGCCGATGTTGATCCAGGCCTTCACGTGGCGGCGCTCGGCCGCGTCCAGGAGCGTCAACGCCAGCGCGGTCTCGGCGCTGGCCTTGCTCACCGAGATCAAGACCAGGGGCTCCGCGGTCTTGCCGGCCCGGCGAATCGCCGCTGCGATGATCTGGGCGTTCTCTTCGACCGTGCCGTCCTGGATGCTCGCCACCCGCGTGGTGTGCACCCCGGCCTGCTCGAGGGCCCGCTGCGGCAAGAGCAGGTTGGCGCCGGTCTCCGGCTTGTCCTCGTAGAGCCAGGCCGGCGTCAAGAGCACCGCGTAGTCCCGCCACGGCGCCCTGAGGCCGCGCGGCGTCTGGATCAGCCGTTCGGCCGCGGCCAGATTGGCCTCGAAGCGCCGGCTCGCGAGCTGCCGCGACAGCTCGTGGGCGAAGAACAAGGTCGCGAAGTCCACCGAGTAGGTCCGCGACAGCGCCGCGAGCTCGTCCTCGGACGGCAGCCGCGTCCGGTAGCGCTCGCCAAGCCTCGAGAGCGCCTGGTCGAGCGCGGCGTCGCCGCTCTTCCCGGCGAGAAAACTCTCGACGTAGTAGCGGGCGACGTCCTGGTCGACGGTGGTGTGCAGGAGCTTCCCTGCCACCTCGCCGCTGACCGGGATGCGCGCATTCTGCGGCCCACAGCCGGCGACCAGGACCACGGCCGACAGAGATCGCGCGAGGCGATGGACCGAGCGCATCAACGAACCACTCCCGGGACCTAAGCGCTTCACGATCTCACAACCGTTCGCGCCTTGGCAACCGCTCGCGGCCGACCAGGCGTTGAACGGCCCCACGGTCTCGGATATGCGGGGCACGGGATGCCATCGTGTTGAGCTCGTGTTCTCTTCTCGTCCTCCTCGTCGCGCCCGCCGCGGCCGACGCCGGCCCCTGCGCCGCCGACGACGCCCGCGACGTGTGCCAGGAGCTGACGATGTCGATGATGCCGGGCGGCTTCGCGTCGGCCTTCGCGGCGAACGGCCGCGAGTCCAAGCCCTTCGTGGGCGGCGGCGTCCATCTGGCGCCGCGCTTCTGGTGGAGTCAGACCGACGCGCACAAGGCGAGCCTCGGGGCGTTGTTCGTGGAGGCGGCCCTCTACCGCGCCCGGGCCGACGCCGACTCGCTCGCCGCCTTCGATCTGGGCGGCACGCTCGGCTTCGAGCGCAACCCGACGCGCCGCTTCCTGCTGCCCTACTTCGGGGGCGCGCTCGGCTACCTGACCCACAAGACGATGGGCGCGTCGTCGTTTGTCTATGCCCTCGGCGGCTTGCACCTCATCTGGCACCCCAACCTCACCCTGGCTCTCCAGGCCGGCTATCTGTTCCCGTTCCATCACGTCGACGTGTTGCGCGGCGCCCGCGTCGACCTCAGCGCCCGTTTCTCGCTGTGGTGATTCGACCGCCGCCCACGTGACAAGGAGCAGCCCGTGAAGCTCGCCCGTATCCTGGCATGGTTCAGACGACACCTGCCGTTCCTCATCGCCTTCGTCGTCGCCCTGACCTTCTGCTTCATCCACTTCGTCACCGAGCTCGAGATCTTCGAGTACGGGCTGATGGGCAAGAAGGGCTTCTTGCGGCTGCTCGACCTCAAGGCCCTCGACCTCAAGTTCATGAGCCGCAGCTACGAAGACCTGCCCGAGCCCTCGGTGACCGTCGCCGCGATCGACGAGAAGGGCATCGCGCGCTACGGCCTGTGGCCCTGGAGCCGCACGATCGTCGGCGAGTTCATCCGCAAGACCACCGCCCAGGGCGCCAAGGTCATCGGCTTCGACGCGATCTTCGCCGACGAGGACAAGAACTCCTCGTACCAGTCGATCAAGCGCTTCGTGCAGCACTACGAAGAGGCGCAGCTGCGCCCGGAGTCGGCGGCGATGCGCGAGCTGCTCGCCGCGGTCGACAAGGCCGAGGCCGACGCGCGCGCGGCCGACGACGCCGTCAAAGATCTGGAGAAGAAGCTCAGGGGCAAGGCAGTGCCCGCGAAGCCCCTGTCGGCGGCCAAGAGCGCCACCGAGGTGAACGCCAAGACCCTCGCGAAGGCCAAGAGCCGCCTCGCCGAGCTGGCGCGCGCCTCGGACAAGTTCTACCAGACGATGGCCGGCGAGGTCGCGAACGTGTCGCCGGACGACGCGCTCGCCAACGCGGTGGCCGAGAGCCCGCAGACGGTCTTGGGCTTCGTCGGCTTCAACTCCCTCGAGGAGTTCAAGGGCATGCCGGACGCGCAGCTCGCGCAGTCGGTGAAGTCCTTGGAGCCGGCGGCGATCAAGAACATCTACGACATCGAGATCCAGGACGTCGGCGGCAACGCCGCGGTGATCACCCGGCCGGCGCCGATCAACATCGCCGACCTCGGCATTCACAAGATGGCCGGGCTGTTGGCGCCGCTGCCGAAGGTCGCGGCGCGCGCCAAGGGCTTCGGCTTCTTCAACGCGACCCCCGATCCGGACGGCCCGATCCGCAAGATGTGGACGCTGTACCGCTACGGCGATCGCCTGTACCCGTCGCTGGCGCTGCAGACCATCGCGCGCTACTACGGCGGCGACATCATGCCGATGAACAGCGAGATCGCGCCCGGCGAGTGGATCGGCGGCGTCGAGATCGGCGGCACCGAGGTGGTGATCCCCACCGACCAGCGCGGCCGGCTGCTGATCAACTACTACACCAAGCCGCGACCGCAAAAGAGCGCGCCGAAGGACGTCCGGGCGGCGTTCCGCCCCGGTCCCGAGGGCTACTTCCCGACGTTCTCGGTCGCCGACTTCATCGACGGCAGCGTGCCGCCGAAGTACGTCAAGGACAAGGTGGTGCTCTTCGGCATGACGGCGCTCGGCTGGTTCGATCTGCGCCCGAACCCGTTCTCCGCCGCGACCCCCGGGGTCTACATCCACGCCAACGTGGTGCAGAACGCCATCGACGGCCGCTTCCTCGACCGGCCGATCGGCTTCGCGTTCTACGAGATCCTGTTCTACCTGATCCTCGGCATCATCCTCGGCGTCGTGCTGCCGCGCATCCCGGTGTGGGCCGGGCTGCTCGTGACCCTCGGCTTCGCGTTCGGCCTGTACTTCGTCGACGTGCTGTTCTTCTTCTCGAAGGACGTCTGGATCTTGAACGTCCTCCCGACCCTGCAAGCGGCGCTGACCTTCGTCGGCGTCACGGTGCACGGCTACCTCACCGAGGGCAAGGAGAAGCGCAAGATCCGCAAGGCGTTCCAGTTCTACCTCACCCGCAGCGTCGTCGACGAGGTGCTGAAGGATCCGACGAAGCTGAAGCTCGGCGGCGAGCGCAAGACCTGCACCGTGCTGTTCTCCGACATCCGCGGCTTCACGACGATCAGCGAGCGCCTGTCCCCCGAGGAGCTCGTGAGCCTCCTGAACTCGTACCTGACGCCGATGACCAACCTGGTCTTCAAGCACGACGGCACCCTCGACAAGTACATGGGCGACGCGGTGATGGCGATCTTCGGGGCGCCGATCAACTATCCGAACCACGCGGTGCGCGCCTGCCTGACCGCCCTCGACATGATGGACGAGCTGAAAGTGCTGCAGGCGATGTGGCGCGAGAAGAGCCTGCCGGAGATCGACATCGGCATCGGGCTCAACACCGGCCCGATGGCGGTCGGCAACATGGGCTCCGAGGCGCACTTCGCCTACACCGTGATGGGCGACAACGTGAACCTCGGCTCGCGGCTCGAGAGCATCAACAAGCAGTACGGCACCAACATCATCATCAGCGAGTTCACCCACGCCGCGGTCAAAGACGAGATGTTCGCCCGCGAGATGGACTCGGTGCGCGTCAAGGGCAAGCGCGAGCCGGTGCGGATCTTCGAGCTCCTGGGCCGCGGCAAGCCCGATCCGACCCAGCAGGAGCTGATCACCACCTTCGAGAGCGGCATGGCGTTGTACAAGGCGCAGAAATGGGACGAGGCGGTCGCGGCGTTCACCAAGGTGCGCACGACCCTGAAGCCCAACGACTTCGCGTCGAGCATGTACATCGACCGCTGCGAGCACATGAAGGCCGAGCCGCCCGGCGAAGGCTGGGACGGCGTCTACACGATGAAGACCAAGTAGCGCCGCGAGCCGGCGCGTGGGGGCAAGGGCCCGACTTCTGGTCGTTTTTGACAGGGTTTCGGCCCTCTGATAGGAGTCCGCACCATGGGTGAAGATCCTCTCTACGAGCGCTTCGGCCGCGAGTTCGCGAAAGGCCAGGTGCTCTTCCGTGAAGGCGAGACCGGCAAGGAGATGTACGTCATCCAGTCCGGCAAAGTGCGGATCTCGATGAAGGTGCGCGACGTCGAGAAGACCTTGGTGACGCTCGGCGCCGGTGAGTTCTTCGGGGAGATGTCGATCCTCAACAACAAGCCGCGGTCGGCGTCGGCGACCGTCGACGAAGAGGCGAAGCTCTTGGTCATCGACCCCAAGACCTTCGAGGCGATGGTGCGCGGCAACGCCGAGATCGCGGTGCGCATGATCAAGAAGCTCGCGCAGCGCCTGCAGGAAGCCGACGACCAGATCGAGAACTTGTTGTTGCGCGATCACAACTCGCGGGTGGTGCACTTCCTCACCCACAGCGCCAGCCGCCACGGCCGGCAGACGCCGGACGGCGTCGCCATCGACTTTACGGTCAAAGAGCTCGCCGGCAAGGTGGGCCTCGATCTCGAGCCCGTCAACGACGTGATGAACAAGCTCATCCGTTCCCGCCTGCTGAAGATCACCGAGACCGGGGTCATCGTCCAGGACGTCTCGAAGCTCCGTGAGTTCTTGGAGTTTCTCGAGATGAAAGAGAAGTTCGGCGACATCTGATTCACCGGGTTTGCGCGGCTAATTTGCCAGGTGCCGCAGGCTGTGGTGACCTCATGGGTGAGGAGCACGATTCCCATGCGTCTACGCGTTCTCGGTTGTCACGGTGGCGAATCACCCACACACCGCACGACCTGTTTCCTGGTGGACGACACCCTGGCGCTCGACGCCGGCGCGCTGACGCGGGGGCTCACGACCGCCGAGCAAGCGCGCGTTGACAACGTCGTCCTGAGCCACGCGCACCTCGATCACATCCGCGACCTGCCGCTCGCCGCCGACAACGTCATCGGGGTCCGCAAGAAACCCCTCGACATCTACGCCGCGGACTTCACCGCGACCGCGCTCGAGAAGCACCTGTTCAACGACGTCATCTGGCCGAACTTCACCAAGATCCCGAACCCGTCCGACCCCGAGGGCCGGCCGACGTTGCGCATCAAGCGCTTCAAGCCCGGCGAGCCGTTCCAGATCGGCGACCTGACGATCCGCACCGTGCCGGTCAACCACCCGGTGGACTGTCAGGCGATCTTCGTGCACAGCAAGCGCGGCACCCTGGTGTACTCCGGCGACACCGGGCCGACCGACAAGCTGTGGGAGGAGCTGAACAAGGTCGAAGACCTGCGCGCCTTCATCTTCGAGGTGTCGTTCCCGAACCACATGACCAAGCTCGCCGAGGTCTCGGGCCACCTGACGCCGGCGATGATGGCGGCGGAGCTCAAGAAGTTCCGCCCGCAGAGCGACGCCGCGGTGCTCCTCTACCACCTGAAGCCGACCTTCTTCGACGTGCTGAAGGCGCAGGTGGCCGACCTCGCCGATCCGCGCCTCACCGTCCTCCGGCCGATGGACGAGTTCGACTTCTAGCCCACCTCCTTCGTGCTCACCTACGCCCAAACCCTCGAGAGCCTCTACGCTCGCGCCGCGGGCGGCATCAAGCTCGGCCTGGAGCCGACGCGGGCCCTGCTCAAAGCCTGCAACAACCCCGAGCACGGCCTCGAGCACGTGGTGATCGTCGCCGGCACCAACGGCAAGGGCTCGACCGCGAGGCTCATCGCCACCGCGCTCGGCCTCGAGCACCGGGGCATCGGCTTCTTCTGCTCGCCGCACCTGCTGCGCTTCGTCGACCGCATTCAGATTGACCTGCGGCCGATCGCCGAAGAGCTGGTGGTCGAGCTCTACGATCAGATCTGCAAGGTCGAGAAGAGCTGCCCGGCGGTCCCGACCTTCTTCGAGTGCACCACGGTGATGGCGGCGTTGGCGTACGCCCGCGCCGGGGTGAAGATCGCGGTGATCGAGGTCGGCCTCGGCGGCCGCCTGGACGCCACCAACGTCCTCGACAAGGACCTCGCGGTGATCACCCCGATCGGCCTCGACCACCAGAAGATCCTCGGCGAGACCATCGAGGCGATCGCGTTCGAGAAGGCGGCGGTGATCCCCGAGCACGGCGCCGTGGTCAGCGCCGCACAGGTGGCCGCGGCCCGCGACGTCATCGCCAAAGTGGCGCGGGAGCGCGACGCCCGCCTCACGGTCGCCGCGTCCTCCCGGCTCGAGGGTGAGGCGCTGCAGCTCGCTGGCGGCGGCCTCGAGGCGCCGCTCTCGGTCGCGCCGTGGCGCCTGCCGCCCTACCAGGCCGACAACGTCGCCACCGCCGCGGTGGCCTGCCAGGAGCTCGCGCGGTTGGGGCTGTTGTCGTCGCCGAAACTCATCGAGCGCGCGGTCGCGGCCTTCGACTGGCCCGGGCGCTACCAGTGGATCGAGGGCCACCCTCCCCTGCTGCTGGACGGCGCCCACAACCCGCACGCGATGACGGCGCTGACGGCGGCGATGGACCGGGATCCGCGCCTCGCCGGCCGCCCCATCCACGCGGTGTTCACCGCGTTGAACGACAAGTCCGCCGAGGAGATGTTGCAGATCTTGAAGCCGCGGCTGGCGTCGTTGCACCTGACCCCGGTCGCCTCGCGCCGCACCCGCAGCGAGGCCGAGCTCCACAGCCTCGCGCCCGACGCCCAGGTCCATCCGTCCCCCGCCGCCGCGATCACCGCCGCGTGTCGCGAGGCGGGCGCAAACGGCGTCGTGCTCGTGACCGGCTCGTTGTTCCTGGTCGGCGCCGGCATCGCGCACGCGACCGGCAGCAAGACTGATCCGAGCGTTGACGGGTAGAGGTGCCGAGAACTGCGGCCCCGCCCTGGCCGCGGCAACGACCCATGGCGTGACGCAATGAGTCGCACTTGCCGTGTGCGCGTGTGGTAGTCACCAACACACGTAACTACATGTTTATATTGCCATATTTGCTTGACCTGCCGAGGCAGCAAGAGGACTATGGGGTCGCTTGCAAAGTTGTAGGATCTGGCCCGGCCGACCTGGGCCCTGTGTTTCAACGATAGTCGGCAGCAGCGGTTTACCAGCAGTGGTGGGAGGAGCCATGCAGGTTGGTCGCGGTCGGTCCGGCAGCACCACGACAAGCAAGGTCTCTGAACGGCCACGATGGACGGTCGCTTGGCAGAGGTCGCTTCTTCGTAAGCGTTCACGCCCTCATGCCGCCGCGAGCATGACGTGATCTTGGTCAGGGAGCAACGACGGAGCTGCGGAGCCAGTCAACTGCGCGGTGCAGGCCGCGGTGATGAACTCGAGCACATTGCGCTCCTGCTGGCGCA
>JACRCV010000031.1 GCA_016218825.1 Deltaproteobacteria bacterium
ATTCGAGGAGATGTGCGGCGACCTCATGCAGCGCATCAAGAACCCGTTTCAGCGTGCCCTCGAGGACGCCAAGCTGAAAACCGTCGAGGTCGACGAGGTCGTGCTCGTCGGCGGCGCCACCCGCATGCCGATGGTGCAGGAACTGGTCAAGAAGCTCACCAACAAGGAGCCGAACCGCACCGTCAACCCCGACGAGGTTGTGGCCGTTGGCGCGGCCATCCAGGCCGGAATCCTGGGCGGCGGCACCTTCGACGTCAGCATCCTCGAGCTGACCGGCAACGTCTTCCAGGTGGTCGCGACCGGCGGTGACATGTTCTTGGGCGGCGCCGACTTCGATTCGCGCATCGAGGACTGGCTCTTGGATCAGTTCAAGAAGAAGTCGCGCATCGATCTCGCCGACGAGCCCGCCGCAGTGCAGCGGGTCCGCAACGCCGCGGAGCGCGCCAAGATCGAGCTGTCGCTGCTCGCGCACACCGAGGTTCGGATCCCCAACCTCCTCGAGCGCCGCGGCAAGGGGATCGATCTCGAGATCGCGATCGACCGCGAGACCTTGAACCGCCTGACCCAAGATCTCGTGGCGCGCACCATCGACGTGGTCGACAAGCTGCTCGCCGAGTCCGGCATCGACAAGAACGAGATCGACGAGGTGATCCCGGTCGGCGGTCAGACGCGGATGCCGCTCGTCGTCGAGACCATCACCCGGCACTTCGGCAAGCCGCCACGCAAGGGCATCCACCCCGACGAGTGCGTGGCGCTCGGCGCGGCGCTGCTCGGAGATTCGCTGTCGCAGATCGACGCGGTGACGCTGCTCGACACCCTGAGCCGGCCGATCGGCATCGCCGACCCCGCCGGCACCCTACAAGTGGTGATCGACAAGAACGTCCACCTGCCGCGCAAGGCGGTGCTGCCGTTGAAGACCACCAAGGACCAGCAGGCGGCGCTCGAGGTCGAGGTCTACCAGGGCGAGGCGGGCACGCGGGTGGCGCAGTGCGACTACCTCGGCACCCTGATCTACAGCGGCGTTCCCGAGGCCGGCGCCGGCGAGGTGACGGTCACCATCGAGTTCACCGTGGACGCCGAAGGGATGCTGGCGATCTCGGCCAGCAACGACCGCACCGGCGCGCCGCAGACCATCCGCCTCGCGACCCTCGAGCGTCCGGTCGCCGACACCTCGCAGATCATTCAAGAGCGCCCGGGCAAAGACGCGACCCAGGTCGAGCCCGAGGCCGCGTCGTCCGGCCTGCGCGGCTTGGTGCGCAGCATCCTCAAGCGCTAGAGCGCTCTGCACCTGCTTTTGATTCCCGCGCCGCAGCTGCCGCGGCGCTCCCCACCCCCACCCCTGAATCCCCGCCCCCGGGTGGGGCGGGGACGAAGATCGCTTCAACGCGAAAGCCCCTGGCCGAGCGTCCCCGCTACTGCCAGTCCCCGGCCCTGATGATCACCTTCTCGGTGCCGCCGGCTTTGAGGGCCTTGGTCACGCTGTACTTCTTGCCGCTGGCGCAGGTCACCTTGATCTCGCACTTGCCGACCGGGACGTCCTTGTTGGCGAATGGCGGAGTGCCTGCATCAGTGCGGCCGACAAACACCTTGCAGTCCGCTTCGCCTACGGTCATCACCGAGAGCTTCGCTCCCGATCCACCACACTTGCCGCCGCCGCCGCCGCCGCCGCCACCGCCGCCACCTCCGCCGCCACCACCTCCCCCGCTGCGCTCCTTGGTCTTCTCCCGTGGCCGGTCGCGGCCGTGGGACGGCGTCAGGTCGTCGAGGGTCAGCTCGACCTGCGCCTCGGTCTTGCCCTCCTTGAAGCTGGCGTTGGCCTTGCTGTGCCTGAAGCCGTCCTTGGCGACCTCGATCTCGTAGGTCTTTGTCGGATCCAGGCCCTTGATCTCGAGCGGCGTGACGCCCTGCTTCACCCGACCGAGGTACACCGTCGCGCCGCTCGGGCTCGACTTGACGTAGAGGGTGCCGGCGCCTTGGGCCCCGGGCTTGCCGCCGCCGGCGCTGTTCAAGCTCAGCCGCACCGTCGCGGTCTTCTGGTTGTTGGGAAAGGTGACGCTGCGGCTCTCGGTCTGGAAACCGTCCTTGACGATCTCCAAGATCACCGGCCGCGACGGGTCTTGGTTCTTCAGCGTCAGCGGCGTCACCCCCTGCGGCAGCCCGCCGATGCGGACCGAGGCCCCCGGGGGATCGGTGACCACCTCGATCGTCGCGTCTGCGGTCGCCGGCGCCGCCGTGCTCCGTTCCAGCTCGACGTTGATCACCGCCGGGTTGCCGGCGACGAGCTCGAAGCGGTAGGCGCGGTCGGGATAGCCGTTGGCGCGCGCCAAGAGGATGTGCTCGCCCACCTTGACGTCGTGGCTCGACAGCGGCGTCTTGCTGCCGAGGAGGTTGCCGTCGAGGTAGATGTCGACCTGGTCGGTCGGCTGCGAGGTGATGACGACGGTGCCGACGTCGCCGGAGGGACCGGTCAACAGCACGATCAAGAGGATCAAGGCCGCCAAGAACGCCGCCACCGCGATGATGATCGCGCCGACGTGCTTCTGCTGGATGGCGCCGGCGTCGCCGCTCTCGGCGCCGGCGAGCGACGGCCGTGGTTGCAGGCTCCGCCGCGGTGAGAGCGGCATCAACGCCGAGCCGGTCCGCGCCTCATGGGCCTCGCCGCTCTTGCCGCGCGAGACGAACGAGCGCCCGCCCATGCCCTCCGGCGCGATCTCGGTGGCGATGTTGCCGTGGGCCGAGAAGCCCGATTCGAAGATCATCGTCTTCTCGCCGGAGGACGCCGCTCCCGGATCGGTCTTGAGGGGCGCGGCGCGCATCTCCGCCGCCGCGGCCACCATGTCCGGGTTGTTCGGCGCCTGCACCTTCATGAACTCTTCCATCTTCTGCATTTCGGCGTCGATGTCGGGCTTGAACTCTTGTTGCAGAAGAACGGCGCAGCGCTTGGCGTTGTAGATCGTGTTCTCTTCGATCAGGAATTGCTGCAGGTCGTCGTGCAGCTCCGAGGTCCACTGGTAACTTTCGTCGCGCTCCTTGGCGAGCGCCTTCAGCATGATGCGCTCGAGCTCTTGCGAGACGTTGGGGTTGATCTGGCTCGGCGGCGGCACCTCGGCGTTTCGCACCTTCTCCAGGGTCGAGAAGTCGCTCTCGCCCAAGAACAGCCGCTTGCCGGTGATCATCTCGTACATCAGGATGCCGACCGCGAAGATGTCGGAGCGGTGATCGATCTCGAGGCCGCGCACCTGTTCGGGCGACATGTAGCCGAACTTGCCTTTGAGCACGCCTGCCTGGGTCTTGCTCGCCCGGTCTTCGGCCTTGGCGATGCCGAAGTCGGTGATCTTCACCGCGCCTTCGTAGCTCACCAGGATGTTCTGCGGGCTGACGTCGCGGTGGATGACGTTCAACGGCCGGCCGGTCGGGTCGGCCTTGCGGTGCGCGTAGTCGAGGCCGTCGCAGATCTTCGAGATGATGAACGCCGAGGCCGGCAGCGGCAACAGCTCCTTCTTCTTGCGGATGTGATCGAGGATGAAGCGCAGGTCCTTGCCGGCGACGTACTCCATCGCGATGTAGTACTGGTTCTCGTACTTCCCGAGCTCGTAGATCTGGACGATGTTGGCGTGGCTGAGCTGCACCGCGATGCGGGCCTCGTCCACGAACATGTTGATGAACTCGTCGTCATCCGCCATGTTCGGCAGGATGCGCTTGATCGCCAGGATGCGCTCGAAGCCCTCTACCCCGAAGGCCTTGGCCTTGAAGACCTCGGCCATGCCGCCGACGTTCACCCGCTCCAGGAGCAGGTATTTGCCAAATGGAATAGGGTAGTTCATCCGGAATCAGGGCATGGCTCAACTGCACACGGACTATTGGCGCACCAAGAGTCCAGGTCCCGCGAGGGCACACCATGCCCTCTGTTGTTTCTCGCAACGATTCGGGTCAGTTGCAAGAGCGGGCCTCGTTTTGTCGCGGCGCTTGCCTGCCGCGGCTAGGTGGGCGCCCGGGGTCTGTGCTAGCCTCCAGGCCCGGCAAGCGCAGCTGAGGAGCATCCGATGGAGCTGAACGACATTCTCGCGGTGGCATTGAAGGGCGGCGCGTCGGATATCCATCTCAAGGCCGGCCTGCCGCCGATGTTCCGGGTGAACGGCGCGTTGCTGCCGCTCAAGGACGCACCACGCCTGCCGCCCGAAGACATCGCCCGTATGGCGGTGTCGATCATGAGCGACCTGCAGCGGGAGAAGTTCCAGAAGCACTCCGAGATCGACCTCGCCTACGGCGTCCCGGGGCTGGGACGCTTTCGCGTCAACGTCTTTCAGCAGCGCGGCACCACCGGCGCGGTGTTCCGCGTCATCCCGCTCAAGATCCAGACGATCGAGCAGCTCGGGCTCCCCAAGGTGCTCGAGGAGATCTCGATGGAGCCGCGCGGCCTGATCCTCGTGACCGGCACCACCGGCAGCGGCAAGTCGACGACGCTCGCGGCGATGCTCGACCACATCAACACCAACCGCACCGCCCACATCCTCACGATCGAGGACCCCATCGAGTTTCTGGTGCGAGACAAGCGCTCGATCGTCAATCAGCGCGAGGTCGGCGTCGACACCGAGGGCTTCGCGAACGCGCTGCGCAGCGCCTTGCGCCAGGACCCCGACGTGATCCTCGTCGGCGAGATGCGCGACCTCGAGACCATCGAGATCGCGCTCACCGCCGCCGAGACCGGGCACCTGGTGATGTCGACGTTGCACACCCTCGACGCCACCGAGACCATCAACCGCATCGTCTCGGCCTTTCCGCCCCACCAGCAGAAGACCATCCGCCTGCAGCTGGCGTCGGTGCTCAAGTCGATCGTCAGCCAGCGCCTGGTGCCGCGCGCCGACAACAAGGGCCGGGTCGCGGCGCTCGAGATCTTGCGTAACACCTCCCGGGTGCGGGAGCTCATCGAGGACATGGACCGCACCAAGGAGATCGCCGAGGCGATCCAACAAGGCCACTCGACCTACGGCATGCAGACCTTCGATCAGTCGGTGATGGCGCTGTTGTCCGGCAAGCTCATCACCTACAAGGAAGCGCTGCGCCAGGCCTCCAACCCCGACGACCTCGCGCTGCGGGTCTCGGGGATCGCCGGCACCTCGGACACCTCCTGGGACAACTTCGAGGCCACCGGTCACGGCGCCGCACCGCCCGTGGCCCCGCCGGCTCGACCGCAAGCGCCGCCGCCGCCGGCCCGACCTCAGGCGGCACCGCCCGGCGCACGGCCCGCGACGCCGGCCGCGGCACAACCGGCCGCCGCCGGCACTCGGCCCGCGGATGACGACTTCAAGATCGAGCGCTTCTGAGCCGTGTCCTAGCGCGCCGAGCGCACGAACGCGCCGATGATCTGCCGGTCGGCATCCGACAGGTCGACGAACTCGACGCCCATCCCCGGGGAGCCTTTCTGGACGTCGTGCCGTGTGGCCCAGACCACGCGTGCCCGGGCGCTGATCGAGCGGATCTCGCCCGGGACGGTGAACGTCAGGGTCACGACGTCACCCGTCTCGAGGAGCAGGTCCGACTGCAAGAACGCGCCGCTCTGGCTGAGATCGAGGGCGTCGAGCGAGATCTCGCCGTAGCCGGGCTCGCCGGCGTGCGCCACCTGCACCGCGACCCGGACCGAGCGGCGGACGTGACGTCGGTCTTGAACCCCTCCGGCCATGCCAACACCCTAGCACAGACCCTGTCTGGAGATCTCGCCCACCCCGGACGCTCGAAGACCACGCCCGCGCCCGGATGGGGGTCACGGGTCCGGGAACCGAACGATCGCGACGCGGCAGTCCGGGCAAGGACGGTCCACCGCTTCGAACTCGGTGCCGCAGCGCGGGCAGTAGCCGGCGCCGGATTGGTCGTGGCGCTCGGGTGGCGCCAGGAGCTCGGCGGCCGACAGGCCGAGCGCGGGCAACAGCGCGCCGAGCGCCGCCCGGGCTCGCGCTCGCGCGCTCTCGATCACGGCGCGTGCCTCCGCGGGCACGTCGTCGTCGTCGCTCGGGTACGACAGCTCGACGAGCGTCTGCCGTGCGACCTCTCGGAGACCGCCGCGGTCGCACACCAGGCTCGCGACCACCACCGGGTGATAGCCGGCGACGAGGTCGCGGCTGACGGCCTCAGCGGCGCGACACGCGGACGGGAAGTTGACCGCGAGGACGAAGCCCTTGAGCCAGCGATCGCCGGCGGCGTCCGGGTAGAGCCGGCGGTGCGCCACCGTGAAGCGCCACACCACGGTCGCGATCAGGCAGACGCACGCCGCCACGCCCGGGCGCCAGTAGCGGAGGGCCCACTCGGTGGTCGCCAGCAGGATCGAGGATCCGGCGAGATCGGCGAACAACAGCGAGCCCAGGAGCCGCAGGCCCAAGAGCTCGCGCGACGCGGTCTGAAGTCGGGCGTCGGCCCTGGCGACGTCCAGGGTCGCGGCCTCGAGCCGCTCGATGACCTGCTGCCGTTCGGCGGGTGGCGTGCGCCGCACCTCGTCCAAGAGCGCGGCCGAGTGGCGGGCGGCGATCTCGCTCGCGTGCTGCACGAAGCAGCGACCATCGATCTCGAGCTCCGGGCCGGCGACCGTGAGCGCGCCGATAGCGTCATAGCGCAGGAAGCGGTGTCCCCATTCGCGCGGCCGTCCGGTGCTCTGTCGGTGTGGCTGGTAGGCGTAGACCCCGGTGGTGCCGAGGCGCAGGACCGGCGGCTCGCTGGCGATGCTCTGCGCCCACGGCAGCGGGTTGCGCAACACCACGCCGGAGGCCGACGGCCGGAAATGCCGGCCCAGCCCCTGAACGAAGAGCCGTCGTGGTGGCGGCAGATACGACACGACCTCGAGCAGGTAGATGACCGCGAGGATCAACGCGAGCTCTTGCAGGCTCTCGGACATGGGAGGCAGTCGCGGCCGGCGGCGCCGCGTGGCCGCTCAGGTTCCCTGCGGCGTGTCGCCTTTTCGCCCCAGGCGGCCGAAGAAGCGGCGCAGCGCGGCAGCGCCGGCGGCGAGGGCGATGATCAGGACCTTCCAGCCCTTCTTGAAGATCAGCAGCAGCTGCAACAGCAGGCCGGTCTTCGCGGCGATGGCCGCGCCGCCGCCCACCATCAGCGCCGCGAGGCCGTACTCGGCGAGCTTGTCGCCCTGACGATAGTCGCCATAGCGGTTGCCGTCGGTGAACGCGAACGCACCGAGCACCCGGGCGTATTCGGGCAGGCCGGCGCTCATGTTCTCGGGGGTGACGAGCAAGGTCACGCTCATCACGCCGGTGCGGCTCAGCAGGCGGGTGTTGTAGTTGATCGACTGCAGGCCGTCCTCGGCGGTCGCGGTCACCGCCCACTCGAGGTTGTGGGTGGTGTCGTTGTAGCGCGGTGGCCTGGCCCACCCGGAGACGTGCACCGGCGCCCAGCCGTGCTTTTGGCGCTCGATGTTCGCCTCCTCGGTTCCCTGACGCAGCGACTCGAGGATGGCGTCGGCGTCGATCTCGTTCTTGTCGTCGTCGTTCACGTGGCCGTCCTCGGAGTACTCGAAGATCGCCAGCCAGTGGTTGTCCTTGCGCTTCGGGAGGATGACGCCCTGCTCGTCGCCGGTCACCGGGTTCTGGAACACCTCCATCAGCTTCTGCGCCACCTGTTTGTCGCCGAACAGAAAGTCGGCGGGCACCTGGACCCGGGCGACGTCCCCCAACAGACCGGTCGTTGGGCCCACTTGCCACTCGAACATGCTCCACGGTGGCAGATCGGTGATCGAGCCCGAGTCGGCGGCCGGGTTGTCGTCCGCGCCGGCTTCGGCGCTCTGGGTCGCGGCGGGCGAGGCGCTGTTCCCCTTGGCTCTTCCTTTGTCTTTGCCCTTCCTCGCGGTGCTC
The DNA here is from genome assembly GCA_016218825.1 of Deltaproteobacteria bacterium. Classification (GTDB taxonomy): domain Bacteria; phylum Myxococcota; class XYA12-FULL-58-9; order XYA12-FULL-58-9; family XYA12-FULL-58-9; genus JACRCV01. Next base: position 7,851 of record JACRCV010000031.1, read on the forward strand.
GCGAGCGCGGCCTCGGGGTGCAGGGCGACGCTGCTCATCGCCACGCCGAGGCTCACGAAACACAGCAGCAGGAGACTAGAGCGCATGGACACCTCGTTGGTGAGCAGCTCGGCGTTGACCCTACCGAAGGGCACCGGCACGATCCAGCGGATTCAGCCTCGCGGCCGCGCCCGCCGCCGCTTCGCGGCTTCTGATCTCACCCCGGCGCATGTTGACCTTGGCGCGTTTTCGGGCTGCAATCCCCGCATGGCCTCAATTCCGCGGATCGTCCTCCTGCTCGTGGTTTGCATCGCGCCACGCCTCGCGGTCGGCGCGCCCTTCCCGCTCACGCTCACCACGTTGCCCTTCGACAACCCGCAGGAGGAGAGCGCGGTGTTCTCGCTGCTCGGGCGCTACCTCGCCGACGCGCTCGGGCGACCGGTGGAGTTCGTCGCCGCGAAGTCGTACGACGAGGCGACGCGGATGCTGTCTTCCGGCAAGGCCGACGTGGCGCTGTTCGGTGCCGTGGCCTACGTCAAGGCCCGGCGCCAGGGTCAGGTGCGCGCCATCCTGCGCTCGATCCGCAACCACCGTCCGACCTACGACGGCGTCGTCATCGTCAAGCGCGGCTCAGGCATCGAGTCCCTCGCCGACCTGAAGGGTCACAGCTTTGCCTGGGTCGACCCGTTCTCCGGCGCCGGTTATCTCTATCCGCGCATCCTCCTCAAGGGCGCCGGGATCGTCCCCGACCGCGATCTGAAGGCCACCTTCGTCGGCAGTCACAAGCAAGTGGTGCAGAAGGTCGCGAGCGGCGAGGTCGACGCCGGAGCGTGCTTCGCCGGCGCCGAGGAGATGCTCACCGATCCGAGCGCCGTCGTCGCCATCGGCCGCACCGAGCCGGTGCCGGGTGAGCCGGTGGTGGTGCGCCCCGGGCTCGGGAGCGAGTTGGTGAAGAAGCTGCGCTCGGCGCTGATGGAGATGGCGACCGTCGAGGCGGCCGCGCCCTTCTTCCGCTTCGCCGAGATTGATGGCTTCGTGCCGGCGGTGGATGCCGACTACGATCGGGTCGACGAGCTGCTCCGGCAGCTGCAGTGAACCATGAGCGGACGGCGAGACAAAGCGGGGAGCGGCGCGCCCGAGCCGTCGGAGCAAGACGATCTCTCGGACACCGACCCGTCGGCGAGCGCGCCCGAGTCGGCGGCGTCACAGAGCACGCGGCCGCTGCGGGCGGCGCCGTCGTCCACCGCGGATGCGCCGCGGCACGACGCTCCGATGGTGGACGACGCCTGGTCGACGAGCAACCCCGAGATCGAGGGTGACGCCGCGCCGGTCGAACACACCTACATCGAGCCGACCCCGGCCGCCACCGACCGAACCGGCCAGGACGCGCCACGGCTGGCGAAGGATGCGGTCGCCGGCGTTCGCAGCGACAGCCAGCCCGGGTTCGACGTCTCCGCCGAGGTGTTGAACCCGGTGGCGGTCGCCGAGGCGCCGGTCGCGGATCTGGACGGCATCGGCCCGGCGTTCCCCGACCCTGAAGAAGCGGGCCCGGTGGTCGTTCGGAGAGACGTCGACGGTGCCGGCGGTGATGCGCGGCCGGCTCCGGCGCGGGCGAGCGAGGTGCCGACCTCGGCGCGCCCCGGGCTCGAGTCGGTCGCCGACGCCGCGATGGCCCGCGCCCAGAACGCCGGTCGGCTGGCGGCGGACGACGGCTGGGCCGACTTCAAGGACGGCAGCGGCGGCTGGAAGAGCCTGTCGGGCGAGAGCCAGCTGGCGCCCAAGCCCAAGGCGCTGAGCGGCCCGCAGTACACCCGCCGTGACACCAACGTCTACAAGCTCGGCAAGGCGGTGAAGGCGGAGGAAGGGGCGCGGCTGGTGGGCACTGCGGGCAAAGACACCGGCCGCGAGTTCGCGATCAGCGAGCGCGAGATCGCGATCGGTCGCGGACCGAGCAACGCGGTCGTCCTCGGCGACAGCTCGGTGTCGCGCGAGCACGCCCGCCTGCTGCACGAGGGCGACAACTACATCCTCGTCGATCTCCGCTCCGCCAACGGCACCTTCGTCAACGGCCAACGGGTGGACCGCGCGCGGTTGCGCAGCGGCGACGAGGTCGGCTTCGGGAGCTCGCGCTTCCGTTTCCTCGAGATCGGCGACGTCTTCAAGCCGGTGGACGCGAGCGGCGCTCCGGTGTTGCCGGGCGCCAAGGCCGGCGTCTGGCTGCAGCTGCGGCAGAGCCCGCACTTCAGGAGCGTGCTGGTGAGCGCCCTGATCTTGGCGTTCACCCTGATCGTCACCGCGGTGATCCTGGTGGTGCGCGCCAACAGCTCCGGCGGCCGCCCGCGGCGCGACACTATCTTTCGCTACTATCTCCAGGGGGTCGAGGCCTTCAAGCGGCGCCAGTGGAGCGACGCCGAGGCGCAGTTCAAGATCATCGTCGGGCTGGATCCGAGCCACGCGCGCGGCCAGCAGTACCTCCAGGAGTTGGCGCGCGAGAAGGAGCTGGCGCTGCAGCTGCAGGCGGCGCGGACCAGCGTTCAGGCGGGTGACCTCGCCCAGGGGTACGCGCAGGCGTCGGGGATCACCGACTCGGTTTACACCCCGGAGGCGGCCGAGCTGTTGCGGGGCGTCGACGCCGAGCTCGACCTGCGGGTGTCGCGGGCGAAGGGCGCGCTCGAAACGTCGCAGCCGGCCGTGGCGTTGAAGCTCCTGGACGGCGTCGAGAGTGTCCGGCCGGGCCGGCCGGACGTCGCGGCGCTCAGGGATCGGGCGCGCGCCGCGACCGGCGCGCCGGCGGCACCGGCGCCGAGCCCCGACAAGCCCGAGCCGGCCGGGCGACGCACCGGCGGCCGGACGGTCGACGACGACAATCGGGGGGCGGCCAAAGAGGCCGACGCCGGCGATGATGAGCCCGCGTCGCCGAAGCGGCAGGGCTTCGGCTCCGGGGTTACCGCGCGGGCGACGGCGGCGTTCGCGTCGGGCGACCCGGCGCTGGCGATGCGGATCCTGGAGGCGGCGGCCGACAACCGCGACGTCCAGGTGTTGAAGAACAAGATCCTGCGCTTTCAGAAGGTGTACGACGGCGCCAAAGAGGAGCACCGCGCCAAGCGCGCCGACGCGGCGATCAAAGAGCTCAAGCAGGCCAAGGCCTTCGAGGCCAAGATCACCGGCGGCGACTCCGACCTCGTCGAGGAGATCGATCGCAAGATCGCCGACATGTACTACGTCCAGGGAATGGCGAGCTATCTGGCCGGCCGCTATCCGGACGCCTACCGCGAGCTGAAGACCGCGTTGTCGTTCGACAGCGGCCACCGGCCGTCGCAGAAGAAGCTCGACGATCTGGCCGACAAGGCCAAGGAGATCTTCGACGACGGCGCCCGGGCGCAGGCGTCGGACGTCGCCAAGGCCAAAGAGCGCTTCCGGTTGGTGTTGCAGATCGTGTCGCCGGCCACCGACACCTACCGGAAGGCCAGGGAACGGCTCGACGCGTTGCCGTGACACCACGCCCATGTTAGCGTCGCCGCGATGGCGCCGACTGATCAGACGGCCCCGGCGGCGACCGACCAGGACCTGCTGAGCGTCGCCCGGCGGGGTGACTACGCCGCGTTCGAAGAGATCGTCCGGCGCTATCAGGACCGCGTCTATCGGCTCGGGCTCGGGATGACGAGTCAGCCCGCCGAGGCCGAAGAGGTGGTCCAAGATACCTTCCTGAGCATCTTCCGCGGCCTCGCCAGTTTTCGCGGCGACGCCAGCCTGTCGAGCTGGATCTTTCGCGTCGCGGCCAACGCCTCGCTGATGGTGCTCCGGCGGCAACGCCGCAAGCCGCACCTGTCGCTAGAAGACACCCGGCCCGACTACGCCGACGATGGCGGCGGCAGGGTGCGGATGCCGGGCGCCTGGGTCGGCGAGCCCGACGAGATGATCCTGAGCGGCGAGCTCAAGGGGCTCATCGAGGCCGCGATCACCGGGTTGCCGGAGAAGTATCGCCTGGTGCTGCTGCTCAAGGACGTCGAGGGTCTGTCGAACGACGAGGTCGCACAGACGCTCGGTCTCACCGTACCGACCGTCAAGGCCCGCCTGCACCGCTCCCGTCTCATTGTGCGCGAGCAGCTCGATGATTATTTCAACAAGCGCTGACTCGCGGCCGGCACAAGGGAGGCCGCGGGGGACAGCGTGAGGGGATAGGGCTCAGGATGGCAATCGGCGCGAGCGGATCGACGGGGCACAGCTGTCGCGATGCAGCGGATGCGCTCTTTGGCTTCTTGGATCGCTCGCTCTGCCCCGAGGTGCGAGACGAGGTGCGGGTCCACTTCGAGCGCTGCCCACCCTGCGTCCATCTTCTCGACAGCTACCGCAAGACCATCTCGCTGTGTCGCCGGGCGCTCTCTGCGCCGGTGCCGCCGGAGACCCGGGGGCGGCTCGCGACGCGACTGCGCCAGATGACCGCCAACGTGCCCGGAAGCCGCAGCAAAAGCGGTTGACAGCGCCGGCCTCTGGCGTCGAGAATCCCGCCGTCGGCGCCACTCGGCCCGCGATTACGAGACCTATGCTGCCACGATTGATCGCCATTCCTTTGAGCGCTCTGCTCCTCGCTGGCGTCGGCCGGTTCGTTCTGAAGGGCGTCGCCGCGCAGGGCGGCCGAGCGTTGGAGGCGACCCGGGAGCTGGTCAAGGCCGGCGCGGCCCAGATCGAGTTTGATCTCCACCAACAGGGGAGAGAGCTGTCGACCGACGCCGAGCGCTTCGCCGGCGACCAGGCGCTCGCCGCCGATCTGAAGGGCCTCGCCGCGGTGCTGGCCATCAGCCCGCCGTCCGGCAAGGTTCCGGAGCGGCTGCGGGCGCGAATCGAGGCCCTGAAGAACAAGCTCTTGGAGCAGGTCGCGGTCCTCAAAGAGCAGAAGCCGCACCTGGCCGCGGTCACCGTGGTCGACGGCGACGGCGTGGTGTTGCTCTCCGATTCGAGCATCTTCAAGATCGGGGATCGCCTCGCGGCGCCCAAGGCCGAAGAGGAAGAGGAGGCGACCGCGGTGGAGGGCGGCGACGTCGATCGGCCCGCGGACGGGACCGCGACCGCGCCGCCGCCGAGCCCGCCGAAGCCGGTCGGCAAGGGCGGCTTCGTGCTGACGGCGCTCGACGACGAGGTCCAGCAGGTCACCGCGGTCGAGGCCGGCCACGTGGTCTGGTACGGAGCAGCCCCGGTGGCGTTGCGAGGCACCACGGTGGGCGCCGTCATCCTCGAGGCCAAGCTCACGAGTCTGCCGCGGGTGACCGGCACCGACGCGCTGTTGGCCGTCGGCGACACCGTGACGCTGGGCAAGGCGCCGAAGGGCTTCGAGCTCGCGGCGCTCGGCGACACCGATCAACCGCACCTGCTCGTCGAGCATCGAGTGCTGGCGAAGGTCCCGGGCCTGGGCGAGGTCGGTGCCGGGCCGTGGTATACCGAGCCGGCGACCATCGGCGTCTGGGCGGCACGCTTCGGCGTGCCCGGGGCGGCGGGCGTCCGCGGCCTGGTCTTCACCGACGTCACCGCCTTCTACAGTGAGCTGGCGAGCTTCCAGGTGTTGGTGCTGGTGTTCCTGGTCCTGTTGTTCGTGGTCCAGGTGCTGGCGCTGTCGTTTGTCGATTTTCCGCTGCGCCGCGGCGTGGAGCGGATCGCCGACTTTCTCGGGCGCATCAATCAAGGGAAGGGCGACGAACGCCAGCTGCCGGACCGCGCCTGGCCGCGGTCGCTTTCGCGGCTGGTCTTGCTGCTCAACAAGACCCTATTGCGAACCGCGGGCGCCGGCGTGGTCGCGTCGCTGCCGCGCTCCCCCACCTTGGACGACGTGCTCCAAGCGCATCGCAGCGAACCGGCGCCGGACGTCTCGGACTTCGAGTTCCGGGGCATCTCGGACGCCGGCTCTCTGGGGATCGGTCTGCAGCCGGGGTCGGCGGCTCCGGTCGCCACCGCGACGCCGGCCAAGAGCGCGCGACCACCGGCGTCCCCGGAGCCCGAGGCGGCGACGTTGGGGACCCAGGCCCCGGACGATCGGCGCGCCACCGACGAGATGCCGGCGGTGACGGCGCCCGACGTGGCGTCTGCGGCCGCCGCCGAGGCCGGGCTCGAGGACCTCGTCGAGGCCGAGCCGATGCCTGCCGACCTGAACGAGGCGCCGGCCCCCGAGCCCGTGGGCCCGGTAACCGCGGACGTCCCGGCATTCGTCGGGCCGGGGGCGCCGGTCGCTGCGGCCGCCCCGGTGCTGGACAAGGTGCCCGCGGTCACCGCCGCGGTGAGCGCGGTGCTGTCGGATGCCGACTTCGCGCCGCAGCCGCCGGCGGCCGAGGCCGCGGTGCAGGCGCCGGCCGGGCGTGGGGCGCAGCTCGGAGACCTGCTCGACGAGTTCGCCACCGACGCGACGACGATGATGCAGCTGTCGCCGCAGCTGATGGCGGCGATGCGCGAGATGGCCAGCCCCGCAGCGGCGGCGAGCCCGAATGCTTCCTCGGCCGCGGCCGGCGCTGTGGCGGCGAGCGGCGGTGACGAAGCGTTGGCGGCGCTCGCCAACGAGATGGCGGCGGCGAACGCGCCGGACGTGCGGCCGGCCCCGCCCCCGGCGACCGCGCCGACGTTTGATGCCGGGAAGACCAACGTGATGCCGCTGGCGATGGCGAAGGAGCTGGCGGCGAGGGTCGCGGCCGATGGGGCGGCGCCGGCCGCGCCGGCAACCGCCCATTATCGCGAGGTTTTCCAGGAGTTCGTCGAGACCCGCAAGAAATGCGGCGAGAACGCGACCGATCTGACCTTCGAGAAGTTCGTCGCCAAGCTCGACAAGAGCAAAGAGGCGGTGATCGCCAAGCATCAGTGCAGCGACGTGCGGTTCCAGGTGTACGTGAAGGACGGCAAGGCGGCCCTGAAGGCGCTGCCGGCGCGTTAGGCGCGCTCGACGCCGCGAGACTGACACCGAACGCATCCCTTGAGCGTGCCGGAGCGCGCGTGTACGCTTGAGGACGGCGTGCGGCGCCAGGCTCATTCGTGAGCACCGGCCGCGCGCGGACGAACGATGTCTTACAGCCACTTCCCCGTGCGTTTCGGCAAGTACATCTTGCTGGACCGGATCAACTCCGGCGGCATGGCCGAGGTGTATCGCGCGAAGGTGACCGGCGCCGAGAGCTTCGAGCGCCTGGTGGCCATCAAGTGCATGTTGCCGCAGCTCAACGAGGACCAGCAGTTCACGACGATGTTCATCGACGAGGCGAAGCTGGCGTCGCAGCTGTCGCACGCCAACATCGTCCAAATCTACGAGCTCGGCCGGATCAACGACAACCTCTACATCGCGATGGAGCTGGTGAACGGCCGCGATCTGCGCCACATCATCAAGCGCCTGAACAGCACCAAGACCGCGATGCCCATCGGCTTCGCGTCCTATGTGATTCACCGGGCCGCGGAGGGGCTCGACTTCGCGCACCGCAAGATCGGCGTCAACGGCCAGCCGTTGAACCTGGTGCATCGCGACGTCAGCCCGCAGAACATCCTGGTGAGCTACGACGGCGAGGTGAAGGTCGTCGACTTCGGCATCGCCAAGGCCGCGGTGCGCGACACCGAAACCCGCGCCGGCGTGCTCAAGGGCAAGTTCGCCTACATGGCGCCGGAGCAGGTCACCGGGGGCGCCATCGACCGGCGGGCGGACATCTTTGCCCTCGGCGCGGTGTTCTACGAGCTGTTGACCGGCAAGAAGCTGTTTCACGGCGAGAGCGACTTCTCCATCCTCGAGAAGGTGCGCTCGGCGAAGGCGCCGAACATGGCCGAGCTCTATCCGGGGCTCCCGGCCGAGGTCGACGCCGCGCTCAGGTCGGCGCTCGCCCCCGACGTCGGCACCCGCTTCGCGTGGGCCTCGGACTTCGCCGAGGCGCTGGCGCCGCTGTTGATCGACAACCGCAACATCTTCGGCGCCAAGCAGGCCAAGGAGTTCATGCACGCCCTGTGCGCCGATGACATCGACTTGTTGGGCGAGCAGCTGCGCCGCTATTCGGCGATCAGCGAAGACGACTGCGACGAGTCCAGCGAGCAGAAGCGCAAACCGCGCAGCTCGCAGATCTTCGAGACCCGCCTGGAAGCGATCGAGGTCGGGGCCGACGTGATCGCCGACGGCACCGACGTCGGCGGCGGCGAGCAAAAGACGAGCGTCTCGGGGACCCACGAGCGCTCTCGATCTCACCCGGACGCGCGCCTTGTGGCCGCGACCGCGGACGGCGCCGGCGCCGAGGCGGCGTCCGGATGGACCGGGGTTGGCCCGGCTGCAGCCTTTGGTCTCGAGCTCTCGGACGCCACCGGGATGATGCCGGAGAGCGTGCGGCGGCCGCTGTCGCCGGAGGTCGGCGCGACCGCGATCGGGATCCCCCTGCGGCCGCAACCGTACGCCGAGATGCGCTCGGGATCATTCTCCGCGTCCCGCAGCCAAGCCGCCAGGAATGATCTGTCCTCGAATCGTGGCATGCTGACCGCGCTCGTCGTCGTGATCCTGCTGACCACCATGGTGGTCGTCGCGATCGTGGTGTCGAATCGGAGCTCGCGGCCGAGCGCCCGCGCTACCGCGGTCACCGAAGTGCCGCTCGCCATCGAGCAGGTCGCGGCGACGTCAAGGCCTCCTCCGGCGACGACCGTCAGCGCGCCGGCGACCCCTCCCGCCGCGCCCGCGCCCGCCCCGACGCCGGTCGAGGCCGCCGCGTCGGCCCCGACTCCGGTGGCCGCGACCGAAGGCGCGGTCGGTGACGCCGAGGACGACGACACGAGCGACGACGGTGGTCACAAGAACGTCAAGAACAAGGGCACCACGAGCGCCAAGCACGGCTACGTCACCGTCAAGGCCAACGGGGTCAAGGCGGCGCGGGTGTACGTCAACGGCAAGGAAGCCGGCTACTCACCAGTGGTGTTCTACAAGGTGAAGCTGGGCAACAACAGCATCAAGATCGTCGAGGACGTCGACGGCGAGGCAGGGCGCGTGAAGGTGCTCGACGTCGTCGTGGTGCCGAGCCACACCCGCAAGGACCCCTTGAAGCTCGTCGTGTCGATGTAAAGAAAAACCGCCCCGGATACTCACGTATGCGGGGCGGTTTCGATCCGGTCGCACGCCTCTCGCGAGGCGCGAATCCGGAAAAGACCGGGACCCAGGGGCCCCGGCCTCACTCGACTACAGCGAGTGCTTCAGGGTCATCGCCGGACGGAAGCCGACGGTCTTCGAGGCCTTGATCTTGATGGCCTCGCCGGTCTGCGGGTTCCGGCCCTTGCGAGCCTTGCGGTTCCGCACCACGAAGGTGCCGAAGCCGGGGTAAGCGAAGCGGTGCTCTTTCTTGATCGACAGCGCGACGTTGTCGAACATGCCGTCGACGAGATCGCCGAGCAGCTTCTTGGTCACTTGGCCGTTCCACTTGGTGTAGAGCTTCTCTACCAGCTCAGCCTTCGTCATCTTAATCCCTCTTCCTTTTGTTCGGCCCCACGTCGTGCGCCGAGACCATCCCGGCTCTTCAGTTTGCCAACCGCCAAGGGGCCTGTTTGGTGCACCGTGTGTAGCTACTTCAACGAGATCCGTCAACTACTCCCTGAGAATAGAAGCCTTTTGGACCACGGCCGGCGGAGCCCGCAAGCAGGCCGTAACCACGATGATTTCAACAAACATCCATGATTTCACGATCTTACGATGCACTACATCGCATGCAACGTACCGCTGTCGGCGAAGATCGCGGCGAGAATGGGGCGCTCCTCAGATCCGCTTCAGACGTGGGGTTTGCATTGCACGACTCCGCTGTTGCCAGTATTTTCGGCATCCACACGAACACATGCAGCTGTAGTGCTTGGGCCGCAGTGACTTTACAGTGTGTATATCCGCAAGTTATTGCGGCAGAATGACTATATGCGATATGTGTTGTGCATCGCATTGCGGTGCAATGGATGCGCGTATTTGTGTCTACCAATGTCTTGTTTTTCGCAGGTGGACCTGTTTGGAGTGACTCGGCGCCTCTCCGGATCTTGTCAAGGTCTGGAGGCGCGGCCGGTTTCAGGAGGCGAGGGCGTTGGGGTTCAGGATCAAGGCGTCCGCCGCGTCGCCGGTCCTCAGAAGGAGGTCGCCGGCTGGGAGGTCGAGCAGGGCGTCGACCTGGGCGAGCGACGACAGGTGACTGGAGCCTTGGTGGGGTCGGGGCGTGGCCCAAAGCTCGCCGTCTCTGGTTTCGAGCGTCGCTCGCACCAGCTCGCGGCGGGCGCGATGGGCGCCGAGGTCCTGGGTCAAGCGGACCGGGCGTCGCGGCCGGTGGATCTTTCGATGGCCGCCGAGCCGGCGGACGGCCAGACGCGCGAACAGCTCGAAGCACACGAAGGCCGAGACCGGGTTGCCGGGCAGGCCGATGAACGGCGTGTCCAAGAGCGCGCCGAACGCGAGCGGCTTGCCGGGCTTGATCGCCACCTGCCAGAAGTCGATGCGGCCGTGGCGACGGATGACCTCGCGGACCAGGTCGTGGTCGCCCACCGAGACCCCGCCGGCACTGACGATCAGGTCCGCCGCGCGCGCCGCGGCGAACAGCGCCTGCTCGAGGGCGTCCTCGCGGTCTGGGCTCGGCGGGAGAACGATCGGGATGCCGCCGGCGTCGGCGACCGCGGCGGCGAGCATCGGGCTGTTGCAGTCGCGGATCTCTCCGGGCGCGAGCGCCGCGTCGATCTCCTTGAGCTCGTCGCCGGTCGCCAACACCGCCACCCGCGGTCGGCGCACGACCTCGACGACCGCGATCCCCTGGGCCGCGAGCAGCGCGACGTCGCCGGCGCCGATCTCTTGGCCGCCCTCGAGGACCCGCTCGCCGACGGCGATGTCCTCGCCGGCGCGGCGAACGTCCGCGCCCACTGCGACCCCGGCCTCGAGGTCGACGTGCGCCGCGGTGCTCCGACAGGCCTCTTGTGGGATCACCGCGTCGGCGCCCATCGGCAGCATGCCGCCGGTGAAGATCCGCATCGCTTCGCCCGGCAACAGCATCGTGGAGCTCGGCCGACCGGCGGCGACTGCGCCGTTGAGGCGCAAGCGCACCGGCAGATCGGGACGGGCGGTGGCGGTATCGGCGGCTCGCACCGCGAAGCCGTCCATCGCCGAGTTGTCGAACTGCGGCAACGGACATGCGGCGACGCGGTCGCGAACCGCCACCCGGCCGTGCGCTGCGGCGAGCGCCACGCTCTCCCCGGGGAGCGCCGCGAGCGGCTGCAGGATCCGACTCTGGGCCTCCTCGAGCGCCAGCATCGCTACTTCGCGGTGGTCGGTGCGGCGCCGATGGCTTTTTCGTCGACGCGGCGGCCGTCGTTGTTGAACGCGAAGCGGCGCGCTTTGACCTTGCCTCGGGCGTCGTAGATGAACAGGCGACCGGCGGCGCGCTTTTCGACCCGGGTCGGCACGCCTTCGCGGCGTGCCACCTCGGCTTCGTCCCCAACGCAGCCGGCGATGAACTCCGCCAGGGCCTGGTCGGCGCCCGCCCGGTCGGCGAGCTTGCGGGCGAGCTCGAGGTCCTTGGTGCAGCTGCTCCGGATCCCCGCGAGGTCCACCTCGCCTTTGGCGATCTTCACCTTGATCTTCTTGTCGGCGCCCGGCTCGCTCGGCAGCGCCGTGGCGCGCTCGACGCACTCGGTGAAGCCTCCGATCGCGGTCGCCAGGCGAGCGAGCTTGGCCTTGGTGTCGGCTTCCGTTTGCGCCTTGCCGAGCTCGGCGGTCGCCTCCATCACGCGGTCCCGCAGCTCTTCGAGGCGGACGCGCCAGCCCAACGAGCCCAAGGTGCTCGCCCGCGCACCCTTCTCGGTCGCGCACACCTCGCGGAGCTTGGCGGCGGTGAGCTTGCCGAGCGCGGTCGTGAACACCGCGTCGGCGTCGTACCCGGGGTGCTTCTCGGTCTTGTCGAGGTTGTCACGGCAAGCGCTGAGCACCGGCAACAGCGCCTGGGTCGCCTTCAGGGCGTCCTTGCCCGACACCGCGGCCTTCGTCGCTTCGACGGCGCGGTTCAGCTCGCCGACCATCGTCGTCAAGTCGTCCAACCAGCGCACCCGAAAATCGACCCGCTTGCCGCTCGGGTCGAAGCCGAAGGTGACGGTGTTGGCCGCCTTACCCTTGTGCGGGCGCTCGTAGATGAAGACCCGGCCGCCCGACACCGGCTCGACCCGGGTCGGGATGCCCTCGCGCTCTGCGACGCTCACCTCGTCGGCCTTGCAGGTGGCGACGAACTGCGCCAGCTCTTGCGCCGCGACCGCTTTCTTCAGGCTCGCCTCGGCGGCGCCGGCGCGCTTGCCGCACTCCTTGGCGAGCGCCTGCACCCCGACCTTGCCGAACACCGTCTCCACCAGGAGCCCCTTGTCGGCCCCCGGCTCGCCGCCGACCTTGGTGGCGGTCTCGGCGCACTCTTTGAAGCCGCCGAGCACCGCTCGCCAGAGCTCCACCTGCGCGCCTGGATCCTTGCTCGCGCCGGCCTTGTCCATCTGCGCCACGGTGGCCTCGAGGCGGACGGCGACCTCGTCGAGCCGCAGCGCCCACTTCAGCCCGGGCTGGAGCTTGGTGTAGCGGGTCTCCTCGGCGGCGCACGCCTGGCGCAGGCCGCCGGCGTTGAGGTTACCGAGCAGGGTCGCGAAGGTCTGAGCGTCACGCGCCCCGGGGTGCTTGGCAACCGCGTCGAGGCCGGTCTGACACTGGTGCAGCGCTTGGGCTGCGGCCACCGCGGCCGGCAGCGCGTCGGCGGCGCGCTTCGCGGCTCGGGCCCGCTGCAGCGGCGGCGCGAAGACAGCGATCGCGGCGTTGACCCTCTCTTGCCAATCGCGCCAATCTGCCTCGCGGCGGCCTTTGGCGGCGCGATCCGTGCACTGGCGCTTGGTCTCGGCCACCGTCAGGACGCCGAGCCGGGTTTCGATCAGCCAATCGTCGCGGTAGTCAGGGTCGTGCTCCAGGTCGGCGAGTGCGTTGACGCAGCCGACGAAACCGGCGGTGACCTTCTGGAACAAGGCGATCGTCTCCTTGGCGCTGCCGGCCGAATGGATGGCCTGGGCCGCGTCGTAGCCGGCCTCGATCGGCTCCGCGGTGGCGGTGGTGGCCTTCAGCTGCCACTCGGCCTGTCGCCGTCGGGCCTCGACGGCCTGCAGCTTGGGATCGAGAAGGGCGGCGTGGGCGCGGTAGCGCGACTCGTCCTCGTATTCGCGGCCGTCGGCGCGGAGCTTCGACAGGTTGGCGACGATCTCCTTCAGGGTCTGGACGTCCTCGGCGGTCGGGACGCGCTGCTTGAGCTCTTGGAACATGCTGACGCCTTGGGCCAAGAGCTGCTGGCCCTTGTGGATCGTGGCGTCGATGGCTTCGTTCCGCCGGCGGATGCGGTCGATCTCGATCTCCCGATCGAGCTTGGTGTGCGCCGCCCCCACCTCCTCGGTGAGATCTTCGAAGTCGGGGTGCGAGCGCGTCAGGTCCGAGGCCCGGCTCATCTGCTGGTCGATCTTGGCGAGCAGGATGATGGCCGCCTCGAACTGCTTGGTCGCCAGCGCCTGGTTGAAATCCCGGAGCTGGCGGGAGATGTTGTTGACGCCGGAGTCCTCGCCCTCGGCTGCGGGCTTGGGGCCGGCCGACTTGCTGGCGTCGCCCTGGAGGGCGGCACAGCCCGAAATGAGAAGGCAGAGCAAGGTGACGGGGCGCATGGTGCGCCTGATATATCTGTGACTGGATCCGTTGTCACTCGCTCCCGAGGGCAGGCGTGCGGTCAAAGCTCGTGCGACAAGACCCGCCGACGACGCTGAAGGAGCTCGAGGTGCGGGCGGCGGCCCTCGCCGGGCACACGGTGTTGGCGCTGGCGGACGCGCTCGGCGTCGAGGTGCCGCGCGAGTCGCGGCGCGCCAAGGGCTTCGTCGGCCAGCTGGCGGAGGCGGCGCTGGGGGCGGCCGCGAACGCCGGCGACGGACCGGATTTCCCGGCGCTGCAGGTGGAGCTGAAGACGATCCCGCTGCTCGCGAGCGGCCGGCCGCGCGAGTCGACGTTCTGCTGCTCGATCCAGATGGCGCGCTCCGATCGCGAGGAGTGGCGGAGCTCCCGCTTGCGCCGCCGGCTGCAGCAGGTGCTGTGGTTGCCGGTCATCGGCGGTCGCGGCACCGCGGTCGCCCTGCGCCGTTTTGGCCGCGCGACGCTGTGGCGGCCGACCCCGGTTGAGGAGCAGCTGTTGTGCGCCGATTGGGAGGACCTGATGGGGCGGATCGCGGCGGGTCGGGTCCCCTCGGCGCACCACGGCGTCGCGCTGCAAGTGCGTCCGAAGGCGCCCACGCGCGACGCTCGGAGCCTCGCGCCGGGGGATGACGGCCCCCGGCTGACGTTGCCGCTCGGGTTCTACCTCCGGGCGTCGTTCACCGCGACCATCCTCCGAGCGGCGCCGACGTCCGATTGACCGCGCCGACGTTCTCTGCCGGTCGCTCACCACACCTGCCTACATCAGCGGCCGCTGAATAGTTGCAGTTGTCGATGCCGCTCGGTACCCTGGGGGCTGTGGGTGGTCGTCCGGGGGACGAGCCGCCCAAAGGGCGCGACGCGGTGGACCTCGACGATACGCGAGCCCAGGAAAAGCGCCGCTATGCGCGCTATCCCTACACGCTGTGCGTTCGCTGTCAGCCGGCGCCGCCGGTGAACGCCGACTGGACCGAGAACCTGTCGCTGGGCGGGGCGTTCGTGCGCACCGACCAGCCGCTTTGCGCCGGGCAGCAGGTCGTCGCGACGGTGTCGTTCCCCGGGCTCCTCGAGCCGATGAACGTCCCGGCGCGCGTCGCCTGGGTACGGTCGCTGGATGCGATGACCGGCGGTGGGGTCGGCGTCGAGTTCGTCGACAGCCAGCCGGCGGCCCGGCTCAAGAGTCTCTTGGACGACAGCGGGGCCCCTAACGCCGGCGTCGAGGCCGAGCCGTTTCGGTTGTTGGTCGCCGAGGACAACGCTCGCCTCGCCGCGACCTACGAGCGCCTGGTGGACCAACTGCCGACGGTGCGCGCCGCCGGGATCTCCGCCCGCTTTGCCACCGACGGTCGCCAAGCCCTCGACCTGATCGAGGCGCAGGGCGTCGACATGGTCATCACCGACATCTATATGCCGGTGATGGACGGCTACGAGCTGATTCGGCGGTTGCGCGCCGATCTCGCGACCAGTCGCATCCCGATCATGGTCGTCACCGGCGGCCGGGGCGACGAGCGCAAGAAGGTCGAGGACCTCGGGGCCGACGCGTTCTCGTTCAAGCCGATGTTCTTCGGTCGCCTCCTCGAGACCATCGCGCGCCTGGTGCAGTTTCGCCGCCGCGAAGTCAACGTGCTCCAGTAGCGACTGTGATGCCGCCCGTCAGGGCTGGACGCCGATGGCGCCGACGATGGCGCCGAGCCCCGAGCCGGAGCTGGTCTTGCCCAGGTCGACGACCGCGCCGGAGACCAGGAACTGCGCTTGCCGCACGCCGAGGTTCTCGGCGATGAAGACTCGGCCCTTCAGGCCGCCGGCCGCGATCACGCTGGCCGCGGTCGGCATCTCGGGGGCCGCGCCCTGGTAGCTGAGCTCGCCTGCGAGCGCGAACGGCGTCGCGGCGTCGGTCGGGTCGTAGCCGTAGGCGACGAGCGCGTCGGCCCCCGCCTCGGCGGTCAACAGCAGGAAGGCGTTGTTGAATGGCGACATCGCGATGGCCGCGGGGAACTCGTAGAGCAGCGGTGAGAGCGTCTGCGCCAGGCGGAGCTGGTCGCCCACGACCTCGACCGCCGCGACCCGGTGCGGCAGCCCCGACCAGATCGAGGCATCGGCGATCAGCGCGTAGCGCCCGTCGGCGGTCACCGCGACGTCCTCGACGAGCTGGTCGTCGTCGGCGAAGACGTCGGCCTGACCGACGAGCTGGGTGCTCGCCAGCCCCTGCAGCAGATAGGCGTCGGCGCCGGCGGCGGTTCCCAGCACCTCCTTGCCGGCGACCACGAGGTGGTCCCCGGCACCGGGTACGAAGATCGCGTCGCCGGGTGTTCGGGCGCCGGCGATCTTGCCGACCTCGTCGAGGCTGCCGTCGCAGGCGATCCGAATCAGATACAGGCCGCCGCCGTTCTCCGGGGTGTTGCCGTCGACCACCACCAGGGCGCCGCCGTTCGGGGTGACGACGACGCGCTGGGCGTAGAAATCGCCGCGGCCGCTGAAGGCGCTGTGGATGACCGCCGGGGTGCCGTCGGCCGCCAGGCGGAACACTCCGAGGCTGCCGTCGTCCTGCGCGGCGAAGCCGAGCGCGCCGTCCGGGGTGAAGACGATGTCGCCGAACGCGATCCGTCCGAGGTTGAAGGTCTTGCCGGTCACCGACAGGTGGCCGGCCTTGGACAGCGCCAGCACTTCGAAGCGCGAGCTCTGGCCGCCGCCGTCATCGTAGGGGTGAGAGATCACGACGTAGCGCTCGCGGTCCGGGCTCGCCGGGGTGCGCGGGCAGCCGACGTCCTGGTCGCCGCCGGAGGCCCCGGGGTCGCCGGCTCCCGGCAGCGCCGGGCCGCCGGAGCCGCCGCAGCCTTGCAGGAGAGACATCGTGCCGACGAAGAGGAGACCGAGAGCTCGAAAGCGGTGCGCCATCAGGACATGAAACACCATGGAGGCAGAAGTAGGCAACTCGGCGGTCGCGCGCGCCGAAAACGATCACGCTGGGGTGTCGGCTGCACCGGAGCACCGATCGCCAGCCGTAGGAGCAGCGGCATGTCGTACGCGGCGCAGAGTTGGTTGCTGATGAGCGTGGTGGCGCTGTCGGCGTGTGGGGACAGTCACGCCACCTGTGTCACTCACGCAGACTGCCAGAGCGGTGCGCTCTGTGTCGCGGGGAGCTGCGCCGCCCCGCCGGCCGACGCCAACGGCGACTTCGTCCCGACCGATCGCGACGCCGACGGTGTCCCCGACGGGCGCGACAACTGCATCGACGTCGCGAACCCGGAACAGGTCGACAGCGACGGCGACGGTCACGGGGACGCCTGCGACCGCGACAACGACGGCGACGGGGTCGACGACGAGCAGGACAACTGCCCGCGGCTGGCCAACACCGACCAGGCCGATCTCGATGGGGACGGCAGCGGTGATCTCTGCGACCCCGACCGCGACGGCGACGGCATCGACGACGGCCACGACAACTGTGCCGCGGTCGCGAACCCGTCGCAGGCCGATCAGGATCACGACGGCATCGGTGACGTCTGCGACGCGGATCGCGACGGCGACGGCGTCGGCAACGAGCAGGACAACTGCCCGACCGTCGCCAACCCCGATCAGCAGGACACCGATCACGACGGTGTCGGCGACGCCTGCGAGACCATCCCGGACCGTGATCGGGACGGGATCGAAGACCCGCGCGACAATTGCCCCGACACCCCGAATCCGGAGCAGACCGACTCGGATCTCGACAACCACGGGGACGCCTGCGATCCGCCGACCCTGCGGCAGACGGGCCTGCCGTGGAGCGCGAGCTGCAGCTTCACGCCGCCGGTCAGCCAGTTCACGCCGATGGAGAAGTGGCGCTGGCCGCTCGTGACCGACACCATCAGCTTTCCGACCAAGGTCCAGGTGATGTCGACGCCGATGGTGGCGAACCTGACCGACGACAACGGCGACGCGCTCGTCAACCGCGACGATGTCCCGGACGTGATCTTCGTGTCCTTCGACACCACGGTGGCGAGCGGCAAGGATCCCGCCGACCCGACGCAGCACAATCCCCAGGGCGGGGTGCTGCGGGTCGTGGACGGCGCGTCCGGCAAGACCCTGTGGAGCTCGGGCGGCACCGGCCAGCTGTTGGCGCCGGCGGCGAGCGTCGCGGTGGCGGACCTCGACCTCGACGGCATGCCCGAGATCGTCGCCCTCAAGTACCAGGGCAAGGGGCTGATGGCGTTCGCCGCCGACGGCAGCGTGGTGTGGGACTGCACGACCTTGGGCGCCTGCTTCGACACCGGGTCGTTGTTCAACTGGGGCGGGGTTTCGGTCGCCGACGTCGACCAGGACGGCAGCCCGGAGTTGCTCTACGGCGCCGCCCTCTTCACCGCCGACGGCACCGCCTGGCCGGTGCAGGGCATCGACGGGACCGGCGACAACTTCGTGTCACCGACGTTGTCGCGTCACGTCGGTCCATTGTCGGTGGCGGTCGACATCGACGGCGACGGCTCGGCGCTCGAGCTTCTCGCGGGGCGCACCGTGTATCGTCTGTCCGTCGCTGCCGGCGCCTACGTGCGGGACGCGGCGGTCTCCGACAACATCGGGGCGGCGATCGCCGCCACGGTCACGAGCTATCCGACGACCCAGGACGGTTTTCCGGCGGCGGCCAACGTCGACGCCGACAGTCGGCTCGAGCTCGTCCTGGTCGCGGATCAGCACCTGCTGCTCCTCGACGACGACGGCTCGCGCATCGACAGCATCGCCGTCCCTCAGGACCCGGTGTTCGGCACCTTCGCCGGCGGGCCGCCGACCGTCGGCGACTTCGACGGCGACGGTGAGGTGGAGGTCGGGGTCGCCGGCGAGAGCCGCTACGCGGTGTTCGACCTCGTCGGCGGGCTGCTCTCGGTGCTCTGGGATCGGCCGATCGTCGAGGCCTCGTCGTCGCGCACCGGCTCGAGCGTGTTCGACTTCGACGCCGACGGCCGCGCCGAGGTGGTGTACAACGACGAGCAGTTCCTGCGGATTTACACCTACCACGGCGGCTTCCCGCCGGCCGGATACTCGGGCTGCGACGACCGGCTGTGCACCTGGGAGAGGCCGAACACCTCGTTTACCGCCTACGAATACCCGGTCATCGTCGACGTCAACAACGACGGCAACGCCGAGATCGTGGTCGCCGCCAACGACTTCGGCCGGACCGATCCCGCCGACCTCGCGGCCGGATTGGTCCCGACCCACGGCGTCGCGGTGTTCGGCGACGCCGAGGACAACTGGGTGCCGACGCGGCGGATCTGGAACCAGCACGCCTACCACATCACCAACATCGACGAGGACGCCGTGGTGCCGCAGCTCCAGGCACCGCTCGCCGGTCACAACTCGTTCCGCAAGAACATCCAGGGGACCGCGGCGCTGCCCGACCTGCGCGCTCCGGACGCGGCGATCGAGAGCAGCATCATCGACTGGAAGTGCAACAGCCCGGGGGCGGTGGGCGTGTGGGTCGAAAACCGCGGCGCGCTGCAGCTTCCTGCCGGTGTCTGGGTGACGTTGTTCGCCGGCCCGCCGGCGACCGGCACCGTGCTCGGGCGGGGACAGACGCAAGGAGCGCTCGCGCCCGGCGAGGCCGAGCTCGTCGTCATCCCGGTTTCGGGGAGCGGCTCGGGGACCCAGGACGGTTGGGCCGTGGTCGACCTCGGCCCGACCTTTGGCGGCAACAACGAGTGCGACGAGACCAACAACGCGGTGAACCTCGGCCGCTTCGGTTGTTAGTCGGCGAGCCGCGGGTCGCGCCGGCTCGGCATCAACCGCCGGCAGTGCGGGGCGAGCGCATTCGGGTCAGGAAGGCCTGGATGTAGAGCTCGATGGCGGCCTTGTCCCGGCGGCTGATTCGCGTGAACTCCAGGCCCATCCCTTCGATGTCGGCGTAGCCGACCGGGCGCTCCCTGGGATCGGACGCCGTGGACCAGCGGACGACGCAGAGGGCGTTGATGGCGCGTTTGGCGGTGGGGAGGCAGAACGCGATGTCGACCTTGGAGCCTTTGGCGAACGGGCTCCGGGTGCGGACGAACACCCCGGTCATCGAGATGTTGGTGATGCGGCTCGCGAGCAAGATCTCACGGCCCGGGTAGTCGACCGCGATACCGCGCGACGGCACGCGAAAGTAGCGCGACAGCTCCTTGATCGGGATCGGCTGTTTGTTGTCGCCGCCTCGCATGAGCTTCTTGATCACCTACCGCCGCCTCGTCGGACGCCCTCCATACCAGCCGAGCCCGGGTTCTGCAAAAGACATCGACGCCGGCCCTACGGCGCCAGGAACACCTGCCAGCCGCTGGCGGCGTGCTGGGATTCGACGAAGCGCACCGTGACCTGCGACAGCGTCGGATCGCCGGCGAGGTAGGGCAGCAGGCCGACGTAGTCGCGTCGCGTCAGCTTCGGGGAGAGGCTCCTGGGGAGCGGGGTGTCGGCGAGCGTCAGGTCGCCGCCGGCCCGCCCGGCCTCGAGCGCAGCGCGGGTCAGGAAGAACTGGTCGCGATTGATCTGGGCGTACTCGCGCTCGTGGGCGTCGACGCGCCGCAAGTACCGCGCCGCGCCCGCGCCGACCCCGGCGAGCGCCAGGAGCCAGACGCAGGCCGCCGCCACGAACGACAGCAGGTGCCGTCGCTGCCGCCGGACCGCCTCGAGCGCGGTTTGCAGCAGCGTCGCGGCGAGCCAAGCGGCGCCGAGCATGCCGAGGTAGCTGTAACGCATCGAGGCGGCTTGGGCGCTGCCGAGGTGAGCACGGCCGATGGCCTGCAGCAGGTAGGCGGCGACCAGCCACGCGACTCCAAACGCCAGCGACCGCCAGTGCCAGGCGCCGAGCAAGCGGCGGCGCCACCCGGCGAGCAGCGCCGCGGCGACCAACGACGCCGCCACGGTCGCGAAGACCGGGCGGCCGTCGAGGCGAAGAAAGGGCAGGGCGCTGCCGGCGACGACGCCGGTCAGCAGATAGTCGAGGGCGCGGCCCAGCCCGGCGAGGTCGGTCGGCAGGCCGGCGCCGACGTCGCCACGTCCGGCGGCGAGCGCCAGGGCCGGGATCGAGAGGCCGAAGCCCAGGTGCCACCACCGCAGGCGTCGCCGGCCGACGCCGTGCAGCGTCAGGTAGGCGGCGCACAACCACGGCGCGACCGAGCCACCGATGAAGACCAAGCCCGCCGCCGCCGCGGCGACGACGGAGGCGAGCGGCGCGTGAGGCGCGCCTTGCACCGCGAGGACGGTCTGGCGGACCGCGAGGAGCGTCAAGGCGCTGCTGGCGAGGAAAGAGAGCTCCATGTACCACGGCACGACGTCGGCGTGGACCCAGGCGGTGGCGTAGAGCAGGGCGCTGGCGGTGGCCGCGAGGCGGCCGATTCCGTGGCGACGCAGGGTCGAGAGCAGGAGCAGGACGACCCCGAGGTGGCAAAGGAGCATCACGAGCTGCAGCGGCGCGTAGTGGTGGCGCGCGAGCCGGGTGCCGAGGTCGAAGACCAGCAAGAACAGCGGCGCCAGCTGGTCGTCGTAGTTGACGCGGGTCGCGAAGGACAGGTCGGCGGCGAAGACCTGGAGCAGGCTGTACTCGTCCCACTGGTAGAAATTGTAGAAGCGCAGGAACATCAGGCCGGTCAACGCCGCGAGCGCGAGCCACGCGATGCGGTAGCGCCGCTGCGTCATCGCCAAGAGCGCCGCGAACGCGAGCAGGACGACGGCGGCGACGAGCGCTCGCGGTCCTAAGAGCGGCGGCAGCGGCTCGGGCCAGGGGGCCGACACCTGGGCGGCGTTGCGGATCGCGAGCCACCCGAAGCGCTCGGCGCTCTGGTCGTCTAGGACCAGGCGTGCGGCTCGACTCCGAAGCGCCGGCGGCAGCGGCACCGTCGCCAGGAGGTATCCGTGGCGCGCCGCCACCGGCAGCCGCGCCGGGATCGCGACGCGCACGTCGTCGACCGCGACGATGTCGATGCGGACCCCGGGCCGAGTGGGGTCACCGGCGTATTGCAGGAGGACGAAGGGCTCGGGGCCGAGCGCCAGCGGCTCGGACACGCAGCGCCGCTGCTCGCCGTTGTCGTCGGGGTGATACGCCCAGGGGTTCGGGTCCGACGCTGCGCGCGCCAGCCGTTGGCTGATCGCGCAGGCGGGGTCGGCGAAGCTGAGCGGCAGCAGGCGCGGCGGGGCGGCGGTCGGGGCGACCTCCGGCGTCGAGGTCAGGAACAGCGCCACTTGCAGCGCGATCCCGGCGCCGAGGATTGCCACGAGGCCCGGAAGTCGGCAGGTCGGCATCTTCCTAGCGTTTGTGCTGCGCGAAGAGCATGCGCTCGGCGGCGCCGGCCTGCGGGGCGAGGGGCAGGCGGACCTGGCGCACGTCGGTGATCCCGCCGCGGGCGCGGATCAGCTGCTCGAGCGGTGGCCACAGGCTCGCGGGGGCGCCGGCGTCACCCGGGCGCTTCTTCGGCGGGTTTTCTCCGGCGCCGTGGAAATCGGTGCCGCCGCTCGTCAGCAGGCCCGCGGTGCGCGCCGCGGCCTCGTAGAGCGGCCGGTGATCGGCCGGGAGGTCGACGCGGTAGGTCTCGACGGCGTCGAGGCCCTCGGCCTTGAGCTTCGCGAACAGGTCGGTGATCGCCTGCGGATCGGCGGCCGGCGCGTTGCGGTGTGGGTGCGCGAGCACCGCGACGCCGCCGGCGGCGCGAATCCGCTGGATCGCCTCGCGCGAGCCGAGGATGGGGGCCTCCGGCATTTCGGCGGGTGACGGGTAGCGCGGGGTCACGAGCTCGCGGCTGGCGGTGTCCGGGTCTTTGGCGTAGCCGCGATCGGCGAGCGCTTTGCCGATGTGCCAGCTGGTCGGCGCCTGGAGCCCGGCGGTGAAGCCGACGTCGGCGAAGCTCAGCGCGAAGCCGTCGGCGCGCAGGCGCTCGACACAGGCGCGCACCCGCGCGTAGCGGCTCAGGCGCTGGCGGATGAGCGCGGCGCGGAGCTTGGGGTTTGCGGGATCACAGCCGAGGCCGACGATGTGGGCCTCCTGCCAATAGCCCGGCCGGACGGGCTGGTCGAGCCAAACGCCGATCTCGACGCCCGGCACGATCTGCGGCGCACGCGCGCCGAGCCGCGACAGGTGTTGCACCAACGCCTGGTCGTGAGCGGCGCCGATGCTGTCGTGGTCGGTGATCGCCGCGACGCCGACGCCGGACTGTCGCACCAGGTCGACGAGGCCGATGTCGGAGAGGACGCCGTCGGAGATGTTGGAGTGCAGGTGCAGGTCGAGACCGGTGGCGCGCCCGCCGCTGTCGTCTTGCGATCCGTCGCCGATCCGCATCACGACCTCTCATACAACAAGTGTGGGATCTTCCCTAGGGGTCGGGGCGCGGCTCTTGGGCGCGGCCGTCTGCAGCCACTCGCCCAGGCGCGCCGCTTCGCGTCGGCAGAGCTCGCGTCTGAGGCGCATCGACTCCAGGGCTTTCTTCAAGGCCCGGGTCGCCTCTTCGACCGGGTGCACCGCGAAGAACGCGGCGACGTCGTCGTAGAGATCGACCGGGAGGCCGCCGGTCGCTTCGACCAAGCGCGCCAGGCCCATCGCGCCGACCTTCGGCGCCAGCGCGGTCCAGTGGGTCTTCAGGAAGGTCCAGGTGTCCCGGCCGCTCTGCCGACTCCCGAGCATCGGCGCCAGCACCAGGCGGAGTTGATCTTGGGGCAGGGTGTCGTCGAGGACCAGGCGGTGGATCTGCTTCACGGTCGGCAGATCTTCGAACCACGACAACGCGGCGATGTAACGCGACTGCAGCTCCGGGCTCATGCGGGCGCGGCGGCGCGCGTTGTAGGTGGCGAGGTAGCTCGCGAGGAGGCGGCGGTCGCCTTCGAGGGCCGCGATCTGGACGATGGTGCCGGCGAGGTTGGGCTCGGCGGCGGTCGGGTTCTTGGCCTCGGCGATCTGACGGCGCTTGGCCTCGCCGATGACCCCCGGGTCACGACCGACGCGACCCAACAGCTGGGCGAGCACCGCGCGCCGGACCGCGACCGCCGGGGACTCGTCGGGGAGCGGCTCGAAGCGCAGCTCGTCGAGCTGGGGTCCGAACATCCGGCGGACGAACGCCGCGAAGCGCGGCCGATCCTGCTCGCGAACCACGTAGTCGTCGAGGCTGCCGATGCGCATCGCGAGGGTGCGGGTCACCATGTGGTCGCGCTCCGCCGCGAGGCTCTGCACCACGTCCATGAACCGGCCGATGTCGGCGAGGCCGTTCTTGACCAGGGCCCACTGGTCCTCGACGACGCTCATCCGCTCGGCCGGGGAGAGCGACCTGAGACCGTGCTCGAGGAGGCGCGCGAGGGTCTCGTCGTCGAAGTGCATGCGGTAGAACCCGGCGGCGTCGGCGTTCGGATAGCACCACGCGACCGGCAGCTCGGCGTCGAGCGGCACCTGGGCTTCCGGCGTCGTCATCAGCAGGCGCTGGGTGTGGACGCCGTCCGCGGTGCCGACGCGGATCACGATCGGGATGTGCCAACATTGCTCGGGGCTCTTGGCCATCGCCTCGCGGTTGGCGAAGAAGCGCCGCTGCCGCAGGTGCAGCAGGGTCTTGCCGTCGCGCTTGCGCATCGACACCGACAGCAGCGGAAAGCCGGGCTCTTCGATCCACGATCGCATCAGGCGCGCGACCGGCTGTTTGGAGGCGGCCGCGAGCGCCGCCCACAGATCGGCGCCGCGGGCGTTGGCGTCGGCGTGCGTCGCGACGTAGCGCCGCAGGCCGTCCTTGAACACCTCTTCGCCCAGGTAGCGCTCGGCCATGCGGAGCACGGCGCAACCCTTCTCGTAGGTGATGACGTCGAAGAGCTCGGTCGCCTCGGCCGGGCTCTTGACCGCGGCGTAGATCGGATGGGTGTTGTCGAGGGCGTCGGCGGAGAGCGCCGAGTGGCTGGCCTCGAGGAAGTCGTCCCAGATCCGCCACTCCGGCTTCCAGAGATCGATCGCCTTGTAGGCCATGAAGCTGGCGAACGCCTCGTTCAGCCACAGGTCGTCCCACCAGCGCATCGTCACGAGGTTGCCGAACCACATGTGCGCGAGCTCGTGCGCGATGACCTCGGCGATGCGTTTTTGTGCGTGCCACGAGGTCGCGCCCGCCTGCATCAACAGCAGGTTCTGGCGATAGAACACCGCGCCGACGTTCTCCATCGCGCCGGCGTCGAACCCTGGGACCGCGACCTGGTCGAGCTTCTGGTAGGGGTAGCGCGCCTTGAAGTAGCGTTGGTACCAGGGGAGCACCTGGCGGGTCACCGCGGCGGCGAACTCGGTCTGTTTCTCTTTGCCGGCGACCGCGAGGGTCCGGTAGCGCGCCGCGCCTATTTGGATCGGCTTGGTGGCGCGGTAGCGGCCGATGGTGACCGCGGCGAGGTAGGTGGAGATCACGCGCGTCGGTTTGAAGCGGTGCACGGCGCGGCCGGCGACGGTGCGGACGCTCGTTGCGACGCCGTTCGTGACCACGGTGAGCCCGGGATCGGTGCGGATCAACCACCGCAGGCGCGCCTTGAAGTCCGGCTCGTCGAAGCACGGGAAGATGGCGCGGGCGTCGGCGGCCTCGCACTGCGAGACGATGGCGGTGTCGGCGCCGTCCTTCGCGAGGTAGAGGCCGTGCATGCTGGGGCTGAGCACGCCGGTGAACTGCAGGCGCAGCGTGGTCTTGCCGCGGGCGAGCACCTTCGGGAAGCGCAGGGTGATCGCCTGCTGTGCGCCGAGGACTTCGACCGCGGCCGGGACCGTGCGGCCGCGAACGGTGGCGCTGGCTCTTTGAATCGCGAGGTCGCGCGCGTGCAGGGTGACGGTGTCCTTCGGGGCGAGCACCTGCAGCGCGATCGTGACCTGGCCGGAGAAGCGCGGCCGGCGCAGCGAGACGTCGAGGTCGATGTCGTAGGACAGGGGCTTGGCGTGACGAGGCAGACGAAAACCGGAGGCGCTCATTGCCTTGGACGCTAACCTCGGGGCACCCGGCGCACAAGGACGTGGTCACGTGCCTGCTGCTCACAGACCAGGCCGCGGGCGGCATTCGGGCGACCGACGACGTCGACCTCATTGCCGGGATCGAGTCTCATCACGCGTACTACAAGTTCGCCGAGCGCTTGCCCACGGCGAGGCGGGTGCTACGAGCGAGCATCAAGGGCCTCTCTGTCGCGGCAGGACACGCACGTTCCGCACGGCTTCCGGCGCTTGCTCTGGCAGCTTCGCGTGAGGTGAATGGGAACGCGGTGCCTGACGCAGTAGACCTGAATCATCCTCTTGGTCCAGCCGAGAAACGGAGTGCTCAACACGAGTTGCCCGTCGGAGTAGCCGTCGAGCACGGTCTGCATCGCCGTGAAGAAGCCCTGCGAGCAGTCGTAATAGGGCGTGCCGGCGTGAACCCCCGTCGCCACGAGCGCGGGCCCGGGCTCGAGAGCCATCACCGCCGTCATGATTAGGAAGGCGTTCCGGCCTTGGATGTAGCCCTCCCGCGGTGGCTGTAGCCCCGCAGCTCGAACGCGACGTAGCCGCACGCGATATCGCTTCGCGATGGCCCTGGCGCTGGCGTACTCCCATGTCGCCGCCTGTTGGCCGTAGTCGACGAACAGGGCTTCCGTGTCCTTGGCCTGGGTTACGTGAAAATGAAGCGCTGCCGCAGAGTCCATGCCCCCGCTCAAGAGCACGACGCGACGCATACCGGGTCCGGCAGGCGCGATGAAATGCTCACGTTGGAGCGGCATCAGTTCGACCGCAGCAACGGTCCGCTTCACATCGTCAACAAGCCCGACTTCCCGACACGGCTCGGCCTCGGCTGGGAGACGAAGTGGCGCAAAGAGCGCGTGCTGCCGCTCACCGACAAGGCCGTCGAGATCCTGGCGCGCATCCCGCTCCGGGACACGTACGGCTTCGTCGGCAAGCAGAGCGACGGCAGGATCATCCCCGTGAGCCTCCTGTTCCCGATGAAGGCCTGGGTGAACGGCAAGCCCAAGCTCATCCGCTGTGCCGAGTTCAAGCACGCCTGGCGGGCACTGCAGAAGGCCGCTGGGCTCGAGGGCTTTGGCTACCAGTGGCACGACATGCGCCGCTCGTGGAACCGCTACGCCGCTGAGCGTGGCATCCCGACGACATACCGTGCCGAGTTCCTCGGCCACCGCATCGAGGTGAACGAGGGCAACTACAAGACCGCGATGGGCTACGAGTTCATGCGCCAGAAAATGGGGCGCAGCATGGCGGAAGCAGCGGCAGAATTTTCAAAAGTTGTTCCGAATTTGTTCCACTTGAGGGCTGAACGCGACGCGGCGGCCGGTAAGTAGTTGAAAAGTGGAGCGGGCGACGAGGTTCGAACTCGCGACCCTCGGCTTGGGAAGCCGATGCTCTGCCAACTGAGCTACGCCCGCTCTTGGCGACTTTTCTACAAACTCTCGAGGCAGTTGGCAAGGCACTACGTCACCACCATAACTCCGCTCTAAGGCCACGCGCCCCGGGGCAGCCGGCGCCTCAGAAACGCGGACGCGTCTCTGAGGTGCCAGGGCGAGCTTGTCGGTGCGAGGCCGGGGGTCAGTGCAGGTCCATGCGCGGCTCGCGTATGTCG
>JACRCV010000036.1 GCA_016218825.1 Deltaproteobacteria bacterium
CCAGCGGGCGTCTCCCAACCTCGCCGTTCCGAATTCCTCGACCGCCCAGCCGTGTCCAGTTTCTTCGCCCATCCCGATGGCAAGATCCAAAAACGGTGTGGATTCAAGAGGCTGCATCAACTGAGATCAATGGTGAGCCACTCGGGGGCGGGGGTCGGGGGGTGGGGGTGGGGAGCGCCGCGGCCGCCGCGGCGCGGGAATCAAAAGAAGAAGCAGGTATCGAGCCCGCCGCTCCTACTTCTTCGCCTTGACGTAGAAGTCGACCATCGTCGCCAGGGTCACCGGCTTGATCTTCTGGGCGTTGCCGGCCTGGCCGAAGGCGATCATCCGCTCTTTGCAGACGTCGCGCATCGCCTCGCGCGCCGGCTTCATGTAGTCGCGCGGGTCGAACTTCTCCGGGCTGTCGGCGAACACCTTGCGGATGGCGCCGGTGATCGCCATGCGGTTGTCGGTGTCGACGTTGATCTTGCGCACCCCGTGCTTGATGCCGCGCTGGATCTCCTCGATCGGCACCCCGAAGGTGGGCTTCATCTTGCCGCCGTACTTGTTGATCACGTCCTGCAACGACTGCGGCACCGACGAGCTGCCGTGCATCACCAGGTGGGTGTTCGGCAGGCGGCGGTGGATCTCCTCGATGACCTTCATCACCAGCACCTCGCCGGTGGGCTTCTTCGCGAACTTGTAGGCCCCGTGGCTGGTGCCGATGGCCACCGCGAGCGCGTCGACGCCGGTGTCCTTGACGAACTCTTCCGCCTGCACCGGATCGGTCAGGTGGCTCTTGAGATCGGCCTCCTTGAGGTTGGCGCCGTGGCCGTCCTCGACGCCGCCGAGCGTGCCGAGCTCGCCCTCGACGGTGACGCCGAAGGCGTGCGCGACGTGCACCACCTCCTTGGTCACCTGCACGTTGTACTCGTAGGTCGACGGGGTCTTGGCGTCGTCGGCGAGCGAGCCGTCCATCATCACCGAGGTGAAGCCGTTCTGGATCGCCGAGAAGCAGGTGGCCGGCGAGTTGCCGTGGTCCTGGTGCATCACCAGCGGGATGCTCGGGTAGAGCTCGGCCGCCGCGATCATCAGGTGGCGCAGGTAGTTGTCGTTGGTGTACTGCCGGGCGCCGCGCGACGCCTGGATGATGACCGGCGAGTCGGTCTCGGCGGCGGCCATCATGATGGCCTGGATCTGCTCCATGTTGTTGACGTTCAACGCCGCGACGCCGTAGTCGTTTTGAGCGGCGTGATCCAACAGGACGCGCATCGGGACGAGGGGCATGTCGACCTCCGTCAAAGGTGAAGGACTAGGATCGGCACTCGAGCCGAAGCCGACCAGGTTGTCAAGGCGCGCCTAGCGCCAGGCGAAAGGCGCGAAGCTCTTGCCGTCCGCCGAGCTCCACAGTCCGAACGGCCCGATGACCCAGAGGCGACCCCCGACGACCTCGAGCCTCGGCGTCAGCTCGCGGCTCAGGCGCGGCACGAAGCCCGGCAGCTCCACCGGCTCGAAGGCCCGCTGCCCCTGGCGCAGGAGCTTCTTGCCGGCGACGAACACCACGTCGGCGAAGCGGGTGACAGAGCCGATGCCACCCTTGTCGGTCACGTCGCTCGCCACCTTCTTCATCCCACCGGCGGAGCCCGCCCAGAGCTCGCCGGTCGACGTGCCCGCCAACACCTCGCCGGACGCGAGCACCGTCAGCGCCGTCACGTGACCGCGGAAGCCGCGCATCACTTGCCGCCAGCGGCCGGCTTCGTTGTAGTGCACGCCACCGACGCCGCCGACGTACAGCTCCTCGGCCTCGACCCCGGCGACCGCGTAGAGATCGCCGTCCACCTTGCCCAAGGTCGACCAGCGGTACTTGCGACCCGCGGCCGCGAGCTCGAGCACGGCGCCGCCGCGCGCCCCGGCGATGATCCGCGAGCCGACGTTGGCGGCGGTCTCCTTGACCTCGTGCGCCTCGTCACCCTCGACCATCAGGCTCGTCCACTTGCCCTTGCGCAACACCCCGAGCTCGTCGTCGGCGCCGATCCCGAAGAGGTCGCTGCCGAGCCGGCAGAGGCTGCGGATCGCGAAGCCGGTCTCGAGGAGCTTCCACTTCGCGGCGCTGCAGACCAGCAAGCGGTCGTGGTCGACCTCGTACTCGACCTCGTCGGAGTCGTAGTCGGAGGCGGTGACGTAGAACTCGACCGCGTCGCGGTCGAAGGGCGTGTTCCAGCGCGCCAGGTCGTCCGGATCGATCTCGTCGACGCTCTTCGTCCCCCACTTCGGCGCCGGCCGCGGCCAGCTCGCGACGCACGCCAGGTTCTTGTCGTCGTGGATCGACGCCTGCGAGATCTCCAGACGAATGCTCTGTGCGCCGTCACCTGCCATGCCGCCTCCCGCTGACTTCAGCCCTAGCGCTCGCTCCTACCACAAGGCCGCAGCCGCCGTGACAGGTATTTCGAACCCGGGCATAGTGGCGGCCGCTGCCATGCGCCCCCGCCACCTCATCGCCAACCTCGACGGCAAGGCCGCGGCCCTGCTCGCCGGTCTCACCGCCGCCGTGGTCCTGTTGTGGGGCACACCCGTCGTCTACCCGCTGAAGATCCTCGTGGTCTTGTTCCACGAGATGAGCCACGGCCTCGCCGCCGTCCTCACCGGCGGCCGAATCGTCGAGATCCAGGTCGTGGCCCAGGAAGGCGGGCTCGCGCTCAGCGAGGGCGGCAGCCGCTTCGTCACGTTGTCGGCGGGCTACCTCGGCAGCCTGCTGTTCGGCGGCGTCATCCTCGTGCTCGCGTCGCGCACCCGCGCCGACCGCGCGTTGGCGCTCTTGCTCGGCGTCGTCCTCGCCGCCGTCACCCTCCTCCTGGTGCGCCCGATCCTCGGCTTCGGCTTCGCCTTTGGCGCGCTCTGCGCCGTGGCCCTGATCGTCAGCGGCTGGAAGCTGCCGGCCGCCGTGAACGACCTGCTGCTCCGGGTCGTCGGCCTCACGAGCTGTCTCTACGCCGTGCTCGACATCAAGAGCGACGTCCTCGATCGGCCGCAGCTGCAGTCCGACGCCGCGATGCTCGCGGCGCTGACCGGGCTCCCGACCCGCTTCTGGGGGGCACTGTGGATCGTCGTCGCGCTCGGCCTCTCGAGCTGGCTCGTGCTCCTGGCCTGCCAACGACAGCCGGGCGGCGAATCGACGGCGGCGAAGGCCGCCCCCCCGACCGATTGAGCCGCTACCGCAGAGAGCGCCGCACCGCGTCCAGGCTCGGCGCCACCGGCTCCGGCAGCGTCACCGCCCGCATCGCGCCTTTGACGTCCTTCAGCCCGTTGCCGGTCGCGAGCGCCAACACCGACTCGCGGGCCGCGATCAGGCCGCGCTCCCGCGCCCGTTTGATCCCGGCCGCGGCGACGACGCCGGTCGGCTCGGCGAACACGCCCGAGGCCCGCGCGAGACGCGGCAGCATCTCGATGATCTCGGGATCTGACACCGTGACGAAGTCGCCGTGGGTGCTCTTCACGCCCTTGATCGCCTTGCGCCAGTTGCGCGGCGTCCCCACCGCGATCGAATCGGCGAGGGTGTTGGCCTCGACCGGCTCCAGAGCTTCACCGCCGGCGGCGAACGCCGCTGCGATCGGCGCCGCGCCCTCGGCCTGCACCCCGATCACGCGGGGGACGCGATCGATGACGCCGAGCTGCTGCATCTCCCGCAGGCCCTTGGTGATACCGCTGATGATGCAGCCGTCGCCGACCGGCACCATCACCACGTCGGGCAGCTCACGGCGCATCTGCTCGGCGATCTCGAGGCCGCCGGTCTTCTTGCCCTCGACGAGGAACGGATTCACGGCGCAGGAGCGGTTGTACCAACCGAACGCCGCCACCGCCTGCTGGCAGAGGTTCCAGGCGTCGACGTAGGTGCCTTGCACCAGGAAGACCTTGGCGCCGTAGATCAGGAGCTGCGCCACCTTGGCCTCGGGGGCCGCGGCCGGCACGAAGATCTTGGCGGCGAGCCCGAGGTCGGCGGCAAACCCGGCGAGCGAGGTCGCGGCGTTGCCGGTGGACGCGGCTGCGATCTCGTGCCGCCCGAGGGCGAGCGCCCGCGTCGTCCCCACCGCCGAGGCCCGATCCTTGAAGCTCGCGGTCGGACCACGGCCGTCGTCCTTCACGAAGAAGCGGCCGACGCCGAGCTCGCGCGCCAAGGTCGGCGCCTCGTAGATCGGGGTGCAACCGACGCTCAAGCGCGGCAGCCGCGCCCCGTCCGGCAGCGGCAACAACGGCAGGTAGCGCCACAACGACTGGTTGCCGTCCGCCTCGAGGCTGCGCCCGTTCAACACCTGCTTGACGCGGTCGTAGTCGTAGAGCACGTCGAGGATGCCGTCGTCGCCGCAGGCCTCGCAGGTGTACTCGACCTGGCCCATCTCGTAACGTCGGCCACACTTCACGCACACGAGCTCGGTGACAAACATCGGTCTAGCTAGCCCCGCACGCGCCCGGAGGTCAACGCGCCGAGCTCCCCTGCTTTTGATTCCCGGCGGGCGCTGCGCGCCCGTCCTCCCCACCCCCACCCCGGAGCGCCGCCTGCGGCAGGCGCCGCTCTCGGCCCGCCCCCGGGTGGCTGACTCGGGATCACATCTTCGCATCGTCGGTCATGGCGGCGTGCTGCTTGGCGGCGGCCCAGCCAACCATCCGCTGCTGGAGGGTGTCCCATCCGCGCCAAACGGTCTGCC
>JACRCV010000033.1 GCA_016218825.1 Deltaproteobacteria bacterium
CTGGCTTTGCCAGTGCGAGGTGCGGGGGCACGGGGGGACGCAGAGCCGGCGCGTCACTCCATTGTCGCCCTCGGACCACGTGCCGGCGGGCGGTCCCCCCGCCAGGTTGCTGGGGCGCGAAGCGCCCGCCGGGAATCAAAAGAACGAGAACTCGATGGCCCTGCGACGGCGGCGCCGCGCGCTCCGCGTCGCGGGCGTGATTCGGCCGATGGGGTTTCACCCCGCCTTGTGATAGGCTCTCGGAATTCCTTTTGGAGGGCAACCATGGCCACCCGCCGCGCCGTCCTCGCTGTCACCTCCGGCCCGAACGCGGGCGACTCGGTGCGTCTCGAGGTCGGCACCTGCCGGCTCGTCGGCCGGCACCTCTCCGAGAGTGAGACGATGCTGATCGACCGCGACGGCAACCGCTTGATCGACGGCCACGCGGCCGACATCGTCGCCAAGCACCTGCAGGACAAGAGCCCGCTCGCCGCCCGCGCCGGCGCCGCCTTCAGCGTCAACGCCTTCGATCGCGGCGCCGACATCATCTTCGCCGACGACTCGATCTCCCGCGCCCACGCGATGGTCTTCTACGACAAGGCCGGCATGGGCATCATCGATCTCGCGAGCACCAACGGCACCTTCCTGAACGCCGAGCGCGTCGGCAGCGCCATGGTCAAAGAGGGCGACGTCATCACCGTCGGCAAGTCCGATCTCACCGTCCGGCTGCGCTGAGCGCGGCCCTGCCTACAGCGTCACGCCGCGCAGGTCGGTCCCGACCACCTGGGTCAAGAGCATCGTCACCAGGCGCCGCGTCGAGTCTTCACCCAGATCCGCGACCTCGAGCAGCTTCCGGCGGCCGCTGACCGCCACCGCGGGATCCTGCGGCCGGCGCACGATGAGCACCCCGGCGCGCCGCTCACCCTCGAGCAGGCCGAGCGCTGCGCTGAGCGACTCCAACGCGCCGCTGCCGACCACCACCGCCGCCACCGACCCGGCCGACAGTCCGAACGCCAGCGGCAGCAGGCGGTGCTCGGTGGGCACGACGTAGAAGTCCACCGTCAGGCTGCGATCGAGCTGCAACGTGCCGAGCGTCCCGAGCGGCAGGCGCACCAAGCGCTCGAGGTTGGCGGCGGTGAACTCCTTGAGGCGCGACAACGCCACGCCCAGCTGCCAGACGTCCTCGGGATCGGCGGCGAGCACCGCGACCTTCGGCCCGCCGAGGTAGGTCGGCGCCAACCCGGCGCGCCGCAGGCGACTGCGCAGCTCCAGGATCTGATCCGCGGTCAACAGAGTCTTGGCGCCCCCGGCCTCGGCCTCGTCGGCCACCCGCAACAGCTTGGCGTCCACCAGCGCCTTCAGCGCCAGGCCGACCTCGAGATCGGTCGCCTGGGCGCGGTCGGTCAAGTCCGCGACCCGCGGGTAGTACTCGGCGAGCGCGAAGATCTCGGCGGTGACCCGATGCAGCCCGTCGGGCAGGCCCTCGGGCGGCACCAGGCGCTCGACCTTGGCGCCCCGCGGCGGCAGCTCGGCGCTGATCCGCGCCAGCTCGTCCCCTTGCCGCATGCCCTCCATCAGCAGGCTGTCGGTGGAGGCGGTGAGGCTCACCGACGGCGCCCGCCGGCTGGGGACGAACGCGAACCGGCCGCCGCTCCACGACAACAGGCGGAAGAGCGCCTTCTCGCCGCGCGCCACGCCGACCGTCGCCTCCTCGAGTCGCCCCTCGTGGAGATAGACCTCGGCGTCGACCCCGTCCGGCCCGCCCGACAGCTGCAGGCAGCCGGAGCGGCGGTTCAACGAGAAGATCTGCAGCAGATCGGCCATCGAGATCTGATCGAGCGAGCCGCTGACCGCGCCGGTCTCGGTGCCCACGGCCTTCGCGGTCTCGACCTTGCGAAACACCGCGGCGAGGCGGGCCTTGACCTCGTCGAGGTTCAGCGGCTTCACCAACACCCCCTGCAGGTAGCTCAGGTGCGCGCCCTCGGGCGCCACCGGCTCGTCCGACAGGATGATGAGCGGGATCTCCTCGGTGCGCGGGTTGGTCCGCAGGATGCGCGCGAACTGGGTGGCGCCGATGAGCGGGCAGCGGCGGTAGAAGAGGATCAGGTCCGGGTACTTGAGGATGCTGGCCTCGAGCGCCTTCGAGCCGTCGCGCACCACCTGGACCTCGTAGTCGTCCTGCAGCCCCTTCTTCAAGACCCGCAGGGTCTCGAGATCGGGATCGGCGATGAGCAGGGTGCGCTTGGTCGCCACTTACAACCCCAGCCGCACGGTGAAGGTCACGAGCACCAGGAGCGCGTGCTCGGCGACGCCGCGGACGTCGCGGGTCTCGACGGTGTTGCTCACCCGGTCGGCGTTGGTGCGGGTGTAGGTCAGCGCCAGCTCCGGCTGCGCCATCAACATCGGCGCCAGATCCAGGCGCACGCCGCCGCGCACCGAGCCGGTGAAGCCCAGACCGATGGCGTCGTGGATCGTGCTCTTGCAGCTCGCCGCGGTGCAGCGGCTCAAGATGTTGCCGATGTCGACCGCCGCCAGGCTCGCCACCCTGTCGTCGAAGTGGAAGTTGTAGCCCCCGAAGCGCGCCCCGGCGTCGCCGCCGGCGTAGATCGCGACACCGCGTGCGACCTCGCGCCACAGGTACGCGCCACCCAGCGCCGCCTCGATCATTGCCCACTCGGCGTCGAGCGCCGCCTCGGACGGGGCGCTGTGCCCGGTCTCGACGTAGCTGACGTTGGCCCGGCCGTTGTAGGTTTGACCGCCGCGCACCGTGAGCCGGATCAGCACCGCCGGCGTCACCTCGTAGGCGACCGCGCCGCCCAGCGTGTAGCCCCAACCCAGCCGGCTGTGCTTCGCCGCGCCCGTCAACACTCCGACGAGCGGCGCCTCGAGCCCCAGGCCCCAGCCGTTCCGGCCCGACTTGCCGATCTCGCCGTTCGTCGCCGGCGCCGCGCCGTTGGTCACCGACTGCTCGGCGTCCGCTGCCGGCAGCTCGGCGCTCGCGGGCGGCACCGCGGTACCCGCCACCGGCGACTCGGCACCGGTCGCCGGCGGCTCGGCGGTCGCGCCGCACATCAGAACGAGGACGAGGACGGGGCTCATGCGCTGCCTCGCTGCAGGTGGTAGGTGTCCTGGAGCTTGCCGATCAGGCCCTCGACCAACGTCCAGTCGGCGGTGTGAAAGCCGAAGATCCGACCGTCCGGCCGCCGCCGCCCCAGGAGCCCGTAGGACGCGTGCTCCGACAGCAGCAGCACGACGTCGTGGCGATCGAAGAGGTCACTCTCGACGCTGACGCAGGTCACCGCCGCCGTGTCGCGCAGGCGCTGCGGCAGCTCGCGGCCGAGCAGGTACGGCCGGACGTTGGTGCGCTCCAGGGACCGCAAGCGGTCGACGAGCCCCAGATCCTTGCTCGAGAACGCGCCGCCCAAGAACAGCCAGCCGCCGAGGAGCCCCTGCCGCTGCACCTCGGCGAGCACCTCCTCGTGCACCAGCGACGTGAACCCGGTCGGGAACTGGTGGTGGCGCCCGAGGCCGCGCGGGTCCTCGGTCACCACCAGCGCCCGCTGCGAGTCGAGCGCGCCCTTGTTGTAGAGGTCGGGCGGACCTACCAACAGCTCGACCGCGGCCCAGAAGTCGACGTCCTCGAGGTGCAGGCGCCGGAACAGGCTGCGGCGCGCCTCGTCCAGACGCCGGCCGCAGGCGGCGAACAGCTGATCGACGTCGTCGCCGTCGCGCGGGAACGCCGCCGGGCCGAAGCTCACCGCGATCGGGTGCTCGCGGTCGATCTCGGCCAAGAACGGGCTGCGGGCGATGGCGTCCTTCGCGGTGCGCGCGAACGCCAGCGCCCCCAGGAAGTCGGTCTCCGGCAACAGCAGGTACATCTCCTCGTCGGTCACCCGGGCGAGGACGTCGATCTCGCGCAGCACCGACGACACCGCGAGCACCACGCGGCGCAGCGCCTCGCGCAGCACCTCCGGCCGCAGCCCCTGCTTCAAAGACGGCAGGTTGTCCACCGACAGCTGCACCACCGCGAAGCTGCGCCCGTAGCGCCGTGCCTTGTGCAGCTCGCGGCCGAGATAGTCGGCGAAGTAGGTCATGTTGTACGCGGTCGTGGTCGGGTCGCGTAGGCCCACCCGCTCCAGCTGCCGGAAGCGGCGGGCGTGCAGCACCGCGGTCGCGCCGCAGTCGGCGACGATCTTGGCGTAGGCCGCGTCGCGGCCGTCGAAGCCGCCGGAGAGCTTGTGCACCACGTGCAAGAGCCCCACGAGACGGCCGTCTTTGGCGAGCGGGCAGAGCATGCTCTCGGCCGGGGACTCCTGGCGGCTGAGGGTCGTCAGATCCCGGCCGACCATCACCGGCAAGCCGCGGACCAATTCTTTCCCCACCGCGGTGTGCTCGGGGTTCCACGCCATCTGCAGCTCGGCCGGCTCTACCAGGCCGCGGAAGCCCTGCATCGTCAGCTCGGAGGCGTCGTCGCGCGCCAGCCACAAGACCGCGCCCTGGGCGCCGCAGACCTCGGCCACCGCCTCCAACAGCCGCTCGCAGACGGTCTCGAGGTCGAGCGACTGCAGCACCCGCAGCGCCCGCTGGAAGATCTGCTGCACCTCGGCATAGAGGATGTTCTCGTGCAACAGCCGGGCGTGCTCGTCGTAGAGGGTGGCGCGCTCCTGCAGCCGGTCGATGATCATCACCAACTGCTCGCGCTCGATGGGCTTCACCAGGTAGTCGTAGACCCCGAGCCGCATCGCCCGGACCGCGGTGCGGATGTCGTCCGAGCCGGTGACCACGAGGATGTCTTGCGCCGGGTGGATGCTGCGGATGCGCTCGATGAGCTCGAGCCCCGAGAGGCCCGGCATCACCAGATCGACGACCACGAGCTCGAAGCGCCCGGGCGTGAAGAGCTCCAGCGCCCGCTCGCCGCCGGCCGCGGTCGTGACCTCGAAGGCGCGGGTGCGGAGAAAATCACCGTGGAACTGCAGGAAGAACGGATCGTCGTCGACGAGTAGGATGCGATAGCCACTCACGGTTCGCTCACCTCGCCCGCAAAGACCCGGACCGCCTCACCCTCGACGACAATCTCGCCGCCACCGTCTACCACCACCGAAAGCGCGCCACCAGGCTGACGGATCGACATCGGTCGCGACGCCGGCCAGAGGCCCGTCTGCACCGCCGCCGCCGCCAACGCCGCCGCACCCGTGCCGCAGGCGCAGGTCAGGCCGACGCCACGCTCGAAGACCGCGGCCTCGAACCCCGAGGGCTCCGGCTTCGCGAAGGTCACGTTGACGCGGCGCGGAAACGACGGGTGGCGCTCGAGCGCCGGCCCGTGGGCGGCCGCCAGCGCTCGCGGATCGCCATCCCTGACGACAATGACCGCGTGCGGGTTGCCGAGGTGCACAGAGGTCGCCGCGAAGCGCGCGCCGCCGTCCTCGAGCTCGCACCCCGGCCCCGGGAGGTCCGGGTGCGCGAAGCGCGCCCGCCCCATCGCCACCGCATAGCGATCGCCGGCGCGCCGCTCGCAACGGTAGGTGCCGTCACCGGCGCGGATCGCCACCGCGCCGACCGCCGTCGGCACCGCGCCGCTGTCGTAGAGGTAGCGCGCTACGCAGCGCAGGCCGTTGCCGCAGTTTTGCGCCTCGGAGCCGTCGGCGTTCCACACCTGCATCCGCGCGGCCGCGCCCGGCTCCGGCCACACCACCAGGACGCCGTCGGCGCCGACGCCGCGGTGCCGGTCACAGAGGCGCGCCGCGTCCGCGGCCGAGATCGGCGGACCGCCCGTGAGCCGGTCGACGATGACGAAGTCGTTGCCGAGCCCGTGATACTTGAGGAACCGGAGCACCGGCGCATCTAAGCAGATGCCCGGCCCGATCTCAAACGGCCGCGGGACCCCCAGGGCAATCGAGTTCTCGTTCTTCTGATTCCCGGCGGGCGCTTCGCGCCCGTCCTCCCCACCCCCACCCCGGAGCGTCGCGCGGCAGGCGCCGCTCTCGGCCCGCCCCAGATTGGATGAGGTGGCCGGCCTCCGTTCACAAAACGTGGTAGCTCAAAGCTCCACAACACGTGACGTGCTTACGGCCGAAGCCGCGGCACAAAGTGAAAAGGAGACCGGCCATGGAAC
>JACRCV010000034.1 GCA_016218825.1 Deltaproteobacteria bacterium
ACGTCGTCGACACGATGCTCAACACCGAACAGGGGACGCTGGGGAGAGGTGGGTCGGAACATGCACGCCATACACCAACTTGGCGGCGATGGATCTTTTTGAGGCGGGAGCGGGAGGGGTTTTTACGGGCGAATCAACGTTCGCGATCCTAGCGGCGGCCGGGAGCATAGGTTGCGACACGATTCTCGGAGGACAACCGGAGACCTGCGTCGCCGTGTTCAAAGTGGACTGGGGAGAATACGACTTCTCAAACCACAGCTACGACGCACACGGCCGTCTCGTCTTTCAAGAATACTACGACTGGAATCGGCGAGAAACCAGCACGGAGACGTGGACCTTCGACGACGACAACCACTCAGTGACTTGGCAGTCTTCATCCGCGGAAGCTGGCGGCACGCCAGTGGTCTATGCCAGTCTGATGGCCAACTACGACTCTCGTGGGTGCATCAGTCGTGTGGAGCATTTCGACAAGTCCGGTAGCTCGATTTCGGTCGAGATGCCATCGTACGACACCGAGGGCCGGCTCATCGAGGACCGTTTCGATGGCACCGGCGTCCTGCCAGTCTTCTACTATTGGCCGGAGCTCGTTCTCGGACCGTGTGTCGACACGGAGTCCTTCGACCCCACTTGGAGCTCAGCAACATCTCCGCCCCCGGACGGCATTGTCGACAAACGCATCGTCTACACCCGCAATGCGGATGGCACGGCGGCAAGGATCGAGCAGCTAGAAACGCAACCACACTCGAGTATGGAGAGCGCGATCTACGCAGAATGGTACAACTACGATGCCGCCGGGAACCGCGTATTGCTCGAGTGCGACGGCTACAGCTGGTCGCGCATCTGCCATGGGTCCTTCGACGGCGCGACGGACGGTCGCATGACCTGGAGCTACGACAACGCCGGCCGCCCGTTGTCCATTACCCACGACGAGGGCGCCGACGGGATCGTGGAGCTCGAGAACACCTGGACCTACGACGATCTTCACCATCGCGTGGTCCTGAACAGCGACGGGGGCTACCCACATCCGCCGGCCGACGGGGTCGTCGATCTGCGGACGGTCTGGACTCGCGATGATTCTGGCAACCTCACAGAGTTCACGTCCGGTCCCCCAGGTCCGGGCTCCCCAGCTTCCAGAGGCACGTGGACCTATGACAGCGTCCGGCGTGAGACGTCCCATCAGCGCGAGGAGTACGGGCACGTGGTCTGGCGATCAACGACATTTTACTCGGAGTCGGGCCTAGAAACGACCATCGACTACGACAACTACATGGGCTCGATCCCGACGTACGACTTCTCGTGCGCGCACCTCGCCGTCGAGCTCGACGGTGCCACTGACTACCGCACGATCATCGCGCACGATGCTGCCGGTCATGAGATATCTCTCCGAGAAGAGGGTCGCTACGACGACCAGATCGGCGAGGTCTGCGTGGAGGGCACCCAGGACGAGGGCGCAGATCGGAGGCTGATGGCCCTCGACCGCTGCAAGTAGGACTCTGGAAAGGGCTTGGAGGTGCTCGGCGCACGGAGCGTCACGGTGGCGGCGGCGGTTACGCGCACGGCTGGCGGCGACGGCTACAGTGACGGCGAAGCGTGTTCTGCGCCGCAGCCGGGATCCTCCTAGGTCTTCTCGCCGACGCACTCGAGTTGGCAGTCCATCGTCTTGCAGTCAGCGCAGAGCGGCCGCGCCTTTGGCGCCAACGGGGGCGGTGTGGTCTCGGGGCCCGCAGGTGGGATCGGGCACACGATTCTTCAACCCGTTGCGCTGCGTGCTCCGCCCCGAGGTCATGACCCCGACGCCGATACCGTACCGAGCGGGGCCTGCAGGTCAGCTCCGCTCCACTACCTCCGCGCGCAACAAGCCGTAGAACACGGGAGGCTCAACGCCGGCTTGGATGCTCGTGAACTGCCAGCCCAGGTGAGCGCGGCATGATGCGCAGCAGGCCACCTCCCACCGAGGTACGAGGCCGGGACACCGGGAAGCAACGGTCACGGCGACGGTGGGCTGAACTCTTTCTCCTCCCACATGTCGTACGCGGTTGCGACCGAGCCCGCCTGGGTCGTGATCGCCACGATCGTCAGGACATGGAGCACTCGCCACAGGGTGTCGAGGAAGTGCAGCGGTGGAATCGCGAGCAGGATGCCGGTGACGGCGGCCATGACGGTGATCGAGGCCGTCGCTGCCGAGATCCGCTTCAACCTGGCCGGTGCCTGCGTCTTCGCTAGCGCCAGCTTGTTTCGAAAGGCGAGACCCACCACACCGAGCCCAAGCACAGCATGGATGTAGGCGTCGTGGGGGATCACATCCAGCACCGCCGCCAGCTGGACGAGGAGAATAAGCCAGATCATGTTGTACTGCGCTTGCCAGAGCTTCACGTCAAACCTCCTGGGCTAGGACGACCCATCGCCGTCATCTGTTGCACGTCACGAGACTGCTCTCACCACGGCGATCTCCATCGAGTCCAAGACCGCCTCCATGGGCTCCCAAATGGCGAGAACCGCCGGCGTCCGGTGCGCTAGGTCCGCGGCGGCAGCGCTCTTCCACTCGAACTGCTCGATCACGTAGCGGCGACCGTTTCGCTTGTCCGTCGCGCTCCAAATCTTCGGAGGCGTGCTTGTTGCCAGACCCGCTGCGCGCACGGCAGGCCAGTGACGTTTCACCAGGGTCAGGAGCTTCGCCTCCCTCCCCTTCTTCGGGCGGTAGGTCACCAGGACGGCTACGGGTCGAGGCATGGTGGTCCTCCTGTGTCTTCAGTACCGCCAAACGTTGCGGCGACCAAAATCGTTCGCACTGCCGGGGCGACGGCTCCGGCCAAGCTGGCGCGCTGGCTCATAGGTGGAGTACCCATAACCGGAGCCGAGCTCGAGCACTCGGCGGGCACCGGAGGCCAGCGCCAGGGTGAGCAACAATCGGCCCACGAGGGGCCCGACGATCGGGAAGCCCCTCTCGTCCGCCTCCCGCTCCATCAAGGCGACCACCTCGTGGTCCGTCCGGCGTAGGCCAGCCAGGTACCGCTCTACCTTTGCCGATACGATTTCCCCGCTCATGGGAGTCTCTCTGGTGCTGGCGGCATCGGAGCCACGAGGCGCAGTCGGCACGATGATGCCAACGTGGCCTCGGGGCGCACGGCACCAGCAGAGCGGACGCCGATCGGTTGACGGATGATATGTCATTTGTCATGATATATGACGATGACTGCGACGGTGAGTGAATCGCCCCCTGCGCCTCCCACGATCGCTCGTGCCCTCGATCTCTTAGCGCTCGTCGCGAAGAAGTCTCACTTCCTCTTGGGCCCACGCCAGACCGGGAAGAGCTTCCTCGTAAAGCAATCGATGCCGGGAATTCGGGTGTTCGACCTGCTCGACCACGCGACCTACCTGGCGCTCAGCCAGAACCCGAACCGCCTGGAGCAGGAGCTACGACCCCGAGAGCGTGTCGTCGTCATCGACGAAGTCCAGCGGCTCCCGGACCTTCTGAACGAGGTCCAGCGGCTGATCGAAGCCCGCGGGATCCGGTTCCTGCTCACCGGCTCGAGCGCCCGCAAACTGCGCCACGGCGGCGTCAACTTGCTCGGCGGCCGCGCGCGCACCAAGTACCTCCATCCGCTGACTCGGGGCGAGCTCGGGTCGCACTTCGACCTGGCGCGCGCGATGGCGCGCGGGCTTTTGCCTTCCATCTACTTCTCCGACGACCCTCGTGCGGACCTCGAGGCCTACGCCGGTGCCTATTTGCAACAAGAGATCGTGGCCGAGGGCGCCACCCGGAACATCCCCGCGTTCAGTCGCTTCCTGCGAGTCGTGAGCAACACCAACGGCACGATGGTGAACTTCACCAATATTGCGAGCGACGCGCAGGTGCCGCGCACGACCATCTACGAGTACTTCGAGATCCTG
Organism: Deltaproteobacteria bacterium; assembly: GCA_016218825.1. GTDB lineage: Bacteria > Myxococcota > XYA12-FULL-58-9 > XYA12-FULL-58-9 > XYA12-FULL-58-9 > JACRCV01. The sequence goes on from JACRCV010000034.1 coordinate 3,892, forward strand.
AAGGACACGCTCATCTTGCGGGAGCTGCCCGCGTGGAAGAAGTCGCGGAAGCGAAAGCCCCTCTGCACGTCCAAGTACTACTTCTTCGACGTTGGCGTGGTCGGCGCGCTCCAGGGCCGGCCGTTCGTGCCCGGCACCCGTGAGTTCGGCGAGGCCGTCGAGACCTATGTCTTTCACGAGCTCTCGACGTGGAGCGACTACGTTTCGGGCGAGCAACTGGGTTACTGGCGGTCCACGTCGAACTTCGAGGTGGACTTCCTGATCGGCGACCACACGGCCATCGAGGTGAAGGCCAAGGAGAGCGTGTCGCCTCAGGACCTGAAGTCGCTCAAAGCCCTCAAAGAGGAGGGCGTCTGCAAACGCTACCTCTGCGTTTGCCTCGAGCCCCGGCCGCGCACCGTGGAAGGGGTGAGAGTCCTCCCCTTGCTCCAGTTCCTCGATGAGCTGTGGGGTGGGAAGCTTCAATGAGGGGAGCGCCGGAATCGAGGAGAGCGCCTCGCCTCCGAGACATCAACACCCTTCACCGTAGGTATCCATCCTAGCCCAGAATCCAGTCGCATCCGATTGAGGCTCGACCCGGCCTAGTTCTCTCTGCCATTGGCCGCAAAACTGGAGAATGCCAGGCATGCTCGCGCGTCAGCCCGCAACCCGCCGGAGCCACGAGTCCCAGGACGACCCGGAATCCTCTCAACCGAACCAAGCCCGTATTGGCCAAACCCAAGGGTCGGCCTCCGGCGCGGCCGGCGGCCGCGAACGGCGTGCCTACCGACGGGCGCCGGTGTCGATTCCAGTCGAGATCACCGGGCACGGGACCGGCAGCGGCTTCGGTCGCATCGAGGCGCTGAGCGCGGCGGGCTGTCGGGTACGCTATCCCGCGGCCTTGCCGATTGGCGCCGTGCTCCACCTCAAGACCCACCTGACCGCCCTCCCTCGGCTCGATGTCGCCGCACGGGTGGTCAGTCGTGGTCCGACCATTGGCTACTGCGGCTTTGTGTCCGGGCTTCGGTTCGAGCCTCAAACCAGGTCGGTGCATGCCGCGGTCCGGGCGCTCGTCTCCATGGTCGAGCGCCGCTCTTCGGCGCGCCAGCACCCCGGCGTCTTGGTCTTGACCGACGACCGGGAGGACGTCCACGAGCTCGCCCGCGGCATCGCGCGCTTGGGTTGGCAGCCGATCATGGTCAACACCCCGCTCGATGTGGTGATCGCACTCGGAGACGTGACGACCCGAATCGACGCCGCTGTGTTCGTGACCGATTGTCCCGGCACCGGTGTCGTCGACCTCGGCGCTTTTCTCCTGGCGGAACGCCCGCAAGTCAGGCGTCTGTTGCTGTCCCGGAGGCCGTTGTCACCCTGCTTGCAGGACACCTTGCGCGGCCCCACGGTGGACGCCGTGCTCGTGCACCCGGTGCAAGAGGCCGAGCTGCTGCGCGCTCTGCTATCGAGCCTCGCAAACCGCAGCGCCGCCGGCCGCACGACAGCGTGAGGACCGGCGGATTGCCCTGGTAGCCAACAACGCCGGCACCCACAGTTGTTGCCCCTCGGCCCAACCGCATCCTCCAGCCGGTTGCGACCCAGGGCCATCCATGGAACCATCCTCCGAGCTGTCTTCACCACCACCACTCGGGGTGCCGCTCATGATCTGGCCTTTGCTGTCGACCGTCGTCCTGATCGCGCCTCCCGATGCCTCGGGTGCTGCGGGCCGTGCCGGACCGGCCTGGGAGAAGGGCGCGCGCTGCGTCCTGCAGGCGCCGCTCGGCGTCAGTGAGAAGCCGGGCCCAAAGAGCAAGAAGCGCCGCCTGAAACCCGGTGCCGAGCTCCAGATCGTCGGCGTCAACAAAGGCTTCGTCGAGACCACCACCGCGGACATCGCCGGCTTCGCCAAAGCCGGTGAGCTGACGCGGGCCTGCAAGAGGATCGAGCCCGGCGGCCCCGCTACCCTCACGAGCCCCGTCACCGAGGCGCCGCCACCACCACCAGCCGAGCTTGCGACGCCGACGCCATCCACGCCGCAGGCATCACCGCCGCCGCCCGCCGCGGCAACGTCTCCCAGCGAGACCCTACCCCCGGAGACCGCGGCAACCTCGCCCGCGCCCGCGCCGGTCCCCGCGGCCCCGCCGGCAACCACGCTGAACCCACCACCGCCAGTCGCGGTGCCACCGGAATCGCAGGCGGCGCCCGCGCCCACGAAGGCGACCGTCAAGACCAAAGTCGCGGTGATGGCGGTTCGCGGCTCGGCTGGCATTCCCGCCGAGCTCATCGAGTCTTTGACCAACCTCATCCCGCAGACCCTGGACGACCTCGGACCGTTCAAAGGGATCTCGAGCAGCGACATCCAGCAGATGTTGGCGATGGAGTCGATGAAGCAGGCGTTGGGTTGCGACAGCAACAGCGCCACCTGCCTGGCGGAGATCGGCGGCGCCATCGGCGCCGACTACATGATCACCGGCAGCTGCCTCCTGGTGAGCGCCAACTACCTGCTGCAATTCCAGCTGATGAACATCGCCGAGAGCCGGGTCGAGACCCGCGTCACCCGCGAGTACGCCGGCGGCGCCAAGGGCCTGCTCGACGAGGTCCGGGTGGTGACCAAGCTCCTGGTGCGCGATCTCTTGGCGGCGAAGTCCGGCACCCTGGCGCTCGCCGCCAGCGAGGAGGGCGCGACGATCAAGATCGACGGCGCCATCGTCGGCGTCAGCCCGCTCGCCGCCTTCAGCGTCCCCGGCGGCATGCACACCCTGGAGGTCGAGAAGGAGGGCTTCGTGCGCTTCACGCGGGACGTCGAGATCCGGACCAACCAGCAGCTCGAGGTCGGCGTGCTCCTCCTGCCGTCCGCGGAGTTCAAGAAGAAGTATACCGCCACGGCGTCCTTCTGGCGGACGCTGTCCTATGCCGGTCTGGGCGCCGGCGCCGTGGGGCTCGCCGCCGGTGCGGCGCTCTTCGGCATGAGCCGCAGCCAGGCCAAGAGCTTGCGGGCCGACATCCTCGCCTACAACGCCCCCGATCATTCGCGCACCGCCGACGAGGAGGCGCGCCTCGCAGAGCGCGTCAAAGGCGTCGCCCGGCTGGACGCGCTGTCGATGACCTCCGTGGTGGTCGGCCTCGTCGCCACCGCAGTGGCGGCGGGCCTGTTCTTCGGCGGCGACGACCCGCACCGCTTCGAGATCATCGCGACGCCCGAGGCGGTGACCCCGTGAGCCGCGCACGATACCTCGGCCTGGCCGCCCTGTGGATCGCGGCCTGTGACACGCCGCTCTTCCAGGAGCTGCCGACCGTCATGAAGGTCGAAGGCGCGTTGTGCGGCAACGGCCAGCTGCAGTTGGGCGAGGCCTGCGACGACGCCAACACCGACAACGGCGACGGCTGCTCTGCGGCCTGCGGCGTCGAGGCCGGCTGGCGCTGCGACGGCGCGCCGAGTCTGTGTGACGAGGTCTGCGGTGATCAGATCAAGGCCGGCGCCGAAGCCTGCGACGACGGCGACTCGATCTCCAACGGCGAGGGGCGTTGCGTCGCGGATTGCTCCGCGGTTCAGACCTGCGGCGACGGTGCGACGAACGGCACCGAAGGCTGCGACGACGGCGACACCATCGACAACGGCGACGGCGGCTGCCTGGCCAACTGCCAGGCCCTCCAGATCTGCGGCGACGGCAACGTCCGCGGCACCGAGTACTGCGATGACGGCGACACGTTGTCGAACGGCGACGGTCGCTGCGTCGCCGACTGCACCGCGATTCAGTACTGCGGCGACTCCGCGGTCAGCGGCACCGAGGGCTGCGACGACGGCAATCGGATCAGTGAAGGCGAGGGGGGCTGCCTGGCCGACTGCTCGGCCATCCAGGTGTGTGGCGACGGCACCCTCCAGGGCCTGGAAGCCTGTGACGACGGCGACGCGCTCGACGACGGCGAGGGCCAGTGCCTCGGCGATTGCTCCGGGCTGCAGCGCTGCGGCGATCAGGTCACCGCGGGCACCGAGGCCTGCGACGACGGCGACCAGATCGACAACGGCGAAGGCCGGTGCGTCGCCGACTGCTCGGGGCTGCAGCGGTGCGGCGACGGCCTGGTGAGCGGCGGCGAGGGCTGCGACGACGGCGACGCCCATAGCCTCGGGGAAGGCACTTGCCTCGGCGACTGCTCGGCGGTGCAGGTGTGCGGCGACGGCGTGGTGAACGGCACCGAGGCCTGCGACGACGGTGACACCCAGGGCGGCGGCAACGGCAACTGCAGCGCCGCCTGCGACGTCATCCAGTTCTGCGGCGACGGCAAGGTCGACGGCGACGAGGTCTGTGACGACGGCAACTACACCGCCGGCGACTACTGTCGCCCCGACTGCGCCGCGGTCACCGGCCGCTGCGGCGACGACATCCTACAGAGCAACGAAGCCTGTGACGACGGCGACGCCCTGACGAACGGCGAGGGCGCCTGCGTCGGCGACTGCTCGGCCATCCAGGTGTGCGGCGACGGCGTCCGCGAGGGCAGCGAGGCCTGCGACAACGGCAGGCAGTGTGAAGATGGCTCGGGGAACCTCTATGCCTGCGTGCAGGACGGCGACTGCCTTGCCGGTCTTTGCGCCACCAGGGACGGCGACGGCTGTACGGCGGCGTGCCAGATCGAGGCCGGCTTCGACTGCGGCGTGCTCGGTACGGTGTGTGTCGGCGTGCTCTACGTCGATGCTGCAGCCACCGGCAACAGCGACGGCAGCAGCTGGACCCATGCATTCACCGATCTGCAGTCGGCGCTCAACCTGATCTCCGGCCGGTCCGTCGAGATCTGGGTCGCGGGCGGCACCTACGGCGGCAACCTGTCCTTCGGCAACTTCGCGCTGCCGGTCTCGGTCTACGGCGGCTTCGCCGGGGGCGAGACCGCGCGCAGCCTGCGCGACGTCGCCGCGAACCCGACCATCGTCACCGGCGGGCGCCACGGAATGGCGGTGGGCAACAACCTGCTGCTCGACGGCTTCGTCGTCCGCGGCGGCCGGGACGATCCGAACCAGGGCGTCTATCCCCCGCCACCACCGCCGAACGAATGGGACCCGCCAAACGAGCCGGGGTACGGCGGCGGCGTCTGGATCCGGAGCGGCAGCCCCACGTTCGCCAACTGTCGCTTCGAGGGCAACTACGCCGACGAGGGCGGCGCGGTCGACGCCGGCAGTGGCTCGCCGTACTTCGTCAACTGCGTGTTCGCCGGCAACGAGGGCGTGCTCGGCGGCGCAGTGATCGTGCGCGGCGGCAACCCGGTGTTCGTCAACTGCACCTTCGTCGACAACACCGCCCGCGACGGCGGCGGCATCTACGTCCAGGGCGGCAGCCCGATCATCGTCAACGACACCTTCGCCTTCAACAACGTCCGCGACTTCGGCGAGGCGGTCTTCGTCGACGCCGGCGCCCCGGTCATCCTCAACACCATCGCCTCGGGCTACGCCGGGCGTCCCATCCAGGGCGTGCTGGTCAACAACAGCCGCAACATCAACGGCCCAGATCCGTTGTGGGTCGACGCCGACGGCGCCGACGACCTCTTGGGGACGCCGGACGACGACTTCCACCTGTCGCCCGCCTCGCCCGCCGTCGACCGCGGCGACTTCTCGCGCCTCCCCGACGACCGCGCCGACATCGACCACGACGGCGACACGAGCGAGCCGGTGCCCCTGGACGGCGCGCAGACCGGCCGCTGGTCGGACCACCCCGGAGCCGCCAACGCCGGCGTTGGCGCGGTACCGGTCTTGGACCTCGGCGCCTTCGAGAGCTACGCGCCCGGCTGCGGCAACTACTACGTCGAGGCCGGCGAGACCTGCGATGACGGCAACACCACCGCCGGCGACTACTGCGCCGCCGATTGTCAGACGGTCATCGGCTTCTGCGGCGACCGCCGGGTCCAGGCACGCGAGACCTGCGACACCGGGCACGATTCCCCGGGCTGTGACGTCGACTGCACCGCGCCGAGCTGCGGCGACGGCCACATCAACCACGCGGCCGGCGAGAGCTGCGACGACGGCGGGACGCTGGCGGGCGACGGTTGCGCCGCCGCTTGCACGCACGAGGCCGGCGCCACCTGCGTCGGAGCGCCGTCGGTGTGCGACCTCCACCTCTACGTCAACGCCGCGGCGGCCCCCGGGGGTGACGGCGGCAGCTGGGCGCGCGCCCTCAGCCGTCTTCCGGACGCCCTGGCGATCGCCGGCAGCGCCACGATCCCGGTCACCGTCTGGGTCGCGGCCGGCACCTACCGCCCCGACCAGGGGAGCGCGGAGACTCCGAACAGTCGCGCCTCGAGCTTCCGCTTGCCACGCGGGCTCGAGCTCTACGGCGGGTTCGCCGGCTCCGAGACCGACCTCGCCGCTCGCGACCTCGCGGCGCACGAGACCGTGCTCAGCGGCACCTTGGACACCGTCGCCGCCTACCATGTCGTCGACGTCGGCGGCCCGGGCACGAGTCCCGGCCCGCGCCCGGTCGTGCTGGATGGCTTCTCGATCCGCGGCGGCAGCGCCGACGGCGATGAGAACGCCGGCGACGACACCGGCGGCGGCTTGCGCTGCCAGGACGTGGCGCTGATCGTCGGGCATACGATCTTCGAGGGCAATCGCGCGATCCGCGGCGGCGGCATCGGCTCCGGGGGACAGGTCGGCTATTGGGGCGGCTGCGATCTCGTGGTGCATCACTCCCGGTTCTACGCCAACGCCGCCGATCAAGCCGGCGGCGCCATCGGCGTTCGCGGCGGCCAGATGACAGCCGAGCAGAGCGTGTTCGTCGGCAACTCCGCGCCGGCGGGCAGCGCGATCTACGCCGACTCCTTCACGCTCTGGAACCTGACGTTGGCGGCGAACGGTGGCTACCTCCTGGGCGGCGACGGCGAGTTCCACAACCTCGTGCTTTCCGCCAACGGCCCGGGACCGATGCAGGGGTCGTGGTCGATACCGACGTTCTCGTGCTCCGACCAGGCGTACCAGAGCTGGGGTGGCAACCCGGTCTTTCAGTATGCCGAGGACCTGGTCACCGACCCCGAGCTGCGACGGCTGCCCACGGACGGCGGCGACGGCTGGCAGACGCTCGGCAACAACGACTACGGCGACCTCCGCCTGCGCGGCACCTCCCCTTGCATCGACGCCGGCTACAGCTGGGACATCGGGCTCGCGACCACCGACGTCGACGGCGGGCCCAGACGTATCGCCCATCCCATCGCTCCCGACCGCGGCGCCGGTGGCTTGCCGGTCGTCGACATGGGCGCCTACGAGATGAGCTCGGTGTGCGGCGACTTCGCCGTGGATCCAGGTTTGTCCGAAGTGTGCGACGACGGCAACCGCACGCCTTTGGACTACTGCAGCGCCGACTGCGACGTCATTACCGGCAGCTGCGGCGACACGACGGTGCAGGCCAATGAGGTCTGCGACACCGGCGCGCAGAGCGCGAGCTGCGACGCCGACTGCACCGACGTGATCTGCGGCGACGGCTTCGTGAACGGCGACGCCTCCGAAGCTTGCGACGACGGCGACATCGCCGCCGCCGATGGCTGCAGCCCCGGGTGCACGGTGGAGGTCGGCTGGGTGTGCCGCGGCCAGCCGTCGAGCTGCGTCTACATCATCCACGTCGACGCGAGCGCCCTCGGCGGCGGCGATGGCGCGAGCTGGGCGACCGCCTTCAACAAGCTTCAAGACGCTCTCGCCGACGCGGCCGCGCGGGTCGGCGTGCAGGAGATCTGGGTCGCCGGCGGCACCTACGTCCCGGACGAGGGGGCGCTGCAGGCCGACGACGACATCACCTCGACCTTCCGGCTACAGAGCGGCGTCGCGTTGTATGGCGGCTTCGCCGGCACCGAGACGAGTCGCGCCGCGCGCAACCTCGGCGCCCAGACCACGGTGCTCTCGGGGCTCTTGGAGCCGACCGGCCCGGTTCATGCGCGCCAGGTGGTCACGGCCTACGGCGTCGATTCGAGCGCGGTCCTGGACGGGTTCGTGATCCGCGATGGTCGCGGGGGGTGTTGCGGCTCCGGGGCGATGTACGTCAACGGCAGCCCGACCGTGCGTCACTGCCAGTTCCGGGACAACGTCGGCCAGGGCTCGGGCGTGGTGCTGGTGGAGGGCGGCGACCCAAGCTTCGCGAACTGCCTGTTCGTCAACAACTCGGGACCCGGCGAGGGCCACGCGATGACCCTGTTCGGCACCGGCACGGTCCGCGTGACCTCCTGCACCTTCGCGGACAACGACACCAGCAACGAGCCGTCGATCATCAAGATCTTCAGCGGCAGCCTCGAGCTGACCAACAGCGTGCTCTGGGGCGGTGGCAGCGGGAACGAGGGCGTGGTGGACTGGGGCGCGATGAGCTTGGTCCTGGACTACAACGTCATCGAGGGCGGCTTCTGGGGCACCAACGTCGCCAGCGATCCGCTCTTCGTCGGCGGCGGCGACTACCACCTCCAGGCCGCCTCCCCCGCCGTCGACGCCGGCAGCAACCTCCTGCTGCCGCTCGACGTCGACGATCAGGACGGCGACGGGGACCTTCTGGAGCCCTGCCCCTTTGATCTCGCGGGCGCCGCCCGTCAGGTCGACGCCGCCCGGGCCGACACCGGCGTCGGCCCGGCGCCGATCGTCGACATGGGCGCGTTCGAAGCGCCGTAGCGGATGGCCACGCCGCCAGCGCCGTCGCGCGCTCGGCCCCCGCGCCGCCCATTCGGAGGCGAGAAGGGGCACTGTCTTGAAAAAGGGCAATAGAGAGGGTACTACAGTCGTACGATGATGTCCTTCCGTGGGGCCAAGCTCAGCGCGCTCACCCTGCCAGCGGGGACGGTGTGGCTCTTGACCGAGATCGCCGAGGCCAAGGGCAAGGAGGCGCTCTACACCAAGCAGGCGCCGCAGGTGCTCACCGCGCTCAGGCAGATGGCGCTCATCCAGAGCGTCGAGTCGAGCAACCGCATCGAGGGCGTCGCCGTCGCGCCCGACCGGCTCGAGCCGCTCGTGCTCGGGCGGGCGCGGCCCAAGGATCGCTCCGAAGAGGAGATCCAAGGCTACCGCCGGGCACTCGCTCTCATCCATGACGACGCCTCCAAGCTCGAGGTCGAGCCCGACACCATGCTGCGGTTGCACGGCCTCTGTCAGGAGGGGGCCGGCGACGCGGGCAAGTGGAAGCGCGTCGACAACGACATCATCGAGCTCAGGCCGGGCCAAGCTCCTCTCGTGCGCTTTCGGGCCGTGAAGGCCAGGGAGACCGAGGCAGCCATCGGCGAGCTGTGCCTCGCCTATCGGCACGTCGTCGACCAGCGCCTCATGCACCCCCTCGTGGCCACTGCAGCGCTGGTCCTCGATTTCTTGTGCATCCACCCGTTTCGCGACGGTAACGGTCGCGTGTCGCGCCTGCTCACGCTGCTCGGGCTTTGCCGCCACGGCTTCGGCGTCGGGCGCTTCGTCAGCATCGAGCGTGTCGTCGAAGAGTCGAAGGACGACTACTACGCCGCGTTGTACGAGAGCTCGAAAGGCTGGCACGAGGACGCTCACGATATCCTGCCTTGGCTCAATTACTTTCTCGGCGTCCTGCGCCGGGCGTATCGGGAGCTCGAGCAGCGCGACGAGCGTGCCCACGAACAGCGTGGCGCCAAGACCGCCCTCGTCGAAGCGGCGGTCGATCAGTTTCCCGGCGACTTCACCCTGCGCGATCTCGAGCGCGCCTGCCCCGGTGTGGGCCCGGACATGGTGCGCCGCGTGCTGCGCCACATGAAGGCTTCCGGCGCCGTGAAGTCGCTCGGGCGTGGACCAGGGGCTCGGTGGCAGCGGCTGCGCGCCAGGTGACAACGAAGCGAGCCGCCGGTACGCACGATTGCCGTCAAGGGGAGTCACCATGAGCCGCTACATCGACAAGCACATCGCGTGGCAGCGGCGGGACACGAGGCGCAACACCCTTGCGCGCGTGGCCGACACCGCCGAAACTGGCTCGCGATGGCCGTCATGATCGACCCTGGCTCGCAGCGGTACTTCCACGGCACGAAGGCCTCCCTGAAGCCTGGCGACCTGATCGAGGCAGGCCGCAGCTCTAACTACGGCACGAGGAAGAAGGCTGCGTACGTGTACCTGACCGCCACCTTGGACGCCGCCACGTGGGGCGCCGAGCTCGCCGTCGGCGAGGGACCTGGCAGGATCTACATCGTCGAGCCGACCGGACCCATCGAAGACGATCCCAACCTCACCGACAAGAAGTTCCCTGGCAACCCGACGAAGTCCTACCGCACGCGCGCCCCACTGCGGGTCACGGGAGAGATCACCGACTGGAAGGGCCACACGCCCGAGCAGCTCCAGGCGATGAGGGACCACCTCGAGCGACTCAAGGCGCAGGGTATCGAGGCCATCGAGGACTGATCGCGGCGAGGGACCTTTGCGAAGCTCATCGTGAACATCGCGTTCTGGATGTGAGTGGCGTATCGTGCTAGATTTGCTGGAGTTTAGGCGAGCGGAGGAGTGGCCGAGTGGCCTAAGGCGGCGGTCTTGAAAACCGTTGAACCGAAAGGTTCCGGGGGTTCGAATCCCTCCTCCTCCGCCACGCACCGAGCCCGACGCTGCAGGAGGAGGGTGAGAACCCCCGGCGGAGCGGCGCCGTCGACACCACGAAGATCATGCCTCTCGCACCAGCACCCGCGGCGACGCGACACCCCGGTGAGAATCCCTCCTCCTCCGCCAGTAACCAACTCGCGAGCTAGTCGACCCATCGTCGCGAGGAGGAGGGTGAGAACCCCCGGCGGAGCGGCGCCGTCGACACCACGAAGATCATGCCTCTCGCACCAGCACCCGCGGCGACGCGACACCCCGGTGAGAATCCCTCCTCCTCCGCCAACTTTCTTCTTTGATCCTGCCGGGTTCTCCGGCTTCCGTGTTGGGCCGCCCGCCGGCCATCGAAAAATGTAACGAGCGCTGTAACGAATCGTCGCCGTTCGCTGCCCCTGGGGTGGCCGGCGTCGTTGCGACATCAGGTGCCGCAGAGCCGGCCGCAGCGGCTTTCGGCAGAGCGATCACCCGCGCATACAGGGCGACTCTCTGCCGGTGCACCTTCGATTGCTCCATGATCTGACCCTCCGAGCGACGTGGGAAGGTGGAGCCGGGGATTGCGGTCCCCGGCTCCTTCCTCCCTTCGGGCTACTTGACGCGAAGCGTGGTCGAGGTCTGGGGACGGAAGATGGCGTTGACGATCTCGGCGGAGAACTGCGACAGCGCCTTCTTCCGGTCGGCCATCCACCGCGTGGTGCTGAACAGCGACGCCGTGTGACCGCCGGCCGACACGAAGGAGTCAACGCCCTTCGTTTCCATCGCCTCGCGGACGCGGCCCCGAAGGACTTTGGCGCGACGCTCCATCTCGACGATCTCGGTCTGCACAGCGGCCAGGCGATCAACGTCGCCGGACAGGTCGTTGAGGGTCTCGGTCGGAAGGGTTAACGAGTTGGGCGATGGCTGACATGGCGTGCTCCCTTGGTTGAATAATCACGATAGGATTATTATAATCGCAGCAGGATTATTGTCAAGCGGAAAACGCAAAGAGGGGTCGCCTGGCGGCTGCTAGATGTTCACCCAAGCGGAGACGGGTACGCTGCTTCGGGTGAGCTTCTCGATCTGGGCGGCAAGCTCCCAGCTCGGGCGCCCCTCCCCTCGGCACAGCTTGTCGACGTATTGCCTAGTTACGTTGAGCTTCTCCGCCGCCCAATCACGTGACTTGCCAGACTCATCGAGCCACTGGGCGAAGGCAGTCTGCTTGTTCTTGCGGGCGCGGGCCATAAAAATCCCCAAAGGATTATTTACGCCTTGTTGCCGGAGTCGTCAACATCCTTCGTGGACAGCGAGATGACGTCGCTACCTGGGCTCGTCGCCTTCAAGGAAGCGCAACAGATCGAACAACCGACGACGCAAAGCCTTTGGATCCTGTTCTTCCATCCAGGCCCGCTGCGCGGCAGCGATCTGCTCGGCCACGTCGTCGCTGAGCCCCGCGCGGTCAGTCACCGGTGACTCGTTACACCCGTTACATGCACCCTCCGTGGGAGCCGATGACGATGGGACGCCGGACACCGCAAGCCCCCGATTTTGCTCTGGAGAATCAGCAAGACCCGGTGAGGATCCGGCACTGTCTTGTGTTCTTGAAAACCGTTGAACCGAAAGGTTCCGGGGGTTCGAATCCCTCCTCCTCCGCCACGCACCGAGGCCGACGCTGCAGGAGGAGGGTGAGAACCCCCGGCGGAGCGGCGCCGTCGACACCACGAAGATCATGCCTCTCGCACCAGCACCCGCGGCGACGCGACACCCCGGTGAGAATCCCTCCTCCTCCGCCACACACCGCGGGGTGCGGTGCCACACGCCACCACTCCGCGGATTCGTCGGCGCCGACGTACTCGTTGACCCCCGCTTTCCGGCTGCCGTAGGCTTCGGGTCGTGAGGCAACTCTCTTCCATCGGTCGACGCATAGGGCCGTCGGCGGCGAACGCATGACGACATCCACCGACGACCTCACCCGCCTCATGACCGCGCCGCGTGAGGGCCAGAACCCACCAGGACTTCACCGAGACCGGCCGGTCGGTGATGGTGGAGATCTACGCCGATCGCATGGAAGTCTCGAACCCCGGGCGACCGTTCATCGCGCCTGAGCGGTTCATCGACGAGTACCGGTCACGAAACGAGCGCTTGGCGGACATCATGCGTCGCGTGCGAATCTGCGAAGAGAAGGGGAGCGGCATCGACAAGGTCGTGCAGGCCGCCGAGGTGTTCCAGCTCCCGGGCCCGGACTTCCGTGCAGGCGAGCGCGACACGACCGTGGTGCTCTTCGCGCACAAGGACTTCGAGGACATGGATCGCGGCGACCGCGTGCGCGCGTGCTACCAGCACTGCTGCCTGCGCTACGTCATGAACGAGAAGATGACGAACCAGAGCCTGCGCGATCGGTTCAAGCTGGACGACACGAAGTCCGCCACCGTGTCCCAGATCATCGCGGCAGCGGTCGAGGCGGGTCTCGTGAAGCTCGACGAGGCCGGAACGCCCTCAAAACGGTATGCGAGGTACTTGCCGTTTTGGGCGTAGGTTCTTGAGTAGGGCACGGTGCGCCATTTTATCGAGAGGCCGGCGCCAGCCCGCGAATTTGGCTAACTGTTGGATTCTTTGGCTGTTTCTCATTTAAACGCAAACCCGCGACCGCGATCTACGGGCGCCTTGGTTACGCCCGCCGTGGCGGGGCGGCTGACTCTCTTGAGCGACGGCACCCGGGACCCGGCCATTCTCCAGGAGCAGACGGTCCTCATCTATCAGAGGTTGAGCAATGCGGCGGGCCTCAGGAAGTCGACCTACCGCGAGAGCCGCAAACGCCTGGAGGATGCCGCCAAGGCCACGATTGTCGCTTCGGTCAAGAAATGGCGGCAGGGGAAGCCGCCCAGGACGAAGGACTCGAGATCGAGAGCGACGTGCTCTGGGAGCACGCCTGCACAGCGCCGCAGTTGCGATCCTGGATCAAGAGAGGCCTTACCGTGGGATCGGTGTGGGACGAGCACGGCCTGCTCGTTCCGGAGATGAGCTACGAACTAAGGGACAAGCTGTTCGAAGCCACGCGGGCTGCGCTGATGGTGTCCGAGATCATGGCGCCCGTCGTAGCCGCGATGGGCCTACAATACGGGCGGACCGAACGAGCCGTGGTGGATGCATTCACCAAGCCGCGCATCGCCGAGCGGATCAAGCGGTTCTTCGAGTTCATGCGGGACCTGCCACCGGACGAGGTGGAGCAGTTCGTCAGGGGGCTCGAGACCGCGAAGATGGCGGCGCGCGCGAGCGGAGAGGAGAGCCTCAAGGACCGGCTGCGATACCGCTACGGCTTCAACACGCCGTTTCGCCCCTACGTTCTGGTCGCCTCAGACGTGATGCAGGAGGGCCTCGATCTCCATCGGGAATGCTCCCGAGTCGTCCACTACGACCTCGCGTGGAACCCGGCGATCCTCGAACAGCGAGTTGGTCGGGTGGACCGGCTAGGCAGCAAGACCGACTCGTGAACGCCGCGCTTCTTCGTGCGGCAGATGTCGCAGGTGGCTTCCATGTTTGCAGCGCGGCGGCGTTTCTCGCGTACTCCATCGGCGAAAGTCCGTCCAGCGAGCTGCGACGGAAGCGCTCTCGCGAAACCTCGGCGGAGCAGGAATCCAGAAATCGTCCGGAATTGACGGGAAGAACACGGCAGACTTCGCCGACGCCGTCACCTGCACCGCTACCGACGCCGCCACCGTCACCGGCCCTGTCGCCGGCGCTGCCGCTGTCCCTCCCCGCCTCTGCTGCAGCCCCCGCTTCGCCCCACGCGTTCGTCAGCCAGGCGCATCAACCGGGTGTAGTTCAAAGTGGGCGGCAGCGGGTGGTGGCGGCGGTGCGGTGCGAGCTGCGTCGGCGTCGGCCGCGGTTGTCGCAGCCCTGCTCCAAACGGTTCCCATGAAGAAGGAGACCGCGCCATGACGCGTGCGAATACAGGAGTGCTCTCTCGGTCGCGCCCACGGTCGCGCAGTTGGCGCGCGGCGACCATGCTAATCCTCGTCGGAGGCTGCGGCCACTGCCAAGGGGCGCCCTCGGAGGTGGCCCGAGACCACCTGTTCTTCTGTGCGCGCTACCTCGAGGCCGGCGAACTGGAGAAGGCCGAGATGCGCTGCGAGCTGGCGCTGGAGCACGAGCCCAATCTGCCGGAGGCGTTCAACCTGCTCGGTCTCATCGCTCGGCACCGCGGTCAGGATGACGCCGCGGCGAGGAGCTACAAGCAGGCAATCGCGCTGCGCGCGGACTTTCCGGAAGCGCTCAGCAACTACGGTGAGCTATTCATGGATCGCCGCGAGTACGCGAGGGCGTGCGAGCTCTTCCAAGAGGCCATTCGCATCGACCCGAGCTTCGTGGTGGCGCGGGCCAATCTCGGCCGCTGTCTGTACCACGAGGATGAGCGCGCCCAGGCGCGCAAGGAGTTCTTGAAGTGCCTGGAGCAGGACCCGGATCAGTGCGCCTGTCGGCTTGGGTTGGGCGTGCTCGCGGCCGACGCGCGCGCGTTGGACGAGGCGAAGGAGCACTTCACGCGGCTAACGGAGATCTGTCCCAACGACGCGACCGGCCACTACAACCTGTGCTGGACGTTTCTCGAGAAGGGCAAGTGCGTCGAAGCCGTCGTCGCCTGCGGGCAGGCGCTGAAGCTCGACCCAGGGCACCTGGAAGCCCGGCAGGCCATCGAGAAGGCCCACAGCTGCGGTGGCGCGAGAGGTGGCTAGCGACCGGCTCCGTTCTCCCGCAGAAACCTCGGCGGAGCAGGAACCCAAGACATGAGGGTATGAGGGCGCTGTCGCTTCGCGCTCCGGCGCTGTCGCCGACACCGCAACCGCAACAGCTACCGCCACCGATAACGATACCGGCGCTCCCGCTGACAGGCTCGTCCTGTAACGCCTGGCGTCCGTCCTCCCTCCAGTCTAGATGGGCGGCATGGATCCCAAGGACCGGCTGTTGGCTGACACATTCGATGGCCAGGCGGAGAAGTTCGAGCGCGCCCTCTTGCAGAGCGATGCCGCTGCGCTGGCCCGTCTCGTCGCCTTTGCCGGGCTGTCGGCGGGCAGCAAGGTCTTCGACGCAGGGTGCGGACCTGGACTGGTGGGCGAGGCGTTTCTGGAGGCGGGACATGTTGTGCACGGCATCGACCTGTCCGCGGAGATGGTTCGCCGCGCCCGCGAGCGGTGTGCCCGGTTTGGCGAGCGGGCCACCTTCGAGCAGGGGTCGGCGCTCGATCTGACGACCGCGGGCTCGTTCGACGCTGCTGTTTCGCGGCTCGTCGTTCATCACACGACCGATCCCTTGGCCTTCATGATGGCGCAGGTGCAGCTCGTCCGTCCGCAGGGCGCACTGGTGCTGTGCGATCACACGACGGATCCGGAGCGTGCGCGTGCACGTTGGCACAACGAGATCGAGCGAGCGCGCGATCGCAGTCACGCGCGGAGTCTCCCGCCGGGCGAGCTACTCGAGTTGCTGGCTCGCGCCGGCCTGGAGTCGATCCGCTACGCAGAGGAGTGGCACGATCTCGACTTCGACGAGTGGTTCGATCGCGGAACCCCGGTGTTGCCCAAGGCGGAGGTTCGGGTGAAGCTCTTGTCGGGGAGCGCGCGCGGGTTCACACCCAGCCTGCGGCCCGACGGTGGCATCTCTATCCGGGGTTGCTGGGCGATGTTGTGCGGAGTGAAGCCTCGCTGAATGCGGCGCGGCTCTGCCGCGCGGCCGCAGCTCAAGGGTGGACGGGTCAACGACCGCCATCACCGCCACCGTCGCCGCATGCCGCCACCGTCACCGTCACCGTAACCGTAAACCGTAACCGTAACCGCCACCGCCGCTGTAGCTGTCACTGTAGCTGTTGCTGCAGTTTCGTCCGCGACTCGAGCGGCCCCGGCCGCTGTTCGTCAGAACCGTCGACCGAAGGCTGCCTTGATCACGGTCACTGCGGCCTCGAATCCAACCACTCGAAGTATTTCCGCACGCCGGTCTTTCCCGATTCCACGAGCTTGTTCTTCAGCTCATCGGTGAGGTCGAACTGGGTCGTCTTCACGCCGAGCGAGTCGATGTAGATGGTCCGCTGCCAATCGTCGCTGTGCAGATGGCTGCTCGACTGGGCGTCGAGGATCGTCTCGACGAGCGCCAGGGCGTGGTCGAAGAAGCTGTCGATCTGACGGTGGGCCGGCTCGGCGTGGTCGCGGAACATCGAGATCTCGTCCTTGGTGTCGAGCCGGAAGCGGGCCGGGCTCAGGCCGTTCGAGTGCCACACCTTCGCGTCACACCTCGTCATGCGAGGCGTCACGCTCAAGGCAGTGCAGGAGCTCCTGGGGCACGCGTCGATCGACATGACGATGCGCTACGCCCACCTGAGCCCGGACGTGCGCCGCTCGGCTGTGGACGTGCTCGTCGGTCACGGCAAAACAACGGCAAAACAACTGCAAGAGGCGAGATGATGGTTGCAAACAGGCAGGGCTACGGCAACCTGACGGCAACAGAGGTGGCAAAAAGCAAAACGGGCAGTCAGCCTCTCAGCTAACTGCCCGAAATGTTTGGTAGCGGGGCATGGATTTGAACCATGGACCTTCGGGTTATGAGCCCGACGAGCTACCAGGCTGCTCCACCCCGCAACAAGTGTCAGGGCCTATAGTGAGTGCGGCGCGACAAGTCAAGCGCAAATCCCCTCGCAACGCGAGTCGGCCGAAAACTATCGGCCCTGATCGGTGGATGCTAGACTCGGCCGCAGCGTGCGCTCGGGTGGGTCGTGTGCCCGGCGCGGAGGCGTGCGAGTGGCCGGAAAGTCAAAGCCCGCGGGCGAGAAGATCGAGGCGCTGCCGACCCTCGAGGGCGCGCTCGGCTTCTCGCTCAGCTTCATCAGCGGCCACGGCCTGTTGTCGATGCGCGACAAGCGGATGGGGCCGTTCGAGATCAAGATCCTCGAGCTCGAGATCCCCGACATCGCCTTCCCCTTCGACGTCACCGGCGGCGCCGAGCGCTTCAAGAGCCGGCGCTGCACCCTGCGGCATTTGGTCTACGGCCTCGACGCCGAGGGCCTCGCCGCGGCGCTCAAGCGCACCGACCTCAAGGCCGCGGGGTTCCACGAGATCCGCGCTGCGATCCGCGACGGCTACACCGAGTTCACCGGCCGCTTCGCCGTCGGCGAGCACCAGGCCGACTTCACCTTCCGCGCCGCGCTCGTGGTCCGCTCCCCCGAAGAGCTCAACATCGTGTTCTTCGACACCCGGGTCTACGGCTGGCTGCCGGTGCCCTCCGGCCTGTTGCCGGAGTACCTGCGCCGCGGCCTCGACCTGCAGTTCCTGGCCGGTGGCCGCGCCGGCGTCTGGGTCGTCCGCCCCATCGAGCACCTGCTGCGCGAGCTCTTGCCGCGCAACGGCTGGAAGATCCCCGACACCCGCCACGCCGGGCTCGTCGCCGCCGAGGCGGCGCGCGGCCAGATCGTGTTCGTCGGCGGCCCCGAGGGCGAGCCGAGCCCGAAACAGATCGCCGAGCGCGCCCCGCCCCCCGCCGCGATCCGCGCCGGCGAAGGCATCGCCACCTTCGGCACCGCCGAAGAAGCCCTCGGCCGCGGCAACATCCAGCTCGCCTACCAATACTTCCGCGAAGCCGTCGACGACGACCGCGGCGGCCGCTGGGCGCGCGAGCGTCTGCTACAAATCGGCGCCAGCGACCCCGAGCTCGCGGTCGAGACCCGGCAGCTCGCCGAGGAGACGCTCACCGAGGAGCCGCAGAACGTCCAGGCCCTCCTCGCCCTCGCCGCCATCGCGTTGCGGGAGCGCTCCTGGGGCGAGGCCGCCAATCGCTACAGCGCCCTCGCCGAGATCGCCCGCACCCACAAAGACCGCTTCGACGCCCTCGCCGCTGACTTGGCCACCGCCGACGCCGCCAAGCCCGTCGATCCCGGCGCCGCCCTCGCCGCCTACGAGCGCGCCGCGGCCCGGGCTCGCGATTCGCTCTCGGCGCATCGATCGCTGCTCGAGCTCCGCAGCGTCCAGGGGGACTGGCAAGGCGCGGCCCTCGCCGGCGAGCGGTTGGCGCGGCTCGAGAGCGACGTCATAAGGCGCGCCGAGATCTACAGCGCCCTCGGCCACATCTACCGCGCCCAGCTCGGCGACCTGAAACGCGCCCGCCTCCACTTCGAGCGCGCGCTGCGCCTCGCGCCCAACGACCCGACCGCCCTCGAAGGCCTGGCCGAGACCTACGCCGCCCGGGGCGAGCCGGCCCGCGCCGCGTCCTATCTGTCACGCCTCGCGGAGCAGGCCGAGGAGGCCGGCGAGACCTCGCGGATCGTGACGTTGAACCTGCGGCTGGGCGAGATCTGGGAGCGCTGGCTCGCCGATCTCGAGAGCGCCACCAGCCGCTACATGCGGGTGTTGGACGTCGATCCCAAGAACCGCACCGCCCGCCTCCGCCTCGCCAAGCTCGCCGAAGACAAGGGCGACGTCACCCGCGCCCGCACCCTGTACGAAGACATCCTCGCCGCCGAGGAAGAGCGCGGTGACCCCGAGGCCGTCCCCGACCTCGTCGCCGCCTACACCCGCCTCGCGCGTGTCACCTTCACCACCGACGGCCCGACCCCCGAAGCGATCGCCTGCTTGGAGCGCGCCGTCGAGCTCGACCCCACGAACCGCGCGGCGCGCGACGAGCTCGGCAAGGTCTTGCAGCAGCGCGGCGAGTGGTCGCGGCTCTTGCACCTGCTCGACGAGACCATTCGCGTCAGCCAGACCCCCGCCGAGACCCGCTACGCCCGGCTGCAGGCGGCGACGATCGAGCTCAAGGAGCGCCGCGACCGGGACGCCGCCGAGCGCTACCTGCTCCAGATCCTCGACCTGCACCCCGACGACGCCGACGCGCTCGCGATGCTGGTGCCGCTGCTCGAGGCCGGCGGTGACTGGGTCGAGGTCATCGATCGCCTGTCGGCGGCGGCGCAAGCGACGACCGAGCCCGAACGCCGCGCCGCGCACTGCTTGAAGCTGTCGGCGGCGCACGCGCAGCTGGGCTTCGACGTCGAGGTCCAGCGCCGTGACCTCGAGAGCGCCCTCGACGCCAACCCCTTCCACCACGCCGCCGCCGAAGGGTTGCTGGCGCTCGCCCTGACCCAACAAGATCCGCATCGCATCTCCCGGGCGCTGCAACGCCTGGCGACCGCCGCCACCAGCGACGCGGCGCGGAGCGCGGCGCTGACCCGCCGCGGCGTCCTGCTGTGGCGCGAGCTGCGGCAACCGGCCGAGGCCGAGCCGGTCCTCTACGAAGCGGTGCGCGCCGACGCCGGCAACTCCGACGCCTGGCTGGCGCTCGCGGATATTCTCGAGGCGCGTAAGGCGGGCGCCGAGTGCGGCGTCATCCTCAACAACGCGCTCGCGACCCCCGGGCTCGCGAAGGCGGTGGCCGGATCGTTGCACCGGCGCCTCGCCGACCTCGCGGCGCAGGCCGACGACGCCGACGCTCAGATCCAACACCTCACCGCCGCCATCGAGTGCGGCCTGGTGACCGACGAGGTGTGCGAGCGCCTGGTGCTGGTGTTGAGCAAACGCGGCGATCGACGGCTCGCGGCCGAGCACCTCGAGGCCTGGGCCGCGGCGCAGAGCGGCGACGCCGCCGATGACATGGTGCTGCGCGCCGCCGAGGTACGGCGCTCGCTCGGTGACATGGACCAAGCCGCGACCCTGCTGCGCCGCCTGTTCGAGGGCGCCGGCCGGCGCAAGGTCGAGGCGGCCGACCTCCTGGAGCGCGTCGCGGTGGAGCGCGCCGATCCGAAGGGGTTGACCGAGGCGCTGACCTTCAAGGTCGCGGTGGCGCCGCCGGACGCGGTCCTCGGATTGCTCGAGCGCTTGGTGGCGGCGCAGCTCGCGGCGAGCGACGTCAGCGCCGCGGAGCAGACCTGCGCGCGGCTCCTCACCCTCGAGCCCGCGTCGCCGGCGGCGCACCGGACCATGGCCACGATCCAAGAGGACCGCGGCGAGTGGCAGAAGGCCATCGACCACTATTGGCAGCTGCTGATCGAGACCAAGCGCGACCGGCAGGACCGCAACGAGCGCCGCAAGGCCTTCGAGCGTGCCGCGGCCCTGGTGCGCGAGATCGAGCCGGCACTTCTTGCGACCTTGCGCGAGGCCTTCGATGTCGAGTTCCCGGAGGCGCCGCCGAGCGCCCTGGACCGCAGCCTCGGGGATCTGCTGCGCGCCGAGAGCAAATGGCAGCCGCTCTTCGAGCTGCGCCGCCGCCAGATCCAAACGGCGTCGCCGCAGCAGGCCGTGACCTACCGCCGCGAGGCCGCCGAGATCCTGCACCGCCATCTCGGCCAGAGCGAGAAGGCGATCCCGTACTACCAAGACGTCATCGCCGCGCGCCCCAATGACTTCCAGGCGCGGGCGGCGCTGGTCGAGGTGTTCACCGGGTTGGGGCGGTGGGGCGATCTGGCGAGCTTGCTGTTCGCGATGAGCCAGATGGTCGCCGAGCAGGCGGACGCCATCGACTACGCTCTGCACAGCGCCGAGATCTACGCCGACAAGGTCGGCGACCGCGCCACCGCCATCCAGGTCCTGAACGCGCTGACCGGCGTCGCCGACACCACCGGCAACGCCCGCTTCGCCGCCGCGCTCCGCAAGCTGGGGATGACGGCCGAGCTCGCCGACTACCTCGAGGCCGCGGTGGCCAAGTCGCCCGACCCCGAAGACCCGCAGTTCACCGAGCTCGTCGGCCTGTTGGGTGGGCCGCTCAACGACGTGGCGCGCGCGGTGCTGTGGTGCGAGCGGATGAGCGAGGCGTACCCCGGCGCCGAACGGCCGCGCCGGACCTTGATCGACATCCTCAAGGCGAACCCGAAGGCCGGGAGCATCGACAAGGCGCTGCGGGCGTGGGCGCAAGCGCTCGCCGGCAAGCCTCGGGCGCGGGTGCTCGTCGAGCTCGCGGAGCAGGTGCGGCAGACCGGGGACGAGCGCCAGGCCCTCGCGGTGATGGCGGAGGCCGTCGAGGCCGACCCGTCGTCGGAGCAGCTCCTCAATCACCTGGTCGAGCGCTACACCGCGCGCGGCGAGTGGGACCAGGTCCGCACCTGGCTCGACCGCCTGGCGTTTGCCACCGAGCCCGGCGCCGAGCGCGAGCAGCGCCTGCGGCGTTTGCTCGAGGTCGCCACCGACTACGCCGACTCTGCAGAGGTCGCCGCCCGCGCCCTGCGCGCCCTCGATCACCGCACCCCGGCCGAGACCCGGCACCTGGCGCAGCTGTTCGCGCAGCTCGGCAACATCGAGGGGTTGGGCGAGCTCGGCGACGTCTTCGACGTCCTCGATCGCGACACGACCCTCCTGGTCGCAAAAAGGCTCGTGGCGCAGGGGCGCCTCGACGAAGCGCGGCGCTACCTCGACGCCGGCATCGACAAGGGCGGGGCGTTGCAGGCCTGGGAGATCGCGACCGAGGCGTGGCGGGCCGCCGGCAGGCTCAAGGACCTGGGCGAGTGGCGTTTCGCTCGCGCCGCGACCGCGAGCGCCGAAGATCGACCGTTGTTGCAGCTCTTGGGGCGCGCCGAGCTGCTCGAGGCCGGCGAGGTCGTGGCCGGCGCCGAGGCCGAGCTGATGCAAGAGCTCGCCGCCGCCAACCTCACCAACCTCGCGAGCGCCTGGGCGGTGTTCAGCGTCGCCCAGAGCATCGGCAGCCAAGAGTGGTTGGACAAGGCGGCGAGGAGTCTCGAAGCGCGCCTCGCCGACAGCGACCCCCGCTTCCCGCGGGTCCTGCGGGCCCGCATCGACCATGAGCTCGGGCGCGCGCACGCCGCCGCCGCCGTGCCGCTCGCGCGCCGCCTCTTCGAGATCGACGCCGCCACCCACGAGGCGCTGTACGAGAAGGTGTTGGTGGCCGCCGACGAGACCGAGGCGCTCGTGGCGCTGCTCGGCAGACGCGCCGAGACCGACGCTGCCGCGGCCCCGGCCTTGTGGATGCAGATCGCGGCGATCCACATCCGCCACCACGCCCCGGCCCGCGCCGGCGAGGCGCTCGAGCACGTCGCGGCCGACGCCCGCAACACCGAGTGGGCGAAGCTGGCCCTCGAGGTCGGCGCCCTGGGCCCGGACCCGGCGATGCAGGCCGCGGGTGCCCAGCGGATGGCCGTCCTGGCGGCGGACCCGGCGGCGAAGGCGGTGTGGCTGCGGCGCTACGCGCGGATCGCGTGGCAGGACCTCAAGGAGGTGCACGCCGCCAAGGACGCGCTCACCGAGGCCCAGGCGCTGCTGCCGCTCACCACCAAGGCGGTCCTCGACGAGGTCGCCGAGCTGCACACCCACGGCAAGGACGCGCAAGCCCACCAGGTCCTGGACGAGGCCCTCGCGGTGCTCGACGGCGAAACGAGCGGCGTGTTGTGGGTGGAGCGCGGCGAGCTGAGCTTGGCGACCGGCGACGCCGCCCGGGCGCTGGCGTCGCTGTCACGGGCCAACGAGGTGGTCGGCGGCGACGCCGCGCTGTGGCAACGGGTCGGTGACCTGGCGGCGGGGCTCGAGGAGGCCGAGCTCGCGCTCAAGGCGTTCGCCCGCGCCTTCGAGATCGATCACGAGCGCGAGCAACCGTACCTCGAGGCGCTGAAGCGCGCCGCAGAGTGGGACAAGCTCGCCGCGGTGCTCGAGAGCCGCGCCGACGACCTGGCGCGCGAGCCGGGCGCCGAGCGCTTGATGGCCGCGGCCGCCATTGTCCGCACCCACCTGGACGACAGCGCCCGGGCGCTGGCGCTGATGGAGCGGGCGACGAAGCTCGCGCCCACCATCGACAACCTGCGCGTGACCTTCAAGCTCGCGGTCGAGCTCGATCGCGGCTCGGTGGTCGCGGCGCTCGGTCCGGCCCTGTTGAAGCGGCTGCCGGCCACCGACGCCGAGCGTGAGGCGGTGCTGCATCGCCTGGTGGCGTCTCTCGAGCGCCTCGGTCTCACCGCCGACGCGCGCCCGGCGCTCGAGGAGCTGCGGGCGCGCAAGGTGGCCACCGCCGAGGAGACCCTGCTCTTGGCGCAGCTCTTGACCGACGACGACCCGGTGGTCGCCGCGGGGCTGTTGGAGGATGCGGCGCAAGGCAGCCGCGGGGCGGAGCGCGGCGTGCGGTTGTTTGCCGCCGCGCGCGCGCGGGTGGCCGCCAAGCAGACGCCGCTCGCGGTGCCGCTCTTGACCCAGGCCATCGCCGACGGTGTCGATGCGGTCGAGGCGCACCGGCTCGCGGTCGAGATCTTGCCCGGTGAAGCGCGCTTGAAGAGCGTCGCGCGCTTGCTCGCCCAGGGCGGTGACCAGGGCCTGGAGGCGACGGTCCGCGCCGAGCTGCGGCTCGAGCTCGCCACCGACCGGCTGGCGCGCGGCGACGCCGACAGCGCCTATACCCTCCTCGCCGAGCTGACGCAGTTCGCCAAGCCCGCGGCGTGGGCCCCGACCTATGAGCAGGCGCTGCGCGCCCTCCACAAGGAGCGGGAGCTCGCGGAGCTGTGGTTGGATGCCGCGGCGCCGTCGACCTGGCGCGGCAACGACTACCTGTCCCGGGTTCGCGAGGCCGCGAGCATCTTCGCGCGCCTCGAGGACGTCTTGGGGGAGCTGCGAGCGCTGCAGACTCTCGGCCGGCTCCTCCCCGACGACGCCGAGGTGCAGAGCCGGTTGGTGGAAGTCGCGGCGGCGCTCGGGGACAAGGACCAGTTCGCGGCGCACGTCCGCCAGGAGATGGAGAGCGCCAAGACCCCGGAGGCGCGAAGCGGCGTGGCGCTGCGCTACGCGTCGGTCTTCAAGGATCGCTTCGAGGACCTCGAAGCCGCGGCGGCGCTGCTCGAGCAGGCGTACCACCAAGCGCCGACTGCCGGCCTCGCGAAGACCTTGGCTGCCACCTTGGTGGCGGCGAAAGAGCCGGTCCGCGCCGTCAGCGTCCTCGTCGAGCAGGTCGAGCGCGAGACCGGGGTGGTGCAGCTGCGCCTGCTCGGGATCGCGGCCGGGATCGCGGCGACCGACGCCAACGAGGCCGCGAGCGCGTACGCCCTCTATCATCGGATCTTCGACATCGATCCGACCCAGGTCGAGGCCCAGAAGTTCTGTCTGGCGTACAGCCTGGAGGCTGAGCACTGGGAGGACGCGATCGACGTCCTCGAGCGCACCGCCGCGGTGAGCAAAGATCCGCGCGCCGTCTACGCCGAGCTGGTGCGCGCCGCGGACCTGGCGCGCGACGAGCTCAAGGACGAGAAGCGCGAGCTGCACCTGCTCGAGGCCGCCGTCGAGGCGTGTCCTACCGAGGCCGAGGGCGTCACCCGCCTGGTCGCAAAGCTCCTGAAGCACAAGGACCTCGACGGGGCGCTCGGCCTGGTGCTCGGCGGCCACGTGGAGGCGGAGTCGGAGCTGCCGATGGGGATGGAGCTGTTGGCGGCCCTGCGGCGCCAACAGCGCAGCGCCGAGGCGGACCACCTCCTGGACTTTCTCGCCGGCCGTCACCCCGAGTCGACCCTCGGCTCCGAAGCGCGGTTGAAGAACGCCCGCGCCAGCGGCGACCACGCCACCGCGCTCCGCGAGCTCAAGGTGCAGCTCACCCACAGTGACGCGCTGTCCGCCGAGGAGCTGGCGCGGCTGCTCGCCGAGGCCGGGCGGGCGGCGCACGCCCTCGGCGACGCCGCCGCGGCGCTGACCTACGTCACCAACGCGATCACCACCGGCGACACCGAGGTCGCGAGCCTGCGGCTGGCCTTCGAGCTCGCCGACGAGCTCGCGGACACCGAGCGTCTGCACCTGGTGATGAGCCGAGCCGCGGCCCGCCGCGCCGAGATCGCCGAGCACGCCGACGGCGCGACCGGGATCGAACGCGACCACTGGCGATTCTTGCTGGCGCGCGCCTGTGAGACCGCCGGTGCGCTCGACCCGGCGATCGCCGCGTATGAAGCGGTGAGCTCGGACGCGCCCGCCGCGGTCTTGAACGGCGTCCTGCGTGGCCTGGAGCGCCTCTACGAGAAGAAGAACGATTGGCAGAAGCTGGCGATGCTGCTCAACCGCCGGGCGGCGGCGCTCGAGGACTCCCCGACGCGGGCGGAGATCTATCACCGCATGGGCGTGATCTGGCAGCACCACCTGATCGACGAAGAACGCGCCGGCGACTGCTTCGCCTTGAGTCTGCGGGCCGACAGCTCCTACGGGCCGGCGCAGCTCGCCTACGGCCTGCTGCTGTATCAGCGCAACCAGTTCGACTTGGCGCTGGCGCTGCTGTCGAAGTGCCTCGAGGTCGCGGACCCGGCGACCTCGACCGCCGAGCTGATGGCGCTCGCCGACTGCATGCGCCAGACCCAGGCCTATGACGACGCGCTCACGGTCACCGCCGAGATCTTGCGCCGCGAGCCGAAGCGCACCGAGATCCTCGCCAGCCGCGCCGAGATGCTCGAGAGCTTGAAGCGGCCGGCCGAGGCCGCGGTCGAATGGAAGCGCTACCTGATGGCGATGGGGAGCGGCGCGCCCGCGTCCCAGGCGGCACAGGTCCGACGGCGGTTGGCGTCGCTGGCGCTGGCTGGGGACGACCAGGACGCGGCGGTGCGCGAGCTCGAAGAGGCCCACCAACTGCAGTCCGACGACATCGAGGTCATCGTCAGCCTGCGCGAGCTCTACGAGAAGACCCAGCGCTGGGCCGAGGCCGTGGAGATGCGGGTCCGCGAGGCGGCGATCGCCGACGACGCCGAGGTCCGCACCGGGCACTACAAGACCCTGGCGGCGATCTTGTTGACCCGCCTGAACGACGCGCCGCGCGCGACGACGATGCTGGAGCGTGCCGTCGAGTCGAGCCCGAACGACGTCGGTCTGCAACGGCAGCTGTTGTCGCTGCACGAGGAGCACGGCGACTGGCGCAAGTTCTTGGTGGTCGCCGAGCGGTTGCTGGCGCGGACCAAAGAAGACGAGCTCGACGCCCACTTCTTCGTCAAGCTGGCGCGTGCCTACTTCGAGGCCGCCGAGGACGTCGAGCGCGCCACCGAGTTCTACGGCAAGGCGTTGGCGAAGAGCCCGAACGATCCGGGCATCGCCGCCGACTTCGCCACCTTCGCGAAAGCGCACGGTGACTTCGCGACCTACGTCGAGGTCGAGCAGCGGGCGATCGCGCTGGCGCACGACGTCGACGAGCAGATCGGACGCTACCAAGAGGTCGCCGACGTCTGCCTGCACCAGCTGAAGGACCCCCAGAAGGCGGCGGCGGCGCTCTACAAGGCGCTCGCCATCCGGCCGAACGATCCGGAGATCACCCGGGCGCTCGCCAACACCTATGCGCTCGACCCGCGGTCGTACGCGCAGGCCGCGGACATGTACCGCGCCTTGATCCAGCTCGACCCGCTCGACGTTCAGACCCTGCGGATCTTGGCGCGGCTGCACGGCCAGATGGGCGAGAACGACCGCGCCTACGGCTACTATGCCGCGCTGATGGCGATCACCCCGAGCGACGACGAGGCCAAGCGCTTCGTCGCCGCCTGCCGCCCCGCGGTGCCGCCCGGGCCGCAGCGGGCGCTCGCCGACGCCGACCGGGTGCAGGGCCTGATTCACCCCGATCAGAGCGGGCCGATCGAGGAGCTGTTCGCGCCGCTGGCGCGCTTCGCCGAGCTCACCCACCCCGGCAACCTCGCGGCGCTGGGCGTCACCGAGCGCGATGTGCTGCCGGCGACCGACCCGCGCTTGCAGTGGTTGAAGCGGGTGCTCGAGCCGCTCGGTCTGCCGCAGGTCTCGATCTACGTGCGCCGCGGCGGCGGCTTCGCGTGTCAGGTGGAGCTCGTCGGCGCCCCGACGATCGTCGTCGGCTCGACGTTGGCGACCGACGCCAGTGATCGGCAGCGCGCCTTCCTGGTGGCCCGGGCCGCGGAGCTCTACCGCACCGGCCACGCGCTGGTCGAGCAGCTCACGGTGCCGCAGCTGACCGCGGTGGTCGGTGCCTTGTGCCTGGCGATCAAGCCCGACAGCTCGCCGCCCGGCTGCACCGAGGACACGCCGCTGTGGGCGAACACCATCGCCGCGCCGATGACCGAGAACATCCGCGCCTCCCTCGCCGGCAAGGCGCAGGGCTACCTCGACGTCGGGGGTGAGGTGGACTTCGGCCGCTGGAAGTGGGGCTCGGTGGCGACCGCGGGGCGGGTGGCGATGCTGTTGTCGTGTGACGTCGAGGAGGCGATCGCGGCGGTGCTGCGGCTGCGCGGCGTCGACGACGTGACCGACGACCAGCGGGCGGCGGTGATCCGCGAGCTGCCCGAGGCGCTCGATCTGCTCCGCTTCGCGAGCAGCGAGCCGTTCTTCAAGCTGCGCCAGACCCTCGGCCTGGCGCTGCGCCGCTCGAAGTAATCAGTTCAGCCGGTGGTCCTTGGGCGGTACGACGTAGAAGCCGCGGCGTCTTCGTCGCAGCAGGTAGAGGCGGACAAAGTCGACGAGGCGCTGCGGCCGCCACATGCCGGTCACCAGCAGGTAGCCCATCAGCATGCCGGCGAGCGTCATCGAGAGGTCGGCGGCGCCGGTGTAGATCCCCTGGATGATCTCGTAGCCCAGGACCACGAGGATCATCGTCCGCGCCCGCATTGGAAACACGAAGAACAAGACGTTGGCGTCGGGCATGCGGTACGCCATCGCGACCAGCATCGCGTTGATGGCCGGCCCGGGGCCTTCGGCGGCGCCGACGTCGGAGAACGGCATGATCAAGCTCAACACGAAGCTCAGCGGGATGGCGAGGACGGCGGCGCCGAGGCAGCTGGTCGCGAAGAAGCGCACGTAGTCGTGGCGGCCGTAGGTGGCCTCGAACCAGCCGCCGAACATCCACAGCACCACCAGGCCGATCAAGAAGCCGAACGCCGTGCTCTCCACGAACGGGAAGGTCAGGAAGCGCCAGAGCTCGAGATCGAGCACCGCGTCGACCTGGAAGCGCAGCAGCTCGAGGCCGACGCCGGTCTGGCGCCCGACGACGGCGCCAACCAGCGACACGACGGCGAGCAGGCCGCACAACACCATGGTGACCGGAATCGCGCGGGGTGGCGGGAGGCCGAAGCCCCCGGAGGCGAACGCGGGACGAGACGGCATGAGGTCTAGTCGCCTCCTGTGGCGCCGGTCGGCTGACCACCATCGCTAACCGACAAGGTGGGCCCGGGGGTCGGCGCTGTCATCGGCGGTGCCTCTGGGCGTGGTGGTCGAGGCGGTCCGGCGGCGCCGCACCAGCAGGCGGGCAACAACGCCGCGACGACGAACAGAGGCACGAGCCAACGCCGAGCACGCATGCGCATCTGATTGCCAACGGCGTCGCGGCTGTCAAGCGCGTCGTTGACATCGGTCGCATGGCATACTTAATGAGCTTGGGTTCGCGAGCGTGGCGGAATTGGCAGACGCGCTGGACTTAGGATCCAGTGGGCAAAACCCATGAGGGTTCGAGTCCCTCCGCTCGCACCACGCAAACCCGAAATCGACACGAGCCTGACGTCGGCGAGTGGAGGGCGAGGACCCTCATCGCGGCCGCGGGCCGGCGAGTCAGCAGAGGCGGAACGCCGGCAGCCGCCGCGGACGCACGCCGGTGAGTCCCTCCGCTCGCACCACGCAAACCCGAAATCGACACGAGCCTGACGTCGGCGAGTGGAGGGCGAGGCGAGCCCGACGTCGGTCTATCGGGCGAGGCGGCGCGGCAGGCGCGGCTTTTTGAGGTCACCGGGGGGCGCGTGCGCCTTCTGCTCCGGCGACCACGGGTAGACGATCTCGTGGCGCCGATAGCCGTCGACGAGCGACTCTACGAGGAGCTCGTGGTGGCCGAGCAGCTGGGTCTCCGGGAGCTCGAGCGCCTGCAGGATCCACTTGCAGATCGCCGGGAGCTCGTGGTTCGCGAACTGCCCCTGCTCGCGCGCCGAGAAGTCGGCGCGACGGACCGGATAGAGCTGCACCCGGGTCGCGCGGTCGCGGTCGAAGTGGACCGACGCGACCACGGTGCCGGTGAGGTGCGGCGGCTTCGCGCAACGCGGATCGAGCGCGAAGTGCGGCCGCAGACCGAAGTCGACGGTCAGGTCGGGGACCGCGGCGAGGCTGGCGCGCGCCTGCCTTCGCGTGCAAGGGAACGTTTCGGATTTCGGCAATGTTCGATGGACGTGGATCTTGACTGGCATGGTCTACCCCCGCCGCGGCGAGTCAGCCGCGGCTGCGCCGGAGTATAGTACGGCAGGGCAAACGGTGCTCGTATCTTGCTGGGTGGGCCGCGGAGCGCCCGCTGATGTCCTCACAACGAACGGAGCGACGCTCATGTGGCCGATCTCTATCCTCTTCATCGTGCTCGTCATCTTCATCGGGGTCCGGACCGCAAGAGCCCGGGCTCGCAAGATCAAGGCCAGCGTCGGCGAGCTGGCCGCGGCGCTCGGGTTCGAGGTGCTGCAGGGGCGCGAAGCGGTGCGGCGCATGATCCCGGAGGCGTCCGCGCCACGCGCGATGCAGGACTACGAGAAGCTTCCCGGCCCGCTCAGGCGACTCCTCGAGGCAGCGGTGGGGACCTTCTGTATCGCGGGTCGCGTCGACGGGGTGGCCGTCGTGATCTTCACCGTGTCGCGCGGCGGCGGGAAGTCCCAGACCACCTACACCGTCGTACGCGCCGACTACCCGACACCGCTCCCCATCGACGTGCGCATCGCGCACGAAGGCACGCTCACCCGTTTGGGCAAGGCGCTGTTCGGCCTCAGCGACGTCGAGATCGGCGACCCGGAGTTTGACCGGGCCGTCCGCATCAAGGCCAAGGAGGCCGACGCCGGCCGCGCCAAGGTCCTGCTCGGCAGCACCAACACTCGCGCCGCGATCCTCCGGATGCTGGCGGTGTCCGAGTCGGCCTTCGCGACCCAGACGTACGCTCAATGGGAACGGCAGGGGCGGAGGTTCGACGTCGCCGAGATGCGGACCGTGATCGGGGCGCTGGTGCCGGTCGCGCGGGCGCTGTGCAAATCGTGAAGCGCCTTCGGGATCCGGGAGGCGGCGAGGGCCGGCAACCGCCGGTCCGGATTGACAACCACCGTCGGCCGGCGGCAGGAGGAGACGATCTCTCGCGCGCGGGAGGCTGGCCTTGGAGCTGTTGATCCTGTCGTTCGCCCTGGTCGCGCTCTTGGCGCTGAACGCGTTCTTCGTGCTCTCGGAGTTCGCGATCGTCAAGGTGCGGCCGTCACGGGTCACGGAGCTCGCCGCCGTCGGGCACAAGCGGGCGCTGCTGCTCACCGACATCGAGGCGCACCTGGACGAATACCTCAGCGTCTGTCAGGTCGGCATCACCCTGGCGAGCGTCGCCCTCGGCATGGTCGGCGAAAGGACCGCGGCAGTGATGATGGGCGAAGCAGCCGGGGGGAGCGCCCGCTACGTCGTCGCGATCGCGGTCTCCTACGTCCTGATCTCGGGCTCGCACATCCTCTTGGGCGAGCTGGTGCCCAAGTCGATCGCCATCCGCGTCGCCGATCGCGCCGCGCTCGCCTGCGCGCTGCCGTTGCGCTTCTTCCACCTGCTCTTCTTCCCGGCGCTCTGGCTCCTGACCATGCTCGCCAACGGCATCCTGCGCCTGCTGCACTTCGGACGCCCGCAGAGCGGCGAGCAGCCCAGCGAGGGGGAGCTGCGTATCCTCCTCGACCAATCACAGGAGCGCGGCATGATGTCCTTCCGCCGCCTGCTCATCATGGAAAACGTCTTCGACCTCGGCGTCCTGACGGCGCGGGACGCGATGCGACCGCGGGCGCAGGTGACGACGCTCGACGCCAGACGTCCGTGGTCGGAGAACCGCAGCGTCATTCGCAGCGCGCAGCTCAGCCGCTATCCTCTGGTGGAGTCGGACGCCGGGCGACCCACGCGCTTCGTGCATTTGAAAGATCTTCTCCTCGGTGCGGCCGACGTCGCGCCGGACCTTCGCGCCATGGCGCGGCCGCTCTTGACGACCACGCAATCCACGCCCCTCGAGGCGCTGCTGTCGATCATGCAGCGCCGCCGCGTCCACATGGCGCTGGTGACGGACCGGAGCGGAGAGTGGACCGGCCTCGTGACCCTCGAGGACGTCATGGAGGAGCTGGTCGGGACCATTCGCGACGAGTTCGGGGCCGCGGAGCCGATGTCCCTCGCCGACGCCCTCACCGTCGAGCGCATCCACCTCGAGGTCGAGGGCGAGTCGCCCGTCGCGGCGGTGGCGGCGGCACTCGGGCGCATGCGCCCCGAGGCGATCCCGCTCGCCGCCGCGCAGCTCCTCGCCGCGATCGAAGCGCGCGAACGTCTCGTCAGCACCTACCTCGGTCACGGCATCGGCATGCCGCACGCCCGCATCGACGGTTTGGCGCGGCCCTTCCTGATGCTCCTGCGCTCGACTCGGGGCGTAGGCTACGCGGGCACCAGCGAGCGCGGGCGGCTGTTGTTCGTCCTCCTGACGCCGTCCGGACAGCCACACGTCCACCAACGCTTGCAGTCGACCATCGCCGCGCTGTTGCACGAGAGCGAGTACGTCAGGGAGCGTCTGCTGACCGCGAGTTCGGCGGAGGAGCTCCTCGACGTGATCCGCACCGGGGAACAGACCGCGGTCGGCTAGACGAGAAGGCGCCGCGCAGCTGGCTTTGCCAGTGCAAGGCGCGGGGGTTCGGGGGGACGCAGAGCCGGCGCTGTGTGTCGCAGGTCGTGCTCGGCCTTGATGCCGGCGGGCGGTCCCCCCGCTAGCTAGAACTCTAGCTCGCGCGGATCGTCGTCGTCGTTGCTCTCGTAGTTTTCGCCGGCCTCGTTGCCGTAGTAGGCGACGTAGGTGTGGCGCTCGATGCGGTAGGCGGCTTCTTTCTTGAGGTCGACGCCGGGCAGGGTTTCGTCTTCGTAGGGGTCGAAGCCGCCCTCGACGAGCATGTCGTGCTTCTTCTGGTCGATGGGCTGCGGCATGTAGAACCACAGGGCGTCGTCTTCGGTCTCGGTGAAGAAGCCGTGGACGATTTGAATGATCGCGTCGCGCGCGGTCTCGAGGTCTTCGACTTTCTCGTCGAAGAAGTAGACGAAGACGAACGGCTGGCCCGAATAGCCGACGACGCCGGCGTAGCCGGTGGCCTTGTCTTTGCCTTCGGGGAAGATCTCCCACACCCAAAGGGTCTCGTCGATCAAGTCGGAGCGCAGCTCTTTGAGCTGGGGTGGCTGGCGCCGGCCGGCAGAGAAGTACAGCCGCGGCTCTTGGAAGCGCTTGTGGAGCTCGCCGACCTTCTTGTCGTCCAGGCGCTTGAGCGTGGCTAGAGCGCCTTCGAGTGTCTCGCCGACCACGTCGCCCTCCGGCGCAAACAACTCCGGCACCGTAGCACGGTGGGCGCCGGAGGAACAACTGCCGTTGCCGTGGTTCTTGCCATGTTCCCGAGGGGTTGGGTAGCATGCCGGGCAGAGAGCGCGGCATTCGAACCGCGCGCGCCCTGGCAACCTCTTTGGGGGTCATCGGTGTAGATCTAGGGGTCTAGCGCGTGTCGTCAGGAGCCTTGGGGCTCGAGGAGACCAGCATGAGCTCAGCGGGTGGCGGTTCCGGCATCGGTCAGAGCAGCGTCCGAACCACCTTCACGGTCTCTGACGGCGGCAACGTCAAGCTGCCGAACGGCGTGCAAGCCGACGTCACCACCCCCGAGGGGATGGCCGCGGCCAAGGCGCAGCTGTCCGCGTCGCAGCTCTCGGAGCTCGAGAAGTCGATGGCGCACTCGGGCTTCGTGCTGAAGGAAGGCACCTTCGTCCCGAAGGACAACTACGAGCTGCGGCGGGACGTGAGCGCGCAGGCCGGCCCCACCGCGACCACCGAGGGCCTGTCGCCAAGCGACACCGAGCTCATCAACAACGTGTTCGTGGCCAACGGGGTCGCGAGCCCGTACAACGCCAACACCACCGAGAAGCTCTACGCGCAGATCGGCAACACCCCGTCGTTCCAGGGCGCGGTGGCGGCGGGCAAGGCGGCGTTCGCCAATCCGACCGCGGCGAACCAGGCCGAGTTCATCGCCAAGATGAAGGCGCTGAAGGCCGAGTTCCCGAACGGCAACATCATGGAGATCTTGTTCCTGGTGTTCCGCGAGTCGATCAAAGAGACCAACGAGGACAAGAAGTACTTCCTGATCAAGCTCGAGGAGTACAACAAGATGGCCGAAGACGTCTCGGCCTACCTCTCCGACCTGGTCAAGGAGTCGCAGCGCCTGAGCGAAGCGTCGGCCGGCCAGAAGTATCCCGAGAAGGTGACGATTCAGGT
This sequence comes from Deltaproteobacteria bacterium, assembly GCA_016218825.1. GTDB lineage: Bacteria > Myxococcota > XYA12-FULL-58-9 > XYA12-FULL-58-9 > XYA12-FULL-58-9 > JACRCV01. Next base: position 37,553 of record JACRCV010000034.1, read on the forward strand.
GCAGGTCAAGTCCTTCGACCTCTCGACCCTCGGCACCGACGGCAACTTGAAGACCACGTCTACCGGCACCAAGACCCTCGACCGCGCCGGTTTGAACGACACCATCAAGGACGTCGAGTCGATGCAGGAGACCATCCGCAACAAGCGGCAGATGGCGTCGACGGCGTTCCAGAACTTCGACCAGAAGGCCAACCAGCTCTACAACTTGATGTCGAGCGTCCTCAAGGCCATCGGCGAGATGCGTCAGGGCACGGCCCGCAACATGATGTAACGGCGCGCGCGACATCGACAGACGGCGCGGCACGCAGCGTTTCCATGCCGGATGAACTCTGATAGCTCAGGGGTGTCCGCACTCACTATACGGGAGGAACCAGATGGCAACTGCGGCCAAGGGTCCGAGCTTCGACGAGATCGCCAAGATCCCCGACCAAGACCTCGAAGAGATCATCGCCGCCATCAAGAAGGGCGCCGAGCATCCCGGCGACGCGCTCGGCTTCGGCCCCGAGGCGCTGAACGCCATCGAGAACATGGCGCTCAGCTACTACCGCACCAAGATGTACGACAAGGCCGCGGTGATCTTCGGCTTCGTGCTGCAGATGAACTCTGCTCGCGCCACCGGTTGGCGGGGCCTGGGCGCGTGCATGCACGCCCTGAAGCGCTACGAGCTCGCGACCTTGTGCTACCAGAGCGCGGTGCAGGCCGATCCGAACGACGTGGTCTCCAAGGTCTACTGGGGCGAGGTGCTCTGTCAGACCGGCAAGAAGGCCGAGGGCCTGAAGCTCCTCAAAGAGGTGACGGCGAAGGGGACCAAGAACGACGACTACAAACCGTACGTGACGCGGGCGCGCGCGGTGGTCGCGGCCGACGGCGGCATTCCGGCGCGCCTGGTGTTGAAGAAGCAGGGCGAGAAGCTGGCGCAGGACGCGGGCGAGGCGCTCTTGCAGGGCGCGGCGGGGCCGGAGTACGACGAGAACCGCGAGATCTCGGTGGAGGACATGCAGAAGAACCCCGAGCTCAAGAAGCTGCTCGGTGACCTCGCCAAGGCGGTCGAAGAGGGTAGGCTGACCTATGCGCAGGTGGGCGGCTTCAGCCAGATGGAGCTGGACGGCGCGTATGCGTGCGCCTGCAAGTACGCCGAGATGGGGCAGGTGCTGCAGGCGATTCAGATCGCGGGCTTCTTGATGTTCCTCGACCCGTACGGCGGTCGCTATTACCAGCTGGTGGGGATCTGCCTGCAGCGGATGAAGCAGTACGAGAACGCCGATCACTACTACAACATGGCGTTATTGTTCGACAAAGAAGACCCGATGTCGCTCGTCTATCGGGGGGAGTCGAAGATCATGTCGGGGAAGACGGACGAGGGCCTGCAGTTCGTGAAGCGGGGCATTGCGGCGGCGAAGGGCAAGGCCGAGCACAAGGACATCGTGGACCGCGGCCAGGTGTTGGTGCGTCAGTTTGGTGGTTGAGGCGCGGCCCGAAAAGGCCTGACCTGTGTATGTATAGAAGCTCGACGACACGGACCTAGCTGGAGGACGGCATGAGCAACGTACGCGATGGCGCAGGTGCTGGTAGGGCGGCGGTGACGCCGGCGCCGATCGAGCCGCAGGTGCGGCAGAACCAACTCCAAGCGCAGCAGCTGCAAGCGGCGTTGCCGAAGGTCGGCAGCGTCGACCCCGCCGACGTCAACCGTGACCTCAATCAGCTGCTGCAGCGCGCCGGGCTCGAGCGCGCCGCCGACGGCGCGTTCGTCGTCAAGGACACCGCGTCGGTCGGCAAGACCGGTGAGGTCAAGGGTCTGACCTCGGCCGAGCAGGTGTACGGCAGCGGCGAGACGCAGCTGAAGCCGCCGGGGCCGCCGCGGATCGAGATGACGACCGACCTGCGGCGCGGCGCCGAGACCTTCGCCCAGAACATCGACACGGTCTTCAACGACGTGTTGCTGCGCTCCTCGTCCTCGGGGCTGCAGGCCGGTCAGACCGATCTGCCGACGACGGCGGTGCGGGTGACGGGCACCGATGACCGCGTGTGGACGAGTGGTCGCGACGTCCCGATGACGGCGCGCGGCGCGGCCGGCGGCGGGGCGGGGGACACGACCGGGACCACGGGCACTACGGGCACGACCGGGACCACGGGCACTGCGGGCACTACCGGGGCCACGGGCGCGACGGCGCAGACCGGCGAGATCACACCGGAGATGTTCCGCAAGATCGCGGAGCTGACGGCCGACGTGTTGCTCGCGGCGTTCTTGAAGCTGAACATCACCGACCCCAACAACTCGGTCGACACCCAGAACAAGCTGCAGGAGATCATGACACTCTTGCGGCAGAAGGGCATCGACGACGCTAAGGCGCAGATCAAGAACGCCGAAGCGGCGCGCAAGGCCGCCGAGGCTTATGCGCAGCAGGCGCAGTACATCAGCAACGTCATCTCCGTCGTCATGATCGTCTTGACGCTCGTGCTCACGGCGCTCACCTGTGGTGCGGGCGCGGTGTTGTTCGTCGCGGTGGCGATGATCATCGGCGCCCTCATCGGCGCGGCATCGGGCGGGTCGCAAGGGGCGCTCGCGGGCGCGTCGATCGCCGGCTCGATTGCGAGCATGGGCGCGGGTGCGGCGGCGACGGCGGCGGCGCAGGCGGCCAAGGTGGCCGCGGACGGCATCATCGCGCAGATCAAGGCGTTCATCGAGACGTTCATCAAGGAGCTGGTCAACAAGCTCGTGGCGTTCTTCAAGTCGCTCGCGAACATGTTCGCGAGTGGCGCCAAGGAAGCCGCGACGCAGGCCGCGCAGCAGGCGGCACAGACGGCGAAGTCGCTCGCCCAACAGACAGTCGAGAACACCATCGAATACGCGAAGAGCATCGGCCAGGAGGCCGTCAACTCGGCGGTTCAGAGCGCGGGCGACATCGCCCAGGAAGCGGCCAACCAGACGATTCAAGGGTTGCAGCAGCAGGGCGTGCAGGTCACCCAAGAGATGGCGCAGGACATCGCCAAGAGCGCAGCCCAGGGCGCCGTCGATGGCGTCAAGAACGCTGGCCAAGAGGTAACGCAGGAAGTCGTGCAAGAGGCGGCGCGCGGGGCGGCGGAGGGTACTGTGAACGCGCTACGGACCTCGGGTGTCGAGGTCACCGAGCAGATGGCGGCGGACATCGCGAAGAGCTCATCGGAAGGCGCGCTCACCGCGGCGAAGGAAGCCGGCATGACGGTGACGCCGGAGTTGACCACGGCCGTTCAAAACAGCGCCACGGCCGGGGCGACCTCGGGCATGAAGGCGTCGGTGGCGCTCGGCGGCTACATGTCGCGGAGCACCGCGACCGCGATCCAGTCGATCGTCGGCGCGGGTGGCGAGGTCGTGAAGGCGAAGGCGAACGAGACCGCGATCCAGAAAGACCTCGAGGCGCAGGAGAAGTCGATCGCCGCGAAGCGCGCCCGGCTGCAGGCGGAGATGGCGCAGCAGATGATCCAGGAGTCGGGCGAGATCATCAAGATGATCATGGAGTCGAAGAACCAGGTCGTCGAGGCGGTGATGAAGATGATGGCGGCGATGTTCGCGTCGAGCCAAAAGATGATGTCCGCGAGTATGTCGAAGTAGCGCCTGTAACACTTACGCTGACTTTGGGAGGCCCCATGAGCAGCATTTCGAGCAGCCCCGGTTACCAGTCCACCACCATCGACTACGTCGGCAACAACCGTTACCGGGTGTTGAACGAGCGCGACAAGGACGGCGACGGCGTCGTCGACGGCAAGGCGCTCTCGGGTGACGAAGGCAAGATCGTCAACGAAGGCACCGTCAACCAGCTGCTCAAGGCCCGCGGCTTGCAGGCCGCGAACGGCAGCTTCCAGTCGGTGGACGGGTTCCAGATCAACGCGTCGAACAGCTCCGCGGTCACGACCTTCGGCTCGGATCCGGTGTTGCCGAGCGTGAGCGGCAAGTCGGCGGCGGCCTCGAGCCTGCGGGGCCAGTTCGATTGGTTCGAGATGTCGCAGGGCCTCTCGGACGCGGCGTTGATGTGGAAGACGTTGTCGACCTTGGCGCACACCGCGATGCGGGACATGAAGGACGCCGGCGACATCCGCGACGCGATGCAGAAGGGGAAGATCGAGGCCAAGTCGAACGAGATCAAGGCCGCCGAGTCACGGATCGCGGCGGAGAAGGCGGCGGCGACCCAGACCTTCATCTGGTCGTGCGCCTCGGCGGCGGTGACCGCGATCGCGGGCACGACCGGCGCCAACGCCGGGCTCGCGGGCGGGCTCGGTGAGGTGGTGAAGAGCTACGGCAACATGGTGAACAAGACCTCGGGGCCGCAGGCGGAGGCCGACCGCCAGCAGATCCGCGAGAAAGAGTTCTCGAAGCAGGCGGAGATCATGGACATGGCCATCGACGAGGCCAAGTCGAACTACGACGAGTCCAAAGAGCTGTTCAAGAACGCGCTCAAGGCCATCTCCGATCACGTCGACCGCGAGAGCCAAGCGACGCAGGCGATCACGCGCGGCTAGCGAACGCGGTAGAATAGAGGGTGAATGGCCGACAATCTCACCGTTGGCTCACCGGGCGCCGGTACGGCGACCCGCGCCGAGGCGTCCAAAGACAAGCGCGTCGATGACGGCAAGGGTGAGCTCGAGCGCCTGCGGCAGCTCGCCAAAGAGCGCGGCGGCGGCAATCTCGACGACAAGACGCTGACCGCCATCGTCGAGCGCCGCAAGGCCAAGATCGCGCTCACCAACGAGATCAAAGAAGCCAAGCAGTCGTTCGAGACCGCGCAGAACAAAGTCTCGCTCGCCAACAAGGCCGACGAGGCCCAGACGCGCGCCGCCAAGGCGACCGGCACCCAGGAGACCAAGACCGCGGACGGCTTGAACGAAAAGGACCGGACCGCGGTGCGCTCCGATCCAAAGGCCGGTCCGCGGCTGCCGCCCGCCGACGCCAAGTCCACGACCCCGGAGCAGGCGAAGGCGTTGCTCGGCAAGCTCCTCGAGACCGTGACAAAGGACGGCCAGCCCTTCGACCTGCAGGCCTACGCTCAGACCCTCAAACAACGGCCGGCAACCGCCGCCAAGCAGGGAGGTTCGCCGCAGGGCCTGCCCGCGAAGCTCGGCCGCGAGTCGAGCGGCCTGTCGGCCGGCGGCGTCGGTGGCACGCGGGCGCCGACGAGCGGGGCGCCGGGGCAGCGATCCGGGTCGACCGCGACGCTGCCGCGCCAGGCCGCGGCCAGCGGCAATCAAGCCACCAAGCCGGGGTCGTTGCCGACCGAGACCTCGGCGGCCAAGGCGGGTTTGGGCGCGCCGAGCGCCGGTGCGAGCTTGAGCTTCAGGACGACCGGCGGCACCAACTTGGCGACCGGGACCGCGGTGTCGGCGGACGGGCTCTTCAACGCCGGCGGCGGGCTCATCACCAACTCCAGCTTCGACGGCATGCACTTCAACTGGGACGGCTTCTTCGCGTTGTTCCTGATCAAGTCGCAGAAGGACATGCAGGAGTGGCGCAAGATGATGAAGGAGCTGCGCCGGCTCGAAGGCGAGGCGGCGGTGCAGGCGCACAACACCGCGATCGCGCTGTTGAAGATGCGGCAGAGCTTCGAGCGCGCCGACGCGGTCCGTGGCTTCACCGAGTCGCTCTCGGCCCTGCCGCGCCGGATGAAAGAGGATCGAGTCAACGAGTTTTGTTTCGGCAAGGACGTTGCACAGCAGAAGACCGACGTCGCCGCGAAGAAAGCGGAGCAAGAGGTGCGCGGCCTGCTCGCGAAGCTCCGCGAGAAGAACGCCCAAGTGCCGGCCGGTCGGGTGTTCTTGACGCCGAGCGAGCAGAAGGCGCTCAAGGCGGACGAGGCGGCGGAGTACCGGAAGGCGGTCGAGAAGTACGCCAAGGAGGCGCGGCCGAGCGCGGCGGCGGGTCAGCTCCTGGCAGATCTGCGGGCCGCCGACAAGACGCTCGCGGCCAAGATCCCCGAGGGTCAGGTGTACTTGACCGAAGCGCAACAACAGGCGCTGGGGGCGGAGGGCGCGGCGCAATACAAGGCGATCATGGCGAACCTCGGCACGCGCGAGGGGCCGCTCAACAAGGCCGGGCTGATCGCCGACGCGATCGACGCGGTGCAGAAGGACGCCACCCTCAACACCACAGACAGGGACGAGATCGTCGGCAAGCTCAAGACCGAGCTCGGCGCCGCGAAGAGCGGCATCGAGATGATGGTCCGGGCGATGATGGCCGACCCCGAGACCGCGTCGCTGTTGAACGAGCAGCGCATCGTGTTGCGCGGCGAAGAGCAGAAGGCGAAGAAGGCGGGCGCGCCGGGGCAGCGCAGCTTGTTGCGTCAGGTGGTGATGCTCGACACCGCGATGGCGGCCGGGGAGCCGAAGAACGCCGAGCGCACCGAGCGCTACGCACGGGCGCGGACCGAGCTGAAGACCAAGGGCGCGGGCACGGCCAACGTCGATCAACAACTGGCGCAGATGGACCGACTGATCGGCCCGAACGGCGCGCAGCCGGGCGCGACGCCCGGGGACGATCCGCTCGAGAAGCACCTGGACGACAAGAGCGACTCGCTGCTCGATATCGCCGCGGCGGCGGGCGACGGCTTGGCGCAGGAGCGCAAGGGGTTGCACCACGACCTGCGTTGGGAAAAAGGATTCAAGGATGTCGAGAGGGCACTGCGCAGCGTCGCCAACGACCAGGACATCGTCCGCGCGGTCGACAACGCGGTGCAGGGCGCGATCGCTGCGGCCCAGCGCGGCCGCGCCGAGTGTGACGTCCTGATGCGCCAGACCGTGGGCAAGGCCCAAGGCATGATCAACCAGCTCCTCCAACTGCTCGCGATGTCGCGCTCCCACTGATGCTCGGCCTGCCGGCGGCGTTTCAGAAGCTCTCCCAGGTGGACCTGGAGGGTTACCCACGCCGCACCGAGGCAGGGATCGGCGCTCTCGCGGTGGCGTGCGGCTTGAGTCCGGAGCCCGAGCTGGCGCGCTTTCGCAGCTGCCGCGACTTTCTGGGGGTGGCGCAACGGGCGCCGGCGGCGGCCGACTTGCTGGCCCAGGTCACCGAGTCGGTGACGCTGGTGGCGCCGCTGATCGTCGAGCTGGTGGCGACCTACAGCGGCGACGGGCTCAAGGGCTTCGGTTTCTTGACCCAGGGGCGGCCGAGCGGCCCGTTGCCGGCGAACCTCGCCGGGTTGTTGTCGGGCACGCTGCAGATGCACCTCACGGGCGGCGGTCGGACCGACGAGGCCGAGCTGTTGGCCGACGTGTTTCGCCTGGCGTTTCCGAACCTGGGTGGGCTCGCGGGCCACTCGCCGTTGTCGCAGGGCATGATCGTCGGCGTGGTGCCGGCGGCCGACGCCCTCACCCTCAAGGTCTACTTCAACACCCGTCTCGATCCGAGCGGCAACCACCGCGAGCGGGTGGCGTCGATCCTGGCGCGCTGCGGTTTGGCCGACGACGGGCTTTACGACTTGCTGTATGCCGGCAATGACGGCGCGCGTTTCCATGGGGTCGGTATCGACCTGGACGGCGACGGCTGTCGGCGCGCCAAGATCTACGTGCGCCTGAACCGCGCCGCGCTGCTGCCGGCCCTCGAAAAGCTCGCGACGCACCTGCAACCGGACATGGCGGCGGCGGCGCGAGGCATCCTGAACCCGGTCTTGGAGCTCATCGAGGCCACGAAGAGCGAGGCCCAGGTCGACGAGGTCGAGCTGGCGGCGGCGCTGTGCAGCGACGCGCCGGCGACCGCCAAGGTGACGTTGTTCTTTGCCGGAGACCGCACCGCGGACGCCGATCTGACGACGCTCGACACCTATCTACAGGGTCTCGGCTATCCGGCGCACGGGCTCGACGCCGCGGTCAAGGCGCTCGCCGAGAACGCACATCGGGCGGTGGCGCAGCGTTATCCGCTGCACGGGGTCGGCATCGAGGTGCCGGTGGCGTCGCGACCGAAGATCAATGTCTATTTGCAGCCGGTGTTGTAGTCGGGTGCGGGTCTACTCTTCTTCTTCGGGGTCGTCCTTCTTGCCGAGCGGCATGTCGTCGATGTAGCCCGAGTGCCGCAGGTAGGCGCGCAGTCGGCCGCGGAGCCGCGACTCGGCGGTGCGGACCTTCATGCGGGTCGAGCCGATGGCGGCGGCGGTCTCCTCCTGACCCTTGCCTTCGGCGAAGCGCAACAGCAGCAGCTGTTGGTCCTGTTCCGAGAGCTCGGCCATGAACTTGCCGACCAGGCCGGTGATCTCGATGTGCTCCATCTCCGAGTCCTGGGGCTTCGAGGGGCTGCCGTAGAGGACGCCGGTGTACTCCTCGGTGATCTCGTCGTCCATCACCGCCAGATGACCGCGCTCGTCGGTGGGGGCGATGTACTGCGAGAACGCGATCTCGCGGTTGCGGAACTGGTTGATGACCATGTTGCGGCCGATGGCCAGCACCCAGTTGGTGAAGGAGTTGATGCCGTTGTAGGAGTCGCGGGCGCGGGCCTCGAAGGCGCGGCGAAAGACCTCCTGCACCGCGGCCTTCAGATCGGCCGGGTCTTGGATGCCCTTGAAGTAGAAGCTGCCCTTGCCGCTCCTGAAGGTGAAGCCCTTGCGCAAGAAGGCGGTGACCCCCGGCGCGTAGTGCCGGTACACCTCCGTCATCGCTGCCCGCTCGCCGCGCTTGAAGGCGGCGAGGAGCTTCTTGTCCTTCGCCAAAAACATTGAGTCGACGCCCAAGGTACCGCGAGCGGCTCTACGACGCTAGGGCTCGGACGAGCGTCAGGCCTCGACGACCGCCTGCAGCTCGGCGTCGGTCTGCCGCAAGCGCAGCGCCAGGATGCGCGCCAGGCGGGCGAACAGCATCGCGCCGGTGTCGGGGTGGCGGCGCGACAGCTCGTCGAGGCGCTGCCGGGAGAGGGCGTAGATCGAGACCTCGTCCTCGGCGACCGCGTCGGCCGATCGCCGGCCGCGATCGAGGAACGCCATGTCGCCGAACAGCGCGCCCTTCGAGAAGGTCGCCAAGAGGTGGCTGCGACCGCCGTCGAGCGGCAGCGAGATGTTGACGGTGCCGCGGCGGATGAGGAGGAGCTCGTCGCCCGGGTCGTCGTGCCGGAACACCGCCGCGCCGGGCCCGAAGTGGCGGGGTTGCACCGCCGCGCCGAGGATCGCGAGGGCTTCGTGGTGGAACCCGCGGAACAGCTCGAACTCGGCGAGGGTCAACGGCGGGCCGGTTTCGGCGCTCTTGACGCCGGCGTCGGCGAGGAGCCGGTCCTCGACCCATTGGATGGCGCCGTCGAGGTCGTCGAAGACCTTGACGTTGCGCTCGCGGTGCACCAGGCCGAGCTGGTCGAAGTAGGCCTTCAGGTCCAGGCCGGTGGGCAGGGTCGCCGGCAGGTGGCTGAAGACCAGGTAGGCGCCGCGATCGGTGAGGCGGGCTTCGATCTGCTCCAGCATGTGGGCCGCGGTGTAGTCGAGCGACTGGACCCGCTGCAGATCGAGGACCAGGTAGCGGCAGGTGGCGAGGTCGGCCTCCAAGATCGTGAGCAGTTGATCGGTGGTGCCGAAGAACAAGGTGCCGTGCAGCCGACAGATGGTGACCCGCGCCCCCTGGTCTTTCAGGACCGCGACCTCGTCGGGCGGCCGTTGGCGCTTGGACGAGATCTGGCCCAACGTCAGCTTCTGGCGCACCACCGAGCCGCGGATCTGCTCGCGGGTGAAGAGCATGATCGCCAGCGCCAGACCGACGCCGGCCGCCGCGATCGGCGAGATGATGACCGCGGTGACGATGACCGCGGCGACGACCAGGAAGTCGAGGCGGGTCGTCGGGTGGCGCAAGAGCTCGAGGCTGTGGCGATCGATCATCCGCAGCGACACGACGATGATGATCGCGGCGAGCGCGGCGCGCGGGATCCAGCCGACCAGGTTCGGCATCCCGGGGATCAAGCCGCCGAAGAGCAGAAAGGCGCCGAGCGCGAAGACCCCCTCGAAGATCCCGGCGCGGCGAGTCCTGCCGCCGCTGTTGATGTTCACCAACGTCGCCCCCATCGTGCCGGCGCCGGGCATGCCGCCCAAGAGCGCCGAGGCGAGGTTCGCGAGGCCCTGACCGCAGAGCTCGCGGTCCGAGTCGCTGCGGCTACGGGTGAGAGAGTCGACGATGACCCCGGTCTTCAGGGTGTCGATCGACAGCAGCACCGAGAGGGTCAACGCCGGCACCAGCACGGCGCGGACGTTGTCGGTGGTGAGCGCGGTCGCCGCCGCGAAGCGATCCGCGAGCCCGGCGACGAACTCGCGTGGCGACGCCCCGACCGCGCCGACCACCAACGGATTGGCGTCGAGGCTGCGGAGCTCGGGGAGGAACGCGGCGAGCAGGCCGTAGGTCAAAGCGCCGCCGCCGAGGCCGAGGATCACGCCGGGCACCCGTTTCGTCAGGCGCGGCCCCAACAGCATCCCCGCCATCGTCACCAGGCCCACGACCACACCGGGTGCGGACCAGGCGCTCGGCGCGAACAGGCCGGCCCACAGCCCGGTGCCTTTCGCGAGCCCCAAGAGCTCGGGCAGCTGTTTGCTGAACAGCAGGACGCCGACGCTGCTCAGGTAGCCCGCGACCACCGGGTAGGGGATGTATTTGATGAGGCGGCCGCCGCCCAGCGCGCCGTAGGCGTACTGAAAACCGGAGGCGAACAGGCCGACGAGGGTGATGGTGAACAGGAGCTGCTCGGCGGGCGGCGGTGCGACGTTGCTTGCGGCGGCGGCGGCGAGCTCGGCGGCGAAGGCCGCGAGCAGGAGGGCGGCGGGGCCGCAGGGGGCGGAGATGAGCTTGGTCGAGCCGCCGAAGCGGGGGGCGACGATGCCGAGGGCGATGGTGCCGACCAGGCCGGCGAGCGCGCCGCGGCCGGCGTGCTCTGGGCCGAGCGCGGCGTAGATCGTCACGCCGTAACCGATGGCCGACGGCAGCGCCACGAGCATCGACGCGAAGCCGCCCCAGAGGTCGCCGGCGCGGGTGTCGGGGTCGCGGATCATCTTGGGCGCGCATCATCTGGTGGGGGCTGCGGCGTCGCAAGGGGAAAAAGGACGCGGTGCGGCGTTCGGCGCGCGGCGCCGTCCGCAACCCGGCAATTGGTCAGGCGCGTCGGGGTGCGCTATGTTCAAGGGTATGAAGGGCAAGGACCTACCGAAGGCGGAGAGTAGACCGGCGTCGCAGACGCTCCGATCTGTCACCGATTTGCGCGACGCCAAGCAGCAGCTCGACCGTGACCATGAGCCCGTGGTTCTCGAAATGGACGGTACACGCCTCGTGGTGATGCTGTCCGACGTCTTCGACCGACTCGTCGAGGGCGTCGGCGAGCTGGTCGCCAAAGACCTGCGCGGTCTCGAAGGCAACCAGGAAACCAAAGGCGACCAGAAGCCGCCCGACCCCGGGTCGTGGGGAAAGGTTCGCGAAGTCCTCGACGCCGCCCGCGAGGCGCTCTCCAAGATCGACAGCGGCAAGCGCTGAGCGCCACGCGATCGACGCCCAATGCCCCCCCAGGCAGGTCGTCGACAACCGGTCAGAGCCCGAGGGTGCCGGCGCCGCCGTTGGCGGTGGTCCGGTCCGTGGTCAACCTCGACAAATGGCGTCGCGCTTCGAGCGCCGACGGCTCCAGACCGCTGCGATACCACAAACGAGGGCGATCGAGAATCCACCCGGCGCGGCGCTGCAGCTGCCGGGGACCGCGGGCAGCGCGTCCGCCTCACAGCCGTTCGCGGCGTCGCCGTCGGCGTCGAAGAAGTTGTCGTAACACACGTCGATGACGCATTGCCCGGCCTCGCAGTGGCCGTCGCCGTCTCTCGGCGCGCACGCCTGGTTGCAGCCGCCGCAGTTCGCGCTCGAGGTCTGGAAATCGGTGCATACGCCGCCGCAGCGGTCACACGGGACGCAGTCATAGCCGACGTCGCTGGAGACGTAACCGCAGGTCATGTTGGCGGCGGCGCAGTCGTGGATCTCGAGGCTGGTCCCGTTGCACCACTGCAGCGTGTCACCGTCACAGCGGCCGGATCTGTCGATGTCGCCGCAAGCGAGCGGCAAGCAGTCAAACCCCGCCTGGTCGCCGAGATAGCCGCAGCCCCGACCGCGCACGGCGCACAGCCGGGTGTAGACGTAGCCGTTCTCGCACCAGACGGCGTTGCCGCCCTTGCACTCGCCCAGCAGGGTCTCGCCGTGACAGGCCCTGAGCGGCGGCGGCAACGGCTCGCTGAGCCGCAGGTCGACGAAGGGCGCGACGACGTCGACGCGGGTCAAGTGGTCGCGGCCGACGCAAGAGTCATCGCCCCATTGCTCGGTGCCCACGACTACCGGCGGTGTGGCGGCGTCGGGTTGGTAGATGATTGGACCGCCCGAGTCGCCGAAGCAGATGCCCTGCTGCTGGTGTCCGTCCACGGTCACGGTCTCGCGGTCCGAGCTCACGACCTGGACCGAGGCGAAGTAGCGGCCCTCGCGGCTGGCGTCGCGGGTCTGACCGTAGCCGGCGGCGTCGACCCAGCGATTGATCCAGGTGCCGTCTACCGGGACGCGGTTGAGCGCGATCGGCACGACGTCGGCGACCGCCTCGAGCGCGTCGGCGCCGAGGATCAAGAGCGAGAAGTCGACGTCCGGGTTCTCGTCGACCTCGGCGACGGGGATCAGGGCGAGGGGCGGATCCGGGAGGACGCCGAAGCCGATCATGATCTCGGCCGGGCTCGCGTCCACCGACTGGGTGCAGTGGCGGGCCGAAATCACCGCACGCGGTGCGACCAGCGTCCCGCTGCAAAACGGCGCGCCGCTGGTGTCGGCGAGGAAGACCACCGCCAGGACCTGGCCCGGAGTGAGGAAGGTGTTCTGCGGCGCGCGGCTGCCGTTGACGATCGCAGCTTCCACCCCCCCGAATGGCGCCACCGTCGGCGACCCGCCACACGCCGCACCCACGAGGCACAAGCCCAGGACGCGACAGATCTTCATCGCGGCAGCGTGTCACAACCATCCGAGAGTGACAACTGCGGCCAAGTAGCGCCTTGGCGCGAGCCGCGGCAATCTTGACCCGGTGTGGCAACATCCCTATCGATTGTGCTCATGAACGCTCGTCAACCGCTGGCCTTCGTTGTTGCCGTCGCCACCCTCCGCTGCGCCACCTCGACGCCGGCCACGCGTGAACCGGTCGGCGCGCCCGCCGCCCCGGTGCTGCCTGCCGTGGCCGAGAGCGCCCCGGCGGCGGTCGTCGTCCAGCCGGCGCGCGACATCGAGGGGGCGTTGGTCTTGGTGGAGGCGGGACGGGTCATTCAGCGGGAGCGCGGTGAGGGCGGGGCCGCCGACGCGATCCGCACCTACCGCGAGGCGCTCGCCGCCGACCCGAAGTGCGCCGCGGCGCTCTGGGAGCTCGGCTGGTCGTACCAAGTGCAAGCCGAGCTGGACCAGGCGGTGGCCGCGTGGGACGAGCTCAAGGCGCTCGAGCCCGGCTACCCCGACCTCGACCGACACTACCCGGTGTTGTTGATGCGCCGCGACCAGGCGCGGGCGTTGGCCGCGCTCCCCGACCCCGGGGTGCTCCCGGAGCGCGAGACAGCGCCGCGCGAGGGGCCGACGTTGACGTTGAAGGCAGTGGGTGACGTGAACCTCGGTCGTGCCTGGCCCGCCGATCGGGCGACATTGCCGGCGAACGACGCGCGCGATCTCTTCGTGCCGTTCGCCGAGGAGCTCAAGGCCGCGGATTTGACCATCGGCAACCTCGAGACCGTGCTCGCCGACAGCGGCGACTCCACCAAGTGCGGACCGAAGTCGACCAAGTGCTTCTCGTTCCGGGTGCCGACGAGCTACGCCGCGGCGCTCAAAGAGGCCGGCTTCGACATCATGGGCATCGCCAACAATCACGCCGGCGACTTCGGCCAGGAGGGCCGCGCCGCGACCAAGCAGGCGCTTGACGCGGTCGGCATCAAGTACAGCGGCACCATCGGTGACGTCGCGAGCGTCGAGATCAACGGGCTGCGGCTGGCGTTGATCGCGTTCTCGTTCGGCGCCGACGTCTACAGCATCCTCGACATTCCGACCGCAAAGCGCGTGGTCGCGGACTTGAAGCGGCGCCACGACCTGGTGGTGGTGTCGTTCCACGGCGGCGCCGAGGGCGCGGATGCCGGCCACGTGCCGAAGGAGGTCGAGCGCTTCCTCGGCGAGAACCGCGGCGACGAGTACGGATTCGCGCACGGGGTCGTCGACGCCGGCGCCGACTTGGTGGTGGGTCACGGGCCGCATCGGGTGCGGGGCGTCGAGATCTACAAAGGCCGCTTCATCGCCTACAGCCTCGGCAACTTCTGCACCTACAAGATGTTCGGGCTCGCGGGCGCCCTGGGCGTCACCGCGGTGCTCGGCGTGACCCTGGCGGCGAACGGCGTCGTGACCGAGGCGCGCCTGGTGCCGGGGATCATCGACCAACCCGGGATCCCACGGCCCGACCCGACCGGCCAGGCGATCAAGCTGGTTCGCGACCTGTCGCGGCAGGACTTCGGCGACGCGGTGCTCGACGCCGCCGGGCACTACCAGCGCAGCGCGCCCGCGGCGGCTACTGCAAGCTCCCCGTGATCCGGTAGTAGTCCGAGGCGCGGTCGATCTGGGCGCCGGTCAGGGTCCACACCGCGTCGGTGCCGGTCGGCAGGTTGGCGATGTTGCCGAGGTTGATCTCCGGGATCGGGAACGACGCCATGACTCCACCCAGGATGCTCGGCAACAAGAGCTGCATCAGGCCGGTGAACAGGTCGCTCATCGTCCCCTGATAGGCCGGATCGTCGATCGCGTACACCTGCACCGCCACCGTCGGTTGCAGGTTGAACTGCGTTTGCAGCACGTTGGTGCTCTGGTCGATCAAGAGCGAGCCGCCGAGGATCGCGGAGAGGTAGAGCCCGACGTGGAGCGGCGGGCCGGAGCTCGCGGTGCCGAGGAGGGCCGCGAGATCGACCGTGGCGTCGATCATCATGTCGCCGACCCCGAGCTCGAGCTGGGCGCCGTTTCTCCCCGGCATCGCCACCGGCGGCAACAAGGCGCGCAGCGACATGCTGATCCCGGGGACCCCGGTGCCGCTGACCAGCGGCGCCAGGTCGGCGGCGTCGAGGTCCAGGCCGCCGCCGTACCACAACGCCCACAGCACCTGGTTCAGCAAGTCGTCCTTGAGGCCCATGCCGAACGAGTAGGCCGAGGCGCTAAACGCCGGCAGCGCGCCGTCCTTGCGGATGGCGCCCAGCGCGTCGCTCGGGATGCCGGCGCCGCGGGCGCCGGGGTAGAGCTGGGAGTACAAGCCGAGCTGCCCGTAGCCGGGGTCCGGGCTCGTCGCCGGGCACTCGGCCGGCTTGGCGATGCCGGCGCTCGGGCCGCAGAACACGACGCGGTCGAGGCCGGAGGCCAGCTCGAGGTGCATGCTCATCGGCGGTGGGATCTCGAGGCCGGACTCGATCGCGAAGCCGCCGAGCATGCCTTCGACGAGGGGTGGGATCTGATCGCTGATGGCGCCCGCGAGCGCATCCTCGATGGTCGGCTCGAAGACGGAGATCAAGAGATCGGTGAAGCCGTCACAGGCCCACTGCAGCCAGCTCGCACAGCCGATCGAGACGTACAAACCACCGGTGCTCAGGCTCATCGATGCAACCGCCGCGCGGGGGACACCGCCGGAGAGCGATACCTGCAGGGCACCGGTGGCCCGGACCCAGTCGGCGCCGGCGGTGCCGGTGGTGGAGAACGAGGCGATCGTCGTCGGACCAATGCCGCAGGTGCACTCGCGGTCGCGCGCCCACAACGTCAACGGGAAGTCGGCCTGGCCGATGAGGACGTCGAACGCCAGCCCGCCGTCGACGGCGGTCAGCGACGTGATGTACGGCCCTTCGATGTAGATGCTGCGGTTGGCGTCCCTGCGTAGCTCGTAGTCGGCGTCGACCCAGGTGTCGCACCAGAAACAACAGCCGGCGCTGCATCTGCGCCCCGAGGTGTCGTTGGACGCGAGCGGCGGATCAGCGGGGATCAAGCCGTTCCAGTCCGTGGTCCTGATGATCGTCTCGCCGATGGAGGCGATGTCGTTCAGCGTCGAACGGTTGCCGTCGTCGAGGACCGATTGGTTGAGCTGGGCGAGGATCCCCTGCGCCACCCGCGCCCCGGGGTCGGGAGCGAGCGACGCGTTGAAGTACGCGCCGCTGCGCAAGAACGACTGCGCCAACACCGAGCGGTTGCCGCAGGCGTCGGTGGCGCTGCCGGTGATGATCGTCAGCCCCCAGCGGCTGCTCGCGGTCCCGACCACGGGCTCCGTCAAGTTGGCGCCCGACACCGGGAGGCCGGCGCCGTTCAGCGTCAGGTCGACGATGGCGCTCACCGCGTCGGTCGCGCTTCCGGCGATGCCGATGTCGAGGTCGGTGTTCGGTCCGGTCGGGAGCATCGCGGCGCGCGCCGGCGAGGTGACGCCGAGCACCGGCCCGGTGGAGTCGACCCGCAGGTTCGTGAGGTAGGGCACCGCCGCGCTGCCCGGGGCCGCGGCGCAGCTCGGGTCGGTGGGGCCGGTGACTGAGATCGCGAGATCGAAGTCGCCCTCTTCGGTGAACACCCAGCCGCCCTGCGGCGCCGGCACGATCCCTTGATCCGGCGTCGCGACGAGCGTGAAGCCGGCGTCTTCGACCCGATTGCCCCAGACGTCGTAGACCAGCGCGTCGAGCGGCAAACGCCGGCCGCGCCAGTAGCAGTCCTGGGTCGCGAGATCGACGGCCCAGGTGCACGGCAGGCCCCAGGTCACGGTCACCACCGCAGGGGACTCGTCGCCGGCGGCATATCCTGGGACCCGGCAGAACACGTAGTAGGTGCCGCTCCTGGTCGCCGCGAACGTCGAGTCGGTCATGACCAGGCCGCTGTCCGCGGCGGTCGCGCCGTCGGCGGCGAGCACTGCGATCGTAGTCGGAACGCCGGTCAGGGGGTTGCCAAAGGCATCGCTGACGCTGCATGTCGCCGTGACCTCTTGGCCCGGGGTGATGGTGGTGAGGTCGACGCTGGTGTCGCTCTTGCCCGGGATCCCTTCGATGATCGTGACGAGCGCCGGCGTGGTGTCGATGATCTGATCGACGCGACAGGCGATCGGGTAGGTGCCGACGTGGGTGCCGCGGACCACGAAGCCGGCGCCGGACGGGGGATCGACGAGGAGCGCCGGGTCGGCGTCGATGCCGGTCGGACGCAGATCGGACGCGAGGTTACCGAACACGTCGTAGATGGCACAGCCGACGTCGACGGGTAGACCTGCGCCCGCCGGGTTCAGGGCGAGCGTGGTGTCGACCGAGCCGACGTACGGCGCCGGTCGCACGGTGACCACCGCGCCGACCGGGTCTTGGACCATCTGGTCGGCGGTCATGCAGTAGACGGTGACGAGCCCTGCGGTGCGGAGCCGGACCCGCCAGCCGTTCGTTCCGTCTGCGGTCGCGGCGAACGCCGGGGGCGAGGCGGCGACGGTGGAGCGCTCGGAGGGCGCGGGCGCGCCGTCCTTCTCGATCGCACACCAGACCGAGACTTCGTCGCCGGCGGTGATCGCCGCCGGACTCGCGGTGGTGTGGACGCTGCGGAGATCGGGCGGGGCCGAGTCACTCCCACCCGTGATATGGCGGGCGCCGCAGCCGGAGGCGAGGAGGGCTATCGCGAGGTATCTCGAGGCGTTCGTCATCGCTCTCGGAGTGTAGCCAGTGTGCCGCGGTTTCGCATGACACGGTGCGTTGCGGCCCAACTCGGCGCCGGTGGCGGCGCGGGTGACGCCGCCCGGTTGGCGCGCTCGGGTTGCGCGTAGCGTCACGGGTGGACGCGATCCAGGAGGCGCAAGATGCCGTCGAGGGTGGTGAGCGGATGTGGCGGGCAGCCGGGGATGAAGAGGTCGACCGGCAGGATGCGGCTGAGGTCGCCGATGACCTCGTCGTGGCCGGCGTAGGGGCCGCCGCTGATCGCACAGGCGCCGGTGGCGATCACGACCTTGGGGGTCGGCACCGCGGCGTAGGTCTTCTCCAGCGCCAGCACCATGTTCTTGGGGATGGCCCCGGTGACCAACAACCCGTCGGCGTGGCGCGGCGAGGCCACGAACTGCACCCCGAAGCGCGCCAGATCGAACACCACGGTGTTCAAGACGCTCACGTCGGCCTCGCAACCGTTGCAGCCACCGGCGCTCACCTGGCGCAGCTTCAAGGAGCGGCCGAACAACGACAGCAGCGGCTTCGCGAGCGGGCCGGTCGCGGGCGTCGGCGTCGCGCCCTGCAGCAGGTGATCGCGCTGCCGGCCGGCGAGCACGTGGTCGGTCGTCAGCTGCAGGGCGGCGCTCGGGCAGGCTTCGACACACGCGTTGCAGAACAGGCAGCGACCGAGGTCGAGGGTGAGGCTCCGGCCGCTGCCGTTGATCGCGGCGGTGGGGCAGGCGGCGGCGCAGGCGTGGCAGTCGGTCTTGCAGTTGTCGAGGTCGAGGCGCGGCCGGCCGCGAACGCGGGCGGGCAGCGCCGGCGCCGGGGTCGGATAGCGGATGGTGCGGTGCTTCTGCCGGAGGCGGGCGTGGAGGGCACGGAGCATGGTTCACTCACAAGTCGTGGCCGCAGTACGACAGGTTGAAGCTCTTGTTGCACAGCGGGAAGTCCGAGATCTCCTGGCCCCTGAGCGCCATCGCCAGCCCCATCCAATTGTGGAACGAGGGATCGACGACTTTGTGGGCGGCGAATCGACCCTCCGAGTCGGTGACCGCGACGTGGACCGCTTCGCCCCGCCAGGTCTCGACCAGCGCCACGGCGAGCTTCTCGGGCGCGAGCCTCTTCATCGGCGTCGCGCACGGTCCGCTCGGCAGCCCGGCGGCGACCTCGCCGACGAAGGTCGCGGCGCGGCGACACTCGAGCCAGCGAACGTAGGCGCGCGCGAACACGTCGCCCGAGTGCCAGGTGGAGACCGGCACCTGCGCAAAACGGTACATCCCGGTCGGGTATTGAAAGCGCACGTCGCGCTCCAGGCCGCAGGCGCGGGCCGGGGGGCCGACGAGGCCGAGGCGATCCACGATGGCCGGCGTCAGGACCCCGGTCTCTTCGAAGCGCGCCAGCACCGTCGGGGTCTCCCAGAGCAGCGTCGTGGCGTTCGTCAGGTCGCGGGTGGCCTGCTCGAGCCGGCGACCGAGCTCGTCGACCTCGGCCGACCCGAGGTCGAAGCGCACGCCGCCGGGCTTCAGCATGCCGCGCCCGAAGCGACTGCCGCACACCAGCGCGCTCACGTTGAGGTAGTCGCCCCGCAGGCGGCCGCAGAACGAGGCGGTGGGGAGGTAGCCGACGTCGCCGGCGAGGGCGCCCAGATCGCCGGTGTGATTGGCGAGCCTCTCCAGCTCCAGCATGACGGCGCGCAACGCGTCGGCGCGCGGCGGCGCGGCGACTCCGGCCAGGGCCTCCAGCACCTGACAGTAGGCGGTCGCGTGCCCGATCGAGGTGTCGCCCGCCAGGGTCTCGGCGTGCGAGAGCGAGCGCGGATGCGGGCCGCCGACCAGGGCGCGCTCGACGCCGCGGTGTTGGTAGCCGAGCGAGATCTCGAGGTGCAGCACCTTCTCGCCGTGACACTGGAAGCGGAAGTGGCCCGGCTCGATGACGCCGGCGTGCACCGGGCCGACCGCGACCTCGTGGGGCTCGTCGCCCTGAATCGCAAAGAAGTCGGTGACCCCGGGGACGATGGGATCGGCGCTCGGTCGCAGCCAGGCGTCGGTGCCGGGGCGCATGCTGCGGTGAAAGCGGATCGGCTTCAGCCACGGGTGGCCGCGCGGCACCACGCCCCACTGCTCGGCGAGCTCGCGCTCGAACCAATGCGCCGGCGGACACTCGGGCGTGAAGGCCTCGTAGCTCGCTTCGACGTCGGCGGTCGCGAGGCGCAAGGTCGAGGTGGCGTCGACGCCGAGGATGACGACGAGGCGCAGCCGGCCGGAGGCCTGCGGGATGCCGAACAGCGCCACCAGGCGGTCGCCGCGCACCACCGAGTCGAGCACGCCTTGGCGCAGCTTCGGGAAGGCGATGGGGGCGAGCTCGGCGAGCGGCAGGGCGCTGGCGTTTGGCAGCTCGACGAAGAAGCTCATCGTCCGCCTCCCGCGATCCGCGCCGCCGCGACCAGCGTTTCATTCAACCCCGGCGGGATGAAGAGCCCGAGGGTCACGAGCGCCGCGACGCAGAGCAGCACCAGGCCCAGATCGAGCAGCGCGAAGCCGGGGCGCGGGGTCGCCGCCGCCGCGCCGCCCCAGGCCATCGCGATCGCCCGCCGCAACATGCCGACGAAGACCACGGCGGCGCCGGCCAAGAACAGGCCGAGGGTCCAGTAGGCGTGACGGTGGCTCGCGGCCATCACCACCTGCAGCTCGCTCATGAACAACGCGAACGGCGCCGCGCCCACCAGGGCCAACAGGCTCACGAACAGCCCGGTGCCCCACACCGGCGAGTGGTGGAGGGTGCGGGTGAGCTTGTTCATGTCGTGGGTGCCGTAGGTTTGTCCCAGGCGGCCGGCGGCGAAGAACGCCAGGCTCTTGGCGACCGAGTGGTTGAGGGTATGAAACAGCGCCGCGAAGGTGCCGACGCCGCCCAGGCCGAGGCCGAGCGCGACGATCCCCAGATGCTCGACGCTGCAGTAAGCGAGCAGGCGCTTGGCGTCGGTTTGGAAGAGGATGAACGCCGCGGCGACGATCACCGAGACGACGCCGAAGAAGACCAACAGGCCGGGGGCGAAGCCGGTGAGGGTGGGCGCGCCTTCGACGACCGGCAGGTAGCGCATCAGGCAATAGAGCGCCGCGTTCAG
The DNA here is from genome assembly GCA_016218825.1 of Deltaproteobacteria bacterium. GTDB lineage: Bacteria > Myxococcota > XYA12-FULL-58-9 > XYA12-FULL-58-9 > XYA12-FULL-58-9 > JACRCV01. The sequence continues at coordinate 58,301 of JACRCV010000034.1, forward strand.
CAGGAAGCCGGAGAACAGCGCCGAGACCGGGGCCGGCGCTTGGCTGTGGGCGTCCGGCAGCCAGCTGTGCATCGGCGCCAGCCCGGCCTTGGTGCCGTAGCCGACGAGCAAGAAGACGAAGCCGGCCTTGATGAGGAGCGGGTCGAGGCGCTCGGGTGCGGCCAGCAGCTCGGTCCACAACAGGGCGTTGTGGGAGCCGGTGTGGGCGTGCATCGCCGCGGTGGCGACGAGCAGGGTGCCGACGAACGCGAACGCGACGCCCACCGAGCAGATCATCAGGTACTTCCACGTGGCCTCGAGGGACGCCGACGTCGTGTGGGTGGAGATCAAGAACGCGGTCAGCAGCGTCGTCGCCTCGATGCCCACCCACTGCATCGCGAGGTTGTTGCTGATGAGCACCGCGGTCATCGCGCCCTGGGCGCCCAGCCACAAGGCCCCGAAGCGACGCGCTTGCCTCAGGCTGAAGTGACCGTGCGCGACCTCGGCGCCGAAGTAGCTCCAGGCGAAGATCGCGCTCAAGCCGAAGACCACGAGCATGACCAGCAAGTGAAAGCCGGAGAGGGCGTCGACCAGCAGCCACTGGGAGGCGGCGGTGACCCGGCCGAGTCGGAGCGAAAGCGCCACGAGCCACACGGCGCAGGGGACGAGCACCACGACCACGGCCAAGATCACTCCGAGGATGGCGCGCACCGACGGCAGGCGCCAGGCGACGAGCGCGGCGACGAGCGGCAACAGCCACAGGACATTGATGACCAGGGATGGCGACATCATCATCCCTTCAAGCTGTCGAGCTGATCGACGTCGATGTGATCGAACTCGCGATTGATCTGGAAGATGGCGATGCCCATCACGAACACCGCGACGAAGACGTCGAGGAGCATGCCGAGCTCCACCAGGAACGGGGTCTCGGACAAGAGCGAGATGCCGAGGACGTAGGTGCCGTTCTCGAGCACCAGGTAGCCCAGCACCTGCGACACCGCCTTCTTGCGGCTGATGACGAAGAACAGCCCGGTGAGGATCATCGACAGCGCCACCGGCACCATCAACGGTGACCGCACCACGTCGGCGCTGAGGCGGTCGGCGAGCCAGGTGCCGGCGCCGAGCATGCCGAGGCCGACGAGCAGCGACGGGGTGTAGCCGACGAAGGGCTCGATCTCGCGCCGCGCCCGGGCGTCGCGCATCGCGCGCTCGAGCACCAGCGGGAAAGCGACGCCCTTGACGAGCAGGGTGCTCGCCGCCAGCGCCATCGCCGCCACCTCGAGCTCGGGCCAGGTCAGCGCCAGCGGCAAGAACGCCAGCAGCACGCCCTGGGCGGCGACCAGGCGAATACAGGCGGTGAGCCGGCTGGAGCCGAGGAGCACCAGATCGGTGAGGACCAGGGTCACCAGCACGAAGTCGAGGGCGTGTCTCATCGGCTCCACCCCACGGCGAGGAGCAGCGCCACGGCCGCGAGGACCAACGCGCCGACCAACAGGTGCGTGACGTGGATCAAACGCAGCCGCGCCATGCTCGACTCGACGATGCCGACGACCACGCCCACCGCCAACGCGACCAGGGTCGTCGCGCCGAGGTCGACGGCCAAGTTGCCGGTGCGGACCGGCACCACGATCCCGGCGAGCAGGGTCGCGAACAGCCACAGCTTGAGGGCCGCGCCGTAGAGGATGAAGGCGAGGTCGGGGCCGCCGTGATCCAACACCATGACCTCGTGGATCATCGTCAGCTCGAGGTGGGTGTTGGGGTCGTCGACCGGGATGCGGGAGTTCTCCGACAGCAGCAAGACGACGAGGGCGACGGCGACCAGGCCGATGACGGGCGCGGTGCCGAGCGAGCTCGCGGTCGAGATGTTGCCGAGCGTCGGCGACAGCGACCAGGGGGAGCCGGCGACGCGGATCAAGGCCAACAGCGCCAACAGCAAGGTCGGCTCGGCGAGGGTGGCGAACTTCACCTCACGGTTGGCGCCCATGCCTTCGAAGCTGCTGCCGGTGTCGAGCGCCGCGAGCACGGTCAGGAAGCGCCCGAGGCCGAGGAGGTAGACGACGAGGAACAGATCGCCCTGGAACGCGAAGGTCGCCGCGACGCCGCCGAGCGGCACGAACAGCAACGCCACCAGGGTCGCCGCGAGCCCGACGATTGGGCCGGCGCAAAACACCCAGGTGGTGGTGCGGCTGTAGACCGCGCCTTTCCCCAGGAGCTTCACGAGGTCGAAGTACGCCTGCAACAGCGGCGGACCGCGGCGGCCGGCGAAGAAGGCCTTGGTCTTGTTGATGACCCCGAGCAGGAGCGGCGCGCCGACGAGACCGAGCGCGGTCGCCAACGGGCCCCCGAAGGTGACGCTGGGGTTCACTGGAAGCTCCACAACAAGAGCAGGCCGAGGGTGACCGCGATGTAGAGCACGTAGAGCTGGACGCGGCCGTGTTGCAGGGGCCGGAAGCTTGCCAGGGCATTGCTGATGCCGACGAAGATCGGGGCGTAGAGCAGCTCCTGCAGCGTGTCGGGGGTGTGGGTCGACAACGTCGCCGACGGCGGGAAGATCGCGACCGGCGGCGTGAAGCGCCGGTGGGTGCGCAACACCCCTTGGAACAGCTCGACGAGCGGCGCGGCGAACGACGAGGCGGTGTATTGCATGCGTGGCGACGGTCGGGCGTAGCCGCAGTCCCAGGTGCCGGTGGCGCCGATCGGCCGGCGGCGCAGCAGCAGCCAGCGCGTCAGCGTCAAGACCAAGACCACCGCGATCAGGATGCCGGCCGCGAGGCTGACGAAGAACAACCCGTCGACGGCGACCCCGAGCCCGGCGGTGGTGCCATTGAGGCTCGTGCCGCTGGCATTGGCGACCGCGCCCGCGAGGCTGCCGACGACCCACGGTGCGAGCACGCCGGAGAGAGCGGCGGCGACGCTGAGCACGAGCATCACCGCGGTCAATGGTGTGCCGACCTCGTGCGCGGCGGCGGCGGCGGCGCTGCGGGGCTCGCCCAAGAACGCGATCCCGAACGCTTTGGCGAAGCACGCCGCGGCGAACCCACCGCCGAGCGCCAGGCCGGTGATGGCGATGGCGGCGGCGGCGACGAGGGCGGGGCTGCCGGTGGTGCCGGCGACGAAGGCCGCGCTATAGAGGAGGAGCTCGCTGACAAAAGCGCCGAAGGGCGGCAGGCCGCAGATCGCGGCCGACCCGACACAGAACGTCGCCCCGGTGAGCGGCATGCGGCAGAGCAAGCCGCCCAGCCGGTTGAGGTCGCGGGTGTCGGTGGCGTGCAGCACCGCGCCGGCGCCGAAGAACAGCAAGCCCTTGGCGATCGCGTGATTGACGACGTGCAACAGCGCGCCACCAAAGCCCAACGCGGTGAGCACCGGCAGGCCGTACGCCTTGCCGAGGAGACCGAGGCCGACGCCGACCGCGATGATGCCGATGTTCTCGACGCTGCAGTAGGCGAGCAGGCGCTTCAGATCGTGTTGGGCGAGGGCGAGCACGATGCCGAGCACCGCGGAGGTGACGCCGATCGAAAGGAGCAGGAAGCCCCACCAGGCCGGCGGCGGGCCGAAGAGCGTCAGGGCGCGGAGCAGGCCGTAGATGCCGCTCTTGATCATCACCCCGGACATCAGCGCCGACACGTGGCTCGGGGCGGCGGGGTGCGCCTCGGGGAGCCAGACGTGGAACGGCATGAAGCCGGCTTTGGTGCCGAAGCCGATGAGCGCCAAGACAAAGAGCAGGCCGGCGGGGACGGCGGTGGCGCTCGCCCGCATCGCGTCGAAGTCGAAGCTCGACGCGGCGGCGCCGAAGATGGTGAAGAACGCGAGCAGGCACGCGGTGCCGAGGTGGGTGGCGACCAGGTAGACCCACGCGGCGCGGCGGACCTCGGCGGCGCTGCCGTCGTAGAGCACGAGGACGAACGACGACAGTGACATCACCTCCCAGGCGAGGAGGAACAGGACGCCGTTTTGCGCCACCACCACGAGCAGCATGCTGGCGATCAGGGTGTTGAACGCCAGCCAGTGGACGCCGAGCGTGCCGTTGGCGTGCGCCGGGTCGAGGTAACGGGCGCCGTAGATCGCGGCGAGCACACCGAGCACCGCCATCGGTACGACGAACAGCGCCGCGAGCGGGTCGAGGCCGACGCGGAGCGCGGCCCCGGGCATGCTCCAGGGGAGGCTGGCGACGAGGGTGCCGCCCCCAAACAGCGTCGGCAGCGCGGGCACGAGCACCAGACCCGCGCCGAAGATGGCGCCCGTGACCGCGACGCGGGTCGCGAGCGTGGCGCGCCGGTAGCAGAGCGCTGCCATCACGCCGCTGCCGACGAGCGTGCCGAGGCCGGTGAAGAACAGAGCCATCAACGTTATCCTGGCGGCGGCGCCGAGGGGGGCCGGAGCCGCGCTTCGACGCCCTTGATGGCGGCGATGATGGTCGCGGGGTCGGCTTTGGCGGCGAGGACGTGCTTGACCTCGGGCTCGCGGAGCAACAACGACAGGCGCGACAAGAGGTGCAGGTGGATCGGCACGGTCGGTGACAGCAACAAGAACAGGATGTGGACCGGGCGGTTGTCGAGGGCCGCGAAGTCGATCGGCGTCGCCAAGAAACACAATGATATTGCCGGTTTGACGCCGTGGAGGATGATCGGGTTTCGCACGTGGGGGATGGCGATGCCGCCGCCGATGCCGGTGGAGCCGAGGGCTTCGCGGGCGAGGAGGACGCTCAAGAGGCCGTCGCGATCGATCTTCGGCGGCAGGTTCAGCAGGCCGACGACGGTGCGCAGCGCGGTCGCGGTGTCGTGGCCGGCGGCGTCGTACGAGATGCCCCCTTGAGTGAGAGCTTCGACCACGGTGGGCAGGATCTGGCTCTGGTGCGCGGCGACCGGCGCGATCTCAGGCGCGGCCTTGACGCCGTGGGTGGTGGCCCACTCGAGGAGCTCGGCGCGGTTGAAGCGGACCTGGCGGTCGAGGTGGCTGGCGGGCAGCTCGCCCTGGCGCACCCAGCGGTAGATGGTGGCTTCGGATACCGACAGGAGCTTGGCGGCGTCACGGACCGTCAGCTGCATCGCTCCCCCCTGAATCTGGAGCACGCGCCGCGCACGGCGCGCCTTATAGGGCATTCTGCGATCTAGTCAAGCACGGGGGTGGTGGCACTTGACCGCCACAGGGTCGAATGGTCTGTTCCGATGCGAAGGCGAAACTGATGGCCGAGCGTTTTGGTGGATACTCCCTCCTCGAGCAGATCGGCGTCGGCGGAATGGCCGAGGTCTTCCTCGCCCGTCACTCCGGGGTCGAGGGCTTCGAGAAGGAGATCGTGATCAAGAGGATCCGGCCGCACCTGTCGGCGATCCCGTCGTTCGTCAACATGTTCTTGGGCGAGGCCAAGCTCGCGGCGCAGCTCAATCACCCCAACATCGTCCAGATCTACGACCTCGGAAAGATCAAAGACTCGTTCTTCATCGCGATGGAGTACGTGCCGGGGCGCGACATGTCGGCGGTGATCCCGAAGAGCAAGGCGACGGCCATCCCGTTCCCGGTCGAGTACGCTCTGAAGATCGCCAGCAACGTCTGCGAGGCCTTGTACTTCGCGCACACCAAGGCCGACGCGCTCGGGATGCCGCTGCACATCGTGCATCGCGACGTGTCGCCGGAGAACATCCGCGTCGCCTGGACCGGGACGGTGAAGATCCTCGACTTCGGCATCGCCAAGGCCGCGACCCAGCTGCACGAGACCAAGGCCGGCGAGATCAAGGGCAAGCTGATCTACATGTCGCCGGAGCAGGTGATGGGCAAGGACGTCGACCACCGCTCCGACATCTTCTCGTTGGGGGTGGTGCTCTACGAGTGGTTCACCGGGCTGAAGTTGTTCTCGGGCGAGAACGATCTCGCGATCATGAACAACATCATCGAGGGCAAGATCTATCCGCCGAGCTACTTCCGCGACGACATCCCCGCCGAGGTCGAGTCGATCCTGATGAAGGCGCTGGAGAAGGAGCCGAAGCGGCGCTACGCCAACGCCTGCGACATGCAGCTCGACATCGACACCTACCTCGCGGGCTGCGAGTTCACGCCCTCCAACATCCACCTCGCGAACTTCATGAAGCAGCTGTTCAAGGACGAGCTCGCGGCCGAGAAGGAGCGGCGCCTCGCCGAGACCCCGCCGTCGCCGGCGCGGTTTTCGGGCGCGAGCCCCAAGGTCAGCGCGCCACCGCCGCCGCCGATCCAGACCGGCGGCTCCGGAGAGCTCGAGGTGTCGGCCGAGGTCCTCGAGGAGGAGGACACCAAGGACGCGCTGCTGGTCGCGTTGCCGCCGGAAGAGATGCACAAGCTCAAGCGTATGGCGATCGCGAAGTCGACGACGATCGAGAGCATCGTCAAAGAGATCGTCGCGACCTTCCTGAAGTTTCAGAGCTGAGGGGCTACTCGCGGCCGGTGCGGCGGCGGTTGCCGACCAGCGGTTGGCGGGCCAGCATGCGGCCGACGGCGTCGTAGGAGCTCGTGCCTTCGGCGGCGAGCTCGGGGGCGGTGGCGCACCACTGGGTGTAGTCCAAGAGCACGTCGGAGATCTTCTCCCAGACCTCGTGCGACGCGTGCATCGGGCTCAGGACGCCGACGATACCCCAGAGCTCGCGGCCGGAGGTGCTGAACTCTTGCAGGCCGTCGCGTAGCAGCGCCTGCTTGCGTTGGTTGATGCCGCCGAAGAAGCCGCGGGAGCGGATGTGGGTGCCGTAGAACAGCAGCACCAACGCCCGGTAGCCGCGGGCGATCGGCACCAGGTCGCGCAGGGATTGCAGCGCTTGCAGGAAGCGCTCGATGCGGACCACGTCCCGGTCGTGGCGCAGGCGGAAGCCGGCCTCGGGATCGTAGATCGGCATGCCGACCTCGCCGCCCAAGAACGCCTCGATGGCCTCGTCGAACTGTGTCAACAGCGCGCCGTGGTCGACGCTGATGCCGAACTCGTCGCCGAAGTCGGCGTCGGAGAGCAGGTCGACGATGAGGTCGTCCGCCGGGATGGTCTCGACCGCCGGCTCGACCGCGAAGCGGGGGTCGGCCTCGTCGAGCTGCGCCTGGCACATCTCCCAGAGGAAGTTGAGGTAGCGGTCGCTGGCGACGAGCGCCAAGACCAGCTCGCGCTTGTCGCCGAGGACGCGCATGGTGTCGGCGAGGTAGGCGAACTCCTTCTGGAACACCGGGTCGCCCTGGCGCGCGAGGTCGAAGCAGATCAGGCAGCTGGCGAACTGCGCTCGCTCGCCGCCCTTCTTACGCAGCACGTCGAGGTAGAGCCGCAACCGCTCCGGTTTGTGCTGGAACGCGTAGCACAGCGCCAGGATGTCATCGACGCCCAGCGCCGCGGCTTCCTCGCGCAGGCTGCTCTCCGCCGTTGTCAGCTCGTCGGTCATCGATCCTCACCCGCGACGAAGCGCGGGCTGGCAGCAGGTAGGACCCGGCCGCGATGGTCGCGGGGAGAGGCCCGACCGGGGAGTCTAGGGGCGGCGACGCGCTGAGTCAAACGACGATTACGGCGCGCCGGTCACCGAAGGCGGCGCAGGGCGGCCGCGACTCGATTGGCTCACGACCTCGCGACCCGTCCCGACGCGCTCACGGCCCGCCGATTTCTTGCGCAATCCATAAGCCGTCCTAGACTGAGGACCGGGACGACTGTCCGCAGGCGCGTGGGCCCATTCCGGGGCGCGAGCGCTTGGTGCCGCGAGCGGCGGCGGGAAGGACGAGGGCAGATGGCACGCGAGAAGTTGTGCGTCGGCATCGACATCGGCGCCAGCTCGGTCAAGCTGTGCCAGCTGAAGGTCAGCAAAGGCGGCCAGGCGCTCGTCAACTTCGGGTTGGTGCCGTTGCCGTCCGAGGCGGTGGTCGACGGCGCGTTGATGAACGCGCCGCGCATCGTCGAGGCGATTCAGGAGCTGGTGGCGGCGCACAAGATCAAGAACAAGCGCGTCGCGATCTCGGTCTCCGGTCACTCGGTGATCATCAAGAAGATCCCGTTGCCGCAGATGACGCGCGACGAGCTCGAAGAGTCGATTCAATGGGAGGCGGAGCAGTTCATTCCGTTCGACATCCAGGACGTCAACATCGACGTCCAGATCGTCAACCCCAAGTCGGCGCAGCAGGGGCAGATGGACGTGGTCCTGGTGGCGGCGAAGAAGGACCTGGTCAACGAGTACACCTCGCTGATCGCCGAGGCCGGCCTGCAGGCGGTGGTCTGCGACGTCGACGCCTTCGCGATCCAGAACATGTTCACCACCAACTACGACGTCCCGCCGGCCGAGACCGTAGCGCTCGTGAACGTCGGCGCCTCGAAGACCAACATCAACATCGTCGCCGCCGGCAACCCGAGCTTCACCCGCGACCTGACGATCGGCGGCAACGCGTTCACCGAAGAGATCCAGAAGCAGATGAACCTGTCGTTCGACGAGGCCGAGGCCTTGAAGATCGGCGGCAAGGACAACCGCGACACCGACGTCGTCATCCCCCAAGACGTCGAGCGGGCGCTGCAGTCGGTGGCCGAGAACCTGACCAGCGAGGTGCAGCGCTCCATCGACTTCTACTCGGCGACCAGCGCCGACCCCGCGCCCTCGCAGCTCTATCTCGTGGGCGGCAGCGCCCGCTTGTTGGCGTTGTCGCGCTCGATGGAGGCGCGCATCGGCGTGCCGGTGCACGTCGCCGATCCCTTCCGCCAGATCCAGGTCAGCCCCCAGGACGCCGACTACGTCAAGGCCTTCGGTCCGACCGCCGGGGTCGCGGTCGGCCTGGCGCTGCGCTCCGAGGGGGACGGCTGATGCTGCGCATCAACTTACTGCCGACCAAGGCCGCCAAGAAACACGAGGGCATGCGCCAGGAGATCCTGGTCATCGTCGCGCTGCTGTTGGTGGTCGTGGTCGGCCTCTACATCTGGTCGCACCTGATCGGCTCCGATCTGTCGGCGATGGACACTCGCATCGCCACCGTCAGCCAAGAGATCGCGCAGCTGCGTCAGGACGTGGTGCGGGTGGAGGATTTCAAGAAGAAGGCCGAGGTGCTCGAGAAGAAGATCGGCGTCATCACCCGGCTGCAAAGCCAGCGCACCGGCCCGGCCCACCTGCTCGATGATCTGGCGGTGATCCTCACCGAGCAGCACAAGGTGTGGCTGACGCGGCTCGTGGAGGGCGGCGGCGCGCTGGTGCTCGAGGGGGGGGCGATGGAGCACGAGAACATCTCCGACTTTCAGCTGGCGCTCGAGAAGCGCTCGAAGTTCATCACCGCGCCGGCCTTGGGCACGGTGAAGTCGAACGACAGTCACGGCGGCGGCGTGGTTTACATTGAGTGGAAGATGACCTGTAAGACCAACTACTCGGGGAGCTAGCCACCATGGAGAAGTTTCTCCAGCACTACGCCAAGATTCCCGCCAAGCAGCGCTACGCGCTGGCGGGGTTGATCGCCGTGGCGATGGTGGGCGGCTACTACTACCTCTATCACCTGGACGACACCCGGCGGCTCTCCGACTTGCAGCAGCAGTATGCCAAGCTCGAGGCGGAGCGCGCCGAGAAGCAGGCCTACATCGACAACCTCGCCAAGTACGAGGCCCGTTTGAACGAGCTGCAGCAAGACCTGAACAAGGCGCGGGCGCAGCTCCCGGACGCCGCCGACGTGCCGCAGCTGTTGGCGCAGCTCGGCAACAAGGCCCGGCAGTCCGGCCTCACCATCGTCAACTTCGAGCCCAAGGGCGAGTCGCTGCGCGAGTTCGTCGCCGAGCTCAACTTCGCCACCCAGGTGAAGGGCTCGTACCACGAGGTCGCGACCTTCATCGACTCGGTCGGCAAGCTCGACCGCATCGTCAACGTCTCGGCGCTGAGCCTGGAGACCCCGAAGACCGTCAACAAGAAGATCTTGCTGGACGCCAAGTTCACGCTCTCGACCTTCCGTTTCCTCGGGGACCAGCCGGAGAAGAAGAAATGAGCGCCCGCAGCGATTATCACCGCCGCGCGCTGGCGGTGCTCCTGGTGCTGACCTCGGCCTGCGCGAGCGAAGAGAGCGGCGGCATGGCCGCGGCGCCTGCCGGCCCGGCGAAGAAGGCCGGCGGTGCAGGCGCGGCCAGCGTCGAGAAGGCGGAGGCGGCGGCGCCGGCTTCGACCTGGGCCTATTCGCCGATCGGCAAACGGGACCCGTTTCACTCCTACCTCGCCGACCTCGACGAACAGGTGAACAGCGAGCGCGAGCACAAGATTGAAGAGACCGAGAAGTACGAGCTCGACCAGTATCGATTGACCGGGCTCGTGACCGGCACCGCGCAGCCGAACGCGATGGTCGAGGATCCGACCGGCCGCGGCCACGTGCTGCACATCGGCACGCGACTCGGGAAGAACGGCGGTCGGGTGACCCGGATCGCCGACGACGCCATCGTCGTCACCGAGGAGTTCCGCGCCCCCACCGGCGAGCGCGTCCGTCTGCCGATCACGATCAAGCTGCCGAAACCCGACCTCGAAACGAGCGACCGGCCTTGAAGCAGTCGAGGAGCCACTGATGGCAACCACAGCAAGGACACCCCGCATGACCGTCGCCGTTCTTGACCTGACGCGGATGACCGGGCGCAAGACGGCGCTGGTCGCGGCGCTGGCGACGCTGTTGCCGCTCGACCTCTCGGCGGCGAAGAACGTCATTCAAGGGGTCGACGTCGTCGGCTCCGGCGACACCCGCATCGTCCGCATCCAGACCAGCGTCGAGCCGACCTTCACGGTGTTTCGGCTCTCGGACCCGATGCGCGTCGTCGTCGACGTCTCCGGCGCCGACCTGTCCGAGCTCGACGCGCCGATCGCCATCGAGGACGGCTTGATCGATCAGATCGCGACCCGGCAGTTCTCGTCCGACGGCTTCAACATCGGCCGCCTGATGATCGGCTTCACCAAGACCGTCGCCTACGACGTCCAGGCCGAGGGCAACGCCGTCGTCGTTCGGGTCGGCAACACGCCGCAGACCCAGGTCATCGCCGCCGCGCCGCCGCCGGTGGCGCCCGTCGATCGCGCCGCCGCCGAGCGCTTCGAGACCGCGCGCGCCGAGGCCGACAAGGCCGCGGAGCGCGCCGCCGAAGAGCGTCGCAACGCGGAGACCGCGGCGAGCCGGGCCAAGGAGCAAACCGCGCAAGCCGAGAAGATCGCGAAGGAATCGGAGCGCCTGCGCAGCGAGGCCGAGCGCGCCAAGGCCGAGGCCGACGATCTGCGCCGCCAAGCCAACGACGCGATCAGCCGTGACCGGGCGCAGAGTGAAGCGGCCGCCAAAGAGGCCGAGGCCAAGGTGGTCGAGCTGCAGAAGGCGGCGACCGCGGTGGCCCGCTCCCGCGCCGCCGCCGAGCGCATCGCGGCCGAGGCCGAGCGCAAGCGCTTGGACGCCGAGGAGACCGCGGCGCGTGCCGAGGCCAAGCACAAGGAGCAGGTGGCCGAGCTCGAGGAGCGCGTCGCCAAGGCGCAGCAGGAGAAGCAGGCCGCGGAGAAGGCGCGGGAGCGCGCCCAGGTCGCCAAGGCCGAGGCCGAGCGGGCGGGGGCCGCGGCCGAGCAGGCCCGAGCCGCGGCGTCCAAGGCGCGTGAGGAGATCGACGCCAGGCTCGCCGAGATCAGTGACCGCGAGCGCGAGGCCCAGGCGGCGCTGCAGCAGCTGCACGGCGAGAAGCGCGCCGTCGCCGCGATGCGCGAGCGCGTCAGCGCCGACCAGGACGCGGTGGAGAAGGCGCGCCGCGAGCTCGAGGCCAAGGAGCGCGAGGTCGAGGGCAAGCAGGCGGCGATGAGCACCGAGAAGACCCACCTGGTCGCGATGCAGCGCAACGTGGAGGCGGCGCAGGCGAAGATCGAGAACGACCGCAAGGCCCTCGCCGCCGCCCAGGCCGAGCTGCAGAAGAACGAGGCGGAGCGCTCGGAGCGCGAGCGCCACGCGGCCGGGGTGCGCAAGGCGACGACCCAGGAGCTCAACGCGCTGCAGGCGGAGCGGACCCGGCTCGAGGAGCTCAAGCGCAGCATCGACGCCGCCCAGGCCGAGATCAAGCGGGAGCGCGACGCGGTCGCCAGCGTCCAGACCAACCTCGAACGGCTGCAGCCGGAGGCCGAGAAGATCGCGAAGGAGAGCGCCGAGCTCAAGCGACAGCGCGACGAGCTCGAGCGCAAGCGCCGCGAGCTCGCGGCCGCGGAGGCCAAGGCCAAGGCGGAGGAGCAGGCCCGCAAAGAGGCGCAGGCGCGCCATGACGACAAGGTGCGCCGCGAAGAGCAGGCCCGTCGCGTCGAGCTGGCGCGCAAGGAAGACGAGCAGCGCCAGGCGCGTCGCGCCCGCGAGGAAGCGCAGGCCCGCAAGGAGGCGGCGGCACGCGCTCGGGAGAGCAAGAGCGCTCGCAAGGCGGCGAGGGCGGCGAGCGTCGATCCGGAGATGTCGCCCGACCTGGCGACGGTGGACGAGGCCGACGGTGGCGGGCCCGAGCCCACGGCCGCCGAAGCGCCACCGATGACGCCGGCGAGGACCGGCGCCAAGGGCAACCGGGTGCGCCTCCTCGGGGTCGAGCCGCGGGGGCGTGACGATCAGACCGGCGTGCTGTTGCTCTTCGACCGCAACCCGACCTTCGACGCCCAACGCCTCGAGAATCCGCCGCGCCTGGTGGTGGACCTCAAGGACACCGACCGCAGCGTCAGCCGCAGGACCTACGGGGTCCGGAGCCCGTACGTGCGGCGGGTGCGGCTCGGCGACCACGGGCAGCTGTTGCGCGTGGTGTTCGATCTGTCGCGCGCCGACACCGAGCACGTGGTGACCGCCACCAGAGAGGGCCTGTTCGTCAGCCTCAAGCCGGCGGTGGTGGCGAAGGCGCCGCAGGCGACCCCGGCCGCAGCGGTGGTTGCCGCGGTCGAGCCGCCGAAGCCGGTGGCGCCCCAGGGAACGCCGGTGCTCAAGGACGTGCGTTTCACCGGCAACCCCGACGAGGCGCACATCGTCGTGGAGGTGCCGGCCGGGGCGGTGACCAAGGTCGACGACCGCTCGCCGAAGTCGTGGGTGCTCGAGATTCGACCCGCGGTGGTGCCGAAGAGCCTGGAGGCTAGCCTCGACACCACGGCGTACGGCTCGGTGGTGCGCCTGGTGTCGACCTACCAGGCGTCGTTGGAGCCGCCGGTGGTGAACGTCGTCGTCAGTCTCACCGGACCGGCGACCCAGACCCTCGTCGACCAGGGCGGCAAGGTCTCGTGGGTGATCCGCACCCAGGCCAAGCCCATGACGGTGGCGTCGGTCGCGGCGCCGCAGACCGCCGGTTTCGCCGCGGACGCGGCGGTGATGGCGGCGAGCACGCCGACGCAGACCCGGCAAACCAAGAAGCGCATCTCCATCGACCTCAAGGAAGCCGAGATCGTGAACGTCTTGCGGCTGCTCGCCGAGGTCTCGGGCGCCAACATCGTCACCAGCGACGACGTCAAGGGCAAGATCACGCTGCGCTTGCGCGACGTGCCGTGGGACCAGGCGCTCGACACCATCCTCAAGTCGAAGGGCTACGATCGCGAGTGGCAGAACAACATCATGCGCATCGCGCCGGCCGGCAAGATCCGCGAAGAGAACGAGATGAAGCTCGCCAAGAAGAAGGCGATGGAGCAGATCGAAGACACCAAGATCAAGATGATCACGATCAACTACGCTTCGGCCGCCGACATCGTCGGCCAGATCAAGCCGCTGTTGAGCCCGCGCGGCAGCGTGCAGCCGGAGCCCCGCACCAACACCATCATCCTCGAGGACGTCGACTCCAACCTCGACCGCGTGGTCGAGCTGGTGCGGCGCTTGGACAAGCAGACGCCGCAGGTCTTGATCGAGTCCCGGATCGTCGAGGCGTCGAGCAGCAACAACGACGAGCTCGGTATCCAGTGGGGCGGCACCGGGCAGGCGACCGCGATGCAGGGCAACCCGACCGGGCTGATGTTTCCGGGCGACGTCACGGTGTCCGGCGCGGCCGATCCGGTGAACGGCAACCGCACCGAGGGCACCAGCAACCCCGGCCGGTTCGCGGTCAACCTGCCGGCGGCGATCGGCGCCGGCGCCGGCGGCGGCCTGGGCTTCATCTTCGGCTCGGCGGGCGGCAGCCAGCTGCTGAACCTGCGGCTGTCGGCGCTGGAGTCGAACGGCAAGGGGCGCATCATCAGCTCGCCGCGGATCACGACCCTCGACAACAAGACCGCCAAGATCTCCCAAGGCATCGACATCCCGATCACCGTGGTGTCGGCGGCCGGCGCCAACACCCGCTTCATCCCCGCGGTCCTCGAGCTCGAGGTGACGCCGCACGTGACCAACGACGGCAGCGTGCTGTTGAAGATCAAGACCTCGAAGAACGAGCCCAGCCAGTCGCTGAAGGGCGCGCAGGGCGATCCGGCGATCGAGAAGAAGCAGGCCGAGACCGAGGTGTTGGTGAGAGACGGCGACACCACGGTGATCGGCGGCATCTACACCCGCAACACCGCCGAGAGCTATGACGGCGTGCCGTTCTTCTCCGACATCCCGGTGCTCGGCTGGCTGTTCAAGAAGCGCTCGACGAGCGACAAGCGCGCCGAGCTGTTGGTGTTCATCACGCCGCGGATCATCAACCGCGAGGAGTCGGCGGTGCAGTCGACGTCGCTGCCGGGCAAGGTCTCGGACAAGTAGGAGGTCGACGATGGAGCGCGGCAGACATCGAAGTGGCGAGGCCCGGACGTGGCCGGACGAGGCGCCGCACCCGGACAGCGTCCCGGCCGTGGTGTCGATGCCGGCGGCGGCGTTGTCGCCGGCGCGCTCGCACCTGGTGGTCGTGGGCTTCATGGGCGCGGGCAAGAGCACCGTCGGCAGGCTGATCGCCGAGCGCACCGGCCGGCCCTTCGTCGACCTCGACGACGCGATCGCAGAAGAGGCCGGCCAGTGCATCGCCGACTTCATCCGCAAGAGCGGCGCGGTGGCGCTCAAGGCCAAGGAGCGCGCGGTGCTGCGGCGCCTGCTCGCGTCGTCGCAGCCGTTGGTCATCGCCACCGGCGGCGAGACCTTCTTGGACACCACGGTGCGCGACTGGCTGCGGGTGCGGGCGCACACGGTGTTCCTCGAGGCCGAGCCCGAGACCCTGGTGCGGCGGCTGTCGGCGGGGAACCCCTTGCAGCAGCGCCCGGTGAAGCCGGGGCCGAACCTGGTCGAGACGGTGCGGCGGCAGCTCGTGGGGGTCACCCCGATCTATCGCGAGGCGAGCTTGACGGTGCACAATGATGGGGAGCGGATCGAAGAGGTGGTCGGCGAGATCGCGCGGCAGCTGCGCCTCGACCGCACTGAGCACGGCCGCACGCCGCGGCGCGCGGCTGGATGAAGGAGGCTTGGTGATGAAGACGACGATGCTCTCCAGTGTGTGTGTGGTCCTGGTCAGCGCCTGCGGCGTCGAGCACGGGACGTCGCTGCAGCTGGTCCGGATTGCCAAGCCGAGCGGCGCGTGCACCACCGACCCCGAGCCCCAGGCTGCACTCGCTCGCGGCTTCTTCGATCCGCGGGGCTTCATCAACGCCGGCCCGGCGTTCTCCTATTCGCTGGCACCCAATATCCGCAACAACATGTCTCCCGCGGTCGCCGACGCGGCGGTGAGCTTCAGCCCGACCAACCGCAGACCCGACGGCAACGACGTCCTGCTTCACGGCTTCGACATCTGTTGGTTCCGCGCCGACGCTGAAGGGGGGAGCCCCGAAGCTATGCGCTATGGCGCGTGGGAGGACGGGCCGCCGGACAGTCTCAAGTGCGACAACCTGCCCGCCAGTCAGCGGGCCTTCATCCCGGCCACCGGGCAGGTCCCGGCCAACTCCGGCCAGCTCAGCCTATTCGTCGACGTTCTGGATCTGGCGGCAATGCGGACAATGTACGGCTCGGGCTTCGATCCAAGTGCGCTACCGGCGCGCGGGCTGAACGCCACGACCGGGACCTACTTCTACGGCACGGCGGACGCTCCGAGCGCGGCGCCGCGGAACGCGGCGTGGGGCACCTATCCGCATGAGAACGTCGCCACCGTGGTGCTGCAAATCCAGGCGTTGGGGAAGCTGCAAGCGGGCACCTCGGTGAAGTCGAACTGGCTCGTCCACCCGATCGACGTGTGCGTCGGCTGCCTGGCGGATGCGTGCGGGCTGCTCACCATCGACGCGAGCGTCGCCTGTGCGGTCGGGACCACCGGGGTCAGTGGCCTCGCGATGGCCCCGATTACGAGTTGCCTGCCGTTTCAGGACGTGCAGCTCAATTGCACCCAGTATTCCACCTGCGTGCGTTGACCCCGGCGCTTGACTCCCGATCCTGAACGGCCTACCCCATGGAGGGTGTCCCCGACCACTTGGGATACACCGACGATGGCGGAGCTGTTCCTGCGGCAGGGACTTCCGGCGCGGGCGGTCGCCATCTACCGCAAGCGGGTGCGCGAGCACCCGGAGGACGAGGTAGCCGCCAGGCGTCTCGCCGAGCTCGAGACACAGAACGCGGGTCAATCTGGAGGAGCCATGGGTTTTCGAGAGCCTCTGCAGCGCATCGTCGACACGACGCCCGGCGCCATCGCCAGCACCCTGATGGGGTTTGACGGCATCGCCATCGACACCTATCAGGTGGGCGAGTCGGAGCTGGACGTCGCGACGCTACTCATCGAATACGCCGGCGCGGTGCAGCAGCTCCGCCGCACCGCGGACACCATGCCGCAGGTGGGGAAGGTGGCGCAGGTGGAGATCCAGGCGCACAACCTCGTCGCGATGATGCGGCCGGTGACCGACGAGATCTTCCTCGGCGTGGTGCTGCGCGCCGACGCGATGACCGGCAAAGCCCGCTATCTGATGCGCCTCGCCGTGCCCCACTTCGTCAAAGAGCTGAGCTGAGCCGCGGTCGTAGACGCTCGACTCCCGCATGATCTTTGTGTTAGAGCACCGCCTTCGCAACCGGCGGCCAGGGGAATTCCGGCCGCGAGCGTCCAGGTGGTGTCATGTACGAAGTGTCTGATTTTCGCACCGGTTTGAAGATCGAATACGAAGGCGAGCCGTATATCGTCGTCGAGTTTCAGCACGTCAAGCCCGGCAAAGGCAACGCGTTTACCCGCACGAAGCTGAAGAGCCTGCTCTCCGGTCGGACCATCCAGCCGACCTTCAAGTCGGGCGAGACCTTCGGCGAGCCGGACGTGGAAGAGAAGCAGATGCAGTATCTCTACCACGACGACGACCACTACACCTTCATGGACACCACGACCTACGACCAGGTGGCGGTGCAAAAAGAGCTCCTCGGTGACCAGGTGAGCTGGCTGCAGGAGAACTCGACCTGCGCGGTGTTGTTCTGGAACGGCAAGCCGCTGGCGGTGACGTTGCCGACCTTCGTGGTGTTGAAGATCACGAGCTGCGAGCCCGGGGTCCGCGGTGACACCGCGACCAACGCCTCGAAGCCGGCGACGCTGGAGTCGGGCGGCATCGTGAACGTGCCGCTGTTCATCAACGAGGGTGAGCGGGTCAAGATCGACACTCGCACCGGCTCTTACGTCGAGCGCGTCAACTACTAGCGGCGCCGAGGGCGAGCGCGGGGCGGAGGCTTCGCGGTCTCGCGACACTGGAGCCGGCAGGGGCGGCGTGCTATCGTCCGAAGCGGACGTAGCCCAGATTTCGCGTGACCACGAACAAGGACAAGACCCGCGCCAACGCGCAGAAGTTCCTGCAGAAGGGGCAGATCGACAAGGCGATCAAGGAGTTTCAGCACCTCGTCGAAGAAGACCCGAAAGACGTCCGGACCCTCCTCAAGATCGGTGATCTGCAGACCCGCATCGGCGACCATGCCGCGGCCACCAAGACCTACGACCAGGTAGCGCAGTTCTACGCCGACCAGGGCTTCTTCCTCAAAGCGGTCGCGGTCTACAAGCAGATCCTCAAGATCGATCCGGCGCTCGTCGAGGTGAACGTCAAGCTCGCCGACCTCTATCACCAGCTCGGCCTGCTCTCCGACGCCAGCAACCAGTATCGGCAGATCAGTCAGATCTACGAGAAGCTCGGCAAGGTCGAAGAGAGCATCCAGGTCCTGCGCAAGATGGTCGAGCTCGATCCGGAGAACGTCGCCAGCCGCATCAAGCTCGCCGAGCTCCTCGCCAAACAGAACCAGGTCGACGAGGCGCGGCACGAGTTTCAGAGCGCCGCGACCTTCCTCAAGACCCACCACCGGGTCGACGACTACATCAAGGTCGCGGAGCGCATCGTCCACTTCGACCCCAGCGACCTGGCGACGACGCGCGAGCTCGCCAACATCTACATTCAGAAGAAGGATGCCCGGCGCGCGCTCGCCAAGCTTCAAGTCTGTTTCAAGGCCGATCCGAAAGACGCCGAGACCCTGGCGCTCTTGGCCAACGCGTTTCGCGACCTCGGTCAGATCCCGAAGACGGTCTCGGTCTACAAAGAGCTGGCGCACATCTATCGGGAGTCCGGCCAGACCGACGCCTACCAGGGCGTGATGCGCAAGGTGCTCGACCTGGTGCCCGACGACGCCGAGGCGTTGGCGGTCGTCGGCGACGCGGCGCCGATGGGCGAGATCGAGGTCGGCGTCGAGACCCAGGGCGAGGGCGACTCGATCGAGGTGGACGCCTCCGAGCTCGATCTCGACACGGACGTCGTCGACCAACCCGACCAAGGCGCGGCGGTGGGCACGGCGAGCGGCCCGGCGCCGGAGCTGACGCCGGCCGCGGCGGGGGACGCGATCCTGCGCATCCTGACCGAGGTCGACGTCTACGTGAAGTACGGCTTGAAGCCCAAGGCCATCGAGCACATCCAGAAGGTCTTCGAGATCGATCCCGAGCACCGCGAGGCGCGCACCAAGCTCAAAGACCTCTACATCGACACCCAGGAGCCGCGCGCCGCCGCCCGCGAGCTGTGGCTGCTCGCCGGCGTTGCCTACCGCAACGGCTTCACCGACACCGCTCGCGATGACCTCGAGGAGCTGCTCGGCATCGACCCGGAGCACTCCGAGGCGCGTGAGCTGCTGCAGGCGATCGCGCCGGAGACCACCGGCAAGATGTCGCTGGCCGACGTCACCGAGCAGGCCGTGTCGCCGGCCTTGGGGTATCAACCCTCGTCGGCTGCGGCGGAGATCGATCTGGACGCCGAGGCCGAGAGCGCCGAGCCCGAGGCCGGGACCGAGCTCCTCGAAGCCGAGCCGTTCGACGAGCTCGACGAGGATCGCCCGAACGTCGCGGCGCTCATCGACGAGCCGCTCGAGGTCGAAGAGGGCGCGCCGCAGCCGACCGCGGTGGTCTCGGGCGAGTCGCACCTGCCCACCAGCCGCGAGCGGCCAAGCGCGGTGATGGGGGCCCGCACCCAGTCGATGGTCAACCTCACGATGGCCAGCGAGTCGGGCTCGAGCGCGCTCAACTACGAGCCGGAGCCGAGCGCCGCGCCGCCGACACCCGCGCCCGCCGCGCCACGGCTCGCGCCCAAAGGGGAGCGCACCTCGCCACCCAAGGCCGACGCCCTCGTCGATGATCTCGACGCCCTGCTCGCCTCCGCGGTGCCGACCCGCCGCGCGCCGACACTCGCGGCCAAAGCTCCGGTCGCTCCGGCCAAGGCTCCGACCAGCGTGGCTCCGGCCAAGGAGCCGGCGGCGCCGAGCACCGCGGGCCGTAGCTTCGCCAGTATCGACGCCGAGCTCGATGATCTCGGCCTGTCGCCACCCACTGCGACCGCCGCGCTCGATCGAGCTCCGGCGCCGGCCGATGAGCCCGAGACGCCCGAGACCGCCGGCCCCATCGAAGCCGCGGCGCCCGCCGAGACCACGGCGCCCGTCGAGACCACGGCGTCCCTGGAAGCCGCCGAGCCCGTTGTCGAGCCGGCGCCCGCCACGCCCGTTGCCGAGGCTACGGCCGCCGATGGTCCGGACACCACCGACCTGACCGACGAGCTCGAAGAAGTCTCGTTCTACCGCCAGCAAGGCCTGGAGGACGAGGCCAAGGACGCGCTCGCGGCGCTCGTCAGGAAGCATCCGACGCACGCGGGGGTCCTGGCGCTGCAGGCCGAGCTCGAGGCGCCGCCGCCGGCCGTGGTTTCGACCCCCGCCCCGGCGCCGAGCGCGCCGAGCGGTGACCTCGAGTCGGAACCCGAGCCGGAACCCGAGCCGGAGCCGGTCTCGGCCGGGACCCACGATTTGGCCGCCGAGCTCGCAAGCGACCTGAACGCCGCGGCCGCGGTCGACGACTTCCAGGTCTCGTTCACCGACGTCTTCGACGAGTTCAAGAAGGGCGTCGCCGAGCAGGTCGACGCCTCGGACTACGACACCCACTACAACCTCGGCATCGCCTACAAGGAGATGGGGCTGCTCGCAGATGCGATCCGGGAGTTCGAGGTCGCGGTGGTCGCGGCCGGCCGCCACATCGGCGCCTTGACGATGGTCGGCTTGTGCTACCTCGAGCTCGGCAACACCGAGCGTTCGATGGACGCGTTCTTGCGGGGCTTGAACGACCCGCAGGTGACCGCGGAAGAGGCGATGGCGCTGCGCTTCGAGGTCGGGGCGGCGTACGAGTCGATGGGGCGCTTCCGCGAGGCCGGCAAGTTCTACGAGAAGGTCGCGGCGATGGACCCGAAGTTCCGCGACGTCGGCGAGCGCCTCAAGGCGACCGAGCGTCAAGCCGCGAGCCAGACCGCGACCGCGACCGACGAGCTCGATGCGTTGTTGGAGGACTCGCCGCCCGCGAAGCCCAAGGACGTCAAGGCGGCGAAGATCTCGTACCTGTAGCGCGGTCGGCCGCGGCCGGCGTCGCGTCTACTCCTGGCGCGTGATCCAGTCGATCTCGAGCCTCTCGGCGTCGAGGGCGTTCGGGTGGAACAGCACCCGGTCGCCTCTGGTCAGGTACCAGGACACCAGGTTGCGCTTGTTGTCGTCGCGGGTGAGATCGACGCCGCCTTCGCCGACGGTGTACGCCACCGGGGCCTCGATGACCTTGCCGTAGCGCAGCTTGGTGCGCAGCGCCCCGGCGCGCGCGGTCTTGCGGACCTTGAGCTTGAGCATCACGGTCGGGAACGTGCCCTGCTTGATCTCCACGACCTCGGCCTCGTAGCGCTCGTCGGCGTTGTGCTCCTTGATGATGCTCGGCCGCATCGTCGTCGCGGTGGGCTTCGAGGCGCGGATCGAGCCGCCGCCCTCCGGCGAATTCATCGCGGTGACCGCGCCGCCGAGGCCGGCGAGGTCGGCCAACGGGTCGGCGCTGCCGCTCAAGCTCAACGTCGACAGCTGGTCGAGGAGCGCGTCCTTCGGCACGCCGGCGATGGTCAGCTGGCCGCCCTCGAACGAGACCTTGGCGCCCGCGAGCCTGTCGCCGAGCGTCTTGGCGACCGCCGCCCCGTCGACGCCGTCGGCGAGCACGAACTGCACGCCGGTGTCGGCCGCCTTCCAGCTCTTCGCGGCTCCCGGCTGGTAGCTGCCGTCTTTGCCTTTGACCACCAGCGTGTCCGCCGCCGCGTAGGCGACCGTCGCCCACGCCGCGACCACCACCGTCAACACCAGGCTCTGTGCCATCGTTCGCATGCTTGCCTCCCGAGGGTTCTGTCCCGCGAAGTACACCAGCCAAAAGCCCCCCGCAAGGTCCGTTTGCGGCGCCGCCGGTCTTCGCGCCCGGCCGACAGCGGTGTGGTTGTTTGCTTGGACGTCCGGGAACACTCTATGATTCGACCGTTCGAGGACGTCATGACCGCCGACCCTGTCACCTCCACCGCGCCGCCAACAAGCCCTCGCGTGCGGCGACGGCTGCGCAAGATCCTCAAGATCACGGGGATTACGCTCGGGGTGTCGCTCGCGCTCGTCGCCAGCCTCCTCGTCGCCGTCCGGCTCTATTATAGTGATGAGCGGCTGCGTCGCCTCGGCGAGGCGTGGGGCACGACGACCATCGGCGCCGAGGTGGAGATCGGGCGCCTCGAGCTGTCGTTGTTCAGCGGGATCGAGGTCGGCGGTTTCCGCATCGGCCCGCCGCCGGGGTTTGGCCGAGACGTCGTCGCCTTCGAGCGTCTGGCGTTGCACTGGTCGGCGGTAGACCTCCTCCGCCTGCGCGTCGTGCTGCCCGAGGTCGCGCTCGAGCACGTGCGCTGCAACCTCGAAGAGAACGACCGCGGCCAGAACCTCGAGGCCGTCCTCGCCGCGCTTCACGGCCGCGCCGCGCCGCAGCCGGAGGTCCCACCCGAGCCCGCCCCTGTCGAGGCGCCGCAGCCCAAGAAGCCGCTGACGCAGCCGTCGGTGCCGGTGTACGTCGAGGTGCAGCGCCTCGTGCTCTCGGTGGACGAGGTCACCGTCACTCGCCCCGGCCAACAGCTGCAGGTCGATCGGCTCGGAATGGAGGGGCGCCTGACGGCCGAGGGTCAGAGCCTCAGCCTCGACGTGTGGCTCGGGCTCGGCGACCGCAACCCGCAAGGGCGGCCGTCGCACTTTCGCCTGCAAGGCGGCGCGCCGTTCACGAGCGTCGTCACCGAGCAGCGCCTGGGCGTCACCCTCGCCTCGAGCGGCTTCGCCGACATCGGGGTCTCGGTGAGCCTCGCGGCGAAGGTCGAGCTGCAGAAGGAGCGACCGCTGCCGCCGGTGACCCTGGCCTTCGAGCTCCAGAACCGCCTCGATCTGTTGCGTCAGATCTTCACGCTGTCGCGCTGCGACCTCGCCTTCGGCGACGCCACCCGCTTCAGCCTGGAGGCGAACGGCACCGAGCTCCTCGTTCACCCGCGCGTCCGGGTCGACAAGCTCAGCTTCACCTCGGAGCTCGCCGAGCTCCAGCCTTTCGTGGCCGCCTTCGTGCCCGACACCACCATCGCCGGGCGGCTGCGGTTTCACGCCGTGCCCTTCGACGTGGTCACCGACCCGGCGCAGATGAGCACGATGCAGGCTAAGCTCGACCTCGGCTTCGACGACGGCACCCTGGCGTTCAAGAACAACGCCGCGTCGGGTCTGCAGGCGACCTCGGTCCTGACGCTCGACGCCGGCAGCGCGCACCTGGAGGTCAAGGCGAAGCTGCGTCAGGCGCAGGCCGGGCCGCAGCGGGTTCGCGGTCTGAGCACGACCGTCGATCTCGTCGCACCCCTCGCGCCCTTTCTCGGCGGTCCCCCCGAGGGCAGCATCACGGTGGCGGCGACGGTCGGGGTGGGTGAAGCGGTGGCGCCCGCGGCGACGGTGTCGAACCTGCGGCTGGTCTTCGGGAGCGAGGCGCCGGTGGCGCTCATCAAGGCCAAGGCCCACGGTGTGCCGTCGACGAGCAAGGCGCGGCTGACGATCGGCGAGGTGGCGGCGCCGGCGGCGACGCTGCGCGACCTGCGTCTCGACTTGAGCACGCGTCTCTTCGACCTCGCGGGGCAAACGCTCACGGCCGAGCTCGACTCGGGGATCGCCGCGATCACCGTGCCACAAGGCGACGGCGCCCTGACGCTCGGTGACACCCGCATGGCGTTGAGCGTGGCGCGCGCCGCGGAGGAGATCAACGTGCGGCGGCTGGATTTCTCCACCGCCGACCTGATCCGCTTCCACGCCGCGGGGGTCATCGATCAAGTGTCGAGCCCGGCGCCGGTCTTCCACCACTTCGGCGCCGAGGTCGCGCCCATCGACATCGCGAAGCTCCTGGCACTGCTGCCGGCGGCACGACGCCCGCCGGCGACCGTGACCGGCACCGTCGGCGTGGCCCTGCAGCTCGACGGCAAGGTGCCGTACCGCGAGCTGACGCTGAAGAGCAAACCGCCGGTGGTGAGCCGCGCCCCCGGGGAGAAGAATCTCTCGGCGCTGATGGCCGCGTACGCCGGCTTTCTCCAGGCGTGGCAGGACGAGCTCAGCCGCGGCATGCCGTTCACCGCCAGCGTCGCCGCCGCGGTGCGCAACCTCGGCTACGTCGACGAGCACAACGCCCTCTCCGGCCTCGACGCCGACATCAGCCTCGCGATCCAGCCGCACGCTCCGGTCGTCGGGTTTTCGTTGAGCCTCGCCGAGCTGACGCGGCCGGCGGTGGTGCGCGGCCTGCACACCGAGCTCGACCTGACGCTCGCCGAGGGCGCGCTGCGTTTGGGCTACCGGTTCAAGAGCGCCGCCGTCTTGCACCCGAGCTTGACGCGGCCGCTCGAGAACGCCGCCGGCGAGGTGTCGCTCAGCTATCGGATGGGCGGCGACTTGTTGTTGGACAAGATGCTGTTCGAGGCCCCGGATCGGGGCGGTCGCATCGACGCGAGCGGCGTGCTCAGCAGGCCGCTGCAGTTCGCCCTGACCCGCGGTTGGCAGCGCTCCGGGCTGCCCGGCCTGGACGCGACCTTGCGGTTGGCGATGGCGCTCGATGCCGGCGAGCTGAAGCCGGTGATCGTCGACGGCCCCGAGCTCGGCGGCAAGATGGGTCTCAAAGGGACGTTGCGGGCGGAGGACGGCATCGTGGCTCTCGAGGGGGTCCTCGAGACTGCGCACCTCGGCTATCGCGCCGGCACCCTGTCGGTGGCGGACATGTCGGGGGCGCTGCCGTTCGACGTGCGTTTGGCCTTCGATCCGCGGCCGGACGCGACGGTGTTGAAGCGGGACCTGGGCGTGGGCGGCGGGGTCTTGGCGTTGTTGACGTCGGGCGAGGACATCCGTCGGCGCGCGGCGCGCCCGACCTTCTATGATCGAGTCCGTTCCTATCGCCAGCGCTCGGGGCTCGCGGCGCGGAAGGTGCAGAGCGGCAGCTATGAGATCTTCGACTTCGAGCTCGAAGGCCGGCTGACGCAGGGGATGTTGCTCGCCGACTGGATCTCGATGCACGTGCTCGGCGGCGACGTCGCCGGCAACATGGCATTGCAGCTCGGCCGGGACCGGGCGGTGCGCGGCGACTTCGCGTTCAAGGCGTCGAACCTCGACGCCAGCTACTTCAAGGAGCTGTCGCTCAAGCCGGGACCGGAGTCCGAGCTCTCGGCCGACGTGCAGCTCGGGTTGCTGCTCGCGCCCAAGAGCCGCGATCTGACGCTGAACATGAACGTCACCAAGATCGGCACCTACACCCTCGACCGTTTCTTGCAGATCCTCGATCCCGCCGCCAAGGACGAGAAGATGCAGGGCACGCGCAAGAACCTGCGCTACGTCAAGATCGACAACGTCGCGGTGTGGATGCGCTACGAGAGTCTCAACATGGACCTGGCGTGCACCACCTTCCTAAGGATCCCTGGCACTCAGATCGGCTTCCCGAACATCGATCGCGAGCTGTTGCGGCGCTATCCGCTCACCGATCGATTGGACGACATCTTGATCCCGATCAACGACAAGTACCTCGCGCCGCTGTTGGGGTGGAACCGTGCCGGTTAGATCTCTCATCCTGGTCGTCCTCGCCGCGCCCGTGCCGGCGTGCATCAGCACCAACGTGATCCCGGTCGGCCAAAAGACCTCGCTCGAGAAGCAGCTGATGGGTGAGGTCGAGCCGCTCACCGAGGAGGAGCTGCTCGTGGCCTCGGTGCGCGCCGGGCCGGGGGTCGAGCTCGGCAGTCAAGACGACTTGAGCCGCAAGGCGATCGCGGCGCGCCGCCGGCAGTTGTTCAACCGCGACGACATCGACGAGCTGAAGACCGCGGGGTGTCTCGCCGAGGGCAAGAGCGCGCGTCTGGTGGCGCGGCCCTGCGACAAGGTGTCGGATCCGGAGGCTCTGGCGCTGCGCGAGCGCGTCGTCGGCGAGGAGAACGCCGATCGGCAGGCGGTGATCGACTGGGCGATCAGCGTCGACCCGGTGTTGACCCGTGCCGATCGGCCGCAGATCGAGGCGCTGTTCACCGAGCTGCTGCACGAAGGGGCGCGGCCGGGCGACCTGGTCGAGGAGAGCGACGGGAGCTTCACGAAGCGATGAGGCCGGCGGCGCCACATACGCGGCCCCGCTTCGGGGCGATCGCCGCGGCGCTATTGGCGGCGGGCTGCGCGGCGTCCGCGCCGCAGGTACCGAAGGCCAACTTTCCGCGGCCGCGCGACGCGGTGTTTCAGGATCCGGTCCCGGTGGTGAAGACCACCTACGACGATCTCTATCCGTCGATCGTGGCGACCTGCGACCTGGTCGCTTACGCCGCCAAGGTCGACGGCAACGTCGACGTCTACGTCCGGCCGCTCGCCGGCGGCGCGGCGCTGCGCCTGACGCTCCACTCCGCCGACGACATCGAGCCCGAGCTCTCCCCGGACGGCCGACAGGTGGCGTGGACCGCGCAGGCCGAGGACGTCAAGGGTGACATCTGGGTGATGGACGTGGACGGCGGCAACAAGCGCCGTCTGACCGATCGCAGCACCGCCGACCGCGCGCCGACGTGGGCGCCCGACGGCCGGACGCTGTACTTCACCGCGCGCGCTCCCGGGGGCAACGCCGACCGCGTCGACGCGATCCTCGTGGAGAGCGGCGCCCGACGCACCGTCGCCGACGACGGTCGCGACCCGGCGGTATCGAGCGACGGTCGGGTCTTGTTCTACGTCAGCCCCGACGATCGGGTCCGGCCGCGGATCTTTGCGCGCCGGCTCGCGGACGGTCGCATCGCCGCGGTGACCGACGGCGCTTACCTGGAAGGGTTTCCGCGCCTCGCCCGCGGGGTGCGCCCGGCGACGCTGTTGTTCACCCGCTGGGT
This sequence comes from Deltaproteobacteria bacterium, assembly GCA_016218825.1. Classification (GTDB taxonomy): domain Bacteria; phylum Myxococcota; class XYA12-FULL-58-9; order XYA12-FULL-58-9; family XYA12-FULL-58-9; genus JACRCV01. Next base: position 84,820 of record JACRCV010000034.1, read on the forward strand.
AGACGATCAGACCGGGGACGGCGCGGTCGACGCCGACGATCCGCCGAGCCTCTGGTCGGTGGTGGTCGCCGACGGCATCTTCGCCGGCACGCCCCCGGCGACGCCGCGGCCGCTCACCGCCGGCGAGGGCGGCGAGATCTTCGTGTCGGTGGCCGGCGACTGGATGGTCTACACCGCGGTCGGCAACCAGGACCTCGAGATCTACGCCCTGCCGCTTCACGGCGCGATCCACTCGGCCGCCGGTGCCGAGGCGGTGCTCGCCGCGGCCCGGGCCCAGGACAATCCGGCGTTCAAGCGCCTGGCGTTGCGCTACCTGGTGGCGACGGCGCCGACCTTCGCGGCCTCGGCGCGCTACGAGCTGGCGCGCGAGCTCTTCGAGCGCGGCCGTCTCGCCGACGCCATCGAGGAGCTGCAGCGGGTGATCGCCGCCGCCGGTCAGGATCTGATCGCCGGCGTCGCGTCGATCGAGGTCGAGCGGCTGCGCCTGCTGATCCTGCTGCGCGGCGTCCTGGTGGTGCGCGAAGAGGCGGAGCGGCGCTACGCTCACGAGCGCGAGGCGGCGATCAACGCCATCGTCGAGCGCTATCCCCGAGAGCCGAGGGTCGCGACGCGCGCCGCGGTGACCCTCGCGGAGGTGGCGGCGGCGCTCGGCCAGCGTCAGCGCGCGCTGCGGGTGTTCGAAGCGGTCGCCAAAGACCCGGCGGCACCTGCCGAAGATCGGGCGCGGGCCGCGGACCGCCTCGGCGAGCTTTACGACAGCCTGCAGGACCCGGAGGCGCTGGCGCGGGTCTCGACCCTCTGTCTGCGGCACTTCGGCACCGAGCGCTTCTACGCGCGGCGCGCCGCGGATCGGCTGGTCGCTGCGGCCCGCCGGGGTGTGGGCATGTCGCCGATGGCCGGGCTGCAGCAGCTCGCGGCGACGCACGCCGACCTGCCGCTCCTCGTGGCGCGGGCGACGGTGGCGTTGGCGATCGAGCAGGAGCTCTCGGCGCACAGCACCGCGGCGCTCGCCACCTGGCGGCGGATCGCGACCGCGCTCGCCGTCGACCGCGAGACCCAGGCCGAGGCGCTCATCACCTTGGGCGAGGCGGCGCAGCGCAGCGGCGATCAGGCCGAGGCGCTCAAGGCCTACGAGCAGATCTTGAGCGAGTTCCCGGAGCGCCCGGCGCTGCGCTCCCGGGCGCAACGCGGCGCCTCGCGGATGGCGTTCGCCAAGGCCCGCGGCGAGGAGGCCCAGGGCGACTTCAAGGCGGCGCGCGACAGCTACGCCCGATTGCTGCAGGCGGACCGCGAGAGCGTGCTGGCGCACCGGCGCTACATCGCGTTGTCGGCCCGCCTGCACCGCCTGCCCGAGGTCCTGGCCGCGTACCGCGCCGCCGCGGCCGGCGACCCGCGCGACAAGCTCGCGCATTACGGCCACGGCTACGCGCTCACCTTCGTGACGCCGCCGCCGCTCGCCGACGCCGAGCGCGAGATCGCGACGAGCCTCACCTTGGATCCGCGCTTCGCCGCCGGCCACTTGACCCTGGGTTGGATCCGCGAACAGCGCGACCGCGCCGATCCCCGCGGCGGCTGGCTGGAGAAGGCGGCCGACAGCTACGAGACCGCGCGCACCCTGGTCGACGAGCTCTCGGACCCTGAGCTCTACGCCGCGGCCCAGCTCAATCGCGGCAACGCCCTCACCGCGCTCGGCAAGACCGACGACGCCTTCGCCGCCTATCTGGCGCGCGAGCTCAGTACCGCCGCCTTCGACGATCCGCGCACCGAGCTCCTGTTCCGCGAATCCTTCGCCCGGGTGGCGCTCCGGCAGGGCGAGTACGACGTCGCGCTCGACATGGCGTACGTCGGGCTCAGTCTGTCGAAGAAGCTCGCCGGCCGGCCACGGGTCGGGGCGCTCACCGGGCTCGTCGGTGTCGTGAACCTGTTGACCGCGAGCTACGCCGACGCCGCGTCGTGGCTCCACAAGGCGCGCGAGCACTACGCCGGCCGGCGTGACTGGGTCCGGATGATCCCGATGCTCCGCGGCGAGGCGCTGGCGCTCGAGGCCTCCGGCCGCTACGACGAGGCGCTGACGGTGCTCGCCACCCTCCTCGGCCATCTCGCCAAGGACGAGGGCCCGGGGCCGCTCACCCGCTGCTGGCCGTCGAGCTTCTTCGAGCAGCAGGTGCCGGCGAACGCGTTGAGCGTCACCCGCGCGATCTGCGGCTTCTCGTCGAGCCAGGAAGAAGAGATCGCCACCGCCATCACCGCCGCGATCGTCGGCAGACGCGGCTACACCGCCGCAGCCCTGCGCTTTCAAGAACGCCGCCTCGAGCTCACCCGCCAGGCAGCGGGCGACGCCAAGACCGGGCCGCGGCTGCGCCTGGAGCTGATGCTGACCCTCGCGGCCACGGCGCGCGCTGCCGCGCACCGCGGCGAGCTCCTGCCGGCCCAGCGGCACTACGTCGAAGCGGCGACGATCGCCCTCGACGAGCTGCGCTTCGAGGACGTCGCCACGTTGCTGGCGTCGCTGGCGACGCTGTGGGGCTTTGCGCCCGAGAGCCGCGACCCGGAGAGCGCGGCCGCGGCCGAAGAGCTCGCGAACCGGGTGCTGAAGCGCGAGCCCGCCGTCGCCGTGGGCCTGCGGCGGCGCGTCGCCCATTGGCTGGCGCTGGCGCAGCTCGGCGACGTCTTCCGGCCCCCGGCGCAAAACGTCAGCTCGCCGGGTGATCGCCTTCAAGCCCATTTGAGCGCGCTCGACCGTCGGGTGGGCCGACTTCGAGACGCGGTCGCCGTGCTGCGCTCGAGCGTCGAAGCGCAAGGCGGCGACGGCGGATCGCTCGACCACCTCGAGGCGCTGCTCGGGGTCGCCGAGGCGCCGGCGGCCGGGGCGCGCGCCGCGGCGTTGGCGGCGGCACCCACGGACTGGCGCCGGTGCTTCGACCGGGCGCTGTGGGACAGGGCGAGCGACACTCCGGCGCCCGACCCCGCCTGGTTGGAGAAGGCGATCGCCGGGTTCGAGGGCGACTTGTCGCCGGCGCGCGCCCCGGAGCGGCCGGCGTTCATGGAGGCGGCGACCGAGCTGCTCGTGGCCCGGGGCGAAATCGAGCGCGCCTGGCGTCTGTTGGAGAAGGATCGGCTGCTGGAGCTGCGGCCGCAGCCGGCGCGGCTCGGCGACGGCGCGCTCGGCAAACGTTGGCGGGCGCTGCGGGCGGCGCGGGACGACAGCGCCAAGTACGCCGGCCTGCTGAAAGGCGCGGCCGCGGTGTTGCGGGCGCTCGAGGCGCGGCCGGCGGCGGTCGCCGACGTCCAAGCGGCGCTCGAAGGCGACGCGGTGCTCCTGCAGGCGTTCGGACCGGGCGCCGGCCACTGGCACTGGTTTGCGATCCGCGCCGACGGCGTGCACCACGTCGCGACGCCGGCGCCGCGCGCCGGAACGCTGCCGCCCAAGGTCGCCGACCAGCTGCTGCCGGCCGAGGCGAAGGCGAGCCTGTTGTACGTCGACAGCGGCGAGCTCGCCGACGTGCCGGCGTGGAGCCTGGTGTTGGGCGAGACCCAGCTCATCAGCCGCTTCGAGGTCAGCGAGGTGCTGTCGGCGACCTACCTGGTGGCAGCGCGCGAGGCGCGCAAGCTCGGTGGCCAGGAGGCGTTGGTGTTGGGCGCGTCCCGCGAGCGCCGCGAGGTGACCGTCCTTCCGCGGTCGCAGGCGGACGCCGAGCGACTCAGGGCGCTCGGGGCTGCCAGTCGCCTCGTCGATCTGGCGCTCGCCGGGACCCTGGAGTCGAGCCGGTTCGCGGCGGCCGGCGCCGCGCAGGTGGTGTTCGCGACCGATCCGAAGATCGCGGTCGAGAACCGTATCGATCTGGATCAAATCGCCGCGCTCGAGCTGCCGGCGTCGTTGGCGCTCACCGACCACGTGACGCCCGCGGCCCGCGCCGCCCGCGCCGTGGCGCAGGCGTGGCTGTTTGCCGGGGTCGCCACGGCCGTCGTCGGTGACGGCAGCAACACCCAGGGCGGGGTGCTCGACGCCATGCTCGCCCAGCTCGGCGACGAACGGGTCTCGACCTTGTTCGCCGGCGAGGCGGTCGCCGGCCGCGCTTCGAGCTTGCGGCTCTTCGGCCATCGGGGCCTGAACGCCAAGGAGCGGGTGGACTTTGCGTTGGACAGCATCGTCCGCCTCGCGGGGCCCGGCCGGGCGGCCTTCGAGGCCGCGAAGACTCGGGGCGAGGCGTCGTTGTGGCTCGAGGCCAAGAGACTGTTCGGCGAGCTCGGCGACGCGCTCGCCTTCCTGCGGCGGCCGGAGTCCGCGGAGCTGTTGGCCAAGTCGAGTCACAAGTACGCCAAGGTGATGGCGCCGAACCTGAAGAAGAACGAGGTCGCGAACCAGAAGAACCTCGGCACCATCCACATCGCGCTGAAGGAGGTGGACGACGCCGCCGCGCTCCAAGAGATGATGCTGCACGCCGCCGAGGCCGACGGTGACCAGAAGGGCACGGTGGAGGCCACCCGTGACCTCGGCGCGATCCTCTATAGCGGTAAGCGCTTCCCGGAGGCCGCGGCGGCGCTGCGGCGATGCACCGACCTGGCGGCCGAGATCGGCGAGCCCTTGCTGAAGGCCGACTGCCTGAAGAAGCTCGGCTCGGCGATGCGGGAGCTGTTCGACTACCAGGGCGCGGTGCGGGTCTACAACGAAGCGATCATGATCTACGCCGCCAAGAAGCCCGTCGGTCAGGTGGAGGCCCGGCGCTACCTCGGGTTCCTCTACGCCGACGTCCTGAACAAGTACGACAAGGCGTTGGAGCAGTTCCAGGCGGCGCTGAGCGTCGCGCGGCTGGCGAAGCTCGACGACGACGTCATCGCGGTGTTGCTCGACATCGCCCGGGTCTACCGCTCGCGCGGCGAATACGAGCCGGCCATCGCCCACGCGCAGGAGGCCGAGACGCTGTTGGGCTCGACGGAGCCGGCGGCGGCCGACCGCGCCAAGGTGTTCAAGGCGCGCGCCGACGTCGGGCTCGAGGTCGCGCGGATCTATTGGTACCGCGGCAACTACCGCCGCGCCCTCGACCGGCAACGGCAGGCGCTCGACGCCGCGCGCCGGGCGCCGGACGACTTCCGCGAGATCCAGGCGCTGAGCCTCGCCGGTCTCATCGCCCTCAACCAGGGCGAGCTCGACCGCGCCGAGAAGTCGATCGGCGCGGCGCTCGAGCTGTCGCGCCTCAAGGGCCGGCAGAGCGAAGAGGCGGCGCAGCTCAACAACTTGGGCATCGTGCTGCGCCAGGCCGGCCGGCTCGGCGAGGCGGTCGAGAAGTTCCGCGCCGCGCTAAAGATCGACGAGGAGCGCGGCAGCGTCGAGGGCCGCGCCTTCGATCTACGCAACCTCGCGGTGGCGCTGAACCGCCAGGACGCCCGCGACGAGGCCGAGGCGCGCGTCGAGCAGGCGCTCGAGCTCAGCCGTGCGATCGGCAGCCAGTACAACGAGGTCCAGAGCCTGCTCGCCGCCGGTGAGATCCTCGAGGCCGAGCACGATCCACGGAGCCAACAGCGCTACGAAGAGGCGGTGACCCTGGCGCGCCGCACCGCGGTCGCCGAGGTCGAGTGGCGCGCGGTCTACGCGCTCGGACGGCTGGCGGTCGGCCGCAAGGAGCCGCAGGTCGCGCGCCGAGCGATGGAGCGGGCGCTCGCGGTCGCCGAGCGCTTGGGACGAGGTCAGGCCGAGAGCAGCGCCGAGGTCAGCCGGGACGATCTGTACGCCGACGCCATAGCCCTGAGCATCGACGCCGGCGACCTGGGCGGCGCCTATCTGCTCACCGAGCGCGCCCGGGGACGCGCGATCCTGGACGTGCTCGCCACCCGGACCCTGGAGCTGCCGAGCCCGCGGGCCAAGACCCTGTTGGACGCCGACCTGCAGGCCCAAGACGCCCACGCCGTGGCGCTGCGCGAAGCCGGCGCCGAGACCACGCCGAGCCTGCGCCAGGCCGAGGCGGCGCGCGTCGCCGCCCGCCAGGCCCTGCGCGCCGAGTTTCCGCGACTGGCGCGCCTGTTCACCATCGACCCGGTCGGACTCGACAAGCTCCAGGCCAAGCTCCCGGAGGGGACCACGGTCCTGTCGTACTTCGTCAGCCGCCGCCAGACCTACGCCATCGTCATCGATCGGCGCGAAGCGCACGCGTTCACGCTCGCCCCCGGGCTCGCCGAGCTGCGCGCCGCGGTTCAGGAGCTCAAGGACGGCCTCCGCGCCTTCGCCGCGGTCGACGACCGGCTCGCGGCTCTCGCGCACACCATCCTCGAGCCGCTGGCCGCAACCTTGACGAGCACCAAGACCCTCGTCGTGCTGCCGCACGGGCCGCTGCACTACGTGCCCTTCGCTGCCCTGCCGCTCGGCGGCGCGCCGCTCGTCGAGCACGTCGTCGTCAGCGTCGCGCCCTCCGGCTCGTCGTTCTTCGACACGTTGTCGGTCGTGGCGCGCGGTCGCGCCCGCACCATCAAGGCCCTGGCGCCCGACAGCGATCTGGTGTTCGCGACCCTCGAGGCGACGGCGATCGGCGGTCCGGGCGCCTTGCTCGGCGCCGCCGCCACCGAGACCGCGCTGCGCGCCACCGTCGCCGATGCCGTCGACGTCGCGGCGCACGGCCGGCTCGACCCCCGCGATCCCCTGGCGAGCGCCCTCATGCTCGTGCGCTCGCCACAACACGACGGCAACCTCGAGGTCTCCGAGCTCTTCGCGCTGCCGTCGGTGCCGGCGCTGATGAGCCTGTCGGGATGCGACACCGAGGCGAGTGAGAGCCAGGGCAACGAATGGCTCGGGCTCGGCTCGGCGCTGCTCGCCGCCGGCGCGCGCTCGGTCGTCGCCAGCACCTCCCGAGTGTCCGACCTCGCCACCGCAGTGCTGATGAAGCGCTTCTACCGCTTCAACCGCGAGCAGCCCACCGGCGAGGCCCTCCGCCAAGCCGCCCTCCTGGTCCGACGCTACTTCCCACACCCCGCCCACTGGGCCACCTTCGTGCTCATCGGCGACTACCGCTGAGAGCCGTTCGGTCCCCACCCCTGGTCACAACGGTGCCCGCTTGCCCCATCGCCCACCGCGGACACCCGCCACGGCCCGCCGCCACCTGTCCAACAGCATAGATTTGTTGAGCTTCTCTCAAACGCCAAAGCCTCGGATGCCCGCCATCGATAGCGTGCCGCTGGTCTGGTCTTTGCAGCGTCGGTTGCCATGCGTCAGGCGCGCCTTGTTCGTGGTGGTGGGCAAGTGGGGTACAGGGCGGCGGCGCTGTTGGCGGCGAGCTCGGTTTTCGGGGGTTGCGGGGACGGTGCGGAAGGCGAGCCCGAGTTCGTGCTGGCCGAGGGCGCCGAAGGGGCCATGATCTACGGCACCAACGCGACCGAGCCCAAGTACGACGCCGTCGGCGCGATGCTGGCGGTCACCGCCGTGAATCCAGACGGCTCGATCGCGCTGCGGCCGTTCTGTTCGGGCACCCTGATCGCGCCGCGCATCTACGTCACCGCCGCGCATTGCGTCGCGCCGGGGTTTGGCGCCGACAACGGCCGCATCTACTTCGGGGATGAGATCAAGAGTCCGCTCAGCCAGTACGGGCAGCTGGTCAAGGTGCGCTCGGCAACGGCCCATCCGAGCTACGACCCGAACGTCGTGAAGAACGACATCGCGCTCGTGGAGCTCGCGACCGTGCCGGCCGGCATCACGCCGATTCCGCGTTTGACTCCGGCGCTGGGCCTGAGCGCGAGCGACATCGACAAGAGCGTGCGCTTCCTCGGCTTCGGCCTGACCGAGGAGAGCTACCTCGGCAGCCGGCCGTTCGAGATGTGGATCAAACGGTGGGCTCGAGACCCGATCGCCGACGTCTGTGTCGCCGCCGGTGGCTGCTACTCCAATTGGCTCGGCGACAACCTGATGCCCTACACCTACCTCTACGACCACGCGACCGGCGGCCCCTGTCACGGCGACTCCGGTGGGCCCGGGCTCGTCACCCGCGCCGGCGTCGAGTACGTGGCCGGCGTGACGTCGGTCGGCATCGGACCGGTGTGGCCCGGGGACCCGAATCTCTCCGACTGCCTGCACACCGTCGCCGGCACCCAGACCATCGTCGATCGCTTCGACCCCTGGGTCCAAGCCTTCATCGACCAGCGCGACCCGTGCAAAGCGACCACCACCCACTGCGACCCGCTCGCCGGTTGCAGCGACGCCGGCGACGGCACCGCCAAGTGCGGCCCGTGCCCCGCCGGCTACCAGGACGTGAACGGCGACGGCAGCAGCTGTCGCGACATCGACGAGTGCGCCGCCGGCACCGACACCTGTGACGCGCACGCGGTGTGCGCCAACACCGCGGGGAGCTTCGGCTGCGCCTGCGCCACCGGTTACGAGGGCAACGGCCACACCTGCAGCGACATCGACGAGTGCGGCCGCAATCCGCAGGCGTGCGCCGCGCCGCTCATCTGCGTGAACACCGCGGGCGCGTTCTCCTGTGTCGCGAGCCCGCCGCCGCCACCGACCGATCCGTCCGGCCCGCCGCCGCCGGGGGCCAAGAGCTCGTCCGCGCTCCCGGGTGCGCCGGCGTGCGGCGACGACTGCACCAGCGTCAGTCAGAGCAGCTGCAGCGCGGTCTCGGCCTCGAGCGCGGCGATCTGGGTGCTGGTGCCGGTGTTCTTCCGGTCGCGGCGCCGCGCGTAGCGCGCGCGCTACACCCGGCCGCCGGTGAGCATGATGCGGTTCTTGGCGCTGCGGCTCTCGCCGACCGAGGTCACGCGGATCGCGGCCTCGTCGTAGACCGGACAGTGATTCTCGCACACCCCGCAGCCGACGCAGCGGTCGAGATCGACGAACGGCCGCTTCAAGGTCTTGCTGCTGCCGTCGCGGGTCACCACGGTCTCGAGCTTGAAGTAGACCGCCTTCGGCGAGGTCGGGCAGACCTCCTCGCAGACGATGCACGCGGTGTCCATCGCCCAGGGCAGGCAGCGGCCGCGGTCGATGAAGGCCGAGCCGATGCGCACCGGCTCCTGATGTGGCGGCTTGCCCACCTTCTTCAACACCGTCAGCGGCGCGATGGCGCCGGTGGGGCAGACCGCGGAGCACAGCACGCAGAGGTTCTCGCAGTAGCCGAGGCGCGGCACCAAGATCGGGGTCCACAGGCCTTCGAGCCCGGCCTCGGTGAGCGTCGGCTGCAGGCCGCCGGTGGGACAGGCCTTCATGCAGACGCCGCACTTGATGCAGCGGGCCAGGAAGTCGGGCTCGTCGAGGGCGCCCGGCGGCCGGATCCGAAGCGGGCTCGGCCGCGGCTCGCTGCCGCTCCCGGCGCGCAACAGCGGCACCGCCAACAAGCCTCCGAGCGCGGCAGTGAGCGTGCGCCGGCGCGTCAGGTCGAGGCGGTCGGTCGTGAGCTCGGGGGACGGCAAGAAGCCGTAGCGGATGCCGTCGCGCGGACAGCGCCCCTGACAGTTCAGGCACAGCATGCACTCGGAGACCCTGAGCGTGCCGTGCGGCTCGGCGGCGCCCTGGCAATCGGCGCCGCAGGCGTTGCAGTCTTTGCACTTGTCGGGGTCCTTCTGCAGCCGGAAGAGCGCGAAGCGCGACAGCAGGCCCAGGAGCGCGCCGAGGGGGCACAGCAGCCGGCAGTAGAGGCGCGGGATCCAGAGGTTCATCGCCAGCGCGGCGATGAAGAGGATCGCGATCACGCCGCCGAACGAGAAGTGCCGCGTGCCCTGATAGACGCCGTACGCGGTGTTGTCGGCGGCCGGCATCACCACCGTGGTGAAGGCGCGCCAAATGAAGGCGATCGGATCCAACAGGCCGATCTGGGCGCTGCCGCAGACCGCGGCGACCAGGAAGCCGACGAGCAGGTAGTACTTCAGGGTGTAGGCGGGGCGCGGGGCGTTGAGCTTCACCCGATCGGGGACGCGGCGGAGCTTTCCCACCCAGCCGAAGAAGTGATGCAGCGTGCCCATCGGGCAGATCCAGCCGCAAAAGAACCGGCCCATCACCAGCGTCAGCACGATGAGCGGTAGGCTCCAGGCGAGGGTGACGAAGAGCGTGTGGCCGGCGAGCGCGGTGGCGATCGCCACCAGCGGGTCGAAGCCCAGGAACCACTCCACCGGGTAGCCGCTGATGAACGAGATCGTGGTCACGCCGACGAGAAAGAGGAACAGCGCCAGGAAGGTCGCTTGGTAGACGCGGCGCAGCCAGAGGTAGCGCATCGTTAGAGCTCGACCCGCTTCAGGCTCTTGTAGTCGAGGGTGCCGATGCCGGCGGCCACGGCGCGCGCCAAGAAGCCGAGCTCGCTCGGGCTCCGATTCAAGAAGCCGGCGCCGAAGGCGTCGAGCGCCACCTCGTCCACGCCGACCGCGACGGTGTCGAAGCGCTTGACGTCGTCGAGGCTGCCGCCGGTGGGGCCGTTCGCCAAGAGCACTCGGGTCGCGTCGAGAATCGTCAGGGTGGGCTTCATCATCGCGGCGAGGTCGGCGATCGATTGATCGATCTCCTGGTGCAAGCGCACCCGATGGCCGCCGATGACGCCGTACCAGTTCTTCAGGCTCATCGTCGCGTTGGTGAGGCCGTGGTGCTTGACGATCGGCATGTTGATGATCTTGTCGGCATCCACGAACGGCCAGAACACCTCGGCGGTCTGCAAGACGCGGCCCCCCACCGCGACCGCGCGAAAGCCCGTGCTGCCGGGCAGCACGACCTTGGCACCGGCGGCCTTCGCCGCGGCCTCGATCCCGGAGCGCGCGAAGCACTGCTCGACCTTGTTGACCGACACGTCGGTCACCCAGACCTCTTTGGCGCCCAGCGTGACGCACTGGCGCACCACCTCGGCGACGAGCTCGGGGTTGGTGTTCGCGGCCTGCTCCGGCAGCCGGTTCCAGCCGACGTTCGGCTTCACCACGACCCGTTCGCCCGGCTTGATGAAGGTCTCCAAGCCGCCCATCGCTTTGAGCGCCTTGCGCACGTTCTCGACCGCGTCCGGCCCTCTGGCGATCGCCATGTCGACCGCGCCGGCGGGGCGCGCGATGCGATGGTCGCGCATCTTGATCAGCGGCTCGGCGCGGGCGGTCTCGCGGTCGTAGAGCCAGGTGCCGAGGCCGAGGGTGGCGAGGGCGGCGACCGAGGTCTGCGCGATCTTCGACGTGATCTCGCGGCGCGTATAGGCCCGGGGCTTGCCGGCATTGTCGGCGGCGCGTTGCAGCGCGTCGGCGAGGGGCAGATCGGGGTTGTTCTTCCGTGTCATGGCATCCGGCTCGCGAGCAAGCGCCCGAGGTCGACGAGCGCCGCCTCCGCGCCTGCATCGAACGCGGTGAGCTTGACGTAGTAGCGGCCGCGGTAGAACACCACCGCCAGGCGACCCTGGTGGCCGGCGTCGCCGAGCGCCAGGACCTGCGCCGCGGGGGGTTTCTCGAAGGTGAAGATCGCGAGGGCGTTTTCGGTGATGCCCATGTCGTAGACGTCGGCGGCGAGCTCACCGCCGGCGGTGGTCTTGAGCTCCAGCGCCGCGAGCTTGCGGAAGCCGCGCTCGATGAACACCGGGGCGGCGCCGTCGATGTAGTCGAACAGGCCCTTCTGATCGTAGAGCGCGGCCTCGGCCTTGAGCGTGAAGCCGGCGAGGGGTGGGGCGAGCAGCGCCTTGAGGGCGGCGTCGGGGTCTTTCGCGGCGTTCGCGGCCGGCGTCGCGCCGGGCGTCCCTTCGGCACGGCCCGCACCTGCGGTGGGCGGGGTCGTGGCGCCGAGGGGCGAGCACGGGTCGACGCGGCACGGGCCGGTGCCGCGGGCGACGAGGAAGGTGACGAGCGCGGTGGGCACGGCGACGAGGAGGGCGAACAGAGTTGAGCGCACGCCGGGGCTCCTTGGTGAGACGCGGGCCATTCTGCAGTGCCGGCGCCGGAAGCGCAACCGCGGCCCCGAATTGACACCCCCACCCCTTCTCTGTAGGAGCGTCAAGCCGCCCAAATCTGCGGCGCGAGGAGGTCTCATGATGCTGCGTACGCTCGTTCTGGTCGTTGGCGTGGGTGTGGCTGCGGTCGGCTGCGACGGTGGTGATGACACGCCGGCGAGGTGCACGAACACCGCGGCGCTCGCCACGGTGTTCCCCGCCGACGGCGAGGTGGCGGGCTTCACGGTCGCGGCCGGGTCGACCTTCGAGACCGCGAGCACCAAGAACGACCTCGTGGCGCTGATCGACGGCGCCGCCGATCCCTTCACCGACAACGGCTTCGTCACCTGGGGGCGGCAACACTACACCGACGGCAGCAACACCCTGGACTACCAGGTCTACCAAATGCCGAGCGTCGCCGCGAACGAGACCACCTGGGCCGCGGAGCTCGACCCCGCCAAGAGCTATCGCCAGAGCCAGGTGGCCGGGGGCTGGACCGACGTCGCCGGCATCGGCGACGCGGCGCGGGTCGCGAACGGCGGCGCCGCGGTTTGGTGGTACGGCGTCCGCAAGTGCGCCTACCAGGTCGACGCCCACATCACCGACCTGTCGGGCACCAAGAGCGACGCCACCAAGACCGCCGCCGAGACCTATCTGAAGGCCGCGGTCGCCAAGATCCCAGAGTAGCGCTCCTAGAGCACGATCGGCCGCAGCTCGACCTGACGGGTCCCCAACCCGAGGTCGCGGGCCTGGTCGACCCAGCCGAGCAGCGCCGCGGGGACCGGCAGCATCGAGCCGTCCGCGGCCCGCAGCTCGTTGACCAAATCGAGGGCGTAGGAGTCGAGCGCCAGCGGATCGCGCGCCACCGCCAGGCGCCTCGGGGTGCTGTCGCTCTCGGACGCCGTGCCGCCCAACACCACCGCGATCAGGGCGTCGAGCACCGTGAAGCGAAAGCGCTCGCGGATCGGGGCGAGGGCGTAGATCGCCGGCAGCGCCGTGTTCAGGTCGTTGTGGAAGTCGCCGGGGTTGTCGATGACGCCGTAGACGTTCTTCAGCGCCGCGGTGACCCCCGAGACCTCGTGGGTCTTCAGCACCGGGCAGTTGATGGTCACGTCGGTGAGCTCGGTGAGGATGCGCGAGAACCGCACCCGCTTGCCGGCCGACACCTCGCAGTAACAGTCCTCGTAGCCCGGCCCGCTGAGGTCGGTGGTCGACGTCACGGTGCCGAGCACTTGGGTGCCCAAGACCTCGGGGGTGAGCCCGGCGCGCGTCAGCTCGTCCTGGCGGCGGTCCCAGACGATGATGTCGCCCTTCGGGATGCCGAGATCGCGCTGCAGCCCGCTTATCACCGCCTGCACCACCGGGACCGAGGTCGGCACGAAGCCGTTCAGGGTGTTGACCTTGAGACCGACCTTCATCCCGGCGCCGTAGTCCGGAAAGATCTCGCGCCACGGCGTGCTCGCGCCGTCGGTGAGCTCGGCCATCGCCCGATCCAACATCGGCGCCACCCGCGCCGCCTGAATCGCCACCGCCGGCGGCGACGTCACGCTCGCCTCGTCGTACACCGCGACCACCCGACTGACCGCGGGCACCGGGTCGAGCGCCGCTGCGGAGCACACCGCGCGGGCTCTCGGCCAGGTCCCACCGACGTCGGGGAAACAGCGCGCCACCGAGGTCCCCGCGGCCACCAGCGCCGCCTCACGAAGGAAACGCCGCCGACTCGTCGTCGCCGCGTCGGGCACGACACCAGCGCCGTCGTGCCGCCTCAGCCTCTTCGTGCGAATGATGCGCCTCCAAAGTGGGGTTCGTGACCCGCGCCGATAAGCTGCTATGATAGAAGCCGCTCTCGAACCTGTAAAGGTCGCTCGCCGGGCCACGCAGGAGTAGCCAATGCCTTCCTTCAGCAGACGACGCTTCATCGAGGGGACCGTGGTCGGCGCGGGGCTCGTGGCGCTGCCCTTCAGACGCGTGGTCGCCGCGACCCTCACGCCCGACATCATCGAAGTCGAGGGCACCGACCACAAGAAGATGGTCGCCGCCGCGGTCGAGGCGCTCGGCGGCATCAAGCAGTTCGTGCACAAGGGCGACATGGTGGTGTTGAAGCCGAACGCCGCGTTCGCCAACCCGCCCGACTGGGGCACGACGACGCACCCCGACACCGTGGCGGCGATGGCGCAGCTCTGTCTCGACGCCGGCGCCAAGCAGGTGCTGGTGATCGAGTACCCCCAGGCCAAGGGGCAGAAGTGTCTGGATCGCTGCGGTCTGACCGCGGCGATGGCTCTGGTGCCGGGGGTGAAGGTCAAGGTGCTCGGCGCCGACGACGACTTCAAGACCACCAAGGTGCAAGGCGGCGTCGCCTGCACCTCGACCGACGTCGCCAAGGCGGTGTTGTCGGCCGACGTGCTCATCAACCTGCCGGCGGCCAAGGCGCACACCCAGGGCATCGTCTCGTTCGGCTTGAAGAACGCCATGGGCCTCATCAAAGACCGCCAGGCGTTCCACACGATGTTCGATCTGCAGCAGGGCATCGCCGACTTGAACCGCGTCATCAAGCCGCAGCTCACCATCGTCGACGCGACCCGGGCGCTGCTCACCAACGGCCCCGCGGGCCCGGGCGAGACCTCGAACCCGAACCGGATGATCGCCGGACGCAACGTCGTCAGCGTCGACGCCTACAGCCTCGGGGTCGCGCGCTTCAACCAGCGCCAGCTGACGGTCGCGGACGTGCCGCACATCGCGCTCGCGGGCAAGGCCGGGCTGGGTGAGGTCGAGGTCGCGAAGCTCAAGGTCAAGAAGGTGACGGCCTGATCCGACGCCTGGCGCCACTGCTCGTGGTCTTGGCGGCGACGCGCGCCCAGGCCCGCACCCCGGAGCTCGCGGTCGACCCGCGCGAGGGCGTGTGGTTTGCGGCCGGCGAGATCTTCGTCAAGCAGGCCCGCGATCGCTTCGCGGTGTTCAACGCCCCCGCCAAGGTCAACAACCTCGCGGTCGACGACGAGACCGTGTGGATCGCGAGCGACGACGGCGTCATCCGCTTCGAGTCCGGCAGCCAACGCCTGAGCTCGCTGTCGATGGACGACGGCCTGCCGAGCCAGGCGGTGTCGAGCGTCGCCGTCGATCCCGACTACGTCTGGTTCGGCACCAACAAGGGGCTGGCCCGTTACCGCAAGGTCGATCGCACCATCCGGGTCTACGGCGACGACAACGGCCTGCCGCACCGCGCCGTGACCTACATCCGTCGGGTCGGGCGCCAGATGTGGTTCGGCACCAAGGGCGGGCTCGCGGTCTACGACCCGGACACCGACGGCCTGCGCGCTTACACCAGCGCCGACGGCCTCGCGTCCGACTACGTCGAGGAGCTCTATCAGGTGGCCGATGATCTCTGGGCGCAAACCGACGTCGGGCTCAGCCGCTTGCGGATCGCGAACAAGCGCTTCACCAACTTCAGCTTCGCGGACATCGGCGGCACCGAGCTCCGCGCCTTCGTCGTCGTCGGCGATCAAGTCTGGGTCGGCACCGAGCAGGGCCTGACCACCTTCGACAGCGCCGCCGACGCCTTCATCGCCTTCCCGCAGATGGGGGCGCTCGAGAGCCCTTCGATTCGCGGCATCGAGCCGTTCACCGACTACCTCTTCATCACCACCGACAAGGAGGTGGTGCAGTATCACAAGATCAATCGCAGCTTCCGCCGCTTCACGGAAGGAGACGGCATCATCCGCAACGCGGGCGCGGTCGGGACGCTGCTCTCCGGCAGTCAGCTGGCGATGCTCTTCGCGGACGGCGTCCAGCTCTATGACATTCAGCGCGAGCTGTGGGTGTGGCGCGCGCTGTTGGCGACCGAAGAGACCGAGGCGGGCGGCGGCGCGTCGAGCTGGCAGCTCTCGACCAAGGTGGACAGCCAAGAGCCCTTCGACCTCCGGCGTTGGCGCGAGCGGTTTACGCCGGGCGACAACGGTTACACCGCGCTGTCGTTGACGGGCGGCGCCGGCTCCCAGCTCGAGGGCAACCGCTCGCTCGATGTCTCGACGCTCCTCGACTACGGCGAGCTGGCGCGCGACCGCGAGGGGCGCGCGTCGTTGAAGTACAACGGCATCCGCGACGCCAAGCTCAAGATCGAATACCTCGGCAACCAGGAGGACGTGCTGCGCGAGGTGAAGGCGAGCGACGCCCTGCGTTATCAACAGACCCTCGAAGACGGCGTCTTGAACCCGTTGTTCTTGGCCGGCGCCCACGTTCGCGTCGCGTCTCCCGGCGCCGAGCCCGCGCTTCAGGGTCAGGCGGACGCCGGCCTGCGTCGCGGGGTCACGGCGCGGGACTTTCTCACCGGACCGCGGCAAGAGGTCTACAGCCTGTCACAGCGCTACATCCTCCCGGGCTCGGAGCGGGTGTTCTTGGACGGCGAGCTCCTGACCTCGGGCACCGACTACACGGTGATCTATCCCGCCGGGCAGCTCGCGTTTCTCGATCCCGAGCGCGTCGACGACCTGTCGATCATCGAGGTCGAGTACGAGTACGACGTGATGCCGAAGAAGGGCCTCGGCGTCATCTCGCTCCTGGATCTGTTGCCGGCCGACAACGAGGTGGGCGCCTGGGTGCGGGCCGCGGAGCCGACCATCATCTCCGAGGAGTCGGGGCTCTACGCCCAGATCGACGGCGCGGCGCCGAAGTACATCGACCGCGGCTGGGTGCGGAGCGTCTACGTCGAGTACCGCCAGGGCAGCCGCAGCTTGCAGCTCGCGATCCACGACATGGGCACGGCCGCGCAAGCCGAAGACCTCTACGGCTACGACTTGCCGGCGGCGCGCGAGCCGATCCCCGAGCACGACAACATGATCCTCGACGTCGGCCTCGCGACCTCGTACGCGGTCAAGGCGCACCAGGACGGCTTCTACGTCGAGCTGTCGATCGACGAGAAGTCCGACGCCGCGAAGCAGTCGCTGAAGCTCTTCGCGATCCAGGTGATCGACCGCGGCGAGAACGCCGGCGCCAACAAGATCCAGACCCTGCGCGAGCTCTTCGCCGCGGCGCGCGCCGCGGTGTCGCCTTTTGCCGGGATGGAGATCGGCGCTCGCGCCGTCGAGGTCTCGAGCCTCCGCGACCCGAGCCTTCGCACCCCGCCCCGCGACCTCCTGACCGGCATCATGGACGCGCGTTACGAAAAGGCGCTCGCGGACCGCGGCCGCTTCACCGCCTATGCCGAGGCCGCCGGCAGCCACAGCCAGGGCGGCGCCCGCGAGGACGGCTTCGCCGTGATGACCCGCCTCAGGCTCGCGCACCCGTGGCTCGACGGCACGCTCTCGGGGCGTTACCAGGACCAGGGCTTCACCGCGATCGGCAGCGACCGCACCCTGTACGGCAACCTGCGCGACGAGACCCGGCTCGCGGCCACGGCGTATCCGACGCGTTACCTGCCGACCTCGGTGTTCTTCACCCGCCAAGAGGCGTTCGTCGACGGCGACCCCGACGTCGGTGTGGTGCAGCACGCGCTGGCGCGGCTGCAGCTGACGCACCCCGACCTGCCGGCGACCAGTCTGCAGTTTGGCCACACCTTCTTGGACGACGCGACCGGCGGGGTGACGAACCGTCTGAAGGCGGTGGCCGCCACCGACTACGATCTCGCCGAGGGCATCCTGAAGCCGTTGGGGTTGAAGCGCTTCATCGTCCGCGGCACCTATGGGATCTCGGAGGCGACGACGAAGGCGAGCGGCCGCTTCGCGCACGCCGACCGGGTGCAGGTGGCGCGCCTCGAGGCCAAGCTCGCGCCCACCGCCACCGAGACCGCCTACGCGCTGTTCCGCACCCGCAGCGCCCGCACCGAGGACAGCCCCACCGGTGACTACGCGCTGACCCTGCGTCATTGGGAGCTGAACGCCGGGGCGCGCAGCGCCTTCATCCCCGGGCTCATCCCGCAGGTGAACCAGACGGTGTTGTTCGACGACGATCGCATCGGCCAGCCGCTCCCGGTGCGGACCGCGAACGCCAGCATCGCCGGCCAGCTGGGGATCTATCCCGGCGAGTGGGTCGCGGCGTTGACGCCGGTCGCTATCGACAGCCGCTACTCGGTGGGCAGCGAGTCCAAGGCCGAAGGGATCTTCCGCACCGTGGACCGTCGGCTGCAGCGCGTCGACAACCGCATGAGCTACAACGGCATGGGCAAGCTCGAGGTGCAGCTCTACGAGATCTTTCAGATCTCGCGAGTCGGCGAGACCGCCCTCGAAGACGAGCGGCGCCTGGAGCTCAGAAACCGCGTGGTGTTCCGCCCCACCCACGCCTCGCCCATCACCCTGCGCCTCGACTACGTGACCGCGCGCCGTCGCAACGATCTGAGCGTCGATCCCACGGTGGCGCTCTGGGGACGGCTCGACACCTATGAAGGTGCCCTCGAGTGGCTGCTGCGCTGGAGCTCGAGGTTCACGACCAAGGTCAAGGGCACCTACAGCGTCGGCGACACCATCGATCTGCTCTACGTCGACCCCAGCACCCGGGTCGGCCAGCGGCAGGACTACACCCAGCAACAGGTGAAACCCGAGGTCGAGCTGCGCTTCCTGTTACAGAAGGAGACCGGCTCGTTCTTCTTGATCGAGCGCAACCAGGTCTTTCGCCAGTTCGGCAGCGCCGGCGCCCAAGAGCTCGTCGGCGGCGTCGTGACGCTGGGGGTCATCTGGAGCGAGGCCGACAACCTCTACCTCGACGCCGAGGTCGCGTATCAGCAGACCCACTGTCTGCAGGCGGTCGGCTGCAGCGATACCCGGATGCTGCTGCCGCGGATCTTGCTGACCGCGAAGCTGTAGCTCCCGGCGTCTTTGCCACCCCCTACACGCAAATCAAATGGACAAGCGCGCCTGACCGCTGATAGACAGCGCCGTTCCCATTAAAGTTGCGACCTCTTTTCGGCTGGACGCGGGATCTCGATTCGTCGGCGAACAGACCAGGAGCTTGGGGGCTCACCATGACCAGAGGATTCTTCTCGCGATCTCTTGTTGCTGTTGCACTGCTCGGCCTCACCGTTCTTGGGCGAGAGGCTCGCGCGCAGCTGCTCGTCTACACCCAGGACTTCGAAGCGGACAACGGCGGCTATGCCGGCTCCGCGGGCGGATGGTGGGAGTGGGGTCAGCCGACCGTGGTAGGACCGGCCGCGGCCCACTCAGGCACCAAGGTGTGGGGGACCGACCTGAACTCAAGCACGACCATGGGCGACTACTCGCTCATCTCGCCGCCGATCGCCGTGCCGGTCTTGGGCGCGGACCAGCAGGCCTTCGTGTCGTTCTGGGCGTGGGTCG
Source organism: Deltaproteobacteria bacterium (assembly GCA_016218825.1). Taxonomy (GTDB): domain Bacteria; phylum Myxococcota; class XYA12-FULL-58-9; order XYA12-FULL-58-9; family XYA12-FULL-58-9; genus JACRCV01. The sequence goes on from JACRCV010000034.1 coordinate 103,955, forward strand.
ACACCGGCTGGGCGGCGTCAAACCGTGGCGAGTTCTACGTCTCGAAGGACGCCACCACCTGGGAATTCAAGTCACCGTTCTTGGAGAGGATGTTGGGTGGATGGCAGCAGTACACGCACGACATCACCGCGTATGGCGGCGGCGACGTCTACCTGCGCTACCGTTACACGACCGCCGGCGGTTGGCCGGGGTTGTATGTCGACGACATCTCGATCGAGGTGGCGTCCGTGCCGCCCGCGCCCACCAAGGTTACCCTCGAAGCCAACGAGGGCGACCTCGGCACGGCCTCGTGTCCGTGGATCTTTCCGTGGGACGGCACCGACTACCAGCGCGACAACGACATCTACTCGACCGCGCGCGGCGCCAACGGCGAGTACCGTGACTACTACACTCTGCGGATGCCGCTCGTGGCCGAGAGCGGCAGCTATCTGCTGCAGGTGCGCGAGACGGAATACGAGCAATCGTTCACCGATCTGGTCCGCCTGGTGACGGTGGACCACGCCGCCGACGTGCGGGTGGCCGGCGACGATCTGGGCAACATCCTGACGTTTGGCAACCCAGTTCCGCCGGACAGCGCCACGAACAGTCGGGGCGTGGACCTCCTCGCCGAGATCGCGGCCGAAGACGGCGTCGGGTTTCCTGGCTATCACGGCGACAGCGTGCTGCTCGACTTCGGCTCCGCCGACACCACCATGGGCGCGACGCTGGTGCTGCGCGTCAAGGGCTTCCAGGCCGATGGTCCGGAGGGAGCGCCCACCGGCAAGCGGCCGTACGTTCACGTCCAGACCAGGGATGGAGCTGGGACGTGGGTGACGCGAGGCGAGGTCTACCCGCGCATGGAGTCGGCGATCAACGCCTACGACTTGTCCGTCTACTTGGGTTCCGACAAACAGGTGCGGCTCGAGCTCGTCTCGTGCAACGAGTTCAAGTACCACCTCTTGGACTACGTCGGCCTGGAGACCGGTCCGCAGGCGCCCACGACGATCACCACCTTGTCGGCGTCGTCCGCGATCCGCTCGGACGGGGCGGACGTCCGCGAGAACCTGGTCGCCGACGACGGCAGCTACGCGCAGTTGGCCCAGGGCGAGCTGATCGACCTGGCGTTTCCGGTGCCGCCGCTCTTGGGCGAAGTCAGGGACTTCCTGTTCGTGAGCGAGGGCTACTATCTCCCGGGCGGCAGCTACTACATCTTCACCTGGGACGGCAGCGCCTGGGTGCAGCGAGAGGGCTTCCAATACCCCCTCACAGACCTGGCGCACGACTTTGACTTGACCCGTTGGCTCCCGGACCCAGCCGACGAGTACAAGATCCGAGTTTGGCAGAGCTACCTGACAACCACGGCGCAAATCGACTTCGTGGGTCTCTCCAAGGGGGGCACCTCGGGAACGCTCACCTATGCCTGGGACCTGCAACAAGGCGTCGACATGATGGCGGCGGCGCAGACATCGGACGACTTCCGTTGGTCGCTCGGCAGTAGCGGTGCGAGAAACCGCTGGTACGAATTCCGTTGGGGCAATCTCGACGTGCCGCCCACCGTGAACCCGGTGTCCATCAGCAGTCCGTTGGTGCTGACGCCCACGATCAGCTGGGTATTCGCCGATGCCAACGGCGACGCCGAGGACCAGTATGAGGTCGAGGTCTGGTCCGGGCCGGCAGGCACCGGCGCTCAACTCTGGGACGTCGCGCCGGTGACCGGCACCGAGACCTCCGTCGTCTACGCCGGCACCGCCCTGCAGGACGCCCAGACCTACTACGCGCGCGTCCGCGCTTCGGACGGCACCCTGTGGGGATTCTGGGCCGACGTCGCCTGGGTGCCGTTCTTCGACGACGACGGTGACGGCGTCCGCAATTCGGCCGACAACTGCGGCAGCATCGCCAACCCGAGCCAGACCGATAGCGACGGCGACGGGCTCGGTGACGCCTGTGATGCCTGCCCCCTCGACGACGCCAACGACATCGACGCGGACGGCGTGTGTGGCGACGTCGACAACTGTCCGACCGTGAGCAACGCCGGCCAGGCAGACTACGACGGCGACAGCCTGGGCGACCCGTGCGACCCGGATGATGACGACGACGGCATCCTCGACCTCGCGGACGCCTGCGCCTACGGCGACCTCGGCTGGGTATCGTCCGGAGTAACCGACCGGGATGTGGACGGCTGCCGTGACGACGGCGAAGACACCGACGACGACGACGACGGCGTCGCCGACCCGAGCGATCGATGTCCCCGGGGCGAAATGGGGTGGGTCCCGAACGCGGCGACCGACCATGACGCCGACGGCTGTCGCGACGACGGCGAGGATGGAGACGACGACAACGATCGGATCGCCGACGCCGGCGATGCCTGTGCGCGCGGCGACACCGGCTGGGCGTCATCGTGGCTGACGGATCACGACAGTGACGGCTGCCGCGACGGCGGCGAGGACTTGGACGACGACAACGACGCTGTGGCCGACACCGCTGACGACTGCGCGAGCGGCGACCGAGGCTGGACGTCCAACCCCGGCACGGACCATGACGCCGACGGCTGCCGAGACTCCGGCGAAGACACCGACGACGACAACGACGGCGTGCCGGACCTGCTCGACGCCTGTTCGGCGGGCGAGATCGGTTGGCTCTCGTCGGCGAGCACCGACCACGACACCGACGGCTGCCGAGACGACAGCGAGGACCCCGACGACGACAACGACGGCGTGCTGAACCTGCAGGACGCCTGCGGGCTGGGCGATCTCGGCTGGACCTCTGCCGCCGGCACCGACCACGACACCGACGGCTGCCGCGACGCCGGCGAAGACACCGACGACGACAACGACGGCGTGCTCGATGCCGTCGACACGTGCGAGCGTGGCGACCTCGGCTGGACAGCGTCTGCGGCGACCGACTACGACAGCGACGGCTGTCGCGACGCCGGCGAGGACACCGACGACGACAGCGACGGCGTGCTCGACGCCGCCGACGCCTGCCCGCTGGGCGACCTGGGCTGGAGCTCTGCCGCCGGCACCGACCACGACGGCGACGGCTGTCGTGACGCCACCGAGGACGCCGACGACGACAATGACGGCGCCGCCGACGACGACGACGACCTTTGCCCGGTGGGCGACCTCGGTTGGACCTCGTCGTCGAGCACCGACTACGACAGCGACGGCTGTCGTGACGCCGGCGAGGACACCGACGACGACAACGACGGCGTGCTGGACCTGCTCGACCTTTGTGCGCTGGGCGATCTCGGCTGGACCGCTGCCGCCGGCACCGACCACGACGGCGACGGCTGCCGCGACGCCGGCGAGGACGCCGACGACGACAACGACGCCGTGGCCGACGCCAGTGACCTCTGCGCGCAGGGCGATCTCGATTGGACCGCCACCGGCTTCACGGACTATGACGTGGATGGGTGTCAGGACGACTACGAAGACACCGACGACGACAACGACGGCGTCGCCGACACCAGTGACGACTGCCCGCGTGCCGACCTCAACTGGACATCAGCGACGGCGACCGATTACGACATCGACGGCTGCCGTGACGCCGGCGAGGACACCGACGACGACAGCGACGGCGTCGCCGACACCAGTGACGACTGCCCGCGCGGTGACCTCGGCTGGGTGTCATCCTCGGCCACGGACCACGAGCGCGACGGCTGCCGCGACGGCGGCGAGGACGCCGACGACGACGACGACGGCCTGGCGGATGCCGCCGAAGCCGCGCTCGGAACGAATCCCCGAGACGCCGACAGCGACGACGATGGTGTGGTCGACGCCGACGAGCCGAGTCCGAGCCTCGACACCGACGGCGACGGGTTCGTCAATGCCCTCGACCCGGACAGCGACGGGGACGGCCTGTTCGACGGCACGGAGCTCGGCGTCACGGTGCCGCACGTCGACACCAACCTCCTGGCGCGCACCTGCATCCCCGATGCGGATGCCACGAGCACCACGGATCCGCTCGCTCGCGACACCGACGGCGGTGGCGTCAGTGACGGCGACGAGGACCTCGACAAGGACGGCAAAGTCGACGCCGGCGAGACGAGCCCCAACAATGGCGGCGATGACGCGTTGCCCACGGACACGGACGGCGACGGCATCGGCGACCTCGAGGAGCGGCTCATCGGCAGCGATCCGTTCGACGCGGATTCGGATGATGACGGCATCCTCGACGGCGCCGAGCCCAGCTACAGCATGGACCCCGACGGCGACGGCCTCATCAACGCCCTCGACTGCGACAGCGACGGCGACTCGGTATTCGACGGGACGGAGTCGGGCGTGACGCAGGCGAGCGGGGGAACAAACGCCGCGGCGGGGTGCTTCGTCGCCGACGCTGACAGCTCCACCACGACCTACATGCTGCGCGCCGACAGCGACGGCGGCGGCCTGGCCGACGGCGTCGAGGACGCCAACAAGAACGGCCGGGTCGACGCCGGGGAGACCGATCCCAGCGCTGCCGGCGACGACACGGTTGCGCCCGTGGACAGTGACGGCGACGGGCTCACCGACAACGAGGAGTCGGCCTTCGGCACCGATCCGACCGACACCGACAGTGACGACGACGGCTCCCTGGACGGGCTCGAGCCCGATTGGCGACGGGACACGGATGGCGACGGGCTCATCAACGCTCTCGATTCCGACAGTGACGGCGATGGCGTCTTGGATGGCACCGAGATGGGCGTGACCACCGCCCTGCCGGGCACGAACACGGCCGCCGGCAACTTCGTGCCCGATGCGGATCCGCTGACGACAACCGACCCACTGCGTCCGGATTCCGACAGCGGCGGCGTGACCGACGGCGTCGAGGACGCCGACGCCGACGGCGCCGTGGACGCGGGCGAGACCGATCCGAACGACAGCGCTGACGATGACCTCGCCTTCGACTCGGACGGCGATGGGATCCCGGACGCCGTCGAAGGATTCACCGACGTCGACGGTGACGGCGTCCCCAACCACCTCGACGTCGACAGCGACGGCGACGACATTCGGGATGCTGATGAGTCCGGCAACGCGGCATCGGGCAACGGGCCCGAGGACCGCGACCTCGACGGAGTCCTGGACTTCGTCGACGTGGATTCCGACGGGGATGGTATCTCGGATCGCGACGAGGCCGGCGACGCGGACCTGAACACGCCGCCCATCGACACTGACGGCGACGGCCTGCCGAACTTCCGAGACCAAGACGCGGACGGCGACGGCGTGATGGACGGCGTCGACAACTGCCTGCTCGTCGCCAACCGCGACTCGACCGACGCCGATGGCGACGGCATCGGGGACGCGTGCCAGGACGACGACGACGGTGACGGTGTCGGCGACGCGGCCGACAACTGCCCGCTGGTGGCCAACCCGAGCCAAGCGGACGGCACCGCCGACGGCATCGGCGACGCCTGCCAGGACTCGGATCACGACACCATCGCCGACGCGATCGACAACTGTTCGCTTGCCGCCAACTACGATCAGGCGGACGCAGACGGCGACGGCGTCGGCGATCTCTGCGGTCCGCCGCGAGGCGCGGGCATCGCCCGGGGCAACGGCTGTTCCTGCAGCGTCGACGGTCGCTCGCCGAGCTTGGCGTTCGTCGTGCTGGCGGTGGTCGGGTGGGCGCTGCCCAGGCGGCGACGGAGGTAGGCTCCGCGAGCGCGCACGACCGCATCCGCGTCGGCCGTCGCGTTTCCGTCGTACGAATGGACGCCCCCAGGCGTGGTTGCGAAATCGCGCCACGGTGCTACACTGGGCCCGCCTGTCGCCGCGCCTTCACCAGGGGCGCCCGGCGTGCCTCTCACCTCGCCTGTGCCGAGCTCGAGCCCCGGGGTTGGCTCACGAGGGTCCGGGACCCATGACCAAGCGCTCGCGAACGAGTGCGGCGACGCAAACCCGGCGGGTCCTCGGGGCCTTCTGGGGCGCGCTGGTGCTCGCCACCGCGGGCTCCCTGTACCTCAACCTCGAGGACAACGAGACCCGCTACCGAGAGCTCGCCGCCGCCTTCGCGCGCTCGGTCTCAGAGACCGTGGCGGCCATGCGCGACTGGAACGCCCTGCACGACGGCGTCTACGTGCTGGTCTCCGACAAGATCCAGCCCAACCCCTACCTCGAGGATCGGCTGCGCGACGTCGTGACCCAAGACGGCATGCAGCTCACCAAGGTCAACCCCGCCTACATGACGCGCCTCGTCTCCGAGGTCTTGAACAGCCGCAATGGCGTCCGCATGCGCATGCACAGCACCAACCCCTTGCGGCCGGGCAACGAGTCCGATCGCTGGGAGGAGTCGGCGTTGGCCCGGTTCTCTGCCGGGGTCGACCAGGAGATCTACACCGTCATCCCGGACCGGGACGGCCCGACCTTCCGCTACGTCGCGCCGCTGCTCACCGAGGCCGATTGCCTGAGCTGCCACGAGACCCAGGGTTACCAGCTCGGCGATGTGCGCGGCGGGCTGAGCGTGGCCTTCACCTACGCGCCGTTCGCGGACCTGAGGAGCGGCACCCAGAACCGCATCCTCTACCTCCACGGCCTGTTCTTCGCGATCATCGCGGCTCTCCTCGCGGTGCTCGGCACCAAGCTCACGCGCTTCGTGGCGGCGCTCGACGTCTCGCTCGCTCGGGTGCGGACTCTCGAGGATCTCTTGCCGATCTGCGCGAGCTGCAAGAAGATCCGCAAGGCCGGCGAGGACCCGCAGGACCAGCACGCCTGGTCCCCGGTCGAGACCTACATCGCCGAGCGAACCGGCACCCAGTTCACCCACGGCCTGTGCCCCGAGTGCGTGACGAAGCTCTATCCCGAGGTGGCAGAGCGCCTGCGCCGCGCGCCGGCGGCGCCCGCGCCCACGCAGCGCCCGGAGGGGCTCCTTGAGGCGCATCGACGTTGACTTCGCAAAGAGAGCACGCACCTTCCCCTAGTCCGGGAGGTGAACCATGACCGACAAGATTGTGCTCGTGACCGGGGCGACAGGTCGCCAGGGCGGCGCGGTGGCGAACGCGCTCATCGACCTCGGCTTCAAGGTAAAGACGCTCGTGCGCCACGCCGACAGCGAGCGCGCCAAAGCGCTCTCCAAGCTCGGCGCCGGCGTCACGGTCGGGGATCTGGATGACGCGACCTCGCTCGCCCGCGCGCTCGAGGGCGCGTGGGGAGTCTTCGCGGTGCAGAACACCTGGGAGGCAGGCGTCGAGCGCGAAGAGGAGCAGGGCAAGCGTCTGGCGCGGGTCGCTCGCGAGCGGGGCGTCAAGCACTTTGTCTACAGCTCGGTGTGCTCCGCCAACCGAGCCACGAGCATCCCGCACTTCGAGAACAAGTGGCGCATCGAGGAAGAGGTGCGAAAGCTCGACTTCCCGTCCTACACCATCCTTCGCCCGGTGTTCTTCATGGAGAACTTCTGCTCACCCTGGTTCAAGCCGGCGCTCGCGGACGGACAGCTGACGCTCGGCGTAAGGCCCGACACCCGACTGCAAATGATCGCGGTCGGCGACATCGGCCGCGTCGGCGGACGCGCCTTCGAGGAGCACAGCCGCTTCAATCGGCGGGAGCTCGCGCTCGCCGGGGACGCCTGCACCATGCCGGAAGCTGCGGCCACCCTGAGCCGCGCCCTCGGGAAGGCGATTCGCTTCGCTCCGACCGCCCCGGCCGAGATACGCCAGGCAAACCCTGACTTCGCGGCCATGCTCGAGTGGTTCGATCGGGTGGGCTATGACGCCGATCTGACCTTCATGCGCCGCGAGCTCGGTTTCGAGGCCACCCGCCTCGCCGAGTGGGCCCGGGGCGTGACCTGGTGAGGGGTCGAGGCTCCGTCAGCGTACCACCGTGACGCTCTCGAGCTGCACGTCCTGCACTTGCACGTTTCTGAGCTCGATGCGCCCGAAGACGCTCGACCGCTCGACGACGACGCTCTCGACGAACCCTTCGCCGCCCGGGGGCCCGAGCAGGCGAATGCGGTTGGCGCGCGCGCCAGTCAGGCCAAGAGACTCCGGCGCGACGTCGCTCGCCGTCCCGACGCTCAGGGTCGCGACGCCGCCCCGACCGCAGCGAACCACGGTGCCAGGGTCCACGACGATGCCGGGATCGTCCTCGAGGCTCACGTCGATCGCTGTGAGGGTTTGGACCACGACGTTGGCGGCCAGAAGCTCGGCGGCATCGACGTCTTTCAATGTCAGGCGGCAGATGACCACGCGCCCGACGACGCCGGTCGCGGCGTCGGTTTCACCGGCGATCTCGAGGGTGGGCCCCGTGGGCGTGGCGAAGAGAAGCGTGTCCCGCAGAGTCACCGAGTCGAGCGGCTCGTTCGGGCCCAGGCGCACCGTGATGGTCTGGCTCGAGCCCCCGACCTGTGCGGCTCTGCCGGTCTCGAGCCCCCCCCTGTCCTCCCCCCAGAGCTTCGCGCCATCCCGATGGTCTCCCTCGGCTCCACAGGCGGCGAGAAGCATCACGCCGGCCAGACATCCAGCCGCGTCTCCCGGGCCACCGCGAGGGAGCGGCGCTCCTGTCCGACCACGCTGCATTCCCGGTGCGTCCCCTGCGGCCCGGCCTAGATCGGATCGCGGTCGATAGTCACCGTTTCCAGCACCAGCCTCTTCACGGCAGCCTGGTTGATCTCGAATTGGCCGAAGACGCTCGTGCGCTCGATCAGGACCTTCTCGACGAAGCCATCCTTGCCGGGCGGCCCGAGGATCCGGATACGGTTGGCCCGGAACCCGGCGTTGCCGCCGGCGGTGAGCACCAGCAACGCGGAGTCTCTGGTGTCGAGGATACCGATATCGTCCTCCGTATCTAGCCCGCCGAGCGCGACCACGGCGACGCCTCCACGACCGCAACGGACGACGTTCACCGGGTCGACCTGAATCTCCTGCTCGTCGAGCGCGACGTTGAGCGCGGCGAGCTGGGTAATCTTCGTATTCGCGACCCGGAGCTCTTCGGCGTCTACCTTGCGCAACTTCAGCTCGCAGATGATCACGCGGCCGGAGCTACCGGTCGTCAGGTCGTCTTGGCCGTGAATCTCCAGGGTCGGCTCCGAAGGGCTATCGACGAGCAGCACCTCGCTCAGGATGATCTCTCGCACCGGCTCGCGCTCGTTGAGCTGCACGACGATGGTGTTACTCGGACTGCCGGTCTGCGCTTGGGACCGCTCGATCGACTGGTTCCACTCGCGATTGATCGCGTCGTAGCTCACGGTCGTGGTCGTGTCCTCCGGCTCTCCGTCGCCGCGGATGCCGGCCTCGCATCCCGCAAGGGCTACGGCTATGCCCACGATTCCGGTAACGCCCATGCAGATCTGCCTGCCGTGAGGCCTTGCGAGCATTCCGATTCCGCGCATTCCCATCCTCCCCTCCATAGACCACGGAGGTTAGCGACTTCCCCCGGCAGGCGTCACACCTGCACCGAGAAGAGTGGTGCCGTTACACAGTGAGCTTGTGCATGGTAACCGTGCCTGTCCAGAGCGGCGTCGCGGGGCCCGAGCGATTCTGGCGACGCTGGGGTTCTCCTGGCATACTACGGCAGATCGGTTCACGACACCCCGGGGGGGGCAGTCACTCCAAGGAGAGACCTCATGGAACACAGCAGGAGGGCCGGTCTCGCGCTGGCGATGCTCGTCGCCGGTTGTGCCGGGGGGGGCGGCGTGCGAAGCGCGGCATGCGACGCGGGCTCGGTCTTCGTCGACGGCAGAGGCTGCGTCCTCGTTTGCCGCGACGAGGACGACTGCGCGCCGGACGAGCTGTGCATCGATCGGGCGTGTACGCCGGTCGCCGGTGTGTGCAGCGCGGACGTCGAGTGCGCCACCCCGGGTGTGTGCGAGATCGAGGTCGGCGCGTGGTGCGAGGGGGCCGCGTGCCACTACCTGCCGCTCTCCTGCGTTCAGCCGCAACCGGTGAACCCGTGCGCCGAGTTGGCGGGGACCTGCGACGCCAACCGGCCCGGATGCCAGGGCCTGTCGTGCTGCGAGTACGCCCCGGCGTGGCCGGCCGCGAGCGGCGATCCGGCACCCCCATGTCCCTTCGCCGGCGAGGACGACGGTGACGGGGTGCAGCAGCCGGCCGAGACCTGGAGCGGGCATTGCGACCACACCGGCACGTGCGCCGACTGCACGGACGCCAGCCAGTGCAACGACGGCAATGTGTGTACGCTGGATTCGTGCACGGCCGGCGGCGTCTGCAGCTACGCCCCGGCGTGGCCGACCACGAGCGGCGCTCCGTCTCCCCCGTGCCCCTTCACCGACGAGGACGACGGTGACGGGGTGCAGCAGCCGGCCGAGACCTGGAGCGGGCATTGCGACCACGTCGGCACGTGCGCCGAGTGCGCGGACGCCAGCCAGTGCAACGACGGCAACGAGTGCACCCTGGATTCGTGCGTGGTCGGCGGCGTCTGCAGCAACGACACCGAGGCCTACCTTGGCCGGTCGTGCACCGTGGCCCAGCCCGATGACGGCGAGTGCACGGCGCAAGGACCGAACGCGATCGGCTGCGAGTTCATCCGTGGTCACTACTGCGACACCGGCGACGAGTGCGCGACCGGCGAGTGCGCGGACCACCGCTGCTGCAATGACGCCTGTGTTGGCAACTGTAATCGCTGTGACGTCGCCGGCAACGCGGGGACCTGCGTGCTGGTGGACACTGAATGCGGCGGCAACTGCGACGTCTGCGCCGCCTCCGGCAACTGCGAGGCGGTGGCGGCCCGGTGCACGGGCAACTGCGACACCTGCGTCGGCGCCGACAAGGCGTTCAGCTGCCAGGCGGTCGAGTCGGCCTGCGACGGCACCAGGTGCACCACCTGCACCGCGAGCGCCGCGAACCCCACGACGGAATTCAACTGCGTCTTCGACGCGGCTCGGGACGCGGAGTGCCCGGACGCGGGCACCGAGTGTTACGCCGCCGGCGAGTGTCGCAAGTCCCGGCTCGAGTACTGCACCTCGGGACCGGAGTGCATGGACGGTCTCTGCCTGGCGAACACCTGTCTGTGGAACGGCGCCATCGCGAGGCCGCAATGCAACGCCTATTCCACCGCCCACCCCGTCAACAGCGTCTGCATCGGGTACTTCGAGGTCACGGCTGGGGTGATTTCGTTGGCGGTCCAGTGTCTCTGCAACAACGTAGACCTTTGTTACAAGGCCGCCGTCACCAGTACCGGGAGCATCTCGAACTATTGCGGACCGGCGAACTGCACCACGAACAGTGCCACGCGCCCGATCGTCGGCTACGCCTACATCGGCAGTCGCGTTCCGACCTTGACCAACTACGACGGCGTCCCCAACGTTACTTACTGCACCGCCACCCAAGCCTGGCATGCACCATAGCACCTCGCTCTGCTGGCCTTGAGAATCGGGACGACGGCCGTCGTGTTTCGGGGCGCTGCCTTGGGGTTGGCGTTGTCCGCCGCCACCGCCGCCACCACCTGCGCCGCCAAGCAAGAGATCATCGTCTTCCACGCCCCGTCGTTGTCGCGCGCCCTCGACGACGTCGGCGCCGCCTTCATGAAGCAACACCCGGAGACCCGGCTGCGCTTCGAGGTCAGCGGCTCGCAGGTCGCGGCCCGCAAGCTCACCGAGCTCAACCTCGAGGCGGACGTGGTGGCGCTCGCCGACGCCGACGTCATCGACAAGATGCTGCGGCCCGAGGTCGTCGACTGGACCCTGCGCTTCGCGACCAACGAGGTGGTGTTGGCGCACGCGGCGCACAGTCGCTACACCGAGGAGGTGACGACCGCCAACTGGCCGGCGGTGTTGGCGCGCAGTGACGTCCGCTTCGGGATCGCGAGCGCCGCGACCAGTCCGCTCGGCTACCGCACCCTCTTCGTGCTGCAGCTCGCGGCCACGCTCTACCAGACGCCGGGGCTGGCGGCGGCGTTGTCACGCCGGGTGGCTGCGGAGCACACCGCGCCGGACGAGGCCGAGCTCTTGGCGCTGTTGTCGGCCCGGGCCATCGACTATGCATTCTTCTACCGTTCGACCGCGGAAGACCATCGCCTGAAGCTCACCGCGCTGCCCGACAGCATCAACCTCGGCACCCCGGCGCGCGACGCCGACTACCGCGCCGCCAGCGTCCCGGTCGTGCTCAAACACGGCGCGCCGCCGGTCGTGATGCGCGGCGCTGCGGTCTGGTACGGCCTGGCCGTGCCCCGCAAGGCGCCGCACCGCGACGCCGCGGTTCAATTCGTTGCCTTCCTGCTCGGTGACGCCGGCGGCCGTATCCTCGAGCGCGTCGGCTTCAGGCCGGTGACGCCGGCCCTGTGTGCCGAATGGGCGTCGTTGCCGGTCGCGCTGCAGCCTCTCGCGCGTCCGCCCGGAGCCCCATGAAGCTGTCGCTCACCAAGGCGGCCCTCGTCGTGCTCTGTCTGGGCGCGGTACATCTCGGTCTCGCCGCGATGCCCGGGGCGACGCTCAGTCCGGCGTGGAGCTTCGTGTTGTTCGCGACCAATCTCTACGTCGTCTACGCCGCGCTCCTGGTGAAGGTCGAGCGCAGGCCGGCCGGGCTCGCCATGTTCGCGGTCGGCTATCTGGTGCTCTTCCTGTTGCTGATGGTGCTCCTCGACAAGAAGCCGCTCTTCATCCTCCTGATCATTCTCTACGCCAGCGTCTTTCGCTCGCCGTTCTTGCTCGGCTGCTTCGCGATCTTCGTGCTCAGCTTCGTGGTGCTGCAACCCTACGCGCTCGAGACCTTCGTGCCGCTCGTCCTGATCTACCTCGTCGTCTGGCGGGTCCGCGACGCCAGTCGCTTCGCGCGCCTCTGCCTCACCCTCGGCCTGGTGATGTTCGCGGCGGTGCTGCTGCCGTTGTTTCACCTCGGCATTCAGGACTCGCTCCAGACCCTGGGGCACACGTTGGCGCGCCCCGACGTCCAGGAGGCGGTGTGGCTGTCGGTCGCGTCGTCGACGGTCGCGACCCTCTTCGTCGCCCTCTGGGGCATTCCGCTCGCCTACGCCCTGTCGCGCCTCGAGTTTCCCGGCAAGCGCCTCGTCGAGTCGCTCATCGACGTGCCCATCCTCGTGCCGCAGTCGGTCGCCGGCATCGCGCTGCTGGTGCTGTTGGGCCCGGCGAGTCCGCTCGGTGCGGCTCTGAATGATGCCTTCGGGGTTCAGATCGCCGGCCGCTTCGTGGGCATCGTCCTCGCCCAGGTCTTCGTGGCGTCGCCCTTCCTCATCAAGACGGCGCTCACCGCGTTCGCCGCGGTGCCCGAGACCCTGGAGATGGCGTCGCGGACGCTCGGGGCGTCGCCGGCGGTGACCTTCTGGCGCATCACGTTGCCGCTGGCGTCGCGGGGCGTCGCGGTGGGCGGCATCCTGGCGTGGTCGCGCGCCATCAGCGAGTTCGGCGCCGTGGTGCTGTTCGCGAGCGCGCCTTTGACCGCCCCGGTCCTGGTGCACACCGAGTTCTTGCGTGCCGGCGCCGCCGAGAGCCGCCCGATCGCGACCTTGCTGCTCATCATCTGTTTGTGGATCTTCATTGTGCTGCAGCTCGGCCAGACGCTCTTGCCCACCGCTCTCCAGGGCGCGGCGCGCGGCAGGCCGCGATGATCTCCATTCGGGCCCTCGAGCGGCGCTTCGGCGCCTTCGCGCTCGGACCGTTGAGCCTGGAGATCGGGCGCGGCGACTATTGGGTGCTGCTCGGCCCGAGCGGCGCCGGCAAGTCGATGCTCCTGCACCTCCTGGCCGGCGTCTTCAAGCCCGACGCCGGCGTGCTCTGCGTCGACGACCGCGACGTGACCTCGACCCCGCCTGAAGAACGCCGCGTCGGCCTGGTCTTCCAACAGTCGGCGCTCTTCCCCCACCTCAGCGTGACCGACAACCTGGCTTACGCGCTGACGGTACGAGGCGTGACCGCGGCCGAGAGGCGACGGCGGACCGACGAGATCGTGAGCGCCCTCGGCATCGGCGCGTTGTTGCACCGCCCGGTCGCGACGTTGTCGGGCGGCGAGGCGCAGAAAGTCGCCATCGGCCGAGCCCTCGCCGGTCGTCCGCAGCTGTTGCTCCTCGACGAGCCTCTCGGACCCATCGACCACAACGCCCGCCTCGAGCTGCAAGAGGAGCTCAAGCGGGTGCACCGCACCTTCGGGCTGACGACGCTGCACGTCACCCACAGCCGCGACGAGGCCTTCGCGCTCGGCTCGCACCTCGCGATCTTGCAGAACGGCCGCATCGTCCAGGCGGGCGCCGCCGACGCGGTGCAGGCCGCGCCCCGTTGTTCGTTCGTGGCCCTGTTCTTGGGGTTGGACGCGGCGGCCGGCGCGCCGCGCTGCCAGCGATCTTGTCTCACCACCCCCGGCAGCTGCGACCACCCCGCCGGCGCCTGATTGGCCGCGGGATGCGGGGGCATCTCGAGGCTCGAACAGCCGCGGCGTTCGTGGCACCCTTGCGGGCATGCAGCCGGAGCGCCTGCCGTTCTCCAAGATCTTCGACTCGCCGTTCATCTCGCTGGACGAGACCAGCATCGAGATGGCGTCGATCTTGTTCTTGTTCCTGGCGGTGGTGCTGATCGCCAACGTCGAGCGCCGCCGCCAGCTCATCCGCCACGCGGTCCAGGTGGCGTCGTTCCTGGTGTTCTACTACTTCGTCTACTCCTGCCTCGGCGTGTTCGGCATGATCCGCAACGGCCTCTACGGCATGACGCTGCTCGGCACGGTGTACTCCGAGTCGTTCTATTGGCTGGCGTTGCCGGCCACCGTCATCGCCGTGACCCTGCTGATGGGGCCGGTGTTCTGCAGTTGGATCTGTCCCACCGGCACGATCCAAGAAGCCGCCGGCTGGGCGCGGCGGCGGGTCCTGCCCAAACGGGCGGCCTCGGGTCGCTTGTCGCTGGCGCTGCTCGGGGTCTTCCTCGCCGCCTTCATCGCGATCACCGTCCACGCGAGCCTGAGCAAGGAGATGTTCATCGAGGACTCCAGCCTGCACTGGGCGGCGGCGCTGTTGCTGTTGTGCTACCTGGTCGTTCTCGGGGTCGTCGATGACCTGCCGATCCGCACCCTGCGGCTGTTCTCGGTGCTCGCGATCTTGGTGACCGCGGTGTCGCACGTCAACATCACCTCGCCGATGCACTTCGCGTTCACCGCCCGCAACGACCCGGCGTCGCAGACCTCGACCTTGGTGATCCTCCTGGCCTCGATGGTCGTGGCGCGCTCCTGGTGCCGCTATCTGTGCCCGTGGGGCTACGTCATGAGCGTGCTGCACCGCCTGTCGCGGGTGAAGATCGCCAAGGCGCACGACCGGTGCTCGGGCTGCCACGACTGCCTCGGGGTCTGCGACGTCGACGCGGTCACGGCCGACGGCGTCCGCCACGAGCACTGTCAGCTCTGCTACGCCTGCATCGACGGCTGCAAGACCGGCGCCTTGACCCTGGTCGACGTCTGGCAACGGCCACCGACCAAAGGTTTGCCCGTCCTGCCCGGGCCGACGGCCGCGTCCGCCGATGCCGAGCGGCGCGCGAGGCGCGCAAAGTGAGGCGCGCGGCGTGCGGCTTGACGCTGGCGCTCGTCACCCTGCTCCCGGTGACCGCGCGGGCCGGCGGCGACTGGCCGATGTTTCGCGCCAACCCCGCCAATCAGGCTTCGGCGGTGCTCGTCGCCGGCGCGAGCCCGGCGGCCCGTGCCTGGACCTTCGACGGCGGCGGCAGGGTCTTTGGCTTCGAGCCCGGCATGACGGTGTGGTCGTCGCCGGCGCTCGGGGTCGCCGGCGGCCGCGCGGTGCTCGTCGCCGGCTCCTACGATCACAACGTCTACGCCGTGGACGCCGCGAGCGGCGAGCGGTTGTGGAGCTACACCACCGGTGACGGGGTCTACTCGGCCCCGGTGCTCTGGAATGGCCCGGCGGGGCTGGTGGCGTTTGCGGCGTCGAGCGATCGGATGTTGTACGCGCTCGACGCGGCCTCGGGCCGGCGTTTGTGGATCTACGCGGTCGCCGACTTTCGCCCGACCTTGGGCGGCGCCCGGCTCTCCGCACCTGCGGTCGGCACCGCTCGTGGCCGGGCCGCGGTCTTCTTCGGCCACTGGGTGTGGGATCGCTCGCTCGCCGGCAATCAACAAGAAGGCGGGGTCACCGCGCTCGACGCCGAGAGCGGCGCGGTGCTCTGGAAGCGGTTGCTCGGCGACAACGAGCTGACGGCGCCGATCTTCGTCGCGGGCGGCCATGGAGGCCGGGGCGGCACGTTGTATCTCGGCTCGACCGACGGCAGTCTCGCGGCGCTCGACGCCGATCACGGCGAGGTCCTCTGGCGGCGCACCGAGCTCGACGCCATCCGCAGCGCGCCGGCGGCCGCGACCGCGATGCGCCCGCTTCGCTTGCTGACCGCCTCCAAGGCCGGGCTGGTGCGCTGTCTGGACGCCGCGACCGGCGCCGAGGCTTGGCGCTATCAGGTGGGTGACTGGGTCACGGGCTCGCCCGCCGTGCTCCGGGTCCGCGAGCGCGATCTCGTGGTGCTGGGCTCCTACGATCGCAGCCTCTACGCGCTCGACGTCCTCGACGGCTCGCTGGTGTGGCGCACCTTCACCCGCGGCGGCATCCACGCGTCGCCGGCGGTGGCGGCCACGGAGCGGGGGCCGGTGGTGCTGACGTCGTCGTGGGACCACCACCTCTACGCCGTCGACGCCAAAGACGGCGCCATCCTCGGCAAGCGCTACACCGGCCGGCCGCTGTGGGACACGGTCGGCCTCGAGAACAGCAACTGGTCGTCGCCGGTCGCCGCGGTGCTCAACGGCGTCGGGATGAGCTACGTCGGCTCCTACGACGGCAAGCTCTACGCGTTGCCGCTCGCCGAGCTGCTCGACGGGCGCGGCCATTTCGAGCGCTCGAACCTCGCGTTCTGGCTGTCGTTCCCGATCTCGCTGTCGCTCGTCACTCTGGTGGCGCTGCTTCTCACCTGGCGCCACCGCCGCCGCGGGCCGCCTACGGCGTCTTCCGCCGCCGCAGGCGCGTGATCGCCCACAGCGCGATGATGACGAGCGGCGCGGCGAGGTAGGCCAGGTATTGGATCGCGGCGGGTGGCGCGCGCAGGCTGACGGTGGCGACTTTGATCTTGCCCTGATCTTCCGGCGTCACCCCGCGGCGGGCGTCGATCGGCAGCTCGAGGTGCGAGACCACCGTGCCGCCGCCGCGCGTCAAGCGCAGCGTCGCGACGCCGGCGTCACCGCTCTGCGCCGGGTCGCGCGCCAAGGTCAGGACGTAGTCGACGAGCTCGGCCGGATTCAGCACGACCGGTGGCGCCGGCGCGACCGTCACCGTGGCGAAGTCGGTCTCGGCCTCGAGCCGCAACGCGTCGACGGGGTGTGGGGTCACGTTGCGCACCGCCACCACGAAGGTGGCGCTCGGCCCGGCGAGCCTGATGAACGGCGCCTGGGGATAGACGACGACGGCCGGCTTCTCGGCGTCCGCGGCCGCGGCCATTTGCACCGGCTGGATGCCGTTGTGGGCCGGCGCGAAGGGATCGGCGCCGGCGTCGAGCACCGCCTGCGCCACGCCCTTGGTGTACACCAGGTGCAGCGGCGTCATGCCGCGCTTGTCGACGACGCCGGGCTTGAGCCCGACCTTGAGCAGCAGCTTGACGACAGCCGGATCGCTCGCCTCATGGAGCGCCGACATCCCGTACATGTTGCGGGCGTCGAGGTTGGCGCCGCGGCCGAGGAGGAGCTCGACCAGCTCGGCCTCGCCGGCCAGCGCCGCGACCAAGAGCGGCGTCATGTCGTAGTAGGCGCGGGCCTCGAGGTTGGCGCCACGGTCGACGAGCAGGCGCGCCGCGGCTTTGTGCCCGGAGATCGCGGCCCAATGCAGCGGGGTGCGGTCGAAGCGGTCCCGTGCCTCGATGGGAGCCGCCTGCGCGAGGAGCGCCGCGACGGTCGAGGTCGCGCCGTCCTGCGCCGCGAGGTGCAGCAACGTCAGGCCGTCCTCGTCCTTCGCGCTCAGCTCCTCCTTGGCAAAAGGTGCGCGCTCCAAGCACGATGTGGGTGCCAGTAGGACAAACAGGACCGCTCCGGTCCACGCACGCGTCACGGACCCCTCGTTTCCTTGAGAGCCATCGCGGTCGGAGACTATACTCACGAGGTTGTACTTTGAAGCGCGTGGCACACGCCGCCGCGGGTTGAAGACCGGGCATGCGCTCGGCGCGTGCGGCCCATGAGGATGTGAGGGATCCATGGTTCGAATCTCGACGTTGCGTCTGCTCTCGACCGTTCTGGTCGCCGCCGGCGTGCTCACCCCCGGCGGCGCGAGCGCCCACTGGTGCAACTCCTTGTGGATCTCGCGCTACAACCTGGTGGTGCGCCCGGCGAGCGACACCGTGACGTTGCCCGGCACCCTCGACGTCTACGTGCAGAACAACATGGGCTACGCGCTCAAAGCGTTCGACCTCTCGGCGACCGCGAGCGGCGCCACGGTCACCAACATCCAGAAGCCGGCGCTGACTCAGGTGGGCAGCTTCGGATATCTGCTGCCCGGCCAGAAGCTCAAGTACACGCTGACGCTCGGCGGCTCCGGCGCGTTCGACGTCCAGAACATCTCGTTCTTCGTCGAGAACTTCGGGAACGACCAGAACTGGGGAAACGGCGCCAGCTCTCGCTACGGCGACCTCGATCAAAGCCGCACCCCCGGCTCGCCGCCCGCGAGCGGCGGCGGCTCGGGGTTCGTGATCAAGAAGAGCACCGGCGGCGTTCCGTCCGGGGGTGGCACGTTCAACCTGCCGACCAGCTACGACGGCCCGGGGAGCCAGGCGATGTACTTGCGCGCCGCGGCGGCGGCAGACTGGCGAACCGCGGGCGCCGTCGACTCGACCGCGGTGGACAACATGCTGCGGATCTTCTGCACCGACACCCTGTTCTCGACCTCGCCGCGGCGCTACTGCAGTCCCACCAATTGCACCGAGGAGTACGGCAGCTACCTGACCGTGGGATATGCCGAGGAGCTGTGGGCGATCGGCGAGCTGGCGGTCCGCAAGACCGGGTTGAACGGCGATCAAATCGCCGACGCGGTCATTGGCGCCAACTGCGGCGCGACCAAAGACCAGCCGATGGAGCCGCGCCTCTTCGACATGCTGGCCTTGGGCTACCTCGGCCGGAGCCAGGGCGCGTGGACGAGCCCGGTGCAGAGCGACGTGCGCGCCAAGCTCGCCGCGGCGGCGCTGGCCGGCAGCGCCAACGTCAACGTGGCGATGGGGGCGAAGGCGGCGCATTACATCACCGGCGATGCGACCTACGAGACCGACGTCGACGGCTGTTTGGCGAGCGGCAGCTACTCGACCGAGACCAAGATCCTGTGCGCCGCGGCGCGCGCCATCGTCCTGGGCGCCGGTGGCACCACCGACGCCGAGATGTCGACGTACGTCGTCAACAAGGTCTACTGGACGAGCGAGAGCCCGGGCTTCAAGGCCATCAACGTGCCGACCGCGGGCAACATTGAAGGGCCGCTGAATATCACCGGCTTCTACGCCAGCCACGTCCTGGGCCTCGTCGCCTGGGACCGGCGAGGCTACGCGCCGAGCGCCGGCGACTCCGGTTGCGTGTCGTTCTACGACGCGACCTGCGTCTCGGACACCGTCAAGCCGCGCGCGCCGGTCGCGGCCTGCGGTGTGGCGCCGTCCTCCACCCCGGAGGCGCCGGTCGTCCGGGTCTCTTGGCCGAGGGTCGATCGAGACATCAACGACGACCTCGAGACCGTGTTCACCTACACCGTTCACTACGGCACGACGCCCGGTACCTATGCGCACACCACCGACGTGACCGATCCCACCGGGGCGCGCCCGTACAACTTCGCCGACCTCGACCAAGCGGCCCTCACCCCGGCGCAGCCCTACTTCTTCGCGGTCACGGCCGTCGACGGCAACTCAGTGCCACCGGGCCTGGCGAGCGACATGTCTGCCGAGGTCTCCTGCACCCTGCCGGTGGCCAAGCACTTCCCGACCGCGGTGCTCTCGTGCGGCACCCCGGCGCCGTGCGCGACCCCGGGGAGCTGCACCCCGCCGCAGACCATCACCTGCACTTGCACCGCGAGCACCGACGCCGGCGATGACCTCGCGGGCGGCAGCTGCGCCTTCATCCTCGACGGCAACACCGACGCCGCCAACGAGGTGCCCTTCGGGACCGGCTCCTGGGAGTTCATCTTCGACCAGGCCGCCGCGCACTCGATTACCCTCGTGGTCACCGACGCCGCGGGTGACGCGAGCAACAACGTCGCCGAGGTGGTGGTGTACATCGGCAACCCGCCGGTCATCGCCTCGATTACCGCGACGCCCAACCCGACGCCGCCCAACGTCGACGTCGCTTTCACCGCGGCGGTGAGCAACACCACGAGCCCGACCTACGACTGGAGCTTCGGTGACGGCACCGCGCACAGCACGACGACCAATCCGACGCATCAGTACAGCACCGCCGGCAGCAAGACCGTGGTGTTGACGCTCACCGACGGGGCGTCGGGTCTGCCCGCCACCCGCACCGCGACGGTGGTGGTGGTGCAAAACCACGCGCCCGATCTGACGATGGCCTTCGCCAACCCGGTGGTCGTGGCCCCCGGAGGAACGGTCACGTTCAACGCCGACGGCATCAGCGACCCCGATGTGGGACAGACGCTCACCGTCGACTGGGACTTCGGTGACGGCACGCCGCACGGCTCGACGCGGAGCGTGAACCACACCTACGGCGCTGCGATCGCGTCCTACACCGCGGTGCTCACCGTCACCGACGACGGTGTTCCAGCGATGACGGCGACCAAGGAGCTCACCATCGACGTGACCACCAATCGGGCGCCGAACATCGACGCGGCGCGGGTCGCGCCGGTGAGCGGCGCCGTGCCGCTGCCGGTATCGATGACATGCGACACCTGTGCCGATCCGGACGGCCAGGCGGTCACCTATACGTGGACCGTGAGCCTCGACAACCAATCGAGCGAGACGGTCACCGGTCAAAACGGCGTCTACACCTTCACCCGCGCCGGTACCCACCACATCACCCTGGTGGCGCGCGACAGCGATCCGCTGACGCCGCTGCAGACGACCAAAGCCTTCACCGTCACGGTGCGGGAGGGTGCCGCGCCCGGCGCTGACGCAGTGCCGCCGGCGATCGTGGCCGGCTGCGCCTGCCGGAGCACGAGCGCTGCCGACGCGCTCGGGCTCGCGGCCGCGGCGACCCTGGCGCTCGCTCGGCGGCGCCGACGGCGGTCGTAGCTCTTAAGGCATCTGCGGTTCGGGGACGCCGAGGGGAGCCCGGTCGATCGGCAAGTCGGGCGACGTCGGAAGGGCGGCGTGCGCGGCCTCGCAGATCTCGCGCTGCAGCCGGCTGTTGATCTTCGCCACCAAGCGGCGGGTATCGGCGCGCGACAACCGGTGGGTCGGTGTCGGCGCCAGGTGCGGCTCGAGCGGCGTCTGGATCGACTCGGTGACCAGCATCACGCCGGCACCGCCGATCCCGAGCCCGCCGAGGGCCACGGCCAGGCTCGCCGCCTCGGGGATGGCGGTGTTCTGGCCGAACAGCACCCAGCCGACGCAGGAGATCGCGGTGCCGACCGCGGCCGAGAGCATGCCGATGTAGACCCAGGTGCCGCGGCTCGCCATCTCGACGCGGGTCAGATCGATGGCCTGGTCGTCCTTCGCCAGCCCGGCGACCTGGGCGTCGGAGAGCGGCACCCCGTCCCAGAGGACCTGCCAGTTGTCGATCGTCGGGATCGCGGGATTCTCGACCCGGTCGATCACCAGCTGCGGCAAATCCATCGCCGCCGGGCAGGGTCCGCCGGCACCGGCCCGCGCCGTCGCCGGGAGGATCAGCAGGCAGAGGGCGACCATGGTCGGGTGGCGCGCGCGCATCATCAGCAGACCTCTCACCCCTTCTTTGCCGATCCGAGCCTTTCGACCAGCCGCACCGCGTCGGCGAGAGAGCGGATGTCGCGCAGCGCGTCCTCGGGCACCTGAAGGTCGAAGCGCTTCTCCATCTCCAGCACGATCTCCAGCGCCTGCATCGAATCGATCCCGAGGTCGGCGTACAAATCGGCGTCGTCGGTGATGCGCGCCGGGTCGTCGATCTCGCCGATCTCGGCGATCACCGCCCTGAGCTCGTCGTGCATGCTCGCCATGGCTCTCCTCTATACCGCGTCTCCGGCGTCGGGCACAGCGGCGAGCACCAAGGCACTCCCATAACCGAGCGCGGAGCGCGCGGTCACCAGCGCACACGCACCCGGTTGTTTCCGGGTGCGCAGCCAAGCGGCGGCCAGCAAGGTCGCGAGCGCGCCCGAGACCGCGAGCGTGTCCCCGAGAATATCGGCGCCGATCACTTTCGAATCACGTTCGCCGGGGTCCATTTGCGCCGCCACCGTCAGATCAACCGCGGCGCATCTGGCGTCCGCGAGCGCCAAGCGGACAGCGTCGCTCTGCGCCGCGACCCCGTCCCGGGCGCGAAACGCCGCGCCGCAGCCCGCGACCCGCGCCCACGCAGCGGCGCGTTCGGCGCCGAGCACGACCACCGCGGCCCCTTCCGCGAGCGGCGCCCGTCGTGACGGGTAGAGGCGGCGCCGGCCGGCCCACAGCTCCGGGGTGTGGGCCTCGACGCCGCCGGCGACCGCGGTGTCGATGCGGGCGGCGGCTACCTGGGTCGCGGCGAAAAGGATCGCATCGAGCCCGGCGCACTCCCCCGACCCGACGCTGCCGTTGAACCCGGTGATCCCCCGGCGAATCAGCCACCAGGAGGGCGCGCAGTTCGCGGTCGCAAAAGGCACCAGCATCGGGTTGACCAGGCTCGCGCCGCCCGCCTGGCAGTCCCTGAGGATGGCCATCACCGAGCCGTAGGCCGGGTACGCCGAGCCGATGACCGCGCCGGCCCGGTCGGGCGCGCAGCTCGGCCAACGAGCGAGATCGTGCTCCAGGGCCGCGGCGAGCAAGATCGCGCCGCGGTCCACGTGGCGCAATCCCTTCTTGCCGAGGAGCGCCGCCGGCGCGAACGTCGCCAGCCCGCTTGCGTCTTCAACTGATTCCCGCGCGGCCGCGGCGTCCGCGCTCCCCACCCCCACCCCTGAATCCCCGCCCCCGAGTGGGGCGGGGACGGAGATCGCTGCATCGCGAGAATGGTCCAGACCGGAGAGCGAGGTCAGCGACGTCCTCGCGGCGGCCTGTGCCAGCACCGCGTCGAGGCCCAAGAGGTCGCCGACGAGCGCCGCGCCGCCGCCGACGTAGACGTGGCGGGTGACGGTCGGGGGAACGGCGCGCCCGGGTCGGGCGACCGCGAGCACGGCGTTGTTGCCGCCGAAGCCGAAGCCATTCGACAGCGCGACCGCGACCGGTCGGGCTCTGGGGGCGCCACGCAGGGCGTCGAAGGTCACGCTCGGATCCGGTTGCTCGAGCCCCGCGGTCGGCGGCAACGTACCGCGGCCGAGCGCCAGCACGGTGACCACGGCCTCGAGGGCGCTCGCGGCCGCCATCGTGTGGCCGGTGGCGCCCTTCGTCGAGCTGACCGGGAGGCTCCTGACGTCGGCACCGAACACCCTCGCCAGCGCCTTGCTCTCGGCTGGGTCGTTCAACGGCGTGCCGGTGCCGTGGGCGTTGACGTAGTCCACCTCGCGGCTCTTGACGCCGGCCTCGGTGAGGGCGCGCTCGATGGCGAGGGCGGCGCCGCGGCCTTCGGGATCGGGAGCGACCAGGTTGTAGGCGTCGTTGGCGTAGCCCACCGCCAAGACCTCGGCATAGACCTTCGCGCCGCGCCGCGCCGCGTGGGCCGCGGTCTCGAGGACCAGGAACGCCGCGCCTTCGCCGAAGAGGATGCCGTCGCGACGGGCGTCGAAGGGCCGGCAGTGGGAGGAGAGCGCTCGGATCTGATGAAACGCGGCGTACGGCAACGTCGACAGCTCCTCGACCCCGCCGGCGAGCGCGATCTCGGCCGCGCCGTGGCGCAAGCTGTCGAGCGCCGCGCCGATCGCGTAGTTGCCCGCGGCGCAGGTGGTGGTGAGGCAGCACACCGGTCCGCAAAGGCCCAAGCGCGCCGCGATCTCGGCGACGATGGTGCCTTGGGAGTAGCGGCCGAGCGACAGCGGATCGGTGGGGTCCAGGTCCTTCCAAGCCACCCCGTCGCGCTCGATCGCCACCGGCGCGCCGATGCTGCAGCCGGCGGCGAGCGGCGTCCGCTCGGGCAGCGCCGCCGACAAGCCGGCGTCGTCGATCGCGTGCCGGGCGGCGACGATGCCCATCGCCGCGGCCCACGGCAAGTCGCGCTCCTCGACTTCGAGCTCGGCCAGCACCGGGGGCCGGACGACGACCGCCGCCGTGTTCTGCCGCAGACCTTCGGCGGTGAAGCGCGCCACCGGGCTCGCGCCGCAACGACCGTCGAGGAGGGCGGCGAAGAAGCGCTCGAGATCCGAGCCGAGCGCCGAGACCACGCCGAGGCCGGTGACTACGATCCGCTCCGGGGTCATGAGCCCTCGGGCTCGTCGTCGATCTTCTCGATGGCGGCGGCGACCCGGTCCAGCGCCACCGCGCGCTCGACCCGATCGGTGGGGTGGAAGCCGCGGAACGCCTGTGCGAAGCGGGCGATGTTGGTGTCGGAGAGCTTGGCGGCCAGCGCTCGGCCGCTCTCGGAGAGCTCGACGGTCACGGTGCGCTTGTCGTCGGCGCCGGGCACCCGGCGCAGGAAGCCCTTCTCTTCGAGGAGCGCGAGGTTGCGGGTCATCGTGCTGACCGCGAGGCCCTGCTCGGTCGCGAGGTCCGAGATCCGCGCCGGCGCCTGGGTCGTCTCCAGACTCGACAACAGCCGCATCTGCGACACCGAGACCCCGAAGCCGGCCGCGGTCTGGCGCTCCTGTTTCGCCAACGCCGAGGCCAGTCGTTGAATGGACTTCACCAGGCGTGCTTCGCTCATGGCCGGGTCGTTCAGTATCACACGGGTTCGGTGGCAGGAAGGCGCCGCCGGGGCGGCTCCCCGGGGCGGCGCGGTTTGCGTCGCCGCGGCGACGCGGATAAGGAGAGGGGACTGACACCCGAGCTGTTGGCCGACGATCGCACCGAGCTTCCGGACAAGCAGGCGCCCGGCTTCGCGACCACGTTGTTGCCCGACGACCACCACAACCGCGCCTTCGTCGCCAATGCTCGCCCGCCGAACTGGGTGAACGCCAGCGCGCCGGGCCGCTACAACCTGGTGGTGGTGGGAGCCGGCGCCGCGGGGCTGGCGGCGGCGGCGCACGCCGCGGCGCTGGGCGCCAAGGTCGCGATCGTCGAGCGCCACTTCGTCGGCGGCGACCTCTTGGCGACCGGCACCGTGCCGTCCAAGAGCCTGACGGCGGCGGCGCGCCGGGCCCAAGACGTGCGTCGCTGTCCGAGCGTCGGGCTCGCGGCCGAGGTCACGAACCTCACCGACTTCCGCGGCGCGATGGAGCGGATGCGGCGCTTGCGGGCCGGCATGTCGTTGAGGACTTCGGCCGATCACCTCACCGACCAGGGCGTCGACCTCTACTTCGGCGATCCCCGCTTCGTCAGCCGCACCGCGATGCAGGTCGGCGACGTCCGGCTGGATTTCAACTACGCGCTGATTGCCACCGGTGCGCGGCCGGCGCCGCTCGAGGTGCCGGGGCACGCCGACGTCTTGCTGCACACCAGCGACAACATCTTCACGCTGACCGAGAGGCCGGCGCGGCTCGTGGTGCTCGGTGCCGGGCCGGTCGGCTGCGAGCTGGCGCAGGCGTTCGCGCGTCTCGGCAGCGAGGTCAGCATCCTCAGCCAGGAGCCCCGGCTGTTGCCGCAAGAAGACCTGGAGTCGGCCGCGGTCCTCTCGGCCCAGTTCGAGAGCGACGGCATCAAGATGTTCCTCGGCGCCGAGATCAAGCGGGTCGAAGCACAGGGCGGCGACAAGGTCGTGCTCTTCGACTTCGAGGGCAAGGGCCACGAGGCCAGAGGCGACGTGATCCTGGTCGCCGTCGGTCGCCGGCCGGACCTCGGGTCGCTGAACGTCGAAGCGGCGGGGGTCGTGCGGCAGGGGGACGGCGTGCAGGTGGATGATCTGCTGCGCACCAGCAACCGGCGGATCTTCGCCGCCGGCGACGTCGCCTCACCCATCAGGTTCGTGCATGCCGCCGAGGCCCAGGCGCGACTCGCGGTGGCGAACGCCCTGCTCTTCGGTCGCAAGCGCGCCAGCAAGCTCATCATCCCGCACGCGATCTACACCGACCCCGAGATCGCACACGTCGGTCTGCACGAGGCCGAGGCGCTGCAGCGCGGGCTGGCGGTCGAGACCTTGCGGGTGCCTTTGGGCGAGATCGATCGGGCGGTCATCGACGGCCACGCCCGCGGCTTCGCCCAGGTTCATTACGTGCCCGGGTGGCTCGGGAGCATCGTCGGGGCCACGGTGGTCGGCCGACACGCGGGCGAGATCATCGGTGAGATCGCCTTGGCGATGACCGCGGGCCTGGGGCTACGCCACTTGAGCCGCACGGTGCACCCGTACCCGACCGAGAGCGAGATCTTGAAGCGCCTCGGCGACGCCTTCGCCCGCAGCCGCCGGCACCCGAAGCTCAAGGAGTACCTGAGCCATTGGTTCTGGCTCGAGCGCCTGCTGCCCTGAGCGGGCGCCGCGCTCGGCTTGCCGTTGTCCGAGTTCGTCTGCACCTTGTGTGGGGGCCACGGACTCTTAACGCGTACACAGATGCGAACCAATTCCGGGAGGACATCATGCTCGACGTAAACTACGGTTTCACTCGCAAGCTCGAGAAGACCGCGCTCGCCGCGGCGCGCGAGCGCATCACCGCGGCGCTGCAGAAGGAGGGCTTCGGCATCCTGACCGAGATCGACGTCAAGGCGACCTTGAAGAAGAAGCTCGACGTCGACGTGGCGCCCTATGTGATCTTGGGCGCCTGCAATCCGAGCATCGCCCACCAGGCGCTGGCGATGGAGCCCGGCGTCGGCTTGTTGTTGCCGTGCAACGTCGTCGTCACCGAGACCGCGGCCGGTGACAGCTTCGTCTCGATCATCAAGCCCGAGGCGATGTTCAGCGTCATCAAGAAGCCGGGGATGGAGCCGCTGATCGAAGAGGCCACCACTCGGCTCACCCGGGCGCTCGCCGCCGCCTGAGCGCGCGGCGCACACCACACGTCACGGTGGGGTGACGGCCCTGAGCGTCGCGACGAAGGCCGTCACTTCGTCGGCGAGCTGTTCGTCGTTCAGCGCCGGGTTGGTTTCGCGCAGCCGGGCGCCGACGATGGCGGCGAGGCCGGCGTGGTCACGGATCTTGGCGAGCCCTGCCGCGTCACCCATGAACAACAGCGCCCAGAACGCCGCCTGCTGCACCTCGGGCGCCGGGTCGGTGAGCAGCGACGCGTAGAACGCCACGTCGCGCACCAGCCCCCCCCGACCCAAGACCTGGAGCGCGGCGACGCGGGCGGCGGTGACCTCGCCCCTCGCGATCTCGCGCAGCGCCCCGACCTCGGCCGGGGTGAGCGTGCGGCGGTTGAGCTCGCGGATGGTCTGGTCGCGGCGCCAGCGGATAAGGGTGAGCTCCGGATCTTGGAGGTTCTCGAGCAGCTCCTGCACCTTGAGGCGCGGCATCTCCTTGGCGTCCTCGGGCGGCGTCTCGATGTGCTCTTTGCCAAAGCGACCGAGCGCCACGGTCAAGAGGTCACGCGCCGGCGGCGAGAGATGATAGACCACGCGGATGCGCACCATGTCGGCGAACAACGGCGCCGGAAACGGCCAATAGAGCTCGCCGACGTACATGATGTACATCCGCCCCTGGTCCGGACATTGGTCCATCGGCCGCAGGTAGGCGTACGACAGGATCGAGTCTTTGAGCAGCGGGTAGGGCGAGCGCGGTCCCATCACCTCGGCGAAGAAGGCGGCGAGCGGTCCGGCGATCACCTCCATGCCGGTCGCCGCCTGGCTGTCCTGCTGGGCGCGATCGTCCTCGTCGGGGGTCTCGTCCGGATGAATGACCGAACGATCGAACTCACCGGCGCGCTTGACGAGCTCGAAGTAGTTCGACTTGAGGGTGACGCCCCCGAACCCGGGTGCCTGGGCGGCGGCGCTCGGGGCGAAGAGCATCGCGGCAACGGCGAACCACGTGTTGGTCGCTGCCCGCCGTCTCACCGCGGTGACCTCATCTTGCTCTGGGCCTCGGGGTCATCCTAATGTCATCGTCGCATCAACCTCACCCGGGAGTCTACCGTGGCCGACAACACCTCTACGACCGCCCTCATCGAATCGCTGCGCGAAGGCGCCTCCTCGCTCTACGGCAAGGACTTCCTGCTCACCTGGGACCACGGGGTCATCACCCTGAAGGCGGTGCTGGCCGCGGCGCAGGTGTTGGAGCGCGCCTACAAGCAGGGCAAATCGGCGCGCTACTTCGACTCCGGGCTCGCGATCTCCATCTTCCGCGACAAGTCGACCCGCACCCGCTTCGCCTACGCCTCGGCCGCGAGCCTGCTCGGCCTCAACCTGCAAGAGCTCGACGAGACCAAGACCCAGATCGCGCACGGCGAGACGGTGCGCGAGACCGCCAACATGATCTCGTTCATGGCCCGCGCCATCGGCATCCGCGACGACATGTTCATCCACGAGGGCCACCGCTACATGGTCGACGTCGCGAACGCCTTGGACGAAGGCCACAAAGAGGGCGTGCTGCCGTTTCGCCCCGCGCTCGTGAATCTCCAGTGCGACCTGGACCACCCGACGCAGAGCATGGCCGACCTGCTGCACCTGGTGGCTACCTACGGCGGCCTCGACAAGCTCAAGGGCAAGAAGCTCGCGATGAGCTGGGCGTACTCGCCGTCCTACGGCAAGCCGCTCTCCGTGCCCCAAGGCGTCATCACCCTGATGACCCGCTTCGGCATCGACGTCACCCTCGCGCACCCCGAGGGCTACGACCTGTTGCCCGAGACCCTCGAGATCGCGCGCCGCCACGCCCACGACTCCGGGGCACAGTTCAAGACCACCCACTCGATGGAGGAGGCGTTCGCCGACGCCGACATCGTCTACCCCAAGAGCTGGGCGCCGTTCGCCATCATGGAGGAGCGCACCCGCCTGTTGCAGAGCGGCGACGCCAAGAAGCTCGACCTGCTCGAGAAGGAGTGCCTGAACAACAACGCCCGCTTCAAGAATTGGGAGTGCACCGACACCCTGATGCAGCGCACCAAGGGCGCGAGCGCCCTGTATATGCACTGCCTGCCGGCCGACATCAGCGGCGTGTCGTGCAAGGCGGGTGAGGTCGCGGCGGCGGTGTTCGAGCGCTATCGCATCCGCACCTACCAGGAGGCGGCGCACAAGCCCTACGTCATCGCGGCGATGATTCTGTTGTCCCGCTGCAACGACGTGCCGGGCTTCCTCGGCCGGGTCATGAAGTAGCCCGACCGCGATGCGGCGCCTTGCCATCAGAGCGTCCGGGCTCGCGTTACCGTTGCTGCTCGCCACCGTGCTCGCGCCAGCCGCGGCGCACGCGGCGCTCGGCGTCAGCTACGTGGCGTACGAGGAGGAGACCAGCTGGCAGCCGATCTGGCGCGACGACGTCGCCAAGGCCATCGAAGAGGCGGCGCTCGACGAGATCACGCGCTCCGGCCTCCTGCTCTTGACCCGCGTCCCGGTCGACGAGCTCGCCGCGTTGCAGCCGGAATACCTGTTGCGCATCATCGGCCGCTTCGTGCCCGAGGCCGAGACCCATACCATCCTCATCAGCTTCGAGGGCGGCAAGACCGCTGCGATCGGGGCGCTGCGCGCCGCCGAGACCGTGGTCATCGGCAAGATCCCGCGCGCCGCGATGCTCGAGCGCATCGAGGCCTCCACCCGCAGCGCCGCGACCAAGCTCGTCGGGGCGCTGAAAGGCGCCATCGCGCGCGCCCAACCCGACGCGCCGCCACCGGCGGTGACCGACCACGACCAGTTGCCGCCGTTGCCGTGGAAGTGGGCCGAGGTCCGCATCCCCGAGGCCTCGACCGCGCACGCCGGCCTTCTGTTCGGCAAGGACGAGGACAAGCGGCAAGCGGCGCTGCGCGAGCTGACCTCGTTGGCGCTCAACCACGACGCGCCCCGACACGTGCTCGAGCGCTGTGTGCTCTCTCACCAAGACCCCAAGGTCCGACTCGGCTGCCTGGTGGCGCTCCGGCCGCTGTCCCGCCGCCTGCAACCGACCCAGCGGGTGGTGATCGAGGCGCTGCGTCAGGACGACGACCGTCGCGTCATCGAAGAGGCGAACGATCAGATGACGTACTTCACCGGGGTGTCGAAGGCCGAGGCGATCCAGGCCTGGCTGGAGCGCACCGCCAAAGAAGGCACGGCGTACGGACCGTTGAAGACCTTGGGCGACTTGCCCAACCTCGACTCGATCGTCGTCCAGTGCCTGACCCACAGCGCCAAGCAACCGGAGTACAAGCGCAGCAAGACCTCGTGCATCGAGCTCTTGGCGCCGGTGCCTTACAAGCGCCGCCGCGCGATTCTCTGGCCTTTCCTCGCCGAGCGCCGCCCCGACTCGCCGCGCTACCTCGAGGGCGCCGGAGAGCGCGAGGGCAGCCTCGGGACCGAGTGGCACCAGGCGATCGACGCGCTGACCGACGTCAGCTGCG
Source organism: Deltaproteobacteria bacterium (assembly GCA_016218825.1). Classification (GTDB taxonomy): domain Bacteria; phylum Myxococcota; class XYA12-FULL-58-9; order XYA12-FULL-58-9; family XYA12-FULL-58-9; genus JACRCV01. The sequence goes on from JACRCV010000034.1 coordinate 134,392, forward strand.
GCGTCGACCAGGCCTTCGAGGACGTGTTGTGGCAGCGCTACGAGCAGCGGATCTCGTCGGCGGCGCTCGACGCTTTGACCGAATGCGGCCTGCCGTCCAAAGGGCTCGCCGACCGTCTGCTCAAGGCCTTTCAGACCAGCGGCACTCACGTCGTGCTCTCCGGCCTGAAACGTGTCAGCAAAGGCGGGCCGGAGATCAAGGCGCGGGTGCGCGACAAGCTCGCCGAATTCCAGGCGACCAACGCCTATCGCAAGTCGGATCGGGGCGGCGTTTCGCCCCGTGACCTCGAAGACGCTCTCAAAGAGCTGGCCAAGGAGCCCTGATGCACGGCGCCCTGCTCGCGCTGCTCCTGGTGTCGGCCCCGCCGACCGTCGGCTACGTCGTCTCCATCGAGACCAAGACCTGGGAGCCGATTGACCTGAAGGACGTCGAGCGCTTCCTGAACGCCGCCGCCACGGTGCCGATCGCGAGCTCCGGGGCGTTGAAGCTCGCGCCTTCGACCTTCGGCGAGCTGAAGAACAGCGACTACACCCTGTTGATCCAAGGTCGCTTCATCGAAGAAGCCGAGAAGTTCTCGGTGTACCTGACGTTCGGACCGGGCAAGCGTTCGGACCTCCCGAGCCTGCACGTGTCGAACACGGCCTCCATCGGTCAGCGGCCGCGGACCGAGATGCAGCGGCTGATGGAGGAGCTCGCCGCCGGGGCCGCGAAGCGCCTGTTCGCGGTGCTCGAGCCGTTGCTGCATGACGTTCAGGCGAGCGCGGCGCCGGCGCCCGTGGGAGCGGCGCCCCTACCCTGGGATTGGGGGACCATCGAGATCCCCGACGTCAAGAAGCCAACCGCGCTCGTGGCCAAGCTGTTGGATGTGCGCCACAAGGACTACGAGCGGTTGACCGCGATGCGGGAGATCGCAGGGCATGCCTTCGACCAGCCGGTGGCCCGCCAGGCGCTGGAGCTGTGCATGCTGCGGGACCCCCTGCCCGAGGCGCGGCAGCGCTGCGCCGAAGCCCTGGAGCCGGTGGCGCGCAATCGCAGCGAGACCCAACGACTGTTCTTGTACGCGATGCGCAACGAATTCGACGCCAACGTGCTCAAGGCCGAGAACAAGATCGCGGGGAGCTTCGTCGGCCTCGCCCGCAAGGAGACCCTCGAGACCTGGCTCGAGCTGGTGTCGTCGGACGCCACTCCCGCCGACGCCGCTGACGACGTCGCGCAGCTGTTGGCCAAGGAAGGTGAGGTCCCAAACCTCGACCTGGCGGTGGCGCGCTGTCTGCAGCAGGAGTCGCTCGCCTGGGGCAAGAAGCACGCGTGCGCCCAGTGGTTGCTCGGCCACGTCCCCGAGGCGCGTCGCAAGGCCGTGGTCTGGCGGTATCTGGAAAGCATCGGGGTGGGGACGGCGGGCGACTCGCTGACCTTCGATGAGATCACGGATCATCTGTACCGCGGCCGCGACCGGATGGACGCCAAGGCGGCCGAGCTGTTCTTGACCCTCGCCGAGCGCCACGCGGCGTGGACGGTGCGCAAGAAAGCGATCGCGCTCGCCGGCAACAACCCCAAGCCGACGCGCGAGTTCGCCCTGCGGCTGCTGGCGCTGGTGCGCGATCCCGACATGTCCGGCTGGGCGGTGCGCGCGATCTCGGAGGTCGGCGGGCGAGATCCCGAGATCAAACAGGTCTTGCTCGCCGGTTTGAAGAAGACCGCGGCTGAGTGGCACTGCGTGCTGTGCGGGCACCGGGGCGAGCCGGACCGAGAGATCGCGGACGCCATCAAGCGCCTCGAGTACCGCAAGAACTGAAGCCGCGACCCACCGTGAAGCTGCTCCTCGTCACCCCACCGCTCGTCCAACTGAACACGCCCTATCCGGCGACCACGGTGCTCACCGGGTTCTTGCGGACGCGGGGCTACGACGTGGTCCAGGCCGATCCCGGGCTCACCTGGGTGTTGCGGCTGCTGTCCCACGCCGGCGTCGCGCGCATCCTCGAGGCGCTCGACAAGACGCCCGCGTCCGTTCGGGGATTGCCGGCGGTGGCGCACGTCCGTGACCACCGCGACCAGTACCTGCGGCTCGTCGAGCCGATGCTGGCGCTGTTGCAGGGCCATGACTTTTCTCTCGTGCACCGGGTGGTCGCGCGGCGGCTGCTCCCGGAGGGACCGCGCTTTGCGCACCTCGGGCCCGAGGGTCACGAAGAGGAGTATTTGGGCTGGGCCTTCGGGAGCCTCGGGGTCACGGATCAAGCGCGCTACTTCGCGACCTTGTTCGTCGAGGAGCTCTGCGACGCCGTCCGTGACGGCATCGACCCCGAGTTCGCATTGGCGCGCTATGGTGAGACGTTGGCGATGAGTCCGCCGGTCATCGATCCGCTGCTCGCGGCGCTCGCGCACAGCGAGCGCCTGACGGCGAAGGTCCTGGAGCAGGTCACGCTGGAGCTCCTCGAGCGCCACGCGCCCGACGTCGTCGGCATGAGCGTGCCCTTCCCGGGCACCGTGCTCGGCGCGCTGCGCATGGCGAAGACCATCCGCAAGGCCCGGCCGCTCGTGAAGATCGTGTGGGGCGGCGGCTTCGTGAACACCGAGCTCCGCGAGCTCACGGAGCCGTTGTTGTTCGAGTACGTCGACGCCGTCACCTACGACGACGGCCTGACGCCGCTCGTCGCCCTGCTCGAGCACTACGCCGGCAATCGGGGTGTCGAGGGCCTGGTGCGCACCCGCACCCGTGTCGACGGCGAGGTGCGCTGGCACGACGACAGAGACGTGCCCGACGTCGCCTTTGCCGACCGCGGCACGCCCACCTACGACGGGTTGCCGATCCACGACTACCTCGGGCTCATCGACCAGCTGAACCCGATGAACCGCCTGTGGAGCGACAGCCGCTGGAACAAGCTGATGGTGGCGCACGGCTGCTACTGGCAGAAGTGTGCCTTCTGCGACACGTCCTTGGACTACATCAAACGCTACGAGCCGCAGGACGCGGAGCGGCTGGTCGACCAAATCGAGGCTCTGGTGCGCGAGACCGGCAGCCGCGGCTTCCACTTCGTCGACGAGGCCGCGCCGCCCAAGGTGCTCAAAGCGATGGCGGTGGAGCTGTTGCGGCGCAAGCTGGACATCGCTTGGTGGGGCAACATCCGCTTCGAGCGGGCGTTCAATCGCGAGCTCTGCGAGCTCTTGGCGCGCTCCGGCTGCATCGCGGTCTCGGGCGGGCTCGAGGTCGCCGACGAGCGGTTGCTCACGCTCATCAACAAAGGCGTGAGCATCGCCCAGGTGGCGACCAGCACCCGCGCGTTCCAGGACGCCGGCATCAAGGTGCACGCCTACCTGATCTACGGCTTCGCGACCGAGACCGAGCAGGAGACCATCAACAGCCTCGAGGTGGTACGGCAACTGTTCGCCGCCGGTTGCCTGGACTCGGCGTTCTGGCACCGGCTGTCGGTCACCGCGCACTCCCCGATGGGCAAGGAGCCGCAGAAGTTCGGCATCACGCTCGCCAAGCGGCGGCCGACGACGTTCGCGTTGAACGACCTCGAGTACGACGACCCGACGCCCGCCGACCACGACATGCTCGGCGCGGGCCTGAAGAAGGCGGTCTACAACTACATGCACGGGCTAGGGATGGACAGCGATGTGCGCTCGTGGTTCAGCCAACCGGTGCCCGAGCCCACGGTCGCCGCCGAGTACGTCTCCCGCTTTCTCGTCGGCCCTTGAGCTCGCGGATGCGGCGCTCCGGCCCCGTCCTCTCTCTGTTGGCCGCGTACGCCGCCCTGTCGGTCGCGATCTCGCTGCACCGACAGCTGCTCACCGCCGCTCCGAGCCGCATCGCCCTGGTGGGTGTGGCGTTGCTTCTGATCGCGGCGGCGTTGGTCGGCCAGCATGTCCGGTTGCCGGCCTGGCGCCGCTGGTCGCGCACCGGCTCCCTGGCGGAGCGGGGGCCGGCGGCGGGCTTCGGTCCCGGGTGGCCGGCGATCTCGAGATCGCTTGGGCGGTGGGATCTGGTGCTCTTGGGCCTGGTGCTGACCTTGTGGGTCGAGCTCGGGAGTCAGCTGGCGCTGGTGATCGACATCGGCAACCGCTCGCCGTCGATGCGCGAGCTCGCGATCGGCCTGTTCGGCGTGACCGGCGTGGTCGGCGCGCTCTACCTGCCGTGGGTTCTGCCGCGGGCCGGGGAGTGGCCGAGCGCGCGCGGGGTGCGCTTGCGCCGCTTGTTCGTGGTCGTCATGGTCTTGGCGGCGGCGCTGAAGATCGCGGCGATCTTCGCCTTCCCGACGCCGACCATCGACGTCTGGCGCATGATGCAAGCCGGAGCGCGCCTGTTGTCTGCAGGCGAAGACCCCTACGCGACCTTCATGCCGGAGGTGCTCGCCGCCGGTCGTGGCCACGGCTATCCGGTGTCGTCGTACGTTTACGCGCCGAGCATGCTCCTCGTCACCTGGCCGTTCTACCTGGTCTTCGGTGACTACCGGTACGCCTATGTCGTGGCGGACCTGGCCGCCTGTGGGCTGCTGCTGCTGATTGCGCGCGGCGCCGGCGACCGCGCGCGGGTTGATCGGTATGCGGAGCTCTTGGCGTTGCTGCTGTTGATGCACCCGGTGGCCTTCGGCAAGGCCTACAGCGATGAGCTCCTCGTGCCCTTCTTGCTGCTCGCTGTCTGGCTCGGGCAGACGCGGCCCGGGTCATGGATGCACGCGGCGGCGGCGGGCTTCCTGGTGTCACTCAAGCTGTACCTGGTGTTCTTGCTGCCGTTGATGGTGCTGCAGGTCGTCGTGCCGGCACGGCGCCGCGCGCTCGCGGTGACGGTGTTCGCCCTCGCTGCGTCGGCGTCGGCGCTGCCGTTTCTTCTTTGGGATCTTGCGGCCTTCGTCGATCAGGCCGTGCTGTTTCATCTGCGCACGCCGGCGCTACCGCATGGGATGGGCTTCGCCGCCTGGCTCTCTTCCTGCTGCGCGCTCAGTTGGCCTGCCTGGACTGGGCCGGTCGCGGCAGGGCTGTTGTCATTGCTTGGCGCGCAGCTGACGCGGGGGCGCGCTGACGGCGCGTGGCTCGTCTGGGGCGTGGGCGGGTGTCTGGTCGGCTTCTTCTTCGGCGCCAACCTATTTCCCAACTACTTGCACTTCGTGATGGCCATGATCGTGGCGGCGGGTCTCGAGCTGCTGTCCAAGCCGGACCACGCGGTTGCGGCTGGAGCGAGACCTGTTTCGTCCTAGAGCGTGTAGCCGTGAGCTGAACGTCCCGCGCCCTTCTTCCGTTCCTCGCGCTCGCGGCTTCGCCTCCGCTGCAGCACCGGCGGGCGCGACAGTGTGTGGAGTCCAGGCGTCGAGATCTAGTGGCTCCGCGGCGGTCGGCGGCGGGGTCGGCGTTGTGGGCCGATGCCGACGTCGCGGGCGCGTTGCAGCATGGTGCGCAGCACGCGCTTGAGGGCGAGCTCGATCTCGGGGTCTTCACCGCAGGCGGTCAGGGTGGCGGCGACCGCTTCGAGGGTCGAGACCAGCTCGCGGCGCGGCTCGACTCGCAGGCGACCGTACAACGAGGGCTCGGAGGGCGTGACGCTGACGCGCGGCAGCCTGAGCAGCCAGGGGTTTCGCCACCACAAGGTCTTCGCTTGCGACCAGGAGCCGTCGAGGGCCACGAGGCCTTGGATGCGCTTCGTCGCCAGGTGGTTGCCGTTCTTGTCGATGATGCTGACGCCGGCGGTTGTTCTCGCGTTCGCGGGGTTGTCATCGCGGTCGGGGAAGAGGACGGCCCAGCGGCCGGGATCGGCGTCGGTTTCGCCGAGGGCATGGGCGAGCGAGCGCCAGGAGAGGCCGACGGCGAGGGTGGCGCCTTCGATGCTTTGGGCGAGGAGGCGGGCGGTGCCGAGCAGGACGTCTCGTTCTTGGGGGTGTTGGAGGATCAGGAGGCGGCGCCGCGGCTTCAGGGCCGGGGTGCGGTCGCAGACGCAGATGGCGAGGGGCCGCTCGCAGGTCGAGCACGAGCCGATGGGCGCTCCGATCGCGTCTTTCAGCACCATGGTGGGGGCACTAGAGCATTCATGCCGTTCGTGAACAAGGGATGCGGCCGAGTGATCGCAACCGCGGGTCTCGAGCTGGCGCCCATTTCGGCAGTCGACCGGTGCGGGATTGTGCAACGCCCGCCGTCGAGAGATACTCCTTCGGCGAAGCTAGAATTCTGGGTCTCCAGCGCAGCATGTGGGGTGTTCGATGGCGACGATCAAGATCTTCGACCGCAGCATCCAAACCTTCGACAAGTTCGCCGAGGTCGTGCGGCAAAGCGGCCACGCGCTTACCGAGGCCGAGGCCAAGCGCGCCGCCAAGAAGTTCGAGGTGCCGCTCCGGGACGTGTTGGCGCTCCGGGAGCAGACGCTGAGCCGAACCCACGATGCCGCGGCGACGGTCGAGGCGGCGTCGAAGGATCTGCGGGCCGAGACCGGCTTCGGGGTCCCCGCCGGGATGCCAAGGGTGCAGGGCTTGAGCCAGGCCGACAAGCTCCGCCTCGGGGTCGGCGTGGACGCGCCTGCGAAGGACGCACCCACGACCGTGCCGGCGTTCATCGACGTCGCGAGCGTGAAGGTCTTCTGGGGCGTCAACCTCGGCGACGACAAGAACGCCAGCGCCACCGCGATCCTCGAGGACCGGAACAAGAACCGCATCCATCTCCAGGTGCCCTACAAGGGTGACCCGCCCGCGGCGCCGACGATCGGCTTCTTCGACCAAGCGAAGTTTGCCGCCCGGCCCGACAACGACAACACCACGAAGATCGAGATGCATCCGATCTCGGCGACGTTGGCAAAGGACTTGATCCCCTTGCTCGACGCAGCGGTTGCCGCCTCGCCGGCGGGTCCAGTGACCACCGGCCCGGGGCATGGCGCGGCCGTAACGCGCGTGATGTTGGAGCACTGCGAAGGCTTGGTCCTCAAGAACGGCGCGCCGACTCGAGCGGAGGTGGGCGCGCAGATCAACGAGGCCGCCGCGGTCTTCGACAAGGGCGACTACAATGCGGCGGAGCGGGCCGTCATGGATCTCTGCGCGGTTCCGTTCGCGGACCTGCGCGGGCATGCGTACCATCTCCTCGGCGAGATCCGCTACCGTCTCGGCCACAACGACGAGGCGCTCCGGGCGGTGAGTTTGGCCCTGCCGAACGCCAGCGTCTCTCAACGGCTCGGTCTGTTCGAGCTTGCGGCCAGTTGCCACAGCGCGATGCGCCGCTTCGACCAGGCAGAGGCCTATGCCACGCAGGCAGTGACGCAGGGGATGGCGATGCGCGCCGCGGGCGCGAAGCTGGACTTGCACTCCGCCCACTTCCGTCTCGCCGTGGCCCAGAAGAACCTCGGCAAGGTCGACGCCGCCATCGTCCACCTGGAGGAAGCGCTCAACGAGAAGCCGGGCGCGACCTTCATCGAGCTGGCGCTCGCCGGCTATCTGGGGATCGCGGGGAAGACCGCCGAGGCCGAGAAGCGCTTCGCCCGCATCCCGGTGCCGCCGGAGACCAGCCTGGAGTTCTTGGACTACAACACCAACGCCACCTGGTTTTACGCCGTCAACAAGAACAAGGCGAAGGTGCTGGAGTTTGCTGCGAAGGCGCTCGAGGTGGCGAAGCGATTCCATCACCCGGGTACCGTGAGCTACTTTGCGGTCGAGCCCGACCTCGACTGGCTGCGCCGTGATCCCGAGTTTCAGAGCCTGATGACGCGCTACCAGGTCTGAAGCGCCGATGTAGGTTTGCCCCTGCAGTCGGTGCGTCCGATGGTGTATCGTGGCCGGCGGTGCCCATGCGACTCTCCGACAGCTTAGACACGCTCGTCGATCACGGCGTCCTGGACGAAGTCATCCGCCCGTTGATGAGCGGCAAGGAGGCGCACGTCTATCTCGTGGTCTCCGGCGGCGAGGCGCGGGTCGCCAAGGTCTACAAAGAGTCGCAGGACCGGACCTTCCAGGCGCGCGCCGAGTACACCGAGGGGCGCAAGGTCAGGAACAGCCGCGACCAGCGCGCGATGGCGAAGCGCTCGCGCTACGGCCGCGCCCAGGATGAAGAGGCCTGGCGCTCGACCGAAGTAGACATGATCTACCGCCTCCGGACTGCCGGGGTGCGCGTCCCCGAGCCGTTCCACTTCATCGACGGCGTCCTCATCATGGAGCTGGTGAAGGGGCCCGACGGCAATCCTGCGCCCCGGCTCGCCGACCTCGCGTTCTCGCGCGACGAGGCGGTGGCGATCTTCGACCGGTTGCTCGCCGAGGTGGTGCGGATGTTGTGCGCCGGCGTGGTGCACGGCGATCTCTCCGATTTCAACGTGCTGATGGCCGCCGACGGCCCGGTGGTCATCGACTTCCCACAGGCCGTCAACGCCGCCCGCAACCAGAACGCCCGCAAGCTGCTGTTGCGCGACGTCGACAACCTGCATCGGTTTGTGAAGCGCTTCGTGCCCGATCGGCGCGCCCTGCCGTACGCCCAGGAGATGTGGAGCCTGTACGAGCGCGGCGAGCTGACCCCCACCACCAAGCTCAGCGGCCAGCACGCGGCCTCGACCGCGCGCGCCGACGCCCACGCGGTCCTCGACCTGGTCGACGACGCCCGCCAAGACGAGCGCCGCCGCCGCGAAGCGACCGGCCAAGACCTGCGCGGCACCTTGGTGTACGAGCGCGTCTTCGAGCGTTCTTCGCCGCCACGCCGGTTCCACGGCCAACCGCCGCGCGGGCCGTCGAGCGCCAAGGCCGCTCCCCGTCCGGCCCACGCCGTGCATCCTGCTCATGGCGGTCATCCCGCGCACGTCGCTCATGCTACGCATGGCGGTCCAGCGCCCGCCGTCCATTCTCCCCATGGTGGGACGCCCCAGCATGCGGCGCATCCCGGCCACGCGATTCAGCCTGCCCGTCCGGCGACTGCTCAAGGGGAACATGCTCCAGGTGCGCGACGCCGCCGTCGCCGCCGGCGGGGGCGTGGGGGCGGCGGCGGACCACCGCGGCCGCAGGGGGCGCCGAGATAGGTCCGTTTGCGCGTCACGACAGCGCTGAGTCTGTCGACCTTGAGGCCGGTGACCATCCGCATCGACGCCGACGTATTGGCTTGGTTCAGATCCCTCGGTGGCAAGTATCAGACACGCATCAATCAGGTGCTGCGCGGCCACATGCTGCACGGCTCTCGCTGAACCGTCGGACCGCGGTCCACGGCTACGCCCGGTCGTCCTCTCCTTGACTACTCGGCGCTGATCCCATACGAAGGCGGCCAAATTGGCGGCTCCTCCACCACGCCGGGGGTGCTCGCGTCGCACAACGAGGTGAACCATGGCGCTGGAAACTGCACGGAAACAAGAAGTCATCGACAAGTACCGCACCCACCCCAAGGACACCGGCTCGCCCGAGGTCCAGGTGGCGCTGTTGACCGAGCGCATCAACGGGCTCACGGATCACTTCAAGACCCACTTGAAGGACCACCACAGCCGGCGCGGCTTGCTGATGCTCGTCAGCCAACGCAAGAGCTTGCTCGAATACTTGAAGAAGAAAGATAGCAACCGCTACAAGAACCTGATCAAGGGCCTCGGGTTGCGGCGGTAGTCACCAGGTCCGATAGTCCCACAACCTCAACACTGGCGCGTGCGCGTGACCTACACTTCGCGCGCACTGGGACCGCGCCGCAGAAATGGTTAGTTTGATGAATCCTACGGAGAAGTCTGTCAATCTCGGCACTCACACCCTCACCTTCCAAACCGGCAAGCTCGCCAAGCAGTCGTCCGGCGCCGTCTGGGTCACGGCCGGCGACACCGCCGTGCTGGTCACCGTCAACGCGGCCAAGGACCCGCGCCCCGGCGTCGATTTCCTGCCGCTCACCGTCGACTACCAGGAGAAGATGTCGTCCGCGGGTCGCATCCCCGGCGGCTACTTCAAGCGCGAGACCCGACCGCGCGACGACGAGACGTTGATCGCTCGGCTCATCGACCGCTCGATCCGGCCGCTGTTCCTCGAAGGCTGGGGCTACGAGACCCAGTGCATCGCCACGGTGTTCTCGGCCGACGCCAACCATCCGCCGGACACCCTGGCGATGTGCGGCGCGTCGCTCGCGGTCTGCCTGTCGGACATCCCGTTCCCGGGCCCGGTCGCCGGCGTCCGCGTCTGCCGCGTCGACGGCCAGCTCGTCATCAACCCGAGCGTCGAGCAGCGTACCAAGGCCGACCTGAACGTGTTCGCGTCCTGCACCCGTGACGCCATCGTCATGGTCGAGGGCGGCGGCCAGTTCATCAGCGAGCCGGTGATGATCGACGCCTTGTTGTTCGCGCACGAGCAGGCCCAGAAGGTGCTCGACGCGATGGAGGCCTTGATCAAAGAGGCCGGCAAGGCCAAGCGCACGTTCACCCCGAAGGCCAAGGACGCCGGGCTCGAGGCCAAGGTCAGAGAGGTGGCGCAGAGCAAGCTCAAGGCCGCCTACGCCATCAAAGAGAAGATCCCGCGCTACGCCGCGCTCGACGAGGTCAAGAGGGCCGTGCATCAGGTCTTGATCGGCGACAACGCCGAGATGCTGGCGAAGAAGGGCGAGATCGACGGCTTCATCTCCGACCTCAAGTACAACCTGGTCCGCGAGATGATCGTCGACACCAAGAAGCGCATCGACGGTCGCGGCACCGCCGACATCCGGCCGATCACCTGCGAGACCGGGGTCCTGCCCCGCACCCACGGCTCGGCGTTGTTCACCCGCGGCGAGACCCAGGCGCTCGTCAACATCACGCTCGGCACCCGCCAAGACGAGCAGCGCATCGAGAGCCTGTTCGCCGGCGACACCTTCCAGAAGTTCATGCTGCACTACAACTTCCCGCCCTACTCGGTGGGCGAGGTGAAGCCGCAGCGTGGTCCCGGCCGGCGCGAGGTCGGGCACGGGGCGCTCGCGAAGCGCACCCTGGAGCAGGTGATGCAGCTCTCCGAGGACTTCCCGTACACCGTGCGGGTGATGAGCGACATCCTGGAGTCGAACGGCTCGTCGTCGATGGCGACGGTGTGCGGCGGCTCGTTGGCGCTCATGGACGCCGGGGTGCCGATGAAGGCGCCGGTCGCCGGCATCGCGATGGGCCTCATCAAGGAGGGCGAGAAGATCGCCATCCTCTCCGACATCTTGGGCGACGAGGATCACCTCGGCGACATGGACTTCAAGGTGGCCGGCAGCAAGGACGGCATCTGCGCCATTCAGATGGACATCAAGATCAGCGGCGTCAGCCGTCAGATCTTGGAGACCGCGCTCGAGCAGGCGCGGGTCGGCCGGCTGCACATCCTCGGTGAGATGGCCAAGTGCCTCGAGGCGAGCCGAGCGGAGCTGTCGAAGCACGCGCCGCGGATCACGAGCTTGCGGATCAAGGTCGACCGCATCCGCGACGTCATCGGGCCCGGAGGCAAGGTCATCAAGGACATCGTCGCCCGCACCGGCTGCATCATCAACGTCGAAGACGACGGCTTGGTGTCTGTGGCGTCGAGTGACAGCGAGGCCGCGGAGCGCGCCATTCGGATGATCAAGGACCTGACGCAAGAGGCCGAGATCGGCAAGCTCTACCTCGGCAACGTGCGCAAGATCACCGACTTCGGCGCGTTCGTCGAGATCTTCCCCGGCACCGACGGTCTGGTGCACATCTCCGAGCTCGCGCCCAAGAGGGTGAAGCGGGTCGAGGACGTGCTGCAAGAGGGCGACGAGGTGCTGGTGAAGGTGATCGGCATGCAGGACGGCAAGATCAAGCTGTCGCGCAAGCAGGCCTTGACCGAAGAGCAGAAGGACGGCGGCAGCACCGAGAACGCCGGCGGCGTGCAGTAGCTCCGCCAACGGTTACCGCCAGCGGACGACTCGCAGCCTCGGAGAGCTCGCCGCACCAGGGCGTTGGCGGCGCTGCGATTCTCGACCTCTACCTGGGACGCCTCGCTTCGGCACGGCTGCGCACGCGCTGCTCGGCTGCCTTCTCCCGCGCGGCCTGGGCGTCCTGCAGTGACCGAAACTTGCAGACACCCTTGGGATAGCCCGCCCCCGACAGCTGGTGAGCACGGGACCAGAGGGCACGGATGCGGCTCGCGAGCTGATCTTTTGTCGGCCGTGGAGGTGGCGGCATCTGTTCGACGCTGCGGTATCGTTGCAGCGACACCGGGCTACTCCTCGTCCTCGATGGCGAACGGAATGCCGTGCAGATTCAGCGCGACGCCACCCACCACGACGTATTCGACGCCCTCGCGGTTGAAGCTCGCCAACACGCGCAGGCTCTGCTCCAGGGGGTCGGCCATTCGGGCGTTGTAACATGGCGGCGTTGACCGAGCCACCGGCCGCGCAGCAGCGCCCGCAGCGCCCCGCGCTCGCCAACTCTCGGAGGCTTTGCGCACCCGGGATCCTGGTCACGAGCCCGGACACATGTCCTCGACCTTGGAGGGCGGGTTTCAGTGCGTCTGACGCGGTGCGTCTGGCGTCTTGGGCGTTGTCGTTCTTGCGATAGGCGCGGCTGCGTGTGAACTGCACCGGGTGTCTACGGTCGACGAAGTGGCGAAATAGCAGATGGTTGAGGAACTCGCCGCCATTGTCGGAGTCGAAGCCCAGGAGCGGAAACGGTAGGGCCTTTTCAATCGACCGCATCTGCTTGACCACGGCATCATCCAGCTTGGCCCAGACGGCACGCTGTTCAGACCAGCCGGTCGCGATGTCGACGCAGTCGAGGGTGTACGCGAACTGGCCGGCCATGCTGGTGCCGCAGTGGGCGACGGTGTCGGCCTCCACGAAGCCAGGCCGGCTCTCCTGCCACTGGCCCGTGTTGATCGGGATTTTGTTGCGCAGGAAGGTGCCGGGCTTGGTGGTCGAGCGGCCGTGTCGTGTATGCAAGAGCCGCGTGCGCTTGAGCAGCCGGTCGATGGTGGACGGCGTGACGGCCAGAAGCTTCTCACGGATGTCCGGTTGGAGCGGCCCTTCGACGGCTTCGTAACCCGGCAGCCAAAGCGGAACCATGGCCTTGAGTCGCTTGGCGCACGGGAGGTTGGCGGTGAGCCAGATCTTCTTCAAGGTACGCAGGAGCTCGGGGCGGTTGTAGGCAGAAGGTCGTCCCCGTCCGGGTCGAGGAGAGCTGGGAGGGCGCCTGCGCGACGCGAGCATGCGGATGGCATGTTTGCGGTGGACG
>JACRCV010000035.1 GCA_016218825.1 Deltaproteobacteria bacterium
CGTCCACCGCAAACATGCCATCCGCATGCTCGCGTCGCGCAGGCGCCCTCCCAGCTCTCCTCGACCCGGACGGGGACGACCTTCTGCCTACAACCGCCCCGAGCTCCTGCGTACCTTGAAGAAGATCTGGCTCACCGCCAATCTCCCGTGCGCCCCACCGAAAAGGTGCCACCGAAAAGGTGCCAGGGACTTCTACGGACTTCTACGGGACTTCTACGGCGGTCTCGCCGCGCTGCGCGGCGTCGAGGACCTGGACGGGCCCGGGCCGCTGGTTGTTGGCGCCGCAGCCGGACAGTACGCTTGCAGCATCGACGCGCCGGGGGTCTTGATACCGATGCCTTTGCTCGGCTCGGGGGCGCAGAGACCCGCAGCTGGCGACTTCTCGCGGCGAAGATCATCTGGCGCGGAGGATTTCCACCGTGTATGGAAGCGAGATGCGGTTGGTTCCCCTGCTGGCGGTCGTGCTGGTGGCCTGCAGCACGCCTGCACCGACTTCCGAACAGACGAATGCCGTGCAAACCCCGCCAATCGCTGGCGGATCGCAGCCCAGCTTTGATCCGCATCACTATTACGACTACGACGACTTCCGGCGCTACGAGTGCGTGACCAATATGGCGGAGATATGCACGAACTACTTTGAGTTCGACCACCACATCACTATCCGGAGTAGCTCGGTGGAGTATCGATGCCACGGGATCCCTTGGGGCTGGGACATCCAGGCGAGCCTGGAGATCCTGTCGAAGGACGGGGATCAAACGAACGTGCGGATGAAGCTGAACGACAAGAACCTCGTAGGCGAAATGGGCGATCCCGTCGAAGATGCAGCATTCGTCGTCGACGAGCCCGCTGTTCTTACGCATACGGAAAACGGCCTTGATTTTGATGGCCCGGGCGTGTGCAAGTACAGCGTCGAGGACAAGAAGGTGAACGGCCGGCGGGTATTCCCGCGGGTGCACCTGACTCTCGTGTCCGAGCCCTTCGTAGAGGCGCTCCGACGTGGAAGCAGCCACCTCTTGCCCGCAGGCAAGTGCCCGAGATTGATGAACGCCCAGCCACCGAAGAAGGGGGAGCCCTGTCTGTTCTCGTCAGTCGGATCCGATGTGCATCCCTGAGTCGTGCGACGAGCTCGCATGACATCGCCTGCGGGATGCCAATGCAGACGCTAGAGGAGCACGCGCAGAAGGACCCGAGCAAAGACTACTGCTGCCACTGCGCCAAGCCCCCCGAAAAGGTGCCCGAAAAGGTGCCAGGGACTTCTACGGGGGCGGGAAGAAGCCGGCGCTGCTCGTCCCTCACGCCGAGGCACTGCTCGCTCGCTTGTGAGCTGTCGAAATGGTGCCAGGGACTTCTACGGGCAAGCGTCCCGTCCCTGCTCGGCAACCAGATCGAGGGCGGTCTCGGAGGTGCCGGCGGCAACGGCGGCTCGGCGGACGACGACCCTGCCGATCCCCGCTACCCGTCCTTTCCGGGCGGCCACGGCGGCCGGGGCGGCCACGGCGCTGGCGGCGGCTGCTGCTGCGGCGGGCCGGCGATCGGCATCGCGGCGTACGGACATGGCGCGCGCGATCTGACGGCATGGCGAGCGGCCAACACCTTCGTCCTCGGCGGCGGCGGCGACGAGCTTCTAGCTCTTGCCCTGGCCTACCGCTGGCGCTCGCCTGCGGCTATGCTTGAAGGCCAGGGGTAGCAGCACACGCGATGGCGGCCTTTCGCAAACCGCAGCTTGCTGCCGACCGGGACAAGAACCATCACCGCGGTTGCGCCGGCCCGGCTCTCCTGCTCGTGCTCGCTGCGTGCGCCGGCAAGCAGAAGCCGCCGATGGAGCTCACGAACCCCGACCAGAACCGCTGCGGCGGTCCGGACTGCATCCGCGCCAAGGAGTGGAGCTCGCCGGGGCCGAACCCATGCCCGTGCTTCGATGAGCCTGCCGTTGCGCCGCCACCATCGGACGGGACTGACCGCCCGTCGCCCACCCCCGCGAGCGTCCAGGGCGCCCCGCCACACTGCCAGGCGGCGGTTGCCGTGTACGTTGCCGATGTCGAAACGCGCCAGATCCTGCGGATGGCGCCCGACGGCTCGAACGTGCAGGTGCTCGTCTCCGGTGTCGAGGCCAACGACATCGACCTCGATGTCGGCGCTCGCAAGATGTACTGGACCGACCACGACAAGGACATCATGCGCGCCAACCTCGACGGCTCAGAGGTCGAGGTGTTGCTCAAGGACATACCGAGCCCATACTGCCTCGCGCTGGACCCCGAGGGGCAGCGGATCTTCTGGACCAACCAGCTCGGCAACCCCAGGGTCCAGAGCTCGACGCTCGATGGCGCCAATGTTCGAGACCTCGTGCCCGGCAAGGCAGAGTTCATGATCGGCATCGCCGTCGATCCGGTGAACCGCGCCCTCTTCTGGATGGACGGCTACTACCGCGGCCACGTGGTGCGAGCACACATCGACGGCGGCAACCCCAACGAGGTCGCCACGACGGTCGGCATCGCCAACGGTGTCGACGTCGACCCGATGGGCGGCAAGGTCTATTGGACCGAGTACGGCAACGGCCCCCGCGATGACGTCATCCGCCGGGCCAACCTCGACGGGTCCAGCGTGGAAACCCTCTTCGATGCGAGCGACGGCCTGACGACGCCACAGCACATCGCGGTCGATCCCGCCGCCGGCAAGATCTACTGGGCCGATCTGCACGCGCACCGTGTACAGCGCGCCAACCTCGATGGCACTGGGCTCGAGACCATCCGTGACGGCCTGGGCTACCCGCGTGGCGTCGCCTTGCTCCGGTACCCGACGTGCGAGGCGGCAGCAGCGCACGTCGAGGCTGACAGGACAGCATCACCCAGCTCGTGGGCGGCGCCGTCGGCAGACGGTGAGTCGCCTCCCGCGGCAGCAGATTCAAGGCCCGTGTCGGGCGCGCCGACGCAGGGCTACGGCATCATCAAGGGGATCGTCACTCTGCGCCAGCCGCAGATCCGGGCCGCGGGCCAGCAGGCTGGGGCGGAGGGTCTGCCGACACCCGACTACGTCGAGGCGGTGGCCAAACAACAGCTCGGCGGGATCAGGGCTTGCTACGAGAGAGAGCTCATGCGTCAACCGTCGCTTGTGGGGAAGCTGGTCATCGAGGCGACGATCGACAGGAAAGGCGTGGTTTCGGCGGCCCGCATCCAGCAGAGCTCGAGCACGCTCGGCCATGCCTCCTCAGAGGCGTGCGTGCTGAAGGCCGTCCAGCGCATGAGGTTTCCGAAGGTCAGGCATGACGGCGGCGTCATCGTGCGGCTGCCACTCGTCTTCAGCTTCACGACCTGCACCAAGACTGGCGTGCACTCTCGGTGCTCTCGGTGAGATGCCCCCCGAGAGCATGAAGCGTGGCCGGCGCGCCTCAGTCAGGCAAGCCCTGCCACATCAAGAGGTGGCCGGCAATCTGCTCCGGGGTCGAGCCGGGTCATTGCGCGCACGCCGACCGGGCCAGGGTCATGTAGCCGCCGCGCGGGTAGCGCCGCAGGTACTCCTGGGCGGCGCCGCATGCCGCCTCCCGGTCGCCGGTCTTCAACAGGGCCTCGACCAGCCGGCCGCGGGCCTCCTCGTCGAGCTCGCCGTCGGCGTTGCGCGCGAGATAGAGCTGCAGCTGCCGCGCCGCGCTCTTCGGATCGCCGTCGAGCTCGAGCGCGACGCGCGCGAGCAGGAACGGCACTCCCCGTCCCGCCTGACTCTTCGGAAACCGCCGGCCGATGGCGCCGAGCACCTGGCGTGCCTCGTCCGGGGACCGCGCGTAGCGCGCCACGTCGGCGAGGCGGACCAGGTCGGGGAGGTCGAGCTCGTCGGTCAGCTCGTCGAGCCCGGCCAGCTTGGCGGCCGCCAGCGCATCCGCGTAGCGGCCCTGGTCGGCGATGCTCTGCCAGCTCGGGCCCGCGGGGTGCGCCGCTCGTCGGGAGACCTTGTGTTTGCCTTTGGCGACGTGCGTCGGATCGTCGGCTGGGCGATCGGCGTCGTCGGTCGGATCGGCGACGGCGCGCAGCCGCGCGATCCCCTCGTCGAGGTCGGCATCGAGGCGTTGGCCGGCGACGATCTTGGCCGACCCGCCCGGGAGGTTCGGCCCCCGCACGATGACCGCGCCCGATGACACCGAGACGCCGGCCTGCCTGACCGTCGGGTTCCACTCCACCGTCAGGCTGGTGCCGGTCACCTGGACGCGGTAAGGGCCGGCTCCGAATTCCCAGCGAAGTCCAGGCTTTACCGAGGCGTGCAGCGCGCCCTCATCGACCTGAACCTGTACCCGGCCGCGCGACGCCGCGCGCACTTGGCCCCGCGATCGCGGGGTGAAGATCACCTCGGTGCCTTCGGCGAAGTGGAGCGGCAACGGCTCGGCCGCTGGCGCCCTGAGCAGGACGCCCTCGCTGCCGGCGATCGCCGCGTTGCCGACCCAGAACGGCACTGGCTCAGCCTGCGTCCGGACGACGACGAGGGTCAGCGCGGCCGCCGCTGCGGCGGTGGCGAAGCCGGCGCCGGCCCACCACCAGACTCGCGCCGGTCGGCGCACGAGCGCCGCGACCGCTTGTCGTTGCCGAAGGCGTCGCTCCCGGCTTGGACCGTCGCCGAGCGTGTCAGCGATCTCGCGTCCGAGGTCTCGTAGCGCCTTCATGGCGTTTCCCATCGCTTGGAGCGGCCGAGCCGCTCCGCCAAGATCGGATCACCCATGGCCAGCCTCAAAAAGCGTTCTTCCGCTCGTTGCAGCCGCCGCTTCACGGTGGCCAGCGAGCAGCCGCAAGCGGTGGCGATGTCGTCGAGGGGTTGGTCGTCGATGTAGCGCAGCACGAAGACCAGCCGCTCCTCGACCGCGAGCTTCTCCAGGAGGTGGTAGGTATGCCGCAGCGCCTCTTTGGCGTCGTGGTCGTCCTGCGTGCCGAACAACGTCTCCGGCGCGCCGCCGCGAAAGGTCAGGCGGCGGCGCCACTTGCGCCGGCGGATCTCGATCCGCACCGTGTTCGCGGTGACCGCCAGGAGCCAGCCGCGCAGCGCGCCGGCGTCACGGACGCGATGGACGCTGCCGAGGACGGCGGCGAAGACCGCCTGGACGACGTCGTCGTGGTCGGGGTCGGCGCCCAGGAAGCGCCAGACCATCCGGTTGACGTCGGCCTGGTAGCGGTCGAAGAACGCGACCATCGCGCCCGGGCGCTCGGCCTTCAGCGCCGCCAGGATGTCCGCGTCGCTCGCGTGCGAGCCGAGCACGTGCACGCTGGCGCCGCCGTCCACCGCCGGGCTCGCGTCGCCGTCGCCGAGGTGATCGCGAGAGTCGATCATCGAGCTATAGGTATCTCCGCGGCGCTTGAACGGCTCAGGATTCGCTCGCCGATCCGCTGCCGTACCCACGACGCTCTTACCTCAGCCCACCTGGTGAGACCAGCCCGCGTCAGTCCGGCGCGCCCGTGCCCTGGCCGCCCGCGGCGCGACGCTGGCGCTCCTTGCGGGGGTCGGATAGCTTTGCGAAACCGTGATTGCCCTGTTGCTGACGGCCCATGGGCTGACTGCGGCGCCGCTGCCGGCCGACCTGTCGTCGTCAGCCCGTGGTCGCGTTGTCGTCGTCGCCGACAAGCCAAGCGCCGACGCCGAACCGACGACGATGCACCTGCGGGCCGAGCTCGTCGCGCTCGGCTTCGAGGTAGAGCTCGAGGGCGACGCCGGCGAAGCGCCGGCCGACGAGCGCCAGGGGCTCCTGGCCATCGCCAAGCGGCGAGAGGCGCTCGCGGTCGTTCGCGTGCGCCGCGCGGCGGCGGTGGTCACCGTCGAGGTCTGGGCGGCCGACCAGACGATGGGCCGGATGCGGACCCGCAGCTTCGGCGACGTCTTGCCGACACCCACCGCGAAGACCATCGCGCTCGCCGCGGTCGAGATGCTGAACGCCGCGATCTACGACATCGGCCTCGATCTGCCGGCCCCGGCCCCGGTGGCCGTTCGAGCGCCGCCACCAACGCCTGCCAAGACGCCAGGTCCGGCGCCGCCCGACGAGTCACCGGTAATCGCTGTTCAGATCGGCCCGTCCTTGGCCTACCTGCCGGGCGGTCCGTCGCCGCTCTTCGGCGCGACCGCGCGCGTCGGTCTGCACCTGACGGACGCGCTCGTCGTCGGCGTCGTCGTCAGCGGCGATCTGACGGGCGGCGAGATCGATCGCAGGGCGACGAGCGCCCAGGTTCGCACCGCGCTCGTCGCGCCGCAGCTCACCTATTCGCCGTGGCCGCGCGGGCGCTGGTCACCGTGCGCCAACCTCGGCCTCGGTGGGATGCAGATCTGGGTCACCGGTCACGCCGCACCGCCGGCCGCCGGCCAAAGGGAGTCGGCCCTGCTCGCCGTCGCCTCGGTCGGCGGCGGCGCCCAGCTACGCCTCACCGCGAGCCTCGCCCTGCGCGTGACCATCGGCATGGATTGGCTGTTCGGCAAGGTCGGCGTGATGTTCGTCAACGAGCGCGTCGCGACGCTGCGCTCGCCCGCCGTCACCGGCGACGCCGGCTTGGCATGGGATTGGCCGTAGTGTGACAATAGCTTGATGAGCCGTCGAGGGGGTCTCGAGCTACCTATGGCTCGAATGCGATGTCACCTCCTGCCGGTCGCGACCCTCGCCGCGGCCTCGTGGGCACCGGCCGGGTGTTCCCGCACCGATCTGGTCGTCGTCACCTGCCAGGAGGCGGTGACCCCGGACGGCCGGTGCGTGACGGCAGGCGATCCAACCGCCAACGTCGACGGCGACGGCGGGCCAGATGGCGGTGGCAGCGCGGATGGCGCGGATGATTCGCCCATCGGGGATCTGGGGCCGTGCACCACGATCGCCGGGGACTTTCTGGGGAACAACTATCCGGCGATCACCGTACAAGAGTGGGACAACACGCGCTACGTCGCCACGTCGTTCAATGCCGACCTCGAGGCGGGAACGCTCTGCGGCGTGCTGGTGACCCTGACGAAGGTCGGAACGCCGCCGGGCACTCTTTACGTCTCGATCTGGTCCGATGCTGGCGGCGCAGCGCCGACCAAGCCGGACGCGCGGCTCGGCGACGAATCAACCGGGGTCGCGGCCACCAGCATCGTCGGCGGCGTCGACACTCGGTTTTCAGACGTGACCGGCGTCACGCTCGTCGCCTTGACGAAGTACTGGCTGGTCTTGCGATCCGACGCTCCCACTTTCGATGGCGCCAACTACGTCAACTGGGTGCGCGCCAGCAACACCGAGACGTTCGGCATCCGCTGGTCGCGAGACGCCGTCTCATGGGGCGACTACCAGAACGGCCGCGCGTCGTTCCAGCTCCTCAAGTAGCAGGTCTCCGACTCCGAGAGGCGACTGCAGGCGTCGGTCGTCGGGGCGCCTCGTGCAACCCCCCAGAAGACAAACACAATTCAGGTGAGCCATTCGGAAGGGCTGGAACTACCTAGGTGACGAAGGCCGCACACCAGAGCCCAGGGGTTCGAGATGCCTAGCACCTGCTTTGCGACGAATTCGAGAAGCCTCACGTTTTCAGGCATGGTCGGTCTGTGCCTGGTTGGCCTCGCCGGCTGCGCGCTGCCCGAGGTCGACGTCAGCGTAGACGGTGACGACGCGGTCTGCACGGACCTCGACGACGACGGCCACGGCGACAGTTGTCAGGCCGGCCCTGATTGTGACGACGACGAATCGACGATCTCCCCCGCGGCCGGCGAGCGCTGCAACGGCCGCGACGACAACTGCGACGGAATGATCGACGAAGGCTGCGGCCCGATCGACCCACCAGTCGACCCGCCGATCGGCGAGCCCACCGAGACCTGTGTGGAGGTCGAAGATCTGGCAAGGACGGCGCCGATGCAGGTCTACGGCGATGTCTCGGCCGCCGGTGGCGCCTCCGTCGCGACGCCGACCGCGAATGGCGGCTCGGTGACCTTCGAGGTCGCGGTGCCGGCCGCGGGCCGGTTCGTGCTCCAGGCACGGGTGCTCACCCCGGTCGGCACGGCCGGTCACAACTCGCTCTTCGTCTCGCTGGACGGCGGCCCGGGCGCCGGTGACAACAGTCGCACCTACGACGTGATGGAGACCACCAGCTGGGCCTGGGACGCCGTCCGCATCCGCGGCAACGGTACGACGACGGCCCCGCAGTACGACCCGATGGTCTGGGAGCTGACCGCCGGCACGCACACCTTCACCTTCTCGGGCCGTGAGACCCTGACTCACTTGGATCAGGTGATCCTCAAGGACTGCTCCGCCGCCGCCGACTGCGCCGCGGTGCCGCTCGGCTGCGCCTGCGCCGACGGCGAGTGCGGGTCGTGCGCCGACGCCGACGGCGATCTGCGCGGCATCGGCTGCGCGCCGGGTCCGGACTGCGACGACCACGATAGCGCCGTCGCGCCGAGCTGCGCGGTGCAGCTGCAATGGGAGGCGCCCACGACCTACACCGACCTCTCGGCGTTGGACCCGCTCGCCGACCTGACCGGCTATCGGCTCTATTGGGGGCCGGCCGCGGGGAGCTACGATCACAGCCAAGATCTCGGCCTGGCACCTACGTGCGCCAACCTGCTCGGGACGGTCCTGTGCACCGCGACGGTCGGCGGCTTCGCCGCGGGCACCTATGTCTTCGCGGTCAGCGCCTACAACGTCGACGCCGGCGAGAGCGATCCTTCGGCACCGGTCAGCAAGCTGTTCCAGTAGCCCCGCGTCGGCGGCGCGCGCCAGGGAGATTCACATGAGTACCGTAGCGATGAGGAGCTGGCGGCTGGGTTATCCGCTCGTCGTGCTGGGGCTGTCACTCACCGGCGCCCGGCAGGCGCAAGCGGCAGACTATTACGTGAGCCCGTCGGGGACGGCCACGAACCCGGGAACGCTAGCGCAGCCGTGGTCGTTGGCGAAGGCGAACGCGACGCTCACCGGCGGCAGCACGGCCTATCTGTTGGCCGGGACGTACAACACCGGCATCAAGCCCACGAGCTCAGGAGCCGCAGGAAGTCCCATCGTCTACCGCAGCTATCAGAGTGACGTGGTCACGATCTCCGGCGTCGGCACCGCCATCGATCTGACCGGTAGATCCTACGTCACCGTGGACGGCATCAACGCCGCGTCGTGCGGTCGCCTGCTCTACATCCGGAACGGCAGCCACAACATCGTCGCGCACGGCGAGCTCGGCCCGCAGAGCCCGCTCGGCGACTGGGAGATCTCGGTCGTCGACCAGAGTTCTCAGTACAACTGGCTGCATCACCTGGAGTTCCACGACTCCGGGGTCTGCACCGGGAGCGCCCCGCCGAACGGGGTCGACGAGGGCTCGGTGCTCGACATCGGCCGAGAGAGCAGCACGGACGCGTCCAACTTCAACCTGATCGAAGACAACGTCTTCTATCACGGCGGCCATCACGTGGTGGCGCTGCACACTGGCTACAACACCTTCCGCAACAACTACATCCACAACGAGGGTTGGTCGAACGGCGCCGGCAACCGCAACCTCTATCTCAACAACTACGCCCCGCTCGCCCAAAGCAGCGGCCAGAACGTCATCGAGGGCAACCGCTTCGGATTCGCCGCGAAGCCTTGCGACATGATCGACGTCGGCAACGTCGCGATGTCGACGAGCTACAATCTCTTCCGGCACAACTCGCTGTTCCACTCCAACGCCTACGCCCTCGGTCTCTACTCCTACGGCGATCCCAACTCCCAAGGCTCCTACAACCACGTCTACAACAACACGATGTTCAACGCCGGCATCGTCAACGCCATCAGCCCGGAGCTCGCTGGCGCGACCTATCCCGGCGACCATGCGGGCATCAACATCATGACCAGCCGCAACAAGAACAACTCGGTCAGGAACAACCTGTTCTATGCCACGGTGAGAGGCCTCATCAATCGGGGCAGCAACAACGACATCACCAGCAACTGGGACGGGAACACCCTCGGCGACCCGAAGTTCGCGAATGCCAGCACGACGCCGGGCGATCCGTTCGACGCCACCCTTCCGAACTTGAGGCTCCAGGCGGGGAGCCCGGCCGTCGACCAGGGTCGCGAGCTGACCACCGTCGCCGCCGGCGATACGGGCGCCGGCACTGCGCTCGTGGTCACCGATTCGCTCTTCTTCCAGGATGGAACGTTCGCCACGCCCGGCACGGTCCAGGCCGATTGGCTCGCGGTGGGCACGGTGACCAACACCGTCCAGATCTCGTCGATCGATCATGCCGCGAACACGATCACGCTGAGAGCCGCGATCACGCGGCAGGACGGCGACCCCGTCTGGTTGTTCAAGAAGTCCGACGGCGCGGTGGTCCTCGTCGGCAGCCAGCCCGACGCCGGGGCGTTCGAGCTCTCTCCTGGCCTTCTTGTCAACGCACCCTCGGCACCCAGGAACCTGATTGTCAGGTAGGCGATCAAGGAGATCAGCGATGCGAGCAACTGCCAACACCCTGCGAGTCCGATCCGCGAGAGCCTCGATGTGCAGGCTCCTGCTCTGTCTCGTCGCGCTCGCGCCGGCGGCAAGCCGCGCCGCCCCACTAGCGGTGGACGCCTACCTCTCGTTCGAGGGCTCGCCGACGGGCGGGGCCTATTACTCCGGAGGCACGTTTGCGATCCGGACCGGCAGCGAGTGTACTGACCCTACGGTGAGCGCGACGGGCGCTCATGCGCTGCGCGGGCCGGTCTCGGTGGCCGGCGTCGTCTACGACGGCGCCAGCACCCAGTCGCTGACCGTCAACAATGGTCGCAAGTTCGAGGAAGTCGACTTCAGGGCGAGCGCCAAACACGACGTCATAGTATTTGCCGGCTTCATCACCCTCGGCGGCACGGTCAGCGGCTACGCGATGATCGACTGGTTCTACATTGACAATACGCAGGGGAATTCCTGGATCGTTGCGCCCCAGTTCACCAGCGACTGCAGTGGCGGGTATTGTGTCCAGCTCGAAGGCTCGATCAGTTATGGGACGGTGCACGGGCCGTCGCCCAAGTGGATGTTGCCGATCGGGGGCAACAAGACGTACTGGTTCAGCAGCAAGATCGACACCCCCGGACGCCGCGTCTCCACCAAGATCTTCGACCCGGACAACAACTACGCGCCCGTCGGCGAGCACGCCATCGAGACCGACGGTCTCGGCGGCAACCTCATCTTGAGAATAGGTCGCGCCGACAATCACGGTGGTGGTGCGGGCTCCTTCACCTACGTCGACAACATCATCATCGATTGGACCGACCCCCCGGACACGCTCCTTCCGGACCCCGGCGGGCCGGTGCTGAAGAAGCCGGGCGCGCCAACGAATCTGAAGGCTTTTCGGTGGAGCCAGCGCATTACTCTGGCGCTCGTCACCGTGGCCATCGTCGAGTCTTCCGCTTCCACCAGGCCCCCGACACCACGGGAATCCCGACCCTTCGGGCGCGGATTTCCTCATATTCGCGACGCCGGCGGGTGTGTACCCTCACGTTGTACGCGGAGAGGTTTCGCGCGGCGAGCCTCGGGTGCTGGAGGACGCATGAAGATTGATTCGCCCGTAAAAACCCCTCCCGCTCCCGCCTCAAAAAGATCCATCGCCGCCAAGTTGGTGTATGGCGTGCATGTTCCGACCCACCTCTCCCCAGCGTCCCCTGTTCGGTGTTGAGCATCGTGTCGACGACGTGA
>JACRCV010000038.1 GCA_016218825.1 Deltaproteobacteria bacterium
CGACATACGCGAGCCGCGCATGGACCTGCACTGACCCCCGGCCTCGCACCGACAAGCTCGCCCTGGCACCTCAGAGACGCGTCCGCGTTTCTGAGGCGCCGGCTGCCCCGGGGCGCGTGGCCTTAGAGCGGAGTTATGGTAGAAGCCCCTACGTTGCAGCACGCCCGGCACCCCGGTAACATCGCCGACCGAGAGATGCCTGACACCGAAAACGCCAGACCTCTGCTCTCCGAGCGGCTGCTCGCAGGGTCGGCGGCCACCGGCGAGGCGATCCTCGACGCCTTCGTCAGCTGGGCCGGGGCCGCGGGGTTCGAGCTCTACAAGGCGCAGGAGGAGGCCGTCCTCGAGCTCGTCGAAGGCCGCCATGTGATCCTCAACACGCCGACCGGTTCGGGGAAGTCGTTGGTGGCGCTCGCCCTGCACTTCAAGGCGCTGTGCGAAGGCAGCCGGTCGTTCTACACCTCGCCGATCAAGGCGCTGGTGAGCGAGAAGTTCTTCGCGCTCTGCCGCGAGCTCGGCGCCGAGAAGGTCGGCATGCTCACCGGCGACGCCAGCATCAACCCGAAAGCGCCGGTGATCTGCTGCACCGCCGAGATCCTCGCCAACATGGCGCTGCGCGAAGGTCGCTACCTCGCGGTCGACTCGGTGGTGATGGACGAGTTTCACTACTACGCCGATCCGGATCGCGGCATGGCGTGGCAGGTGCCGCTGCTGTTGCTCAACGACGCGACGTTCTTGCTGATGTCGGCGACCCTGGGCGACATGACCGCGATCGCCGACGACCTGAAGGCGCGTACCGGGAAGGAGGTCGCGGTGGTGTGCTCGACCGAGCGGCCGGTGCCGCTCGACTTCGAGTACCGCGACACGCCGCTCTACAAGACCCTGGACGACCTCGCGAAGCAGGCGCGGGCGCCGATCTACCTGGTGAGCTTCACGCAGCGCGAGGCGACCGAACAGGCGCAGAGCCTGACGAGCGTCGATCTCACCAGCCGCGAGGAAAAACAACAGATCGTCGCGGCGACCGCGGGGTTCCGCTTCGACACCCCGTTCGGCAAGGAGATCCGGCGCCTGGTGCGGCAGGGGATCGGCCTGCACCACGCCGGCCTGTTGCCGAAGTACCGCCGGCTGGTGGAGCGCCTGTCGCAGCAGGGCCTCTTGAAGGTGATCTCCGGGACCGACACCCTCGGCGTCGGGGTGAACATCCCGATCCGCACCGTGCTGTTCACCAAGCTCTGCAAGTACGACGGCACCAAGGTACGGCTGTTGACGGTGCGCGAGTTCCAGCAGCTCGCCGGCCGCGCCGGCCGCCGGGGCTTCGACACCAAAGGGAGCGTGGTGTGCCAGGCGCCGGAGCACATCGTCGAGAACAAGATCATCGACGCGAAGATCGCCGGCAGCCCCAACAAGAAGCAGAAGCTGCAGCGCAAGAAGCCGCCCGACAAGGGCTACGTCCACTACGACGACAAGACCTTCAGTCGTCTGGTGACCTCGTCGCCCGAGCCGCTCCAGTCCCAGTTCCAGGTGAGCCACGGCCTGCTGATGAACATGCTGTCGCGTGAGTGCAAGCACGGCGAGCCCGACGGCGGTTACCGCCGCGTCGTGGCCTTGATCGGCGCTTGCCACGAGCGCGACGTCGTCAAGGCGCGGCTGCGGCGGCGGGCGGCAGAGCTGTTGCGCGGCCTGGTGCACGCCGGCATCGTGGTCTTGGAAACGCCGGCGTGGAGCCGGCGCCCCTATCTGCAGGTGCACGCCGAGCTGCAGCGCGAGTTTTCGTTGCACCAGACCCTGTCGTTGTACCTGTTGGACGCCGTGCATCTGCTCGACGCCGCGGCGCCGACCTTCGCCAAGGACCTGCTGTCGTTGGTGGAGGCGATCCTCGAGAACCCGCAGGTGGTCCTCGAGCGTCAGGAGGACCGCATCAAGGGCGAGAAGCTCGCGGCGATGAAGGCGGCTGGGGTCGAGTACGACGAGCGCATCGCCGAGCTCGAGAAGATCACCTACCCGAAGCCGAACGCCGACTTCGTCTACACGACCTTCGACCGCTTCCGCGAGGGACGGCCGTGGGTGGCGGGGGAGAACGTCCGCCCCAAGTCGGTGGCGCGCGACATGTTCGAGCGCTTCGCGACCTTCAACGACTACATCCGCGACTACGGGCTGCAGCGCAGCGAAGGCCTGTTGTTGCGCTACCTGAGCGAGGCCTACAAGGCGTTGCTGCAGATCGTTCCGGAGTCGTTCCGCAGCGACGAGGTGCTGCAGGTCTTGGCCTACCTGCGGACCTTGCTCGCTCACGTCGACACCAGCCTGATCGAGGAGTGGGAGCGGCTGGTCGCCGGCGTCGACGCCCCGCCGCGCGGCATGCCCGAGGTCGAGGCGGTGCGCGACGTCATTCGGGATCCACGCTTGTTTGCGGCGCGGCTGCGCACCGAGGTCCACCTGTTGGTGAAAGCCCTCGCCGACAAGAGCTTCGAGGACGCGGCGGACGTGGTCTGGCAACCCGCAGCGGCGGCCGACGCCGGTGACGCGTGGCCGCCGGAGCGCTTCGCCGCGACCCTGGCGCCGTTCTTCGCCTTACACCAGCGGGTGCTGTTCAACGAACGCGCCCGCTACTCGGAGATGACGCGGGTCGAGCCGCAGGGCGACAAGCGTTGGCAGGTGGTGCAGCGACTGCTCGACCCCGAAGGCGACGACGACTGGGCGATCGAGGCGACCGTCGACCTCGCGGAGCCGGGGGCGGTGGACGCGCCGTGGCTTCGGGTCAGTCGGATCGGCACCTGAGGCGCTTGGCGCTCGCCGACGCCGCATTGTCCCGGGCCAGAAGCGGTGCTTTACTCCGGCAGGGCGATGCTCTGACCCGCCGCTGTGGAGTGGTACGCATGGCTAACGTGCAACCGGTGTTTGGCTCGGTGTTCGGCTTTCGGCATCTCGTCGTGCTGGTGGGGTGCGTCGTCGTCGTCGGCGGCAGCGGCGGCGCGCGCGCCGAGGAGTCGGTGGGCGTCTCGCAGCTCGAGGTGAGCCTGTGGCCGGAGTACGACCGGGCGGCGATGCTCGTGATCTACCGCGCTCGGCTGCCGTCCGATCTGCGTTTGCCGACGGTGGTGACCCTGCCGATCCCGGCCGGTGTCGGCGCGCCGCACGCGGTCGCCCGGCGCGCCGCGGACGGGGTGCTGTTGGTCGCCGACTATACGCGCGAGGTCGTCGGCGATACCGCGTGGGTGCGGATCGCGACCGATACGCCGGAGGTGCAGCTCGAGTACTACGGCGAGCTGGCGAAGAACGGCGATCGGCGCAGCTACACCTACGTCTGGCCGGGAGGGGTCGCGGTCGAGATCTTGTCCTACGAGATCCAGTCGCCGCGCGGCGCGACCGAGATCACCGTGCTGCCCGCGGCGACCCGTCAGGCGGACGGCGAGGACGGCCGCACCTACTACTTCGGCAGCCTTGGACGTGTCGCCAAAGCCGACGTCGCCAAGGTCGAGCTCAACTACCGGCGCGCCTCGGACGACCTCGGTGCCGCTCCGGCGCTGGACGCGGCGGTCGCGGCGACGACGGCGCGCCCGAGCGTCCCGGCGACGAGCGACGCCGAGACCAACGACCGCTGGGTGTGGGCGGTGCTGGCGCTCGCCGCGGTGCTCTTCGGCGCCAGCGTCGTCGTCTTCGCGCAAAGCGGCAGGCGGCCGAAGGCCTGACTTGCACCCGAATGCGCTCGGTCGGTTTCGCCAAGATCCTGGGCTTCTACGCGGCGCTCACCGCGGTGGCGGGGATCGCGTTGTGGCGCATGGGCCGGTTGCCGGAGGCCGTGTGGCCGGAGAGCGGCTGGGCCGGCATCGCGCTCGCGGTAGGCGCCGGGCTCGCGGCCGGGATCGCCGGGGTGGTGGCGTCGCGGCTGATCGCGCGGCGCTTCGCGTGGGGTGCACACCTCGAGGCCGAGCTGCGGGCGCTGGTCGGTCCGCTCGGGGCGCGTGAGGCGCTGGCGCTCTTGAGCGCCGCGGGCGAGGAGGCGCTGTTCCGCGGCGTGCTGCAGCAGGTGTTGGGGTTGTGGATCGCGGCGGCGCTCTTCGGGATCCTGCACCTCGGACCGAGCGCCCGGCTGCTGCCGTGGGGCGCGATGGCGTTCGTCGCCGGCTTGATCTTCGGGGCGTTGTTCTTGGGGCTCCACAGTCTGGTCGCGCCGTTCGTCGCGCACGCCACCGTCAACTACTTGAACCTGCGCTACCTCGGCGCCAGCGCGCCGGAGACCGAGCTGCACCTGGGGCCGGTGGGCGGCGAGCACGTGGCCGGCCGCTAGAGCGCGGCAGGCGAGGGGGATCGGGCGATGCGGCGCGGACGAGCTCTTGGGGCGCTGGTGGCGGTCGCGGTCGTCGGCCACGCGGGGACGGCGCACGCCGGGTTGGACTTCTGGACCACGCGCGGCCGGGTCGACGTGTTGATCGACCAGGCGGCTGCGGCGCGGGAGCGCTCCGAGCTGAGCCTGGCGGCGGCGTTGTTGGACGAAGCCGAGCGGGCGTCCGAGGTGCCGCGCGCTCGGGTGCAGCGCGAGCGGGCGTTCTTGGAGCTCGCGCGGGGTCGGCTCGAAGACGCGGCGCGGCTGTTCGGGGCGGCGGCCGATTTGCAGCCGGAGCTCGGCGTCCGCCGCGACCAGGCGGCGGTGCTGGTGCAGCTCGGCCGGTGGCCGGACGCGATCGCGGCGCTGCGGCGGGCGTTTGCCGAGCAGGGCTCGGCGTTGCGGGTGGAGGAGATCCGCGCCGACCCGCGTTTCGCCGGCCTCGCCGGCTTCGAGCCCTTCGAGAAGCTCGTCGACGAGATCAGCGCCGAGCAGGCCGGGCCGCTCGGGCGCTTCTTGTTGCGGCTGGAGCGCATCGAAGCGGCGGCCGAAGCCACCGCCGACGTCGCCAAGCGGCTGGCGGCGGTGATGGTCGTCGTCTGGCGGCTCGTCGGCGCCAGCGGCGCCGCGGTGTTGGCCTTGGTGCTCATGGGGTTGGTGCTCGCCGGCGGCTTCAACCAGCTCGGGATCCTGGCGCCGCCCGGGCCGCTCTTCCTCGGGATGAGCGCGGCCTCGGTGTTGTGGCACCTCGGGGTCCGGATCGGGTCGGGCGGCGTCGCGACCGGGCTGTCGACCATCACCTGGGCGTTGGCGGTGGTGTTCGGTCCGTACCTGTTATTGTACCTCGCGGCCACGCTCTGGCGCTTCGTGCGTCAACGGCGCCGCGTGGCCGGCGATCCGTTCACCGACGCCCGGCTCCCGGACACGCTGCTGTTGATGGAGCGGGTGGTGCTGCTCGGCCGGCGTTATCTGAACGCCGCGGCCGACGACCGCCAGGCGGTGCGCCAGGAGCTCGACGCGGCGCGGCTGCGCCTGCTGGCGAAGCTTCACTCGTCGTCGGGCGGCGGCGCCGATGGGGGGGGCGGCTGACGGCGGCGCGCGTGCCTTACGATCTCGAAGCACTCGAGCGCCGCCCAGAACGCCACCAACACGTAGAAGATCGACGGCGACAGCTGCACGCCGGCGAACGCCATGGCGCCGCCGTGGTGGAACACCCAGTAGCCCCAGCCCGCCATCACCGCGCTCACCACCAGGCCCAACAGGGCCCCGACGAGGCGCGAGAAGCGACGGACGACCATGACGGTGATGATGGCGCCGGCAATCCAAAGTGTTGGCACGCTGACCCCCGAGCAAGTGAAAGAGGTTACGGGCTCAAGCGATCCATCGTCCGGGCGAAGGGAATGGTTTCGCGGACGTGATGCAGACCGCAGAGCCAGGCGACGGTGCGCTCGACGCCGAGGCCGAAGCCGGCGTGCGGCACCGAGCCGTAGCGTCGCAAGTCCAAGAACCATTCGAACGGTGCTTTGGGCAGCTCGTGCTTCGCGAGCGCCGCTTCGAGGATCTGGAGATCGTCCTCACGCTGGCCGCCGCCGATGATCTCGCCGTAGCCTTCGGGGGCGAGGACGTCGACGCAGCGCGCCACCTTGGGGTTGTTCGGGTCGCGCTTCATGTAGAAGGCTTTGACCTCATAGGGGTAGCCGTGGACCATGATCGGGCGATCGAACTTCTTGGTGAGCTCGGTCTCGTGCGGGCTGCCGAAGTCCATGCCCCACTCGATGGCGAGCGCCGCCTTGGTTTCGGCGTCGGTCGTCGCGTCGCGGATCTGGACGATCATCTTCAAGGCGTCGTCGTAGGACATCCGCGGGAACGGCTTCTGCACCCTCTTCAGCGGCTCGATGTCGCGCTCCAGGCTCTCCTTCAGGTCGCGCTCGTGCTTGTTGAGGACCCGCTCGACCAGTGAGCAGAGGAAGTCCTCGATCAGGTCCATGTCGCCCTCGAGATCCATGTAGGCGACCTCGGGCTCGACCATCCAGAACTCGGTCAGGTGGCGGCGGGTCTTCGACTTCTCGGCGCGGAAGGTCGGGCCGAAGCAGTAGGTCTTGCCGAAGGCCATCGCCGCGGCCTCTTGGTAGAGC
Organism: Deltaproteobacteria bacterium; assembly: GCA_016218825.1. Classification (GTDB taxonomy): domain Bacteria; phylum Myxococcota; class XYA12-FULL-58-9; order XYA12-FULL-58-9; family XYA12-FULL-58-9; genus JACRCV01. The sequence goes on from JACRCV010000038.1 coordinate 6,457, forward strand.
TGCCCCGATTGGCTGAGGTAGGCGGTCTGCCCGAAGTACTCGGTGCCGAACAGCGTCGTCGTGCCCTCGCAGGCGTTCGGGGTCAGGATCGGCGAGTCGACCAGCACGAAGCCGTGCTCGTCGAAGTAGTCCCGGATCCCTTTGATGATGGTGTGGCGGATCTTGAGGATCGCGTGTTGGCGCTTGGAGCGCAGCCACAGGTGGCGATGGTCCATCAAGAAGGCGTCACCGTGCTCCTTCGGGCTGATCGGGTAGTCGACGCTCGGTGACACGCGCCGGACGTCCTTGAGGTGGAGCTCGAAGCCGCCGGGGCTGCGCGGATCGGAGACCACCTTGCCGACCGCCTCGATCGCCGACTCCTGGGTCAGCGCGCCGATCGCGGCGAACAGCTCGGGCCCGGCGTCCTGAAGCGACAGGATCCCCTGGATGATGCCGCTGCCGTCGCGGATCTGCAGGAAGTGCAGCTTCTTGGAGGAGCGCATGTTGTACAGCCAGCCGCGGAGAGTGACCTCCTGGCCGAGACTACCGGCGATCTCGCTGATGCGGGTCGTGCTCATCATCGCCACCCGCCGCGGCCGGGGATATTGTCGGCGCGGCGAGGGATCGCTATCGCACGACCGGGGGTCTAGTCCACCCAGAACGCGAACGCGACGCCTTTGCCCGCGAGGCCGCCCGACCCCAGCGCCAGGTTCGTCGACACGTCGGTGGACAGCTCGGTGGTCGTCAACACCAGGAGATAGAGGCCGACGGCGCCGAGCGACGTTCCGGGGACGGTCTCGTTCGGCACCGGATCATTGATGATCAGCTCGACCATCTCCTGCGGCTGCCGCGGGGTGTTGTCGAACACCGGGTTGTTGCTGTCCACCTGCCAGCTGGTCTGTTTGAGCGCCGCGCCGGCGTCACTGGTCAGGCCGACGAAGTTGATGCGGGCCACGGTCACGAACGCGTGGCGCTTCTTGGCGTCGGCGTCGGCGCTCCAGTCGACCTTGAGGTCGACGCCCTTCGAGTGGCGCGGCAACATCGCGCCGTAGACGTTGGAGCTCGTCGACAGCTGCGGCGAGAAGGTGACCGAGGTCGCGGCGATCGGCGGCGGCGGCGTGACGCTGATGGTGTAGACGTCGGAGCCGGTCTCGATGCGGGTCAGGTACTTGATGCCCTCGACGTAGGCCAGGTTCTGGCTGGGGCAGGTGTCGATCGGCACGCTGGTCGCGGCGTAAGCGCCGGCGGTGTCGTTCTTCTCGCACACCTTCGCCTCCAGGGCGTCCCAGGCGAGCGTGACCACGGCGCCGGAGACCGCGGTCGGTGCCACGGTGGAGGTGGCGCTCTCCTTTTGCGCCAGGCCGACCCCGATCAGGGTCGCCTCGGGCATGCCGACGTCGCCGAGCGGCAGCACCGACACCAAGGCGCCGTCCAGGCCCTGGCTGTTCGCCAGGTTCGGGGTCTGGGTGAGGATGCTGACACCTTGCATCGTCGCCGAGAGTTGGTCGCAGCCGGCGAACAGGAACAACGAAGAGACGACGATCGAGATCAGACGCATGATGGTCTCCTGACTCGTGAGGCTACAGACATAGAACAAGGGATAGCCGATGCCAGAGGCACCCGCAACCATTCGCTCATTGGACGCCGGCGGCGGCCGCGCTATTCCCATCGATGCCGGTTCGTTGTCGCCTCAAGGAGAGAGCGGCGGCGCCGGTTGTTGCTTGGTCGCGGGCGGCGGCGAGCCACTGGCGGCACCCGCGGCCGGCGGGGTCGAGCCCGGTGGGGCGACGACCGGTGCGGGCTCCGGGCGAGCCGGCTTCACCTCGGTCACCGTGTCCTTCTCCAGCCAGACCTCGCGCCCCGGGTACCAGGCCACCCGAACCGGGATCGTGCCGTTCTGCTCCGCGAACCACCGCGGTGGCGAGCCCAGGGCGGCGACGACCTCCGCCTCGCTCATGCCGGCGATGGCCTCCTTGTTGCCGATGGCCGCCTGCACCGTGGGGCGCCGGGCCGCGAGCCACGCCGACACCTCGCCTTTGGGCGCCAGCGCCTCGTTCAGCGCCTTCTCGACCGTGGTCTCCGACTCCAGGTCCATCGGCAAGAGCAGAATGAAGAAGCTGCGCCCGGCGGGCAGGCCGACGGCCTCGGACGCAGGCGTGAGGTAGACCCAGGGGTTGTAGCGCGGCGTGGTCAGCATGCGTTTGGCCAGCGCCGCGGTGTCGGGAAACTCGATCTCCTTGATGACGAACGGCGTGCCCGCGGGGATGACGCCGCGCTGGCCATGGGGGTGGATCGGCGCACCGTCGAGGTCGACAATGTGGTAGGTTTCCGCGAATGGATACGGCGACAACAACCATTTCTCGTTTTCGTCGTACAGATCGCCGTAGTAGCACGAGTGGCGGAGCTCCACGGCCCGGCCGAGGTGGCGGGCCGAGATCGCGGCGCGCACCGGAGCGGGGATCCTGGTCTGCGAGGCGCAGCTGCAGAGGAGCAACAACAGAGTCGTGGTGAGCAGTTTCATGCAGGGCGCTGTAGCACAATCGCCGTCGCCGCCAAAGACGTCGGGGTTTCTCCGGCAGGGCAATCGAATCCTCGCCTCTTTGATTCCCGGCGGGCGCTTCGCGCCCGTCCTCCCCACCCCCACCCCGGAGCGACGCCTGCGGCGCCGCTCTCGGCCCGCCCCCGGGTGGGGCGGGCAGCATTGGGTGTTGTTGCTCGTGGTCGCGGTCTCGGGGTCGCGCTGCCAGTGCGACGATCCGCTGCAGGCGGTGCCCGACATCGGCGACCTCGACGGCTATGTCTGCCACCAGAGCCGTGACGCGCTCGCGGCCGGGGTGACGGTCACGGGCGAAGGTCGGGGCGGGCCGGTGGTCGCGGTCACCGACGTCGCCGGCTACTTCATGCTCGTGGGGCTCGTCGCCGGCGAGCAGACGCTCGCGGTCAGGGGCGAGGACGTCCTGCCGACGCTCACGGTGACCGTCCAGGCGTCGAAGCTGACGCGCGCCCCCGATCCACCGTGCCTCCAGGTCGGCAGCGGCATCGTCACCGGGCGCATCTGCGCCACCGAGGACGGGGTCGGCAGCGGCGAGGGGTACTGGCTCGCAGACGCCCGGGTCTACGTCACGGTCGGCGCCGCGGTCTACGAGACCACGACCGACGACAACGGCCTCTTCACGCTGAACGGCGTCCCCGCCGGGGCGCGGACACTGTACGTCGAGAAGGGCGCGTTCGCCGCCGCGGCGGACATCGTGGTCGTAAACGGCGAGGTGACCCGCCTCGATCACACCTGCGTCGCGCCGACGACCGCGATCGCGGTGGTGACCGGGGTCTTCGACGCCGTCGAGACCGTGCTGCAGAGCATGGGCTTCAAGGTCAAGGACTGTCTACCGGCCGGGCTCGCCGAGTGCCCGACCGCGCTCTCGACCCGCGGCACCGTGACCCTCGTCGACGGGCGGACGCCGTACTACATCACCGACTTCCTCGACAACGACGGGCTACTGTCGGCGCACGACATCGTGTTCTTCAACTGTGGGCTCGCCGACGAGTACTTCTACAGCGCCCCGGACACCGCCAAGCACAACCTCACCGACTTCGTGGCCCAGGGGGGCTCGATCTACGTCTCGGACCGTGCCTACGAGCTGCTGCGGGTCAGCTTCGCCGACGAGCTGAAGTTCGTCGGCACGCCGGGGAGCTTTGGTCCGGTGCGGCAGCGCGCCTGGGTCGGCGTCGACGCCGCCGCGGTCGCGGCCACGATCACCGACGTGTCGCTGGCGCGGGTGGTCGGCGCGCCGTCGATGAGCCTGGTGTATTCGAAGAGCGGCTGGGTGCCGCTCGACACGCTCGGCGCACAGCCGGCGGGCGTCTACACCTGGATGAAGGCCGCGACGGTGGCGGTGGATCTGAACCGCGACGGCACCGCCGACGCAGAGCTCGCCGACGATCCGCTGCTGGTGACGATCCACCACGGCCAGGGGCGCATCAGCTACACGACCTTCCACGTCAGCGATCAGGCCACGGCGCAGATGCGAACGGTGCTGCGCTACATGGTGTTCGAGCTCTAGGTCAGCCCTCACGGACTGATGCGGTAGCGGTCGAGCGCGTCGCAGGCGCGCCTGACGTTGCCGGCGCACGCCTCGCGTAACAGGTGTTTGCCGCGCGCCCGGTCCGTCGTGACGCCGTCACCCTCCATCAACCACACCCCGAGCTCGGCGCAGCTCGGCAGGTGCGCCAGGTTGCACGCCGCCGCGATGAGCTCGCGGGCCTGTCGCCGCGGGGTGTCGTCCGCCGCGGCGAGGATCAGACAGGCGGCGAGGCTGTCGGCTTGGCAGATCTCTTCGAGCCGGAGCCGGGTCGCCTGTGGATCGACGCGCGTCGCGATCCGGTCGGCGCGAAGCGGCGGCAGCGTGGCCCTGACGAGCGCCATCGGGTCGCCCGCGGGCAACGGCGCCGGACGGGCGGTCGTGGTGCACGCCCGATCGAGCCCGAGCCGACACGCGGCCTCGAGGCGGGCGCGCCCTTCGGCGGGCGCGTTCGGGGCGTCGGTCACCTCGAGGTAGAGGTGACCGGCGAGCTCGCAGGCCGAGGCCGCGCCGGCGCTGCAGTCGGCGTCGAGGGTGGTCACCAGCGTCTCGACGTCGACGCTCGGGAGGTTGGGGCTCGCGAGCAAGGTGCGGGCCATCGCCTCGCACGCCGGGTGATGCCCGGCGAGGCAGCTCAGCTCGGACAACGCCGCGCCGTAGAGTGGGTCCGGCTCCGGGGTGCCGGTCTCGACCAATGCCGCGAGCAAGGCGCAGGACGGGATCGGGTCCAGGGCGCAACCGCGCTCGAGGCTGCGGCCGGCTGCGGCGCGCGCCACGGGTTGCTGATCGAGGAGGCCGAGCGCGAGGATGACGCAGGCCGAGGGGTAGGCGTCCTGACAGTGGAAGTCCAAGAGCGCCGCGGCGCGGTGCGCCTCGCTCTCGGTCCCGCCGCTGAGCGCGGCGCCGGCGCTCTGCAAGCACGGCTCGATCTCGCCGCGGTGGCACAGGCCGTCGAAGTCGGAGGCCGGCCCCGGTCGCGGTGGGGCCGACGCCGCCGCAGTCACCGGCGGCGGGGCAGGGGACGGCGCCAGCGGTGTTGCCTGGGGTGGCAGGCACGCGGCGAGGACCGACGCCAGTAAGGCAACCTCACGGGCGGCGGCCACGAGCGGACGACGGTGGGCGCGCACGATCATCACGAGGTGCATGATGGCCCTCTGCGGTGAGGCGCGCAACGCGTTGCCCTTCGCGGCGTGGGTTTCGCATGGTGCCCGAAAACGGCGGTTGACTCCGCGTGCCGGTATGTGGCAATTCCCCGCGTGTTGTGTGAAGGCCCGCGGCTTCCTCCATTCGAAAATGAGGCGCCTGCAGAGATGTACTCGATAGCTAGGACGTGGGTAGCCGCCGCTACCGTCGCCTGTGCGTTGTGTGTGGTGGTGCCTTGCGCGTGGGCGCAAGGGAATGACGACTGCTTCGCCTGTCACGATGATCAGAGCCTGAAGGGCACCAGGGGTGGGCAGACGATCTCGGTCTACGTCGGCCCTGATCGTCTCAAGGGCTCGGTGCACGCCAAGAACCGCTGCGTCGACTGTCACAAGGATTTGAGCGGCGCTGATCTTCCCCATCCCGAGGAGCTGAAGGCGGCGGTGTGCGACGGCTGCCACCGGCGTCAGGTCGAGCAGCACACCCGGAGCCTGCACGGTCAGGCGGCGGCGAAGGGCGAGAAGCTGGCGCCGCGCTGCGGTGATTGCCACGGCAGCCACAACATCCAGTCACACCGCAACCCGGCGTCGCCGACCGCGGTGATGAAGATCCCGTTCCTGTGCGGTCGCTGTCACCACGAAGGCTCGCCGGTGTCGTTGACCTTCGACATTCCGCAGGATCGAATCCTCGAGAACTACTCCGACAGCATCCACGGCGAGGGCCTCTTCAAGCGCGGCCTGGTGGTCAGCGCGGTGTGCACCTCCTGCCACACGTCGCACAATATCCTGCCGCACACCGACGCCGAGTCGAGCATCGCCCGCGCCAACGTCGCCAAGACCTGCACCCAGTGCCACGCGCTCATCGAGACCGTGCACCGCAAGGTGATCGAAGGCCGGCTGTGGGAGGAGTCTCCGGACAAGATCCCGGCGTGCGTCGATTGCCACTCGCCGCACCGCATCCGCCGGGTGCTGTATCCGGCCGGGGTCGCGAACTCCGACTGCCTCGAGTGCCACGGCAAGCAGGACCTGGCGATGGAGCGGGACGGCAAGCGCATCTCGCTCTACGTCGACGCCCTGGCGATGCAGGCCTCGACCCACGCCAAGGTGGCCTGCGCGCAGTGCCACAGTCAGGTGGCGACCTCGGGGACCCGACCGTGCGAGACGATCACCCGCAAGGTCGATTGTTCGGTGTGCCACGCCGAGGTCGCGACACAGTTCGCCGGCGGCATGCACGGCGAGCTCCTCGCCAAGGGCGATCCGGACGCGCCCGGCTGTCTCGACTGCCACGAGCGCCACCACACCAAGAGCAAGCGGCAGCCGGACTCGCCGACCTACGCCCGCAACGTGCCGACGTTGTGCGCCCGCTGCCACCGCGAGGGGGAGAAGGCCGCGAAGCGCATCCACACCGAGACCCCCAACCCGGTCAACAGCTACGACGAGTCGATCCACGGCAAGGGCCTGGTGGACAGCGGCCTGGTGGTCACCGCGACCTGCAGCGACTGTCACACCCCGCACGCGCCGCTGCCGCCGGCGGATCCGCGCTCGAGCGTCAACCGCGCCAACATCGCGACGACCTGCGGCAAGTGCCACCACGGCATCGAAGAGACCTTCGCGAAGAGCATCCACACCCTGCAACCCGGCAAGACTCTGGACCCGAACAAGCGCCTGCCGACCTGCGAAGACTGCCACACCTCGCACCAGATCAGCCGCACCGACCAGGCCAACTTCCGCTTCCTGATGACCAACCAGTGCGGCCGCTGCCACCAGACCGAGGCCGAGACCTACTTCGAGACCTACCACGGCAAGGTGTCGCACGAGGGCCGGACCGGGTCGGCCGGCGCCGCGAAGTGCTACGACTGCCACGGCACCCACGACATCCTGCCACCCGCGGACCCCCGCTCGCACTTGAGCCGCGACCGAGTCGTCGAGACCTGCGGCAAATGCCACGCCGGCTCGCACCGCCGCTTCGCGGGCTACCTGACCCACGCGACCCACCACGAGCGCGAGAAGTACCCGTTCCTGTTCTGGGCGTTCTGGGGCATGACGGCGCTGCTCGTCGGCACGCTGACCTTCGCGTTCTTGCACACCGTCGCCTGGCTGATTCGCTTGTTCTTGACCCGCCGCGAGTGGCGCCAGACCAAGGCCGCGGCGCACGGCGGCAAGAGCTACCGTCGCTTCACGCCCTTCCAGAGCCGGCTGCACCTGGTGATGCTCGTGAGCTTCTTCACGCTGTCGCTCACCGGGATGGCGCTGAAGTTCTCGTACATGCGCTGGGCGCAGCTGCTCTCCGGCCTGCTGGGCGGCTTCGCGGCCATGGGGGTCTTGCACCGCCTCGCCGCGATCACCCTTATCGCCGACTTCGCGGTGCACGCCTGGGGGCTCGCGAAGCTGCGGAAGGAGAAGGGCCTCAGCTGGTTCGGGCTCATCACCCACCCGAGCTCCATCATGTTCAACCTCACCGACGTGCGCGAGATCTTGGGCTCGTTCCGCTGGTTCCTGGGCCGCGGCGAGCGGCCGCGCTACGGGCGCTACACCTATTGGGAGAAGTTCGACTACTTCGCGGTCCTCTGGGGCGTCGTGGTGATCGGCTCGACGGGTTTCGTGCTCTGGTTCCCCGAGGCGCTCACCTACGTGCTGCCCGGCTGGTCGATCAACGTCGCGACCATCATCCACAGCGACGAGGCGCTGCTCGCGGTGGGCTTCATCTTCACGATCCACTTCTTCAACACCCACTTCCGGCCGGACAAGTTCCCGATGGACCCGGTCATCTTCACCGGCCGGGTGCCGGTCGCGGAGCTCAAGTTCGACAAGCCGCGCGAATACGAGGAGATGGCGAACAGCGGCGAGCTCGAGGCCCGGCTGGAAGAGCCGGCGCCGGCGAAGACCGAGCGCTGGTACAAGGTGCTCGGGTTAACGGCGCTGGCGATCGGCTTGTCGCTCGTGGGCCTGATTATCTACACGATGGTCTTTGGTTATCGCTAGGCTCGGACCCGCGACCGCGGTCCCCCCTGGCAGCACGTTCGTCGGACGCGAACCTTCGGTTCAAGGAGTAGAGCCGTGCGCAAATTTCTGACCGCGATCAGCCACAACCGCGTGGCGTTGTTCGGCACCGCCGTGACCACGGCCGCCGCGTTGATCTTCGTCAGCCTCTTCGGGATGGAGCTCGTGGGCCTGGAGACCAGCGTCTACGTCGGCATCATCACCTACATCGCCATCCCGACGATCTTCGTCCTCGGGCTGCTCTTGATCCCGGCGGGTCTGGCGCGCGAGCGCTTCTTGGCGCGCCGCCGGCCGGAGGGGGCGCCGCCGCCGTCGACCAGGTTCCCGGTCGTCGACTTCAACGAGCCGAAGACGCTGCGGATCGCCGGCATCGTCGCAGCGCTGACGATCGGCAACCTCGTCGTGCTCGCGACCGCGACCTACAAGGCCGTCGAGGTGATGGACTCGACGGCGTTTTGCGGCGCGACCTGTCACAGCGTGATGATTCCGGAGTACACCGCCTACAAGCGCTCACCCCACGCCCGAGTCGAGTGCGTCGCCTGCCACATCGGGCCGGGCGCCGGCTGGTTCGCAAAGTCGAAGCTCTCGGGCGCCTGGCAGGTGGTCGCGGTGACGCTGAACCTCTATCCCCGCCCGATCCCGGTGCCGATCCGCAACTTGCGCCCGGCGCGCGAGACCTGCGAGCAGTGCCACTGGCCGACGAAGTTCGTCGGCGACCGCTTGAAGGTCAAGACCCACTTCGCCGAGGACGAGGCCAACACCGAGCTGAAGACGGTGTTGCTGCTCAGGGTCGGCGGCGTCGAGGGCCGCAAGTCACAGGGGATCCACTGGCACGTCGATCCGGGCAACAAGATCCGCTATCGCAGCAACGCCAAGCGCGAGAAGATCTTCGACGTCGAGCTGCAGAAGGCCGACGGCACGACGGTGCGCTTCTTGCCCAAGGAGGCGCCGGCGGCGGCCGACCTGATGCCCGGGAAGGACGAGTGGCGGCTGATGGACTGCATCGACTGCCACAATCGGCCGACCCACATCTACCGCACCCCCGAGGCGGCGCTCGACGAGGCGATGGTGGACGAGCGACTGCCGCGCGGCCTGCCGTTCTTGCGCAAGGAGGCGCTGCCGATCATCACCGCCAAGTACGCCAGCCAAGACGAGGCGCGCGCAGGCATCAGCGCGGCGCTGAAGAAGGCCTATGACGCCAGCTACCCGGCGGTGGCCGCCGACAAGAGCGCGCTCCTGGCGCAGGCGGGCAAGGCGCTCGGGGACGTATACTGCGAGAACGTCTTCCCGAGCATGGAGATCGGTTGGGGCACGTACCCGGCACACATCGGGCACGCGAACGACGGCGGCTGCTTCCGCTGCCACGACGACGAGCACAAGAGCGCCTCGGGCGACACCATCTCCCAGGACTGCGCGACCTGCCACAGCCTGCTCGCGGACGGCGAGGCCTCGCCGTCGATCCTGTCGCAGCTCAACCCGTAGGCGCCGCGGGGCCGGCGGGGCGAAGCCGGCGCAGGGTGACCGAGGTGGCGACGAAGGCGCCGCCGAGGGCGACGACCGCGCCGAGCGCGTACGGCGCCGCGAGCGCGAACAGGTCGTAGAACAGCACCTTGCCGGCGAGCAGGGTGACGCCGACGATGCCGAGGCCGAGCCAGGTGCGGCTCTGCAGCCAGCCGCTCATTCGCAGCGCGAACAGCGCCAGCACGCAGAGGACCGCGGTCGTCGTCAGGTGATGGGCGTCGGCGGCGCCCCAGAGCCAGCGGCTCGTCGCCCGCGCCACCGCGAACAAGACCACGAATCCGGCGGCGAGCGACAGCGAGGCGAGAGAGCGGCCGGCCGTCGTGGCGAGACGGAAACGCGGATGACAGCTCGCCAGACAGCCGTGGGTGAACAACGCCGCCGCGAGGACGACGCCGGCGAGCATCGGCAGCGGCTCGAGGCCTTCGAGGGCCCACAGGTGGCCGCGCCCCAGGCTGAAGACCGCCGCCGCGAGCGCGACGAGCGCCGCGGTGACCGCCGCGAGCTCGCTCGCGAGGGCGACGCTGATCGCCCAGACCAGAAGCGCGACCAGCGCCAAGGTGATGCCGCTCGGGTCGACGAAGAACAAGGCCGCCGCCGCCGGCAGGGCGAGCGCGATCGTGGCGCTGACGAGCGCGGGCTTTGGCGCCAGCTTCCGCCGGGCGAGGTGCAGCATCCCTGCCAGGCCGATGAACCCGAGGCCGGCGATCGACGGCGGCGCCAGGCTCGGGGCGTAGAAGATCGCGACGCCGGTGGTCGACAGACCGGCGAGCGCGAGCCAACTCGACTCGCTCGAGGTGAGCAGGGCGCGGCGCAGGAGGTGGTTCGCGGCGACCGCGACCCACATGCCGACGACGGTCGAGAACAGCACCAGGGTCACGTCGGCCGGGAACTCCGGGCGGCGCGCGGTCATCAACACCGCCATGCACAGCGTCACGCCCGAGGGCAGGAGCGCCAGGGGCCGCAACAGCGGCCAGGTCTTGCGGTGCGCGAGCCACAGCGACACGATCACGAGCACGAAGGCCGACAACGCACGGATCGACGCGCCCTCGGGCGACGGGCCCAAGAGCAGGATGCCGCCCAGATCGGCGACCAGGCTCAGCGCCGCGAGGCCACGGGCACCCGTGGTGGCGGCGATCGAGATGCCGCCCAGGCCGACGACGAGCAGCACGGCGCTCGCGACCCCCACCGGCAGCACCTGGATGCGGTGCACCATCTCCAGGATGACGAGGGGCGCCAGGACCACGGCGCAGTACTGCAGCACCGCGGCGGCGCCGGCGTGCGGCGAGCCGACCCGTCGCAGCAAGGCCGGCAGCGCGAGCAGCAGGGCGGAGTAGGCCAGGCCGACCGCGGTGCCGGTGACGTTCGGCAGGTAGCCCCCCTGGGTCGCGACCCGGAGGACCAGCGCACCGACCAGCGCGAAACAGACCAGCGCCATCCGGCTGAAGAGGGTGGCGAACAGCCCGCCGGCGGCGACCGGGGCGAGCGGCGCGTCCGGAGTGGCGGCGGCCGGGGCTTCGCGGGGCAGGGCGCCGCCTTCGAGGCGGGCGACCCGGGCCTGCAGCTCACGTACCATTCGCTGCAGCTCGCCGAGCTCCTTGCTGAGGTCGGTGTGCACGCGCGTCCCCCCCCTCGGGTCAGCGCTCGGCGGTGCGAGCGGACTTGGGCACCGCGTCCGGGAACAGCGGCACGATGCGGTGGAACACGTAGAGGATGATGAACGGCATCGTGAAGATGATGACCGCGATCAGCACGCCCTCCTTCTCGAACAGGCCCGGGAAGTAGCTGGTGAAGCCGCGCAGCGACTTCGACAACAGCTGGCCGCCGATGACGACGTTCCAGCGCATCAGCAGCACCTGCGCCAGGAGCATCGTCGCCGCGATCCAGGTGATGGCGTTGGCGAGCCGCTCGCGGAGCTTGATCAACGCCGCGATCCCGAGGAGCAAGAACGGGATCAGCGAGAAGGTCATGAACTGCAGCACCACGTAGGAGAGGAAGAGCTTGCGCTCGATGAGCTCGCCCAAGACCTCCCACTCTTCGGTCTGTTTGTAGGCGATCGACAGGATCTCCAGGAGCTCGAGCGCCACCGCGACGATCATGAAGCCCCAGAGGTAGCGCCCCATCGAACGGACGCAGGCCTGATCGACCTTCCAGCCGTTCAGGAACGACACCACGAAGTAGTGGAAGATCAACACCGAGATCCCGGAGACGATCGCCGAGAAGATGAAGATCACGAACATCAGGGGTGTCGCCCACCAGGGGTTGGCCTTGAGCGACCCGAACAGGAAGCCGACGTAGCCGTGCAGCAGGCAGGCGAGGGGGATGCCGAGCCCGGCCAGGAAGGTGGCGATCTTGTGGTCGCCCTTCCTCGTCTGCTCGTCCTCGTGGAGGTTGAAGAACAAGAGGGCGCGGCAGACCAGGGCCGCGAGCCCGGTCCCCTTGGCGCGGCGGATGAAGTCGGCGCGCATCACGAACCAGATCTCGAGGACCACGAGGATCAGGTAGGTCGTGTAGATGTAGCCGAAGCCCGCCATCGCCGAGGTGAAGTTCGGCGTGATCATGATGTTGAAGGCGCGCTCCGGGTGACCGAGATGCACCAAGAGCGGCAGGGTCGCGAACAACAGGAACACGAACGCCGAGGCCAAGGAGAAGCGCGCCACCGGCTTGAGCTCGTTACGACCGAAGACGTGGTAGAGGGACGAGACGATGAAGGCGCCGGCGACCAGCCCGGTGATGTACGGGTAGAGGACGATCATCACCGTCCAGGTGACGTTGATCTCGTTCGGAAATACGTAGTCCATCACACCACCTCCCGGTCGAGGCCGAGGTAGTAGCACTTCGGGTGCGTGCCCATCTCCGGTTTCAAGAGACGGAATCGTCGCTGGTTGAGGATCGTCGACAGCTCGCCCTTGGGGTCCTTCAGATCGCCGAAGATCCGCGCCCCGGTGGGGCAGGCGTGGACGCAGGCCGGCAGCATCCCCTTGGTGATGCGGTGGTAGCACAGGGTGCACTTGTCGGCGACGTGCAGCTGCGGGTGAATGTAGCGACTGCCGTAGGGGCAGGCCTGGACGCAGTAGCCGCAGCCGATGCAGTGCTTGCGGTCGACGAGAACGACGCCGTCCTTGGTGTTGTATGCCGCGCCCACCGGACAGACCTGGTTGCAGACCGACTTCTCGCAGTGGTTGCAGAGCTTGGGGACGAAGAACGCCTTGACGACGTCGCCGCCCTCGGCCGGCTTCTCGAAGACGTGGTCGTCCTTGGCCGCGACGTCGACGTGGACCTCGCCGCCAGCCATGATGCGATAGCGCTCGACCCAGGTGCGGAAGTATTGCTCGGGGACGTCATTCTCGGCCCGGCAGGCGCGCATGCAGGCGCAGCAGCCGATGCACTTGGCGGTGTCGACCGCGTAGGCCCAGTAGTGCTTGGTCCAGTCGTAGTCGTCCTTGGCTTGCGCCCCGGGCGGCGGCGGCACCGGACCGCAAGCGACGAGCAGCAGGCCGGAACCGGCGCCGACGAGCTCGATGAACTCGCGGCGGTTGAAGCTCTTGCAGTCGGTCATGGCCGGCTCCTCGGTGCGATCGTGTGGATGCGATCCTGGTGGCAGTCGATACAACGGGCGTTCTTCAGGCCCTCCTTGCCGACGTCCTTGAGGTGCGCCGGCCAGTCGATGCCGGGGGCCGCGGTGTCGGAGCGGAACGCCGCCTTGCGGTGACACAAGAGGCAGAAGCGCGGATCGGCGTCGCGGATGATGCGACCGGCGAAGTCCGAGTCTCGGAAGAAGATGTGGCAGGTGGTGCAGCTCACCTTGCGGTGCTTGCGCGCCGCGGCGTCGGCGACGATGGTCTTGTGGCAGTAGCTGCACTCGAAGATCGCCGGGTGCGCCTCGGGCCGGCTCAGGGTCTCGTCGGTCCGGCCGATGTGGCAGTCGCGACAGCGGTGGATGAGTGGGTGCAGGCGCGCGGTGCGCAGGTCGCGATCCATGTAGAGCGGCTCGTGCGGGCTGTGGCACTGGATGCACTGCACGTTGTCGTCCTTGACGCCGACGAAGCGGTAGTGATCCTGCAAGCTAATCTGCGGGAACGCGCCGGGGCGGGCGTCCAAGATCCGGTGGCACACCAGGCAGTCTTCCTTGGCGCGCGGCACCAGGATCGGCGCGTCGCCGGAGGCATCGGCGTGCTGTGCGCCGGGACCGTGACAGGTCTCGCACGGCACCTTGGCGTGCGCGTCCTTGTCGTGCAGGTTGAGCTCGTCCTCGTGGCACTCGGCGCAGCGCTCCTTGCCGGCGTGGCGGAGCGGAAAGTCGCGGGCCTCGGTGGGGGCAGTCCCCCGGAAGTAGCCGTGCGCGCCGAAGCCGCTCGGCACCGCGAAGCTGCGCGCGGTGAGCGCCGCCGTGACCGTGACGCCGACGACGAGGAAGAGCGGCACGGTGTGGCGGTAGCTCGCTCTCGGGCCCGCAGGCGCGCGCGGCGCGTCGCGACCGGCGAGGACGGCGTTGACCCCGACCGCCACCAGCACGATCGCGGTGACGACCAGGAGGGCGACGATGGCCATGCCGGCGGTGGAGCGGGCGTCGCCGGTGTCGTGGTCCCAACCGGCCGCGAACGCGGCGATCAGGGCCGCGAGCGCCGCGGCGAAGAACAGAAAGGCGCGCGAGGTGCGGTTCATGTCACACGAAGCCTCTCAATCGCGAGAGGCGGTCAAAGGGGTGCTGCTGAGGGCCCGCGGTCCGGCGGGAGAAACTCAGGGGGCGGATCTGCCAGCATCCTTGGCGGGAGGCAAGTCCGCGACGACGTTTCCGACCTCTTGCGGCGCGCGGCCGTGGTGGTGTTGCCACTCGTCCTTCGGCATCCGGCCGTTAATCCAGGTCCAGCTCATCGGATAGACGTCGACCTTGAAGATCACGAAGAACAGGTGCCAAATGAAGATCGCCGACACCGCGAGGATCGCCTCGTAGAAGTGGATCACCTCGGACACCCGGACGGTCCACGCCGGCATCATCGCGGTCGCAACCGCCGGGACCCAGAGGACGAAGCCGGTGAGCGCCATGATCAGCGTGCCCCACACCAGCGCCAGGTACTCGGCCTTCTGGGTGTAGTCGAACATGCCGAAGGTCGGCTTCTCGCGGCGCAGGCCGAGGTAGTAGAGGATGTTGCGCGTCGCGTCGACGGCGTCCTGGAGGCGCGGCAGCATCGCGACCGCCAGGCGCCGGCCGCGGAGGGTCAACAACACGTGGAAGAAGTGGAAGACCGACGCCGCGACCATCAGCGCCGCCATCGCGCGATGGAACAGGCGCCGGATCTGCTCGTTGAAGCCGATCGCCGTCAGCCCCTCGGCCCACCACGAGTCGGAGAACCGCAGCGCGAAGCCGGAGATCGCCAGGCCGAAGAAGGTGATGAGCAGCACCCAGTGCTGGAACACGCCGGCGCGGGTCATCCGCTCCACCGCCGCCTCGCGCTTCTGCTTGCGGTAGTGGGCCCGGAGCTCGAAGGCGTAGATCAGCAGGTTGTGCAACAGCATGCCGCCCAAGACCACGGCGATCAGCCAGACGTAGACCAGGCGC
The DNA here is from genome assembly GCA_016218825.1 of Deltaproteobacteria bacterium. GTDB lineage: Bacteria > Myxococcota > XYA12-FULL-58-9 > XYA12-FULL-58-9 > XYA12-FULL-58-9 > JACRCV01. The sequence goes on from JACRCV010000038.1 coordinate 21,732, forward strand.
ACCCAGTCGTGGATCATCATCCGGCCGCGCGCCAGCACGTGGGTGTAGCTCGCCGCGAACGCGGCGTTGGAGTCGGGGTGGCAGCGGCCGCAGGTGGCGACGACGTGGTCGGTGTGGATCGACGACGTCGGATCGAGCAGCGAGCCGATGGCGTGCTTGTTGTGGCAATCGGTGCACACCGCGACCGCCTGGCCGCCGCGGGCGATCGCCCAACCGTGGTAGCTGTCCTTGTAGGAGCCGATGACCTCGGGGGGCAGGCCGTAGCGGGCCGCCATCGCCGGATCCTCGTGGCACTTGGCGCAGGTGACGGTCGCGAGCCTCTCCGGCCGCACCGGCGACCCCGGATCGTTGACCGGCAGGATCAGGTGCTCCTCGTGGCAGTCGGTGCAGCTCGGGCTGTCGTTGATGCCGTGCGCCACCGCGCGGCCGTGCACCGAGGTCGAGTACTCAAGGGCGATCTTGTCGTGGCACTTGCCGCAGGTGCGCGCCAGGTTCTCCTTGTGGATCGAGCTCGAGGTCACGACGCTGCTCTGCAGATCGTGGACACCGTGGCAGTCGGTGCACACCGCGGTCTTCTTGCCGGCGAGCCAGCCGGTGCCGTGCACCGAGAGGTTGTAGCTCGGGAGCGAGATCGGCAGGCGGACGTAGTCGTTGGTGATCACCGCGGTGTCGGTGTGGCACTTGCCGCAGGTCTGCGGGATGTGGCGGTGGTTCACCGGGCTGTCGGCGCTGGTGGCCGGCAGCACGTGGTGTCCGGAGTGGCAGCTGCCGCAGGTGGCGGCGACCTTGTTGCCGTGCAAACGCGCCAGGCGGTGGGCGCTGGTGCGGTAGGTCTGTTCGACGTCGGCGTGACAGGCGCCGCAGCCGAGGTTCTCGGACTCGCTCGCGTCTTGCACCTGGTGCGAGCGGTGGCAGGTCAGGCAGGTCATCTCGCCGGAGGCAAACTTGGCCTCGTGCACCGAGCCCTTGAACTGGCCGGCGAGCTCCTGGTGGCAGGTGTTGCAGGACGCCAGCGTCCGGCGGTCGAGGTGCGGCTTGTGGGTGGCGTGGACGTCGTGGCAACTGGCGCACGACACCACGCCCTCTTTGGCCGCGGCGCGTCTGTGGGTGCCGTCGACCAGCTCGCGCATGGCAGCGGCGTGGCACTTCTCGCACAAGCGGTTCACGGCGCCGGTGGACGGCGGCAACGCCCGGCTGTGAGTCGGGTGACAGCCGGTGCACCCCGGGCTCGGCTTGTCGGCCTTGGCCGCGGTGAAGTGGACGCTGGTGTCGTAGGCCCGGGTCTCGGTCTTGTGGCAGGCGCGGCAGGCGTTCTCGGCGCCGCGCTTGGTCAAGGCCTGGATGGAGTGCGAGTCGGCGGACGCCTTGTGGCAGGTCACGCAGGTCGGGGCGTCGGGGCCGCCGTGCTTGCCGGCCTCGCCGTGGAAGCCGGCCTCGAACGACGCCACCGCCCCTTGGTGACAGGCGGCGCACGCCGCTTTGTGCGGCTTGTCGTAGTGCGGGGTGCTCGCGTAGTCACCCTTCTGGGTGTGGCAGTCGGTGCACTCCAGCCGGGCGTGGACGCTGGCGGCGAGCGCCTTGGGGTTGACGCCGACCTTGGTGCCGTTGGCGCGGGTGAGGCTCGAGTCGTCGTGGCAGGCGAGGCAGTCGGCGTTCTCGGCAAACAGCGGCGCCGGCGACAGGCTCACGGTGATCGCGAGGGCGACCGAAGGAATCAACGAGTGGTGCATTGTCATCGCACGACCGAGGCGCGTGATGTCGCCCGAGACTCACCCTGGCGCGATCGGCCCGGACCTGGGTCGCAAGTCACGGTCGCGCGCAGGGTAGACGTCTCGGGCCCGCGAATCAGCCGCCGCGCCAAGGGCGGCTGATCACGGGGCGTTCTTCTACTTCGCGTGACAGGTCTTGCAGGCGGTCAGGTTCTTCCCCTCGACCTTGGCGACCTTGTGGCAGCCGTCGAGGCAGGTCTTGTGGAAGATGACGGTCTTCATGTCGGCCTTGTCGCCCTTCATGACCGCCATCGGGATCGCCTTCTTGCCGTCGAACTCCTTCTCGGTCTCGCCCGGCTTCACGTGGCAGGTGTGGCACGCCTCGGGCTTGTCGGTGTCGGCCTTCAGGGTGTGGTGGCAGCTCTTGCAGGTGATCGCCTCGCCGTTCTTCTTGAACTCCTTCGAGTGTTTGGCGTGCGGGAACTTCACCGGTCCCTGCTTGCCGCCGAGGAGGTTGATCGTGATCTCCTGCTTGTCGGCGGGGACGTCGGCCGCGAAGGCCAGCGCCGACGCCAGCGCCACCACGACGACGGAGGGAACGACCAGAATCCAACCAAACTTCTTCATGTTTTTCTTCTCCTTGGAGTATTGCTCAAATACCGGGACCAACCCGGAAGGCTCAAACACTCTCAGTTGTTGACGTGGCAGGCCTGGCACATCTTCTCTGTCGTCGCCTGGCCGGCGTCGTGCCGCTTGATGAAGCCGGCCGGGTGCGGATTGCCGCCGATGCCGCCGACCTTGTGGCACTGGACGCAGTTGGAGGCCGCGCCCTGGTCGTGGCAGGCGGCGCAGGTCTCGATGTGGAGGCGGGCGTCGTCGCCGTGGAACGCCGCGTTGCCGCGCACTGCGTAGCCCGCGGGGTGCGGGACCCGGGGGTTCGCGGCGCGGTTGGTGACGCCCGACTGGGTGTGGCAGGCGGCGCAGTACGAGGGATCGCGGTGGCAGCGCAGGCAGGTGTCGCCGTCGGCGCGCGCCTCGATCGGGTGGGTCGTGAGCCAGTCGGCGCGGTGCAGCAAGGCGCGCTTTACGTCCTCGGGGTAGAGGCGGGCGTTGACCGCCGCCGGGCTGCGGGCGTGACACTCGCTGCAGAAGGTCTGCGGGTGGCACTGCAGGCAGGCCGCGCCTTTGCCGGCCGCCTGGAGGCCGTGGCCGCCCTGCCAATCGCCGCTGTGGGTAAACTCGGCGACCGCCTTGAGCGGCAGGCGATCGAGCGCCGGGTGGCAGCCGGTGCAGCGGCCCTCGGCGTAGTCCTTCTCGTGGTTGTGGCAGCTGTTCAGGCACAGGTCCATCTTCGGCAAGATGATCGGCAGCGCCGTCGAGGTCTCGCCATCGGGGTGGCACTTGCTGCAGGTGACGCCCTCTTGGGACAGGTGCTTCTGATGCGAGAAGCCGAGCTCCGACTCGTGCGGCACCGGCACCCGGGGTGTCGCCGGATCGCCGTGACACTTGGTGCAGTCGTTGTCGCGATCGTGGCAGTCCATGCAGACCGCTTCTTTCGGGGTGTAGCCGGCGCTGGTGTCGGTGGCGGCGTCGACCCCGGCGTGGCAGGTCGTGCACTCGACGCTCTGCTCCTTGTGGATCGCGTGGTTGAACAGCAACTGTCCGAGCTTGGCGCTCCCCGGCCGGCCCGCCATCCACCAGGCGCAGGCCGCGAACGACGGCAGGAACAGGATCGCGAGCCAACGAACGCGCATCATGGCGCCACCTCCCGGCCGAAATCGACGTTGTAGCCGTAGGCGAAGCGCAGCATGCCTTCGACCTGCGACTTGGCCCACGGGGTCTGGCCGCCGGCGACCGTGGCGGCGAGGCGGATCGACCTGGTGATGTCGTAGCTGGCGCTCGCCTGTCCGATGAGCGACCGGTCGAAGGCGTTGATCTTGTCGTCGAAGCGGATCGCGTACAGGTCGGCGCCGATCCGGATCGGCTCGCTCACCTGCAGGTAGGTGTAGAGGCGGCCGCGGAGGTAGCCGTTGTCATCCTCGCGCAGGCGGCGGAGCTCGGCGCCGATGGCCGAGCGGTGCTCGGCGTCGCGGTAGGTCGCGGCGCTGAGCACCGCGCGGTAGCCGAGGTAGGACTGGTCGAGCATCAAGCCGGCGCCGTCCGCGCTGACGCTCCAGAACGGCGACACCGCCCAGGCGACGCCGGCGCCGACCGCGTCGTGCGGGGCGTCGGCGAAGACGCTGAAGATCGAGTTGAGCGGCACCATCAAGCCGGGGGCGACGCGCTCGACGTCGAGGTTCACGTGCAAGCAGGTGCAGGGCGCGAAGCCGGCGTTGATGCGGCCTTCGACGAGCGCCACCGCCTCCGGATCCATCACCGCGAGCGCGGCGAGGCGCGCCGGGCCGACGAGGGTGTGGAGGTCGGCGCCGACGTCGTTGCGGAACAGCTCGCCGTCCTCGCGGCGCTGCAGGTAGGACACCCCGAGCTCGCCGACCCGGTTGAAGGCCTCGAGGTTGTAGCTCAAGCGGCCGCCGCCCTCCCAGCTGTCGGTGCGGAGGTGGAGCTCCGGATGCACGGTGAAGCCGGCGAAGGCCTCGACCGCGATCCCGGGACCGACGTCGACCCGGGCGTCGAGCCCGTCGATCAGATCCATGCGGCCGACGCCGAGCACCAGGTGCTGGCGGCCGAGGCGCATGCGGAAGAACTTCTTCCTGGCCTCGAAGTACACCAGGTTCAGATCCGCGGCGGTGTCGTGGAGCTCGTCCTTGCCGAATTGCCACCGCCCCCAGGCGTTCAACACCAGGCGCGACTGATCGAGCCCCGGCACCCCGAGGTCGTTGGCGTCCAGCGACACCAGCTCGTAGGCGGGGATGACGCTGACCGTGTCGCCGCTGCGGGGGTCCTGGCGACCGGCGAGCATGGTGGAGAAAGAGCCGCGCAGATCCATGGCGTGGGCGGTGGCGCTCGCGCCGAGGAGCAGACCGGCCAAGAGCAGATGGGCTCTCATGTGTCGTCTCCCGAGATTCTCGTCGAAAGTGCGAACAGACTCGGAGACGCCGTAGGTCGGCGCTCGGTCCTTGTGGCTCTGGATCGCCGCGAGGCCGTCAGTCGGTCGATCCCGTACACCTTGGCAACATCCATATAGCCAGGCCCCTGAACATTAGGCTGGAGCTTGCTAGGCTTTGCCCTAGGATCGACCGCGGCGCAAGACCCTTGTTCAGTCCATAACTCCGCTCTAAGGCCACGCGCCCCGGGGCAGCCGGCGCCTCAGAAACGCGGACGCGTCTCTGAGGTGCCAGGGCGAGCTTGTCGGTGCGAGGCCGGGGGTCAGTGCAGGTCCATGCGCGGCTCGCGTATGTC
>JACRCV010000037.1 GCA_016218825.1 Deltaproteobacteria bacterium
GCGCCAGCAGGAGCGCAATGTGCTCGAGTTCATCACCGCGGCCTGCACCGCGCAGTTGACTGGCTCCGCAGCTCCGTCGTTGCTCCCTGACCAAGATCACGTCATGCTCGCGGCGGCATGAGGGCGTGAACGCTTACGATGCCGTCTTGGATCAGGGCGCGCTTAGAATCACTGCGACGTCACCTCTTCAGAAGGTTCTGTCGGTCGCTGCACTTACGAACAATGGAGTGCTGGCTGGCGCAGCGATTGACTTTGCCTCGGCCAAATGGCTCTTCGATGCATACAACCACGATGGTAGTACCGCATTCTCCCTCAGTGATCCTGGCGATGGCAGTGCCGGCTTCTGCTCAATGAATCGTCTAGCTGCGTCGCAGGACCATTTTGTTGTTCTGGATTCGTGCGCAAAGGGGCGTATCTACAATCTATCGGGTCGGCTCGTCGACTCCGTGGCAATGGAGGTCAGCGCTAGCGCCCTCCCTGCGAGCCACCCCGATGGACATGTGTACGCTCTATACAACAACGCCATCATTCCGCTTGATTGATGGTCATGAGCAAGCCCGGTGTTGTGGTTTGTCCGACATCATTGCCGGCTCTCCCGGCCGTATTGGTTCGTCTGGTCGTTTTCGCACTTCTCGCCACGTTGTTGTCCTGCAAGCCGCTGCCGTGTCTCAGGGCACATGTCTTGATTCGAAGTCAAGAAGATCTGGACAGGCTTCAAGAAATCACGTGCATAACCGGTACGCTTGACATCGCTGCGGATTCTGTCTTGCCGGCGGTTGAGCTGGCATCCATCGAGGAGATCAGTGATGGCTTTGGTGTTGTCGGCACCTCGTCTGTGAGGGGCATTCGCATGCCAAACCTTCGTCGCCTCCCCGGGGGGGGGCTCTCCATCACCAACAATAGCGCGCTATTGTCATTTGAGGCTTCTCAACTTTCCATAGTTGGGGGAACGATCGTTATTTCCAGAAACACCGTTCTTGAAGGATTGGTTCTACCACGGATTGAGAAGATTGGCCTGGGGGGTCTGCAGATCCTGCGCAACCCTCGCATCAGAAACGTAGACCTGCCCACTCTCACGGAACTCGAGGGAGGCGGCATGCTTGGTGGTGTGCTCAGCGGTGGCGGTTTCTTGGTGGATGGTTGTGAGCGCCTAGAGCGTATAGATGCCTCACGTTTGGCATCGGTAACGGGGCACGTTGCCATTGATTCCAATAGCGAGTTGCGCGGAATCAGCCTTCCCGCTCTCCAGTTAGTGAAGGGCAATCTGGCAATACGCAACAATCCCTCTCTGCCGTCATGTTCCGTGCAGAACTTGATTGACCGGCTTCAGTCCGGCCACGGCGTTGGCGGGCAGGTGTTGAATCTCGGCAACCTAGACCCCTCTGTTTGTCCCTAGCCGAGTCGCATGAACCGTGGATCAAAGGAAGCGCGTAACATGACCGGCCAAGCGCCACGCGTCCTGACCCCGACCCACAAACCGTTTTCGCGCTGCCGCGAGGCGTGGTAGGTTCGCGGCGATGGCTGAGGTAGGTCCCAAGCTCCGGCGCACCAAGTTCAGCCTGCGCCTGAAGCTCACCCTCGGTCTCATCCTCATCATCGGCATCATCTTCACGGCGCAGAACCTGTTCACGCTCTACTCCCACCGGCAGAGCATGCAGGAGGAGGCGACGATCAGCCGCGAGACCGTGGGCCGAGTGGTTTACTCGGCGTTGACCGGGCAGCTCGCCTCCGAGGACCTGGAGAGCTCGCGCATCAAGAACTTCCTGACCAACTTCTTCACCGTCGCCATCATCGGCAACGAGAAGAACCGCGACCTCGCCTTCGGGCTGGTGGTCGACACCAAGAACCGCGTGGTCGCCGGCCGCGCCCGGCCGAAGCTGACGGTCTTCCCCGGCAACGTCCGCTACGACAACGAGGCCAAGGTCCTCGAGGAGATCGCGAGGCTCGGCGGCTCGCTCGGCGGCTCGATGCGCACCAAGCGCATCAACCTGCAGATCGCGGGCAAGGGCGAGGTCGGCAAGCTCCTGATCGGCACCTCCACCGAGCGCCTCGAGGCCGAGTTTCGCCGCGCCCTGATCGTCAACCTCGGCGTCCTGGCGTTCGCGCTGCTGCTCCTGGTGTTCTACTCGCTCGCGACCCTCAGCCGCCTGGTGATCCACCCCCTGTCCCGGGTGGTGAACGCGATGCGGGCGGTGCACGAAGGCGACCTCGACAAAGAGGTCATCGTCAACCGCAACGACGAGATCGGGGTGTTGGCGTCGACCTACAACTTCATGGTCAAGGGCCTACGCGAGCGCGAGCAGCTCAAGGACGCCTTCAGCCGCTACGTCTCGTCGCAGGTGCTGCAGAAGCTCAAGCTCGGCGACCTGAAGCTCTCGGGCGAGCAGCGCACCGCCACGGTGTTGTTCTCCGACATCCGCAGCTTCACCGCGCTCTCGGAGCGCCTCGCCCCCGCCGACGTCGTCAGCATGTTGAACGAGTACTTCAACGTCATGGTCGAGATCGTGTTCAACAACGACGGCTTCTTGAACAAGTTCATCGGCGACGCGCTGATGGCCATCTACAACGTACCTGTCGAACAGACCGAGCCGGAGCTGCGCGCCGTCAAGACCGCGATCGAGATGATCGAGGCCCTGGATCGCTTGAACAAGCGCCGCGCCGAGCGCGGCTTGTACGCCATCAAGATCGGGATCGGGGTCAACACCGGCCCGGTGATCGCCGGCAACATCGGCCACATGAAGCGCATGGAGTACACCGTCATCGGCGACACCGTGAACCTGGCGCAGCGCATCGAGAGCCAGACCAAGGTCACCGGGATGCCGTTGCTCATCTCCGAGACCACCTACCAGGCGGTGGCCGGCAAGGTCGTGGCGCAAGCGCTGCCGCCGGTGAAGGTCAAAGGGAAGCAGGAGCCGGTGTCGCTCTACGCGGTCAGCGGTCTGGCGGCGCCCGGCGTCACCGCGAAGGTCGCGGCGCCGATCCCGGTGCCGGCCACCTCGGAGCCGGCGGCGAGCGCCCCGGAGTCCGCGGAGTCCGCGGAGTAGGGCTGCTAGATCTGCCGCCCCCCGCATGTTAGCGTGCCGTCCGTTCCGCGAAGGAGGACACCATGGCCGTGTTGAAGCGTGACGAAGCGAGCAACCTCGCCAGCGACCTCAACGTCAACGACGTTCACACCATCCTCGGCAAGGAGAGCGCCTTCGAGGGCAAGCTGGTCTTCGACGGCACGGTGCGCATCGACGGCCGCTTCAAGGGCGAGATCAAGACCGACAACGTCCTGGTGATCGGCCAGGGAGCGCGGGTCGACGCCACCGTCAACGTCGGCAGCATCGTCATCAACGGCGAGGTCACCGGCGACATCACCGCCAAGCACTCGGTCGAGATCCACGCCCCCGGCAAGCTGCGCGGCAACATGTCGACCCCGACCCTGGTGATCGACCGCGGCGTGGTCTTCGAGGGCACCTGCAAGATGGAAGAGGCCCAGTCCGCGAAGCCGCCGGCGCAGGTGACGCTCCTCACCAACCGAGACAAAGACAACACCTAGAACCGCGCGGCTCGGTCCGCGACCGCGCCTACTGACCGCAGGTCAACGGACGCAGCCTTCGTGGGGTGCGTCGTGATTCAAAACCATGGTCCGCGAGATCGAGTTCGAGTTCCGCGATGACAGCGACGGCGGGCGCTTCCTGGCCTGCGGCAACGTCATGGGCACGCTGCGCGACTACATCAACCGCGGCGACATCGACGCCGCCGCCAGGCTCTACGCCAGCTGCACCGAGAGCGTCGGTGAAGATCTGGTAGCCGACCTGCAGGCCGGCGCCAGCGCCGCCGCCACCCTCAACGCCGCCAAGGTCTTCGCCGCCGCCCGCGACTTCCGCCGCGCCGCGATCTGTGCCGAACAGGCCGGCGATCACGCCAACGCCGCCCGCCTCTTCGAAGCCGACTACGACTTCGCCAAAGCCGCGGCACTCTACGCCCAAACCGGAAACCTGCCGAAAGCCGCCGAGCTGTTCGAAAAGAGCGGCGCCTTCGCCAAGGCGGGCGAGACCTACTTCAAGCTCAACGAGCCCCTGCGCGCCGCCGAGTGCTTCGAGCGCGCCCAGTCGTTCTTGAACGCCGGCAAGCTGTTCGCCAAGGCCAAGCGCTGGGACAAGGCTGTCGAGCTCCTGCAGCGCGTCACCCCGACCACCCCCGGCCACAGCGAGGCCTGTGATCTCGTCAAGAAGATCGTCGAACGACGCCTCGCCCCCGCAACCGCCGCCGCTGCCCCAACTTCCGCGTCCGCTATTGCGGCCACGACCGCCGCCACCCCGGCGACTCGGGGGCCCGCGCCCCTGAACCTTGCGGGGCCCGCGGCGGCGCCGGCGGCGCGGTTGATCGGCATCGATCCTCACTTCGAGTTCCTCAAGGGCTTGCCGCTGTTCGCCGAGCTGTCGTTGGACGAGCTCCGTCAGATCCACACCGCGGCCGAACGGATCCGCTTCCAGGCGGGCGCGACCCTCATCAAGCAGGGGCTCCCGGGGACCGCGCTCTACATTCTGACCCAGGGCAAGGTGCGGGTGTCGACCAAGGACGCCGCCGGCAACGACGTGGTGTTGGTGGAGCTCGGCCCGGGACAGTACGTCGGCGAGATGGCGTTGATCGACGACGCGCCGACGAGCGCCAACGTCACCGCGGTCGTCGACACCCATGCCTTCAAGCTCGGGCGCGACCGCTTCCGCGAGCTCTTGACCACCCAAGACCGCATCGCGCTGCGTTTCTATCGCACCTTCGTCGGGGATCTCGTCGGTCGCCTGCGCGACACCAACCGTAAGCTGCAGCAACAAGGCTCTTGAGCGAGAGGGGGCTGTCGTGTCGACCATCGCCACCGCCGGGACCGCCGACAACGCCACGATCCTCGACAAGACCCTGCTGTTCGCCGGGCTGCACGCGACGCACAAAGAGCAGATCTTCGGGGTCCTGAAGCGCCAGGAGTATCCCGCACAGCAGCCCATCTTCCACGAAGGCGACCCGGGCGACGCCCTCTACGTGATCCGCTCCGGGAAGGTCCTGGTGCACACCAAGAACGAGCAGCTCGGGGTCACCTTCGAGCTCGCGACGTTGGGACCCGGGCAGGTCTTCGGCGAGATGGCCCTGCTCACCGAAGAGCGCCGCAGCGCCTCGGTGAAGGCGGTCGAGCCGACGGTCTGCTACGTCCTGAGCGTCGAGCTGTTCAAGAAGATCATCGGCCAGCTCCCGGCGGTCAGCCTCGGCATCGCCCAGACCCTGGCGCGACGCCTCATCGAGGTGAACAAGCAGCAGTCGATCTCCTTCGGCTCGCTCGCCGACTACGCCTTCGACCCCGCGGTCTATCACTCGCTGCCGGCGGGGGTGTTGCTGCGGCACAAGATCATTCCCCTGGCCCAGAAGGGCAACGTCCTGACGCTGGCGATGGTCGACCCGGCCAACGTCATGGCCCTGGACGACCTACGGCGGCTGGTGCGCGACCTCGAGATTCAACCGGTCGCGATCAGCGACAGCGACTACACCCGCTTCTTGCGGGACAAGGTCAAAGCGCCTGCGACCGCCGCGACCGCGGCCGCGAAGGCTCAGGCCGGCGACGCCGCCCAGGTCAAGATCTTCGGTCAGAGTGACGGCAACGAAGAGAAGAGCGTCGACGTCCAGGGGCCGGAGGTGGTGGCTGCCGCCAATCAGATCTTGGCCGAAGGCCTGGAGCGCGGCGCCAGCGACATCCACCTCGACCAGGAGTCACTCGGCGTCTTGGTCCGCTACCGCATCGACGGGCAGATGCAGCAGCGCGACAAGGTCATCCCGCTGGCGTTCTCGAAGCCCCTGCTCGCGCGCCTGAAGGTCATGGGCGGCATGGACCCGACCGAGCGCCACAAGCCTCAGGACGGCCGCATCGCCCTCTCGTACCGCGACCACAGCTACGACCTCCGCGTCGCCACCATGCCGGTGCGCCGCGGCGAACGGGTGACGCTGCGGGTCCTCGACGCCGCCAAGAGCCTGGTCGAGGTGGGCAAGCTCATCCTCGCCCCCCGCCTGGCGCAGAGCGTCGAGCAGCTGGTCGCGCGGCCGCAGGGCCTGGTGCTGGTCACCGGCCCCACCGGCTCCGGCAAGACCACGACGCTGTACTCGCTGCTCAAGGCGAGGATGAAGCGCCAGCAGAACATCAACGTCGTCACCGCCGAAGATCCGGTGGAGTATTCGCTCGCCGGTGTGGCGCAGGTCGAGATCCACGAGAGCACCGGCCTCACGTTCCCGGCGGTGCTGCGCGGCCTCTTGCGCCACGATCCGGACGTGATCCTCATCGGCGAGACCCGGGACGCCGAGACCGCGAGGATCTCGGTGCAAGCGTCGCTCACCGGCCACCTGGTGCTCACCTCGCTGCACACCAACAGCGCCCTCGACTCCATCGTCCGCCTGCGTGACCTCGGCCTGGAGGGCTACCTCATCGCCAGCGCCCTCGCCGGCATCGTCGCCCAGAGACTCGTGCGGCGGAACTGCCCGGCGTGCGCGACCCCCAAGGCGCCGCCGCCCGCGGTGCTCAGCACCCTGATGACCGCGGGTTTCCTCAAAGAGAGCGACACCGTCGAGCTCAAGGAGGGCGCCGGCTGTGAGGCCTGCAAGGGCACCGGCTTCCAGGGCCGGATCGGGGTCTACGAGGTCCTGACCCTCGCCGACTCGACCCGGACGCTCATCGCCACCAACGCGCCGCTCGCCGACGTCAAAGCGGACGCGCTGACTCACGGCCTGACGACGCTCAAGACCTACGCCACGTTCTTGCTCAAGAACGGGCTGACGACGGTCGCCGAGATCTTGCGCGTCATCGAAGCCTGACGCCGTTGACTCGTGACCGCCTGGCCGCCTAGGCTCCGAGCCGTGGCGGCCGAAGACTCCAGCCCGACGGCGGTCGTCATCGATCGCACCGCGCGCATCGTCCGCGCCGGGCCGCTGCAAGAGCTGTCCGACGACCCCATCGACCGCTACAGCCACCACTTCATCCACGTCATCGAGCGCCACCTCGACGCCTTCGAGCGGCCGGTGACCGCGCTCGACCTCGCCGCCGGCACCGGCATGCCGTCGTTGAGCCTGCTGCCGAAGCTCCCCGAGGGCTCGCGCATCATCGCCCTCTCCGAGGACCGCGCCGAGCTCAAGCTGTTCCACGAGCAGGTGCCGCGCGCGCTGGCGCAGAGCATCTACCCGCGCAAAGAGAAGCGCGACCATTTGCCCTTTGCCCAGGGGGTCTTCGACGTCGCCTGGGCGGCGCTCACCCGGGAGCAGTTCCCCACCGCGCGCCTGTTTTTCGGCCCGGCGTTGCGGGTGCTGCGCAAAGACGCCGCGCTCTTGCTCGCGACCCCGTTGCGCCCCACCTTCGCCGAGCTCGTCACCGCGATCGGGCCGTCTCTCGTCGGCCACGAGGACGATCCCGCGTTCGCAGCGATGGTCGCCGCGCCACCGGAGCTGCTCGCCGCCCCCAGCTGGGCCGCCGAGCTCAGCCGCTGCGGCGCGGTCGCGGTCGAGGTCACCGAAGACAGCATCGAGACCCAGCTGTCGCCGCCGCTGTCGCGCCAGCCGTTGTTCACCCGGCATCTGTTGCCGGTGTGGCTCGGCGGCAACGCGGCGCTGCAGGAGCAGGCGCTCTGCTTGCTCGACCTGACGGTGCGCGAGCCGATCCGCGCCTTGATCCACATCGGCTGCATCCGCGGCCGCCGCGGCCCCGATCCAATCCCGAGCGCGGCCTGAGCGCAAGGATCATCGCCCCCGCCCCACCCGGTCCCACCCGGGGGCGGGGGACGGGGGGTGGGGGTGGGGAGTGCGGCCGCACCGGCCGCGCGGGAATCAAAGGCAGACGAAAAGACCTAGCGTGCCGGCGCCGGCAACGGCACCTTGGTCTTGCGGATGTAGACGTAGAGACCGACCGCGGCGAGCGCGACCCCGATGGAGATGTACTGCGAGGTCGACAGCCAGCCGTAGACGCCGCGCTCTTTGTCGCCGCGGTACATCTCGTTGATGGAGCGGAAGATCGGATAGATCATCATCCAGGTGAGCAGCAGCTGACCGTGCACCCGCTTGTAGGGCCGCATCAAAGTCAGCAACGCGAACATCAGAAGCTCGAAGCCCGCCTCGTAGAGCTGCACCGGATGCACTGGCAGGCTGGGGTCGCCGATGCCGATCAGGCCGTCCGCTTGCTGCTGGTGGTGGGCCATCGAGCCCACCGGGAATTGGATCGACCACGGCAAGTCCGCCGGTTGCCCGAAACAACAGCCGGCGGCGACGCAACCCAGGCGGCCAAAGGCGTGGGCGAGGGCGGTGTAGGGGATCATGATGTCGGTGAACTTGAAGAAGTTGAGGTGAAAACGACGGGTGTAATAGAGGATGAAGAGCGCCGCGCCGATGAAGCCGCCGTACCAGACCAGGCCGCCGCGCCAGAACATCACGATCTCGATGGGGTTCTTGGCGTACTCGTCGAGCTTGGTGAAGATGAAGATGATGCGCGAGCCGACGAGCCCCGAGACCAGGACGTAGAACGCCAGGTCGACGATGCGATCCGGATCTTCGCCCTCCCGCTCCGCCTGCTTCTTCGCGAGCACCATCGCCAACAAGAAACCGCCGGCGATCAACAACCCGTAGGTGTGCAGCGACCACGGCTCGGAGAGCAGCCCGAACAAGTCGATTTGAAAGATGACGGGATGCATCGCCGGACTCCCGCGCGACTACTTCGGTGCCGCGCTCTGTTCGGGCTCGCTCTTCGGCGTGCGGGAGAACATCATCTCCAACACCATCAGCGCCACGCCCACGCTAATACCCGAGTCGGCAATGTTGAATGTCGGCCAGGTAGCTTTGTCGAACCAGTGCCAGTCGATGAAGTCGATCACGTACCCCAGGCGCACGCGGTCGATGAAGTTGCCGAGCGCGCCGCCGAACACCAGCGCCAGCGCCAAGCGCAGCAGCCGCTGCTCGGCCGTGGTCTTGCGCACGTAGTGGATGATGAAGATCATCGCGCCGACCGAGACCAGCAAAAAGAACGGGGTGCGGAACCAGCTCGCGCTCCCGGAGAGAAAACCCCATGCGGCGCCCGGGTTCTCGACGTAGCGGAAGTGCCAGAAGTCGTCGAGCACCGCGAACGCCTCGCTCTTCACCGGATGCTTCTGCCACAAGAACCGCGACAGCTTGTCGCCGAAGCCCAGCGCCTCGCCGGAGAACGCCTCGAACGCGGTGGTCAGGCGGGAGACCGCCAACCACTTCGTGATCTGATCGAGGACGACCACCACCCCGGCGATGCTCAAGAACGTCCGGGTGCGCGCCGACAGCCGCTGCAGCACACCGACGCCGCCTGCGCTCATAGAGCCTCCAGACAACGATGACAGAGCGTCGGATGGACGGCGCTCGCCCCCACCTCGTCGCGATACAACCAACAACGCGCACATTTTGTTCCGCTGGCGTTCTCGACCAGCACCGTGAGCGCGTCCCCCTTCGTCGAGGTCCGCGCCCGCGACACGATGAACAGGTCCGCGAGCTCCGCGTCCGACAGCCCGGCGAGCGGCTGCAACTGCGCCTCCGAGCCGAACACCGTCACCATCGCCTCGACCGACGAGCCGATCTTCTTCTGTTGCCGGGCTTCTTCGAGCGCGACGTTGACCTGGCGGCGGACCTCGCGAGCGTAGTCGTAGCGCTTCGCGAGCGCCTCGCCGTCCTTGGCGAGCGCGGCAAAGAGGGCGGCGACGGCCTCGGGCTCGCGGATGCCCGGATGCAGCGCGAGGTGAACGCTCGCGGGATCGCCGTTCAAGCGCGGCAGCTTCTCCCAGGCCTCTTCGGCGGTGAACGAGAAGATCGGCGCCATCAATCGCAGCAAGTCGCGGGCGATGAGGTAGAGCGCGCTCTGCGCCGAGCGCCGCGCCACCGAGGTCTTGCCCGAGGCGTACAGGCGGTCCTTGAGGACGTCGAGATAGAACGCCGACAGGTCGACGGTGCACAGCTCGTTCACCCGGTGCAGCACGACGTGGAAGTCGTAGGCGCGGTAGGCCTCGTCGATGCGGTTGCCGGTGCGCTTCGCGACGCCGAGCGCGTAGCGGTCGAGCGGCAACAGCGCGCCGGCAGCGACCAGGTCTTTGTTGGGGTCGAAGTCGAAGAGGCTGCCGAGCAGGTAGCGGATGGTATTTCGGATCTTGCGGTAGGTGTCGGCGAGCCGGGTCAAGATCTCTTGGGAGATGCGAATGTCCTCGCGATAGTCCTCGCCCGCGACCCACAGGCGCAACAGCTCGGCGCCGTCCTTCTGGATCGCGACGAACGGGTCGACGAAGTTGCCTTTCGACTTCGAGATCTTCTTGCCGCTCCCGTCGACGACGAAGCCGTGCGTCAGCACGGTGCGAAACGGCGGCCGCTCCCGCGTCGCCAAGCCGCAGAGCAGCGACGAGTGGAACCAACCGCGGTGCTGGTCCGAGCCTTCGAGGTAGAGGTCCACCGCCGGGCCTTCGGGCTGTCCCAAGCCCTCGCGCTCGATCACCGCGGCGTACGACACCCCGGAGTCGAACCAGACGTCGAGGATGTCCTCTTCTTTGCGGAACGTCTTGTGGCCGCACGTCGCGCACGCCAGGTCGTCGCCGAAGAGCTCGGCGACCGAGCGCGTGAACCAGGCGTCGGCGCCCTCGCGCTCGAACACGGCCGCGGCTTGGTTCATGCGCGCTTCGCTGACCAGCGGCGTGTCGCACTTGTCGCAGTAGACGACCGCGATCGGCACGCCCCAGCTGCGCTGCCGCGACAGACACCAATCGGGCCGGGTCTGGAGCATGCCGCGGATGCGGTCTTCGCCCCAGGGCGGGATCCACTGGACTTCCTTCAACGCCGCCAGCGCCCGCTCTCGCAAGGTCTTGCCGCCCTTGAAGGGCTTGTCGAGCGCCACGAACCACTGCTCGGTGGCACGCAAGATGATCGGCTTGTGACAGCGCCAACAATGGGCGTAGCGATGCACCACGGTGTCGCTCGGATCGTTCAGCAACACCTTGGCGGCAAAGAGCGCCGCGATGATGCCGGCGTTGGCGGCGAACACCTGCTGGCCGGCGAACGGTCCGGCGGCCTCGGTGAACACCCCCCGGCCGTCGACCGGGCTCAACACCTCGAGGCCGTACTTGCGGCCGACCTCGAAGTCGTCGGGGCCGTGGCCGGGCGCGGTGTGCACGCAACCGGTGCCGGCCTCCAAGGTCACGTGCTCGGCGAGGATGACCGGAGAGCGGCGCGGGAACAGCGGGTGTTCGTAGCTGAGGCCCTCGAGGTCGCGACCTTTGAAGCGCGCCACGATCTTGCTCTCATCCAGTGCGGGGGCCTTGACCGCGGCGAGGAAGCTCTCGACGAGGGGCTGGGCGACGATGCGCAAGCGCTCACCCACCGGGTAGGCGACGTAATCGAATTCCGGGTGCACCGCGATCGCGAGGTTTGCCGGCAGGGTCCAGGGTGTGGTGGTCCAGATGACCAGATCGACGTCGTCGCGCTCGAGCCCCGGCGCCCTCTTGGCGAGCGGAAACGCCACGTAGACCGACGGCGAGGTGTGGTCCTCGTACTCGACCTCGGCCTCGGCGAGCGCGGTCTGGTGGGTGGTGCACCAGTTGATCGGCCGCAGGCCCTTGTAGAGCAGCCCGGCGCCGGCGAACTTCCCGAGCTCGCGCAGGGTCTGCGCCTCGTAGCCGTAGGTCATCGTCAGGTAGGGCTCGTGCCAGCGCGCGAACACCCCGAGGCGGGCGAACTCGTCGCGTTGGATGGCGACGAACTTCTGGGCGTAGTCGCGGCAGGCGCGCCGGACCTCGGCGCGGCTCATCTCGGCCTTCTTCTTGCCGAGCTCCTTGTCGACCTGGACCTCGATCGGCAGGCCGTGACAATCCCAACCCGGGACGAACGACGCTTGGAAGCCGCGCATCGCGTGGTCCTTGACCGCGATGTCCTTCAAGATCTTGTTGAGGATGTGCCCGTGGTGCAGATGGCCGTTGGCGTACGGCGGGCCGTCGTGCATCACGAAGCGCGGCGCGTCTTTGCGTGCCGCTTGGATCTGACCGTAGAGGTCCGCCTTCGCCCACTCTTCGAGCAGGCGCGGCTCCTTCTGACTCAAGCCGGCGCGCATCTCGAACGCCGTCTTCGGCAGATGCAAGGTCTCTTTGTAGTCCACCATGCGAAGCCACCACGCCGAGAGCGCGCCTCGCTTCTCAGTCGTCCGTGGGGATGATGAGCAGCGGCCGGTACAACCCTTCGCCCTCGGAGCGCGTCGTCACGCCCGACTTCTCCTGCAAGGTGATGTGGAAGATGCGGCGGTCGTGCGCCGACATCGGGCTCAGGCGTACCACCTTGCGCTCCTCGAGCGCCCGCGAGGCAAGCTTGGTCGCCAAGGTCGCCAGCGCCTCCCGTCTCCGGCCGCGATAGTTCGCGGCGTCCAAGACAATGTGCTGCTCGCCCTCTTCCTGACGCGCGAGCATCCGATTGACGAGGAACTGCAACGCCAGGAGGGTCTCGCCCTTCTTGCCGATGGTGCGCTCTTCGTCGCTGCCGCGCAGGTCGAAGATGATCTCCTCGGTGCCCTCCTCGACCAGGTGCGCGTCGACCTTGAGGCCGGAGAGACGCAAGAGCTCGCCGAGCACCTCCGCCGCCTTCTTCGCCCGCTCGCCACCGCCGCCCGCCAAGTCGGGCCGCACCGGCGCCGGCTCGCGCGGCATGGTCTCGAGGTTCAACAACGACTCGATCGACTCGCCTTCGCGCTCGTCGCGATGCCGATGGCCGCCGCCACGGTCGCCCCGATCTCGCCCGCCGCGGTCATCCCGGCCCCGCCCGCCTCTACGGCCCCGGCCGCGCCCGCCCCGATCGCCCCGATCTCCACGGTCACCGCGGTCGTGCCGCTCACTCCCGGCCGGCCGCCCGAGCTGCGACTCGAAGCTCGAGGGTTGCCGGTCGCCGTCGTCGCTCGGCCGGTCGTCGTGGTGCTCGCGCCGTGGCGGTCGGCTGTCGCGGTCGTGGTCCCGATCGCGGCGCGGTCGGTCGCCGCCGGAGTCGCGGTGTTCGCTCGGCCGGTCCTCGAAGGGACTGCTGCTCTTCGCGGCCGCGGCCTGCTCGACGTCGACGGCGATCACCACCCGCTTCCCCAAGCCCTCGCCGGTCTCCGAGACCAGCTCGTACTTGAGCGCCGAGCGCGACACGCTCAGCTGTTCGCATGCTTTGATCGCTGCCTCGGCCGCACTTCGGCCTTCAAACTCTCGACGGCTCATGTTGTCTCCGGGTTGTAACGTGTGGAGCGCCGCGGCGCTCCGTGTGCGATGTTGTCTGTGCGCCCGCCCCTACAAGGTCACCTTGGTTCTGTTGATAGCCAGCTGCTGGAAGATGGTCAAGATGGCGTTGAACAGGATGTAGAGCACCAACCCCGACGGCAGCGCGATCATGAACACCACCATCATCGCCGGCATCATGTACAGCATCATCTTCGCCTGCTGCGAGTCCATCGTCGTCGGCGTCAGCTTCTGCTGCAGATACGTCAGCGCCCCGAGGGCGATCGCCATGAACGGGAACGGCTCCTTCGCGGTCAGATCTTGGATCCACATGAAGGGCTGCTGGTAGAGGTCCACCGCCGACCACAGGGTGCGATACAACGCCAGCCACACCGGCATCTGCAGCAACATCGGCAGACAGCCGCCCAACGGGTTGACGCCCTTGTCCTTGAACAGCTTCATCTGCTCGAGCTGCTGGCGCTGCTTGTCGTTCTCGAACTGCTTCTTGATGCGATCGAGCTCGGGCTTCAGCACCTGCATCTTGCGCATCGACAGCGAGCTCTTGAAGGTCACCGGGAACAACAGCGCCTTCACCAACAGCGTCAGCATCATGATCGCCACGCCCCAGCTCGTGGTCCAACCATGAAATATATTCAATAGAAACACCATCGGCCGCGCCAAGAACCCGAGCGGGATGCCCCAGATGACGTAGTCGATCGTGTCCTCGAGGCGCGCCGCCACCTTCACCAGCGAGTCGTGGCGCTTCGGCCCGAGGTACACCGACAAGCTCCTCTCCCAGGTGGCGCCGGGGGCGACCGCCTCGGGAGCGAAGCCGTAGGCGACCTGCAGATCGTGGTCCTTGTCCTTGCCGTCGGCGGTGAGCACCTCGCTCCCCGACATCGAGCAGCGCGCGGTGAGGCCGTCGTGCGGCACCGCGGCGACCACGAAGTACTGGCGGTCGATGCCGACCCAGTCGGCCGGACCTTCGGCGCTCCACGGGCCGTCCTCGGCCAGCTTCTGCGCCAGGCGGCGCTCGACGGTGCCGCCGTGGGCGCACAGGCCGTTCATCATGTCGGCGGGCGGCGCCAGGAACCCGGACTTCTGCTTGACGGTGGGCTTGAGCATCAGGGTGACGCCGGCGCTGACCGGCACCGGCTCTGCGGCGCCGTTCGTGACCTTGAGGGTGTAGTCGAGGGCGTAGGCGTCGGGGCGCGGCTTGATCTGCACCTCGGTGCGCACCCCTTCGCCGCTGGTCCCGGCGAGCACGAGCTCGTTGCCGCCGCCGGACCACGCGAGCGCCGGCGCGGCGATCTTGCCGAGGTCGAAGGTGACGAGCGCCTGGCGCGGCGCGCCGCCCTTGTCGTCGGTGACCAACGACACCGGCCCCTTCGGCGCCCCGCCTTCGGCGGTCTCTTTGTAGTCGTTGAGCGTCAGCGCGGTCAGGGACGCCGGGACGTTCGACACTTCGCCGGCAAACAACGGCGTGCTGAACGCACGACGGCTCTCTGGAACCGCGGGCAGGCTCGGCGCCGCAGCGGTCGGGGCCTCGGCGTTGGTGGGGACGGCGGCGGGGCTTGATGCTGCGGCCTCGGGCGAGGTGGGTCGCGCGGCCGTGGCCGGTTTTCCGGCGGTCTCTTGTGCACTCTTGTCGGCCTCGGGCTTGACGAACACGAACTGCCACACGAGCAGGATGCCGAGGCAGAGCGCCACGGTGGCGAAGATGCGCTGCTGCTCACTCATCGCGACTCTCCGAGGGCGGTGGGCGGCACCGGATCGACGCCGCCCGGATGGAAGGGATGACAGCGGCCGATGCGTTTCACCGTCAACAAGCCGCCGTGGAGCGCGCCGTGGGTGCGGATCGCCTCCAGGCCGTAGAGCGAGCACGACGGCGCAAAGCGGCACCGGCCGCCGATCAAGAGCGCCAGGCTGTGGCGATAGGCTTGAATCAAGAGGATGAGGAGGCTCTGGAGCAAGCCCAGCCGTGAGCGCGCTGGATCAGACATGTGAGCTCCTCCCTGAGTGACCTGTAGGTCGTGGTCGCCGCCTCCGGAAACGCGATGACGACGAGGTCCCACTCCGGCAGCCACGGCTCGCTCGCCAGGCGGACGATCTCTTTGAGCCGCCGTCGCACCCGGTTGCGGACCACGGCGTTGCCGACCTTGCGACTGACGGTGATGCCGAGCCTCGATCCGCCGCTCGCCGGGCGCGCCACCTGCAACATCAAGTGTCGGCCGCGAAGCTTCTTGCCGTGAGCCTTGGCATAGAGGAAATCGGAGCGCGTGCGCAGGCGCGAGAGCTTCACGAGCGGCCCCTGAACGGTGACGAGCGGCGAGGGTGAAGCTTGGAGGCTCGCGGCGCCGCTACTTGCCGCTCACCGACGCAGTGAGGCGCTTGCGCCCCTTGGTGCGGCGGCGCTTGATGACGCGGCGGCCACCGGGCGAGGCCATGCGCTTGCGGAAGCCGTGGGTGCGCAGACGGCGGCGGCGGTGCGGTTGATAGGTGCGCTTCATGACAGTCTCCTTGCTCAACTCGAGGCGGCGCATCTTACCCACCGCGGCCCGGTTGTCAACCGATCTCGGACCACTCCGCAGGGCGATCGAGCTCTCGGGCTTTGCCGATGTTGCCCGCCCCACCCGAGTAGGTGAAGCAATCGGTGGCGGCAGCGTAGGATACAAGTCGTCTTTGTCTGATTCCCGCCCGCCTGATGCAGGCGGGCTCCCCACCCACCTCACCCCCGGCGCCGGTCGGCGCCACCCCCGCTCCTCCCGGGTGGAGGAGCGGGGGAACGCGAACTGTCGATTCGCGCCGTGCCCGTCTGATGCGGTTTTGCGCGCTCGACCCGAAAAAAAGTTGTTCCCGATCTGGCCCTGAAATGGCGCGGATCCGCGCGCCGCGTGATCGCGATGCAAGATCTTCTTGACGCCGGCTCGCGCATTCTCTAATGGAGTCCGAGAATCCACGAGCAACTGAACGCGTGATCGCGACGACACTTCAGAGAGTCAGTGCTCGAATTGTATCGCCACCGCGGCCTCCGACGTGAGGTGCGCGGCGGGGGAGCCGTGACGCAGTTTATTGGCTCTGCAGCTCGCTCCGTTTGGTCACTCAATCGCCGTTGCACTCTGGATAACCTGTGGGTATCCCTGTGTCGCGGTTGTGGAAACCAAGGCCCAAGCTCCCGGTTCTTCAGGGGTTTCTTGCCTTGCCCACGGTGCTGTGGATAACCGCCATGTCCATGTCGAGCCTCGACCCGAACGTCACCTGGACCTCGTTCCTCGCTGCTTCCGAGACCAAGATCTCCAAGCACGTCCTCGACACCTGGCTGGCGCCGGTGCGCCTGGTCGGCCTCGCGAACGGCACCGCGACCCTCGAGGTGCGCGATCAATTCTTTCGTGACTGGCTGAACGACCATTACCTGGACTTCATCCGCGCCGGCCTGAAGGAAGTGACCGGGGAGCACCTCGCGGTCGACTGGGTGATGAACCCGACGCACCCGGCGGCCGATTCGCCGGGGGTCGACCTCTCCGAGGAAGAAGCGCAGGTGGCGCCGCCGGCGCCGGTGAACACCTTCGTCGGCTCGTTGCCGTTGAACCCGCGCTACGACTTCGACACCTTCGTCGCCGGGCGCTCCAACGAGTTCGCGTTCGCGGCGTGCAAGGCGGTGGCCGACAAGCCCGCGACCGCCTACAACCCGCTGTTCCTCTTCGGCGGCACCGGGCTCGGCAAGACCCACTTGTTGAACGCCATCGGCCATCAGATCGTGAAGGAGAAGCCGCGGACCCGCATCCTCTACACCACCTCGGAGCAGTTCGTGAACGAGGTGATCAACGGCGTCCGCTTCAACAAGCTCGACGAGTTTCACAACAAGTACCGCCGCTCCTGCGACGTGCTGCTGATGGACGACATCCAGCTGATCGCCGGCAAGGAGCGGACCCAGTACGAGTTCTTTCACATCTTCAACACCCTCTACGACTCGCAACGGCAGATCGTGGTCACGAGCGACAAGCTGCCGCACGAGATCCCCGAGATCGAAGAGCGCTTGCGCTCCCGCTTCCAGTGGGGCCTGATCGCCGACATCCAGCCGCCGGAGATCGAGACCCGCGTCGCGATCTTGCGCAAGAAGGCCGACAACGAAGGCATCCCGCTCTCCGACGAGGTCGCGTTCTTCCTCGCCAAGAGCATCCCGTCCAACGTCCGCGAGCTCGAGGGCGCGCTCATTCGCCTCGCGGCGCACGCCTCGCTCACCAACACCGTGATCACCCTCGACTACGCCAAACAGGTGCTGAACGACATCCTCGATGCGCGTGGCCAACAGATCTCCATCGAGGCGATTCAAAAGCTCGTCGCCGGCTACTTCCAGGTGCGCGTCGCCGACCTCAAGTCGGCAAGACGCCAGAAAGTGCTGGTGCGGCCGCGCCAGGTCGCGATGTACCTGTGCCGCAAACACGCGCAGGCCTCGTTCCCCGAGCTCGGCACCCGCTTCGGCGACAAAGACCATACGACCATCATGAGCGCTTGCCGCCGCGTCGAAACCCAGCTCAAAGAAGATCCGTCGCTGCGCAAACAAGTCCTCGACCTCGAACGCCAGCTCGACGTGCCTGCAACCTAGTCCCCTCACTTGATGCTGCCATACGCCACACTACGTGTGATCTAACGCGGCTGTGGTCAACACTCTGGAAAAAGCTGTGGAGAAGCTGGTGTCACACCTGTGACTACATTCGCCCACACCATATCCAGATCTTGATTCACACTCTTGTCACCAGGTGTTTTCTATTTTAGATCAAAGTCTTAGGATCTGTTTTTCGATATCCACAACGGATCATGATCATAGTCTTATTTATATATAGTAGATCATGAGAAGAGGGACTTACCCCCAGGTGGACAAGCGAGAGGCGCAGCGACGCTCTGGTTGCTTGACAAAGCGACGACAGCCGGTTTTAACGCGAGTGACAGCGCTCGTTCAGGACGAATGCCCATGAAGATGACCATCGAAACCGCAGAGTTGGTGCGTGCCTTGTACCGGGTGCAGGGGATTGCCGACCGCAAGAGCACGATGCCGGCGTTGGCGCACGTATTGCTCGATGCTTCGGCGGACCGCGGTTTGACGGTGAGCGCCACCGACCTGGACGTCGGCTTGTCCGGCCACTACAAGGCCGAGGTCGCGGAGGCCGGCGCGGTCGCGGTGCACGCGCGGCAGCTCTACGAGATCGTCAAGACCTTGGCGACGCCGGCGATTCAGATCACGAAGCAGGAGAACAACTGGCTCGAGATCAAGTCGGGCTCGAGCCGTTTCCGTCTGGTGGGGATGGCGCCGGACGAGTTCCCGGCGTTGCCGACCGAGACCCAGGCGAAGATGTTCACGGTGTCGGCGGCGAAGCTGTCGCAGATGATCGACCGCACCATCTTCTGTGTCTCCACCGACGACAACCGCCACAACCTCGGCGGCATTCACTGCGAGTCGACGAAGAGCCACGAGCTGCGCATGGTCGCGACCGACGGCCACCGCTTGGCGCTCGCCGAGGAGAAGTTCGACACCCCGATCGGCATCGAGCAGGGTTTGATCGTGCCGCGCAAGGGCTTCCAGGAGCTGAAGCGCGTGCTCTCCGACGCCAACGAGGCGATCGACAAGGTCGAGCTCGGTTTCTCCGGCAACGCCGGCCTCATCCGCGCCGGCTCGGTGACGTTGTCGACGCGTTTGGTCGAAGGGCAGTTCCCGGACTACCAGCAGGTGATCCCCAAGGCGAGCGGCAAGCTGGTCAAAGTGAACCGCCACGCGTTCTCCGAGGCGTTGAAGCGCGTGTCGATTCTGTCGGCGACCCGCTCCTGGGGCGTGCGCTTCACGTTCCGCGACGGCGCGATGGAGATGCTGGCTGAAGATCCCGAGCTCGGCGAGGCGCAAGAGACCGTGGAGATCGACTACAAGGGCCCGGCCCTCACCATCGGCTTCAACGCCCGCTACGTGCTCGACGTCCTCGCGCTCATCAAGGACGAGAGCGTCGTCCTCGAGCTCTCCGACGACCTGTCGCCGGCGGTCATCAAGCCGCTGGAGGAGAAGGGCTTCCTCGCGGTCGTCATGCCGATGCGCATCTAAGTGAAGATCACTCGGCTCGCCGCAGAGCACTTCCGCAACCTCGCCCCCTTCGACCTGACGCTCTCGGGCGACGCGGTCGTCCTCTGCGGCGGCAACGGCCAGGGCAAGACCAACCTCCTCGAGGCGCTCTACGTCGCCGCCACCGGCCGCTCTTTTCGGCACGCGGCCCAGAGCGACATCATCGCGTTCGGCGAACCGCGCGCCCGCCTCAGCGCCTCGTTCGTGCGCCAGGGCGTGCACCACGCGCTCGAGGTCGAGCTGTCCCCCGGTCACCGCCGGCTGCAGGTGGACAGCCGCGGGGTGCGGCACGCGGCGCGGCTCCTCGAGCTGTTGAACGTCGTGGCGTTCTTCCCCGACGACCTGCGGGTGGCGAAGGGCGCGCCCGAGGAGCGCCGGCGTTTGTTGGATCGCGCCATCGGCAACTACCGTCCGGAGTTCGTCGAGGCGTCACTGGCGTACGCCCGGATTCTGAAGAGCCGCAACGTGTTGTTGCGCGACCGTACGCGGCGGGCGCCGCAGCTGCTCCAGACCTATGACGACGAGCTGGTGCGCTATGGCGCGGTGATTCATTCGTGTCGGGTCGAGGGTCTGTCGATCTTGGCGCCGCTGGCGGCGGCGCGCTTCGCGGCGATCATGCCGAGCGCCGGGGCGCTGGCGCTCGCGCTCCACAGCGGCGTGGTCGAGGCTCCGGGCGAGGCGTTCGCGGACGGGTTTCGCCGCGGCCTCGTCGCGGCGCGGTCGCGGGACCTGGCGCGGGGGACGACGGGGGTCGGGCCGCATCGGGCCGACTTGGTGTTGTCGATCGCAGGAAGGGACGCGCGCCAGTTCGCGTCGCAGGGTCAGCAGCGCGCCATCGTGTTGGCGCTGAAGCTCGCCGAGGTCGAGACCTTGACCGAGCGCCTGAGCGCGCCGCCGATTCTGTTGCTCGACGACATCTCCAGCGAGCTCGATGCGACCCACACCCGGACGTTGTTCGCGGCGATCGACGCGGTCGGCAGTCAGCTGTGGATCAGCACCACCGGCACGGCGCGCCTGCCGCTCGGGCACGCTGCCGAAGTGTTCAGCGTCCAAGCCGGCGTCCTCGAGAAGACCGCGACGCTGCCCGGCTGACGGCTCTAATGTGTTGAAAAATAATGGCTTATTGGCGACGAAAGCGGGCGGTCGGTGTAGCTTGAGGGGGGGGCTTATGGTATGTATCCGCACCCGTCGTCGGACAGGAGGCTTTGGAACTTGACTTCAACCGCTTCGACTCAGGATCCCAAGAGCTACAACGCGGACCGCATCAAGGTCTTGCATGGGCTCGAGGCCGTGCGCAAGCGGCCGGGCATGTATGTCGGTGACACCGACGACGGCTCGGGGCTGCACCACATGGTCTTCGAGGTCGTCGACAACTCCATCGACGAGGCGCTCGCCGGCCATTGCACGCAGATCGACGTCTTCATCCACGTCGACAACTCGGTGACGGTGACCGACAACGGCCGCGGCATCCCGGTGGACGAGCACCCGACCGAGAAGCGCTCGGCGGCCGAAGTGATCATGACGGTGCTGCACTCGGGCGGCAAGTTCGACGACGAGAGCTACAAGGTCTCGGGCGGCTTGCACGGCGTCGGCGTCTCGGTGGTGAACGCGCTGTCGAAGAAGCTGATGCTCGAGATCCACCGCGACGGCAAGGTGTATCGCCAGGAGTACGAGAAGGGCGACCCGAAGGGGGTGTTGACCGCGGTCGGGACGACGACGCGCACCGGGACGACGATCCGCTTCAAGCCCGATCCCGAGATCTTCGCGCGCACCGAGTTCACCTACG
This sequence comes from Deltaproteobacteria bacterium, assembly GCA_016218825.1. Taxonomy (GTDB): domain Bacteria; phylum Myxococcota; class XYA12-FULL-58-9; order XYA12-FULL-58-9; family XYA12-FULL-58-9; genus JACRCV01. The sequence continues at coordinate 21,128 of JACRCV010000037.1, forward strand.
ACATCCTCGGCAATCGCCTGCGGGAGCTGGCGTTCCTCAACAAGGGCATCGTCATCAACATCACCGACGAGCGCTCGGAGAAGTCGCAGCAGTTTCTCTACGAGGGCGGCATCGTCTCGTTCGTGGTTCACCTGAACAAGAACAAGAACGTGCTGCACGCCCAGCCGATCTACATCAACGGCGTCGTCGACAAGATCGACGTCGAGTTCGCGGCGCAGTGGAACGACACCTACGCCGAGAGCATGTTCGTCTACACCAACAACATCCCGAACGCCGACGGCGGCACTCACCTGCAGGGCTTCCGCGCCGCCTTGACCCGCAGCGTCGTGAAGTACGCCGAGGGCCGCGACCTGCTCAAGGGCGGCAAGATCCAGATCACCAACGAGGACATGCGCGAGGGTCTGGTGGCCGTGCTCTCGGTGAAGATGCACGACCCGAAGTTCTCGTCGCAGACCAAGGACAAGCTGGTGTCGAGCGAGGTGAAGAGCGCGGTCGAGCAGGTGCTCACCGAAAAGCTCACCACCTTCCTGGAAGAAAACCCCGACGCCGCGAAGAACATCGTCGGCAAGGCGGTCGACGCCTCACGGGCGCGCGAAGCGGCGCGCAAGGCGCGCGAGCTGACGCGGCGCAAAGGTGCCTTGGACGCCGCCAACTTGCCCGGCAAGCTCGCCGACTGTCAGGAGAAGGACCCGGCGAAGTGCGAGCTCTACATCGTCGAGGGTGACTCGGCCGGCGGCTCGGCGAAGCAGGGCCGGTCGCGCAAGAACCAGGCGGTGTTGCCGCTGCGCGGCAAGATCTTGAACGTCGAGAAGGCGCGCTTCGACCGGATGCTGACCTCGGAGGCGGTGCTGACCCTGATCACCGCGCTCGGCACCGGCATCGGCGACGACGAGTTCGACATCAACAAGCTGCGCTACCACCGCATCATCGTGATGACCGACGCCGACGTCGACGGCAGCCATATCCGAACCCTGCTCTTGACCTTCTTCTACCGGCACATGCCCGAGGTCTTGAAGCGCAACCACCTGTTCATCGCCCAGCCGCCGTTGTTCAAGGTGACCCACAACAAGAAAGAGGTCTACCTGAAGGACCAGGAGGCGCTCGACGAGCACCTGTTGACCCTCGGCACCGAGAACGTGTCGCTGTTGCCCTCCGACGAGACCCGCGACCGCATCGCCGGCAACGAGCTCAAGGAGCTGTGCAAGAACGTCCTGACCTACCGCAAGCTGCTCACCAAGGTCGACAAGCGCCGCGACGCGCGCCTGGTCGACGCGTTGTTGAAGGAGACCCACCTCGGGCTGTCGTCGTTGAAGCTCAGCGACAAGGAGCTGAAGACCGACTTCGAGCGCATCCAGGGCTTCCTGGAGCGTTGTCATCCGGACGCGTTGCCGCTCGAGATCACGCTCGAGCCCGATCCCGAGTACCAGTCGAACCGCTGGCGGCTCTTGACCCGCAGCGTCGGCACGCCGCGGGTGACGGTGATCGACACCGGCTTCTTCGAGAGCCCGGACTTCCAGCAGCTCCGCCTGCTCGCCGACAACTTCGAGACCTTGGGCTCGCCGCCGTACTTGATCTCCTACCTCGAGGAGGCGGTGGAGGTGCCGGGGATCTCGGAGGCGGTGCAGCGCGTCCTCGACGACGCTCGCAAGGGCCTCGCGATCCAGCGCTACAAGGGCTTGGGCGAGATGAACCCGGAGCAGCTCTGGGAGACGACGATGAACCCCGACAAGCGGACGTTGTTGTCGGTGCACGTCGACGACGCGGTCGAGGCCGATCAGATCTTCACGGTGTTGATGGGCGACCAGGTCGAGCCGCGGCGCGAGTTCATCGAGAAGTACGCGCTCGACGTGCGCAACCTGGATATCTGAGCTAGGAGAGGCTGATGACGCGGACGGTGTTTCTCGGCACTGGGCACTACGTTCCCGAGAAGGTCGTGACCAATGACGACCTCGCGAAGATGTTCGACACCTCGGACGAGTGGATCCAACAGCGCACCGGCATCAAAGAGCGGCGCTACGTCGATTGGGACAAGGAGCCGCTCGGCTCGTCCGACCTCGGCACCCGGGCCGCGAAGGCGGCGCTCGAGAACGCCGGGGTCGCCAAGGACGAGATCGACTGCATCATCTACGCGACCTTGAGCTCGGACCGCGTCTTCCCCGGCGACGGGGTGTTGGTGCAGGCGAAGCTGGAGGTGCCCGCGGGGGTGCCGGCGTTCGACGTCCGCAACCAGTGCTCGGGTTTTCTCTACAGCCTGGCGATGGCCGACGCCTTCATTCGGGTCGGCACCTATCGTCGGGTGTTGGTGGTCGGCGCCGAGGTGCATTCGTCGGGGCTGGAGTTCGCCGACCGCGGGCGTGAGGTCACGGTGATCTTCGGCGACGGCGCGGCGGCCTGCGTGCTCGGTCCATCGGAGACCGACGACGGTCGCGGGGTGTTGTCGGTGCACTTGCACGCCGACGGTCGCTTCGCGCACGAGCTCCAGGTGCCGTATCCGTCGAGCGCCAAGTTCCCGCGCCTGGTGCCGGAGGGCCTGAAGGACGGCAATCAGTATCCGCAGATGAACGGCAAGAACGTCTTCAAGCACGCCGTGGTGCGGATGCCGGAGGCGGTGGTCGAGGCGCTCACCAAGAACAAGCTCACGCCCAAGGACATCAAGCTCTTCATCCCGCACCAGGCGAATCAGCGGATCACCGACATGGTGCAGCGCCGCCTCGATCTGTCGGACGACCAGGTGTTCTCGAACATCGCCCACTACGGCAACACCACCGCGGCCTCGATCCCCTTGGCCCTCGACCAGGCGGTGAAGGCCGGCCGCATCGAGCGCGGCGACCTGGTGTGCTTGGCGTCGTTCGGCGCCGGCTTCACCTGGGGCTCGGCGTTGATTCGTTGGTGAGCGGCTACTGCAAGATCTGATCGGCGGGGTTCGGCCCCGAGAGCTCGATCGCCCCGAAGCGCTCCTCGTAACGCCGCAGGTTCTCCTGCAACGCCAAGAGCAAGCGCTTGGTGTGCTTGGGGCTGGAGATGATGCGGGCGCGCACCTTGGCGCGGGGTTGCTGCGGCTGCAGGTACAGCGCGTCGATGGTGAACTCGGTCTCGGTGTGGTTGACGAGCGCGAGGTTGGCGTAGATGCCCTGCGCGACGTCGTCGTCCAGCTGGATTTGGATCTGAACCTGCTTGCCCTGCGGTTGCTGAAAGCGCTCTTCGGCCATGGTCTCTCCTTCGCCTAGGTCGGCGGCTCGCGCCGGTGCTCGACCAGCTCCAACAACACCCCGTGCGCTCCTTTGGGGTGCACGAAGGCGACGCGGGTCTGGTGGGCGCCGGGGCGCGGGGTTTCGTCGATGAGCTTGGCGCCGCGGGCCTTCAGGTCGCGAAGCGCCGCGTCCAGGTCATGGACGCGGACCGCGACGTGATGCAACCCCTCGCCGTTCTTGGCGAGGAAGCGGCTGACCTCGGAGTCGGCGCGGGTCGGGGCGATGAGCTCGATGCGGCTGTCGCCGACGGTGACGAAGCGCACCGCCAGGCCGCGCGTCTCGAGGGTCTCGCCGCCGGCGATCTCGAAGCCGAGCAGGTCGCGGTAGGTCGTGGTCGCCTTTTCGAGGTCCGCGACCGCGACGCCGACGTGGTCGACACCCAATGATTTCAACGGCATTTCGGGACCTTATCACAGGGCCGATCATTGCGCGAAGCGGTGGGCCAAGTATAATCGGTGGACGGTTCGAAAGGTGGCGGTGGTGAAGAACAAGCGCGCCCGCGCGTGGCGGCGGTATTCGTTGGCGGTCGGGCTGTTGTCGCTCGCGCAGTGTCGGGCCGTCGAGCAGCAGTCGACCGGCGTCTTGCTCACGGTGTCCGTCGTCGACCTGCCGAATCCGACGCAGCTGACGCGGGTGGACATCACGGCGCGCAACGTCGGTGGGGATCGGGCGTTGGTGAGCATCCCGGTCGAGGGCCGGGACATCTCCAAGGATCGGGAGCCGATTCAGATCTTCATCCAGATGGCCGCGATCACCAAGGACGACTTCTTCCTGCACGCCCGCGGCTTCGTCGGCAACGACCAGCGGGTCGCGGGCTCGGTGTTGACGAAGATCGTGATCAACGAGGTGACGTCGGCCGAGATCGGGATGAGCGCCAGCTTCCAGGACGCCGACGGCGACGGCTTCCCCCCCTGCGGCGTCGGCGCGCTGTGTGACTGCAACGACCAGAACGCCTCGGTCAACCCGTTCACTCCCGAGATCTGCGCCGACATGGTGGACAGCAACTGCAACGGCCAGTTCAGCGACGGCTGCCCGTGCTCGCCGAACGGCGCCACCCGGCAGTGCACCAGCTTGACCGGGGAGTTCGAGAGCCGCGCCGGCATCGGTCGCTGCAACTTCGGCGTCGAGACCTGCAGCAACGGGGTGTGGGCGGCGTGTGGCGGCGACGGCGCGCCGCAACAGGAGACCCGCGCGGCGGACAACACCATCAAGAACGACGGCGTCGACGACGACTGCAACGGGGTGGTCGACGCCGGGGCGCCGTGCACCGCGGGTGCCAAGCGAGCGTGCTTGATGGGCTTCGTCAACGACGCCGCGGTGCCCACCGCGATCCCGTCGCCGACCTCCACGGCGCGAGGCTTCGTCTACGGCACCACCGAACCGCCGGTCTCGACGCCCTTCGTGCCCTGCGTCGCCGGCGTCCAGACCTGCGGGAGCAACAACAAGTGGGGCGAGAGCTGTGACGGCGAGGTGCGGCCGCAGCGGATCGTCGATCGGGCGCACGACCTGGTCGGCTTCATGGAGCTGCCGTCGGGGCTCGAGCCGACGGCCTACAGCGTGCCGTCGCCCGGGTGTGCGGCGGTGGGACAGTGCGACGGTTTGGACAACGACTGTGACGGCGGCTTCGACGAGGAGCCGTGGTTCGACGCCGACTACGTCCTGCCGAACCCGAACGACCCCAGCGTCCACACGCCGACGCCGGACGGCTACACCTACTGCGGCACGAACGTCGACACCCGCGGCGGCACGATCGCGATCACCGATCCGAAGAGCAAGGTCGGGGGGCTCGCGGAGCAGTTCATCGACTGCGCCGACGACAAGCCCAACGTCAACCCCGGCGAGACCGAGCTCTGCACCGCTGACAACCGCGTCGACGAAGACTGCCGCTGCGATCACGACCGCAGCAATCGGCCCTACGGCGCCGCCGGCAGTGAGATCAACAGGCCGTTCAACAAGCTGTTCAACTACGCGACCTGCTCGTGGCCGGCGCCGGCGACCAACTGCGTGGCGAGCGACAGCTACTTGGATTGTCAGAAGAGTCCGCGCTACGTGGAGCCGACGGCATCCGGGAGCTGCGCGTCGCTTTCGCCGCCGTACCTGGCCGGCTACTACGACTCCGCGAGTGTTGCGGATCAGACCTGTGGCAGCTGTTACGAATGCGGCAAGTCGTACGGGCTGGTGTGTAGCGCTGGTGCCGATCGGTGCGCGAGCCCGGACGAAGACTGTCGGTCTTGTGCCGGTATTCTCGGAGCGGTTGCCGCCGGTGGCGTCCGGCCGAGTTGTCGCGTGCCCGATCTCAGCGCGAACGTTTGCACCGCCCAGATCCCGGTCGCCGGCCACTGGACGGCGGTCGTCGACGCGGATCCCTGCGACGACTGTCCGCCGCTGGATTGCGACGGCCAGGGGGCGAGCCCGCAGACTCCCGTCTATTGGGGTAGCGACAACCCGAGCGCGCCCAACCCGCGCTGTTTCTACGCGGCCGACGTTGTCGGCGAGTGCGACGGCGCCGGGAGCTGCAAGGGGCGGGTGCAAGAGTGCGGCGCGTCGAGCCGCGGCATCGAGGTCCCCAGCCGTCCGCTGTGTCGCATGCCGGATGTCACGAAGTGTGTGCGCGGACGCGTGGCCGTCGCCGGCGAGCCCTACACCGTGCTCGTGCCGCGCGGCCAAGATCCCTACGACGACTGTGCGGGCGCTGGCACCTGTGACGGCGCCGGCAACTGCCACAAGCAGATCGGGGATCCTTGCGGCACCGGCCTGTGTGAGAACACCGCGGCGACGCTGACCTGTGCCGACGGCGTCTGCTGCACCGCGGCGTGCGGCGGCACCTGCTTCTCTTGTCTCGGGGCAAAGACCGGCGGCACCGACGGAACCTGCGCGCCGATCAGCAACCACACCGATCCCGACAACGAGTGCGCCAGCTGCAAGGAGTGCAACGGCGCCGGGGTGTGCGCCAACGTCGCAGACAACACCCAGGACAACGAGGGGACGAACGTCTGCAACGGCACCTGTCAGAAGTGCGCCGCGGGGACCTGTCAGTCCCAGGCATCGACCGAGGACCTCTTCGGTCAATGCGGCACGACGGGCTGTTTCACCGGCAACTGCCGGGGCGGCGCGGCCGCTTGCGGTTACTACAACACCGGCAAGCGCAACTGCTCCGTGTGTGCCTCGTGCGACGGGGCGACCTCGGGCAGCTGCGTGCCGGCGGCCTCGGGCTCGCAGGACATCGGCTGCAGCGGAACCTGCCAGAAGTGCAACGCCAGCGGCAGCTGCGTCAATCAGGCGTCGACCGAAGATCTCTTCGGCCAGTGTCCCGACAGCTCCGGGTGCTACACCGGCAACTGTCAGGGCGGGGCCGCGCAGTGCGGCCTGATCAACAGCGGCGAGGGCTACTGTCCCTCCTGTTGGACCTGCACCGGGGCGACCTCCGGCTCGTGCGTCTTGATCGGCAACCGCGACACCCAGGGCAGCAATCTCTGCAACGGCGTTTGCGAGAAGTGCAACGGCTCCGGGGTGTGTGTGCCGCAGGATTCGATCGAAGACCTCTTCAGCCAGTGCGATCCCGCGCTCGGCTGCCTCACCGGCAACTGTCGCGGCGGCACCGCCGAGTGTGACTACTACACCTCCGGCGAGCGCAACTGCCCGGCTTGCAGGACCTGCGATGCCTCCGGCGTCTGTGCGTCGTCGGGCCTCAACCGAGACACGACCAACCCCAACCGCTGCGACGGTCTGTGCCAGAAGTGTGATGCCGGGTCGTGCGCCACTCAGGCGTCGAGTGAAGATCTCTTCACCCAATGTCCCGACAACACCGGCTGCTACACCGGGACCTGCCGCGGCACCACGGCAGAGTGCGGTTACGTCATCAGCGGCGAAGGCAACTGCCCGGTGTGCGGAACCTGCGTCGGGGCGACGTCCGGTTCCTGCGTTTCGACCGGCGGCCGTGACACCGCTGGGGCCAGCGTGTGCAACGGCACCTGCCAGAAGTGCACCGCCATCGGTACCTGCGATTTCCAGACCTCCGGCGAGGACCTCTTCGGTCAATGCGGCACCGCGGGCTGCAGCACCGGCAATTGTCGTGGGGGAGCGGCGGAGTGCGGCTACTACACCTCGCTCGAGCGCAACTGCGCGGTGTGCACCACGTGCGACCTCGCGACCTCGGGGACCTGCGTGGCGATGAGCAGCGGCAGCCAGGACACGCAAGGGACTGCGACCTGCAGCGCCACCAACTATGCCTGCTCCGGCGCCGGACCCAGCTGTCTTGGAGCGACGGGCGCGGTGTGCGGCGTCAACGGCGATTGTGAGGCGAACAACTGTGTGGGGCCCGGGGCGGGCAAGATCTGTTGCCCGGCCGGGGAGTACAAGTGTGGGACCGGGTGTGTCGCCTCGTGCGGCACCTGCGCGGCCAGTCCGTATCTCTGCGCGGCCACGGCAGCCTGTGTCTCGGGCTGCAGCGGCTGCAGCGGCGCGACCGTCGGCTGTTTGGGCTCGTCCACCTGTGTTGCCGACTGCAGCTCGTCGAGTTGCTCGGGAACCGGGACGTGGTGCAGGAACGACAACACCTGTGTCTCGGCGGGCAACACCGGGCAGTGCCAGAGCCAATGCTCTTCGACCTACCAGTTCTGCGACAAGACGCCGGCCAACGCCCACGATGTGTGCTGCGCCAACACGGCCAATTGCTCGGATGCGGCCTGTGCTCCGTAGCGGCGGAGTCCTTCTCGTGGTCTTCGTTGCTGCCGCGTGTGCCGGCACCGGCAGCGAGAAGGCCACGCCCGCCGAGGCCGGCCTGCCGGTTCGTATCGAGCCGGTCGGAGCGACGGCGCCGATGGCCACGCCCCAGATCTCGTCGCGCAAGAGCGCCGCAACCCCGCCCCCGGCCCGTTCGCCGCCGCCGGCGTCCAGCCCGCCGCCCCCTCCCGATCCCGCCCAGGTGGCCAAGGCCAACGCCTTCGTGACCCAGGCCCAAGAGCTCTACCGCGCCGGCGCCTACGAGAAGGCGGAGGCGGCGGTCAAGGAGTCGCTGGTCATCTACCCGTTCTTGCCCGAGGCCAATCTGCTCATGGGCAAGATCTTCCTGTTGAAAGGCTCCGCGACCCGCGACCCGGCGCTGGTCCACAGCGCCCGCCTGATGTTCGAGATGGCCCACACCCTGGATCCGTCGATGCGCGAGGCCGACGTGCTCCTCGAGCTGTTCCGCCACGAGCCGAGCCAATAAGCCATGCCGGCCTTGAGTGTCGAGGCGCTGCGCGTCAGCTATGGGGACCACGAAGTGATCCGCGGCGCGACCCTCGCGGTGGAGAGCGGCGAGATCGTCGGTCTCATCGGCCCGAACGGCGCCGGCAAGACCACGCTGCTGCGGGCGGTCGCCGGGCTGATCCCGGCCACCGGCGCCATCGCCTACGACGGCCGGCCGCTCGCGACCCTGAGCCCGCGCGAGCGCGCCGCGCTGCGCGCCTACGTACCACAGCAGGCGGAACAGGTGTTTCCGTATCGAGTCAAAGACGTGGTCGCGATGGGGCTGGCCTACAAGAGCCGCTGGTACGGCACGCCGGCCGCGAGCGAGGCGGTCAACGCGGCGCTGGTCGAGGTCGGGTTTGCCGCAGCCGCCGACACCCGCGTCGACTGTCTCTCGGGCGGCGAGCGCCAGCAGGTGATGCTGGCGCGCGGCCTGGTGCCGGGTGGGGCCCTGCTCTTGCTCGACGAGCCGACGAGCGCCCTCGATCTCAAGCATCGCGCGGCAGCGATGGCGGCGCTTCGGCGTCGGGCGCGCTCCGGGGGCGCGGTGCTGCTGTCGTTGCACGACCTGAACCTGGCGGCGGTCGTCTGCCACCGCTTGTTGATTCTCGACGCCGGTCGGGTCGTGGCGAGCGGCAGACCGGAGGAGGTCATTCGCCCCGAGATCTTGGCGCCGGTCTACGGCGTCGCCGTCGTCTGCGGTCGCCATCCCGCGGCGGCAGCGCCGACGGTCGAGATCGACCCCGCGACCTGGGCATGAGCGCGACGTGGCACCTACCGGCGTACGCCGCCGGCTCCGCACTGCTCCACCTCGCGGCCTTCGCTCTGGTGTCGCAAGCCTCCCACGACGCCGCCTCGGCATCGAAGTCGCAAGGGACCGTCGAGGTCCAGCTCCTGGCGGCCGGTGCGCCACCAACCATCAACGATGACGCCCGGCCGCGCCCGGCCGCGCTCCGCAGCACGCCGCGCGGACCGCCCGCACCCGAACCGGAGATCGAACCGGCGGGGCCCGGCCACGCCGTTGAAGCGGGGCCGGTGGTCGCGGCGCCGGTCGCGAGCCCGCCGGGCGTCGGGCTGCCGGTCGCGGCAACCGGAGTGGACGCCAACGCCGGCGCTGAGGCGCCGGCAGGCGACGGCGCGGCGGGGACGGCGGGGACGGCGGGGACGGCGGGGGCGGGGGCGGGGGCGGGCGGCGGGTCGGGGGGTGGGGCCGAGGGTGCGGCGCTGGCGGCGACCGAGGCGTGTTGGCGCACCGTGACCGCGGAGCTCGACCACCGGGCTCGTTCCCGCGTCCCGCGCGCGTTGTTGCAGCGCGGCCTGGACGGCGTCGTCGCGGTGCTGTTCTCGCTGAGCGCCCGCGGCGAGGCGCAGAACGTGCGTTTCGAGGCCGTGACCGGCTCACCGCTGTTGGTCGAGGCGGTGCGTGCGATCCTCGCCGAGCCTTTCGCCCGGAGCTGTGGTGGTGAACGGCGCTGGCGGGTGCGCTTTCGGCTGAGTCGGCCCTAGAGGAAGAAGCCGAGGGTCGCGACCACTTTCCAGTTGTCGCGGCGTTGCAGCGAGCGGCTCCCGGCGACCGCGATCATGCCGCCGGGGCTCACCCAGCCGGCGCCGCCGCTGAGGATGTGCTCGTGGCCGGTCGAGCCGTCATCGCGGCCGAACGGGGCGTAGGACCAACCGAGCCGCAGCGGAAAGACGTTGGCGACGAAGTACTCGGCGCCGGCCCGATAGGTCGTGAGGCGGTGATGCCAATTGCGGCCGTCGATGTCGGCGTCGACGGCGACCGCGAACGGCGCCGCATCCCAGGCGATGCCGCCGGCGAAGGTGAGCGGGGTCATGCGACTCAAGTCGGTCTTGACGATGTTGTGCGCCGACAGCCCGAGGCCGATGCCCTGGCCGAGGCGGGAGATCAGGCCGACGTCGCCGGTGTAGAGCGCCACCTCGCGTTTGCTGCCGGCGTCGACGAAGGTGCCGCGGATGTGGCGCATCGAGATCCCAAACGCCATGAACTCGCCCAGAGGATACGCGGCCGCGAGATAGGCGCGGTGCAGATTGGCGTCGACCCCTTTGGGGTCACCACGGTCGTGGGTGTAGCCCAGGCCTCCGGCCACCGGGCCCGACTTGGAGTCCACGGCCGAGAGGTTCAAATGAGTCAGCGAGTCGACCGGAGAGTAGCCGTAGTTGGCCTCGATCGCGTAGCGTTTGCCGAGCGCCATGCCCGCCGGGTTCAGCGTCAGGGTGTCGTTGCTGGTGCCGAGCCCCTGGTGCGCACCACCCATCGCTGTCGAGCGGACGCCGTGAAACTCGTCGAAGACGTCGGCCTGGCCGGGCCGGGCGACGACAGACGTTACGACCACCAGCAGCGAAGCCAGGCGAACCGACATAGCATGAGCCTTGCATGCCGCGGTCGGGGCGCCAAGAAACTCGCGGGTGCGGCGCGCGCGGCGTGCGGGGGCGGTGCTTGACCCAGGCACCAGGGTCCCCTAGGACAGCCGGGGTCCAGGGCTCGAGGAGGTCGGTCGTGGCAGGCATGAACCCGTTTCAGGTGCTCAAAGACCGGGGCTTCGTCGCCCAGGTCACGGACGAGGCGGCGCTCAGCGCCGCGTTCGCCGCCGGTCCGGTGACCGCCTACGTCGGCTATGACCCCACGGCGGCGAGCCTGCACGTCGGCCATCTCTTTACCTTGATGTCGCTCGTGCACCTGGAGCGGCTCGGGCATCGGCCGATCGTCGTCTTGGGGGGCGGCACCGCGATGGTGGGCGATCCTTCGGGCAAGACCGAGATGCGGCAGATGCTGACGCCCGATCAGATCCAAGCCAACCTCGACGCCTTCCGGGCCCAGGTGGCGCGCTTCTTCGACTTCGGCGCCGGCCGCACCACCGTGGTCGACAACGCCTCGTGGCTCTTGGACCTGAAGTACATCGAGTTCCTGCGCGACATCGGCCGCCACTTCTCGGTCAACCGCATGCTCGCGGCCGAGGCATACAAGCTCAGGCTCGAGCGCGGCTTGTCGTTCATCGAGTTCAACTATCAACTGCTCCAGGCCTATGACTTCTTGCAGCTGCGGCGGCGCTACGATTGCCGGCTGCAGATGGGCGGCGACGATCAGTGGGGGAACATCCTCGCCGGGGTCGATCTCTGCCGCCGCGTCGACCAGACGCTCGTGCACGGCCTGACCTTCCCGCTGTTGCTCACCGCGACCGGGCAGAAGATGGGTAAGACCGAGTCCGGCGCGGTGTGGCTCGACGCCGCACGGCTCTCTCCCTACGACTACTACCAATATTGGGTGAACGTGCACGACGCCGACGTGATGCGGATGCTCGGCTTCTTCACCTTCCTGCCGATGGAAGAGGTGCGCGCGGTGCAAGGCCTGAGCGGCGCCGACTTGAACACCGCCAAGGCGATCCTCGCCTACGAGGCCACGGTCATCGCCCACGGTGAGGAGCAGGCGGCGGGCGCGCACCGGGCGGCGCAGGCGGCGTTCGGGTCGCGGACGTTGCCGGCGTCGATCCTGCCGTCGAGCAAGGTGCCGCGCGGCGGCGGGGCGGACGTCGCCGAGATCCCCACCACGATCGTGAGCCGCGCCGAGCTCGACAAAGGCTTGGCGCTGCCGGCGTTGTTGCAGCAGACCGGACTGGCGGCGTCGATGAACGAGGCGCGGCGGAAGATCGGCGAGAACGCGGTGAAGCTGAACGATCAGGTGGTGAGCGACGCCCGCTATCAGGTGACCGCCATGGACTTCGAGGCCGGCCGGTTGATCCTCAAGCTCGGCAAGAAGAAGGTTCACCAGGTCAAGGTCGCCTGATCGCGTGCTATAATCTGGACCGGTCACCGCGCCACGAGAAAGGGAACCGACACCAATGTGCAGGCGCGCGCTTTGTTTCGCTGTGGTGGTTGCCGGTTTGGCCGCAGGGGTGGGCCGGGCGCGGGGTCAGCGCCGTGAGGGCGGCAGCGCGTCGGCGGTGCTGAACGTCGAGCTCAAGAGCGCGGTGCGCTTTGGCGAGGTCACGGTGCCGGCTCGCGTCTATCGGCTGACCCTGGGCGCCGAGTCGCTGGCGTTTGCGGACGCCGAGACCATGGTGCTGGTCGCGACGGTGCCGGCGAAGATCACCGAGGCCGAGGCGCCGGCGGCGACTCCGGTCGTCGAGGTGAAGAAGAGCGGGGCGCAGGTCGAGATCGTGGTGAAGATCGGCAATCAAGTCGCGCGCGCCGTCGGCAGCCTGAGCGACGACAAGGCCGTGACCCGGGCCGTGACCCTGGACGCCAAGGCCGAAGAGAAGGTGAGCGGCAGCGAGCCCGAGGTCCAGACCGAGCAGGCGCTGGTGACCACGGCCATCGGCCGCTACCTCGGCGGCCTCAAAGACTGCGGCGACAAGGCGCAGCGCCGCCGCTGGGGAACGGACGACCTGCACTTCGTGAAGTGCGTCTGCCCGGTGTTGGCGAAGTGGCGCCTGCCGCGCATCAAGAAGCCGGTGCGCATCGACACCGCGCTCGTCAAAGGCCGGTCCGGGTTCTCGTTCACCGCGACCCCGGAGGGCAAGACCTCCGAATGCCGGGTGTGGGCAGGCGCTGGACCGCCGCCGCCGGTCTCGGAAGGTGACGCGCCGGCACCAGCGCCGGCGCTCGCGCCGACCCCTGTTGCGCCGCAACCCCCCGAGATCAAACCATGAGCCGAGGCGGCCGGCGCCGGAACCCGTTGCGGGTGGCGATCCTCTCGGAGCGCGAGTCGCCGGTGGTGCGGCTGCTGCTCGACAATGGTCTGGCGTTGGTGTTGTGCCCGCGGCCGCATCTATCGCAGGCCTATCTGGCGTTCTACTGCGGCGTCGGGTCGCGGCACGAGTCGCTCGCCGACAACGGCATCACCCACGTGCTGGAGCACATGCTGTTTCGCGGCACCCACAGCTTCAAGGACGCGACCGCGCTCAACCTCGCGGCCGAGGAGTTCGGTGGCTTCCTCGAGGGCGCCACCTACCGCGACCATCTGCTGTTCGCGACCGCGGCGCACCCCGATGCGGTGGGTGAGGCGATCGCCATCCTCGCCGAGCTGGTGCAGCGGCCGCGCTATCGGGCGATGGAGGTCGAGCGCGCCATCCTCAAGGAGGAGCTCCTCGAGACCCTCGACGCCGACGGCCGAATGATCGATCTCGACAACATCACCCACCGCCTGGTGTTCGGCGCCGGCGGCCTCGGGCTGCCGATCGAGGGCCACCTGAAGAACATCGCCCGCTTCAAGGTCGCAGATCTCGAGGCGCATCGGCGGCGCTACCTGGTGGGCACGAACAGCGTCTTGAGCATCGCCGGACCGATCGACGTGCACGCGCTCTTGCCCAAGATCCGGCGAGCCTTCGGCCGGCTGCCGGCCGGCAATCCGCCGCTGGTCGAGGCGCCGTCGGCGCCGGCGCCGCGTCCGATCTTGCGCTACGTCCGCGACGCCGCCAGCCAAGTGGACATCCGTCTGTGTTTCCGTGGGGTCGCGGTGGACGACCCCGAGTATCCGGCGCTGGTGCTGTTGGCGCGGGTGCTCGCCGACGGCCTCGGCTCGCGGATGCACGCCGAGCTCGTCGATCGCCGGGGCTTGGCGTACGCGCTGCACGCCGGCCTCACGACCTACGGCGACTGCGGCCTGTTCGACTTCGAGGTCTCGGTGGCCCCGGACCGCGCCGCGGAGGCGGTGGCCGCGATCCTCGGCTTTGCCGCCGCGGCCGGGCGGTTTCGCTTCGGCGACAGCGAGCTCCGGCGGGTGCGGCGGCGTTACCGCTACGGCATCGAGTTCATGCGCGACTCGCCCCCCGACCTCGCGAGCTGGTACGGGCGCTCGACGCTGTTCGGCATCGAGCAGCAGATGGACCACCTCGGCGGCCGGATTGAGAAGCTCGGCGAACGAGAGATCCGGCACGCCGCGCGGCGCGTCTTCCGGCGACCGGGGCTGGTGGTGGCGGCGGTGGGCGAGCTGGTGCGCGGTGAGTGGAAGCGGGTCGACCGCGTGGTTCAGCGCTGGCGCGGCTTCCGCGCCGACTAGGCTGCCGAGGTCAGGTCGGTCCCGGAGACGACGACCGACAGCTTGCCGACGAGCACGCGCACCTGGGCCTTGGCGTCGATGTCTTGGACCACGCCGAGCTTGCCGGAGAACATCCCGGAGATGATCCGCACCTTGTCGCCGGGGCCGAAGCCCAACGCCTGGCGGCGCTTCTGCGCCTTCTCCTCCTGCAGCTGGCGGTTGACGTCGATGTGGTCGTTGGCCTTCTCCCAGGCGAGGAAACGGTAGATCGGCAAGAGCGCGCCGAGCCAGCGGCCGACGTGGTCGGCGAGCTCGACGCCGAGCTCGATGGCATCGGTGGCCGGGATGCTGTGGCCGATCTGCCACGCCGGTTGATCGCTCCCCAACGTCCCCGTGAGATCGGCGAGCCCCGCGAGCGTGATCTCCCCTGCCGCGGCGAGCTTGGTCGGCGCGCCGAACGACGCGCCTTCGGGCAGCTCCAAGATCAAATCCCGGAGCTGCTCCCGCTCCCAGGCCTTTTGCATGCTGGCGGAGAAGTTGCGCCGGTCGACGACCGCGCCGGCGGCCAACCACAGGCCCAACCAGAGGTCGGTCTGCCGTAGAACCACGGCGACCGCGAGGTGCTTGTCCTGGGGCGCGATGTTGAACAGCTTCTGTTCGTCGAGGGGGGTCTTCTCCAAGAACGACGCCAGGTTCTTGCGGGCGGCGGCGTCGCGGAACCAGTAGACCCACTGGGCGTCGACCTTCTTGTGGTTGATGATGTTGGGGACTTCGTCCGACGACGCGCGGTCGAGGCCGACGAGCTCGGTCTGCAGGTCGCGCTGCGCCTGGTCGCAGAGGGCCAGCAAGGTGTCCTTGGCCCGCATCCGCGCCAGGTTGTGAACGTTGCTCGCCCACTTCTCCGGAGTGTAGGCGGCGAACGTATCACTGCTGAGTCCCTTGAACGCGGTCATCGCTTCGAGCTCCACTCGGACCCCGCCGAGCCAAGCGGCACTATACTGGCCATCCGCAACAGGTCAACGGTCGCCCCCGAGCCTCGTGGTCGCGGCCGTTGGCTGCCTGCTGCGGGTGTGGTACCAGGCGGATCTTGCGACCACCTTCGCCCTCGGGGAGTGACCCATGCTCTTCCTCAACGCCGCACGATTGGCGCTGCTCATCGCGGTGACCGGATCGGTCGCCGCCAGCTGCGGGAGTGACTCCAAGATCGCGAGCCTGCCGGTCGCCAACGCCGGCTTCGATCACCACGGCACCCGGGGCGTCGAGCTCCGCCTCGACGGCTCGGCGAGCTTCGACCCGACCGGCGTCGTGCTCAGCTATGCGTGGGTGCTGGTCACCGCCCCGGCCGGCAGCAACGCGACGCTAATCGCGGCGACCACCGCCCAGCCGACCATCACCCCCGATCTCGGCGGCGACTATCTGATCTCGTTGGTGGTGAACAACGGCGAGCGCGACTCGCTGCCCGACGTGACCGCGATCATCGTCAGCAGTGCCGCGCAAAACCAGACGCCGACGGCGGTGGCGACCTGTCTGCCGGGCTGCAAGATCGACCACGGCACCAGCCACTACCCCAACACCGCGACCCAAGTGACGCTCGATGGCCGTCAGAGCCTCGACCCCGACGACAGCACCGCGTCGCTGACCTACCAATGGACGCAGATCGTCAGCAGCACCGACTGCGGCGAGTGTCCGGCCCTGGCGAGCTGCAACCCCATCAATGCCGCGGCGACCTTCCTCGACGCCAGCGACGTGACGACGCTGGCGAAGATCCAGGCGCCGATGGCGGTGGGCTTCATGGTCTTCAGGCTGACGGTCACCGATCCCCACGGTCTCTCCGGGGTCGCGTGCGTCAACGTCGAGGCCACCAACAACGCGCCGCTCGCGATCGTCCAGACCCCGGGCAGCCTGACGGTCAACGAAGGCG
Source organism: Deltaproteobacteria bacterium (assembly GCA_016218825.1). GTDB lineage: Bacteria > Myxococcota > XYA12-FULL-58-9 > XYA12-FULL-58-9 > XYA12-FULL-58-9 > JACRCV01. The sequence continues at coordinate 37,524 of JACRCV010000037.1, forward strand.
AGGTCATCACCCTCAACGGCAGCACCAGCAGCGACCCAGACTTGATCGACCAACCCGGCCTCACCTATCTCTGGACCGCGGCGCCGACGGTCGCGACCTTCTCGCCGAACAGCACCACGAAATCGGTGACCGCGATCGTCACCGGTCTCGCCGTCTCTACCGACGTGACCTTCACCCTGACGGCGTTCGATGCCTTCGGGGCGTCGACTCCGTGCGGCGCCGGCTCGGGTTTTTGCGGCCGGACCTGCTGCGGCGAGGTGCTGGTGCACGTGCTGCACTAGCCGCGGCCGCGAAGTAGATCGTGGCCCTGTCCCGTCTCAGACCGTCCGCGGGTGCCCCCCGACCTCTGGTTCTCGCCGGCCTGCCCGCCGCGGGCTTGCCCTATCTCCTCGCGTGCGAGGGGTTCGAGACGCCGCTCACCATCGTCACCGCGAACGAGGAGCGCGCCGGGCAGCTCGTCACTGACCTGCGCGCCTTCGGGGTCGAGGACGTGCGTTTCTTCCCCGGCGAGCCGCACGTCGCCTTCGAGGACGTCTCTCCCGACCCGCGGTTGGTCTTCGACCAGCTCGGTATCCGGCACCGGATCCTGACGGGCGACCGACCCCGGGTCCTGGTGGTCTCGGCCGTGGCGCTCATCGACCGCTGGCTGCCGGACGCCGACTTTCTCGCCGCCACCGATCTGTGGGTCGTCGGTCAGTGCATCAGCCGCGCGAAGATCACCGAGCACCTGGTCCGCTGCGGTTACCAGCCGGTCACCCTGGTGGAAGACGAAGGCACCTTCGCGATTCGCGGCGGGGTCGTCGACCTCTATCCGCCGTCGGCAGAGCGACCGGTGCGCCTGGATCTCTTCGGCGACGAGATCGCTTCGATCAAGAGCTTCGATCCCGAGAGCCAGCGCAACCTCGGCGAGCACGAATCGCTCGCGGTCCATCCGCTCCGCGGCGTGTTGTTCGGCGACGCCCAGGTGGCCCGCGCTGCAACCCGCCTCAGAGCCCTCGCGGAGACCACCAACGTCCCGACCCGGCGCCTGCACGCCACTCTCGCCGACATCGAGCAACGCAACTACTTCTTCGGCATCGAGGCCCTGTGGCCGGCGTTCTACGACGGCAGCGCCCGGGTGTTGGACGCGGTCGCAGATCCCAAGGCGGCGCTGGTGCTCGACCAGCCACGAGAGGTCGAAGCGGCGCTCGACGAGCGCTGGCGCCGGGCGGCGCACGAGCGCGAGCGGGCTCTCGCCGGTCATCGTTTGACCCTCGGCATCGAGGAGCACCTGGTGTCGCCCGCCGAGGTGTTGCGCGACTTGCAGGCGAGCGCCGCGCTCGTGGCGGTGCCGGTCGCCGACGACCGCGTCGCACCGGGCTTGCCGGTCGAGCTCGGAGACTGGCGCGAGCTGTCGCGCCGCATCGGCGAGCGTCGCGCCGACACCACGAAGGGTGAAATCCTCGACCCGCTGGTGAACGAGCTCAAGAGCCTGTTCGACAAGCGCCAGGAGGTCTTCCTCGCCTGCGGCTCACGCGGCAACGCCGAGCGCCTCCGGGAGCTGCTGCGGGCGCGCAAGCTCGACCTGCCCTTCATTGACGCCTTGCCTCCGGCCACGACCTTCGGCGAGGCGCGCCGGACGCCGCGGATCGCGATCACCACCGCGGCGCTGTCGGCCGGGATCCGCGACCCGCAGCACGGCGTCGCGATCTTGACCGACGTCGAGATCTTCGGGGCGGCGCGCCAAGCCGAGGGCCGCCGCCGCCGTCGGGCACCGAGCGAAGGGCTCGCGACCTTGCGCGACTTGAGCGACGGCGATCTCGTCATCCACGTCGATCACGGCGTCGGCCGCTACTTGGGGCTGAAGCGCCTGATCTTGGGTGGGGTGGACGGCGACTACGTCAGCCTGGAGTACGCCGACGGCGACCGCCTCTACGTCCCGATCTACCGCCTCGGTCAGCTGCAGCGCTACCGCGGCCCGGTCGAGACCGTGCGCCTCGACAAGCTCGGCGGCACGCGCTGGGAGAAGGCCAAACAGCGGGTCAAGGACGCGGTGCTGGCGATGGCGCACGAGCTCTTGGCGGTCCAGGCGCGGCGTCACACTCTGAAGGGGTACGCGTTCAACGACCCCGACGATCACTTCCGCGCCTTCGAGGCGACTTTCCCGTACGAGGAGACCCCCGATCAGCAGCGCGCCATCGACGAGGTCTTGCACGACCTGGTGCAGGACGCGCCGATGGATCGCCTGGTGTGCGGCGACGTCGGTTTCGGCAAGACCGAGGTCGCGATCCGCGCCGCCTTCTTGGCGGTGCTCGCCGGCAAACAGGTCGCGGTCTTGGTGCCGACGACGGTGCTCGCGGAGCAGCACGGGCAGACCTTTCGCGACCGCCTGCGCGGTGAGGCGGTGAGCGTCGAGGTCTTGAGCCGGTTTCGGAGCGCCAACGACAGCCGCGAGATCTTGCGCAAGGCCAAGGCCGGTGAGGTCGACATCCTCATCGGCACGCACCGAATGCTGTCGGCGGACGTCAGCTTCAGAGATCTGGCGCTCCTGGTGGTCGACGAGGAGCACCGCTTCGGGGTCAAGCAGAAGGAGCGCATCAAGCAGTGGAAGAGCCAGGTGCACGTGCTGTCGATGAGCGCGACCCCGATCCCGCGCACCCTGCACATGTCGGTGACCGGCTTGCGCGACTTGTCGATCATCACCACGCCGCCGCCGGACCGGATGTCGATCCGCACCGAGGTGACGCGCTTCGACGAGGAGGTGATCCAGGAGGCGATCCGGCGCGAGATCCACCGCGGCGGCCAGGTGTTCGTGGTCCACAACCGGGTGCAGTCGATATCGGCGATGCGCGACATCGTCCGCCGTCTGGTGCCGGAGGCGCGGGTCGTCGTCGGTCACGGACAGATGACCGGCGAGGAGCTCGAGCGCATCATGGTGGAGTTCGTGCGCCGCGAGCACAACGTCCTGGTGTCGACCGCGATCATCGAGAGCGGCATCGACATCCCGACCGCCAACACGATGATCATCAACCGCGCCGACACCTTCGGCTTGAGCCAGCTGTACCAGCTGCGCGGCCGCATCGGCCGGGGCCGGGAGCGGGGTCACGCCTACCTGTTGTTGCCGCGCTCCGACCGGGTGGGGAAGGAGGCGCTGGAGCGTTTGGCGGTGTTGAAGCGTTTCTCCGAGCTCGGCTCGGGGTTCCAGGTCGCGAGCTTCGACCTCGACCTGCGCGGCGCCGGCGACCTGTTGGGCGCCGACCAATCGGGCCACATCGCCGCGGTCGGCTTCGAGCTCTACACCGAGCTGTTGAAGGAGGCGGTGGAGCGGGCGCGGGGCCAGGCGGCGCACAGCGCGATCGAGCCGGAGATCAAGCTCCCGGTCACCGCGGTGTTGCCGGAGAGCTACGTGCCCGAGCCGATGCACCGCCTGGCGTTCTATCAGCGCATGGCGCAGAGCGACTCGGACGCCGCGGTCTTCGACGTGTTGGCGGAGATCGAAGATCTCTACGGCAAGGCCCCGGACGAGGTCCGGCACCTCGCCGAGGTCATGGTGATCCGCCGCCGCCTGATCAACCTCGGCGCGGTGGCGCTCTCCGGGGCGGTCGACGCCACGACGATCAAGCTCGGCTTGACCTTCGTGTCCGAGCCGCGCCTCGACGTCGCGGCGCTGGCGCTCAGGGTGCAGCGGGAGCCGGAGCGCATCCGGGTGCTGCCCTCCGGGCGCTTGGCGTTGACGCTGCCGGCCGCGAAGGACCTGGCGGAGATGGACCTGCTGCGCTCGGTGCGGGAGGAGCTCGGCAAGCTGCCGCTCCTTGCCGGAGGCCGGTGACGATGCTAGGCACCCGCATGGCTGTGCGATGGCTCGGGCTCACGGGGATCGTGCTCGCGACGGCGTGCGAGCCGGCGCGCCCGGCCGAGCCGGTGTGCTTGTCGCCGCCGCCCGGGGTCGGGCCGGCGATCGCCCAGATCGGCGACGTTTCTCTGACGGTGACCGAGGTCGTGAAGCGGTTGCGCGATCAGGGCACCGCGGCGTTGCGCCGCTACGACGACAAACAGCGCCTGCGGCAGTTCGTCGACGACCAGGTGCGCTTCGAGCTCTTGGCGCGCGCCGCGCAGGAGCGGGGCTTGGCGCGAGATCCAGAAGTCGTCGACGCCGCCCGCAAGGTGATGGTGCGCCGACTGCTGCAGCGCGATCTCGGCAACGGCGCGGGCACGGACGCGGACGCGGTGTCCGACGCGGCGATCCTGGAGTATTATCGCCAGCACATGAATGATTATCAGCAGCCCGAGATGGTGCGCATCGCGCACATTCAGCTGGCGCCGACCGACGACGGCCGGGCGCGGGGGCGGGCGTTGATCGTCAAGCTCAACGCCAAGGCCGCGGATCGGGCCCTGTTCGCGCGCCTGGTCGCGCAGAGCTCGCTCGACGCCGACAGCGTGCCGCGCGCCGGCGAGCTGACGTTCATGAGCCGGGAACAGCTGACCGAGACCTTGGGTTTGAGCTTCGCGGGGGACGTGTTCGCGCTCGCGGCCGGGAGCCTCGCGGCGGAGCCGGTGCAGAGCATCCGCGGCTGGCACGTCGTCAGGATGCTGGCGCGGCGCGAAGCCCTGGTCCGCGGCCTGGACGAGGTCAAAGGCGAGATCCGGGACAAGCTGATGAAGAACCAACGCGCCAAGGCCTTCGACGGTTACCTGGCCGAAATCCGGCGGCGTTTCCCGGTGGCGGTGTACGAAGAGCACCTGGACGAGATTGCGGCGCAGCTCAAGACGCCGGAGGCGAACAGCCCATGACGCGATACTTCGTGGCCCTCGGGATGCTCGTCGCGGCCTGCGGCTGCGAGGATGGCGACAAGCGCGGCGACAAGGACAAGGAGCGGCGGGTGCTGGCGAGCGTCAACGGCATGCCGATCTACGTCGACGAGTTCCTGCGCGAGTTCCATCGCATCCGCCTGAACGACGAGGAGGGCGGCCCGTCGGTCGCCAGCGACAACGCCCAGAAGCGCACCTTGCTCGACGATCTGATCGAGCGCCGCCTGACGATGCAGGAGGCCGAGAAGAGCAACGTCCTGGTGGGCATCGAAGAGGTCGAGGTCGCCTACGAGCGCACCCGCGCCGGCTGGGACGTCAGCGAGGTCGACAAGCTCCTCGAGAGCAAGGACATCACCGCCGCCGAGATGAAGCGCGAGCTCCGCGAGCTGTTGATGCTGCAGAAGTATTTCCGCGATCACGTGTTCTCGCGGGTCGCGGTGACCGACGAGGAGATCTCGCGTTACATCGAGGCACATCCGGAGACCCAGATCCTGCCCGAGGAGGTCCACGCGTTGCAGATCGTGGTCAAGACCGAGGAGAAGGCCCAGGAGATCTCGCAGCAGATCAAGAAGGGCATGCCCTTCGAAGAGGCGGCGACCAAGTACTCGCTGAGCCCCGAGGCCAAGAACGGCGGCGACCTGGGGTCGTTCGCGCGCGGCTCGATGCCGAGCATCTTCGACGAGGTCTGCTTTGGCTTGAAGGTCGGCGAGATCAGCAAGGTGGTCGCCAGCGACTACGGCTTCCACCTGTTTAAGGTCGTCGAGCGCCGGCCGGAGGCGCTCAAGCCCGTCGACCGGCTCCGCGACGAGATCGAGAAGAAGCTGCGGCGGGAGAAGGAACGCGAGGCGCAGACCGCCAAGATTCAGGACTTGAAGCGCGCCGCGAAGATCGTCATCGAAGACAAGGAGCTCGCGCGTGTCCATTAACCACTGCATCTTGGTGCTGGTGCTCGCGGTGACGGCGCCGGCGCGCGCCGCGTCGCGCGAGGTCGTCGACAAGATCGCCGCGGTCATCGAAGGCGAGATCATCACCATCGCGGAGCTCGACGCCAAGGCGCAGCCCTACATGGCGAAGCTCGACGACGTCAAAGATCCGAAGGAGCGCGAGCGCCAACGACTCGACATCCTGCGCCGGGTGCTCGACATCGAGATCGGCGAGCGCATCGTCGACGCCGAGCTCGAGCGCAGCCGCGACAAGCTCGGGGTCGCCGACGCCGACGTCGACCGCGCGGTGCAAGAGGTCCAGAAGCTCAACAACCTCAACGAGCAGCAGCTGCAGCAGGCGCTCTACGCCCAGGGGATCACCTGGGCCGAGTACCGCAAGAAGCTCAAGGCGCAGATCGAGCGCACGCGGCTGATCCAATTCCAGGTGCAGGGCAAGGTGCAGGTCAAAGACGCCGACGTCGAGCACCGCTGCGAGGAGCGACAGCAGGCCCAGTCGCGCGATCTACAGCTGTGCGCCGCGCACCTCCTGACCGCCATCCCGAAGGGCGCCGCGGCCGACGAGGTCGAGCAGATCCACGCCCGGGCGTCGAAGCTCCAGGCCGAGCTCCAGGCCGGCGCCGACTTCTCGGCCTACGCGCTGAAGTACTCCGACGACAAAGGCGCCCCGGACGGCAACCTCGGCTGCTTCGGCAAGGGCGAGATGGTGGAGCCGTTCGAGAAAGCGGCCTTCGCCTTGAAGGTCGGCGAGGTGTCGCCGGTGGTGCGGACCGAGTTTGGCTTTCACATCATCAAGCTCAACGATCGCCGGGCGCCCGGCGGCAGCAACTGCAAGGACGAGACGGTGCTCAACACCTTCCGCAACGAGATCTACCAAGAAGAGCTCGACCGGCAGATGAACAACTGGCTCACCGATCTCAGACGCAAACGCTTCGTAGAGGTGCGCTTCTAGCGCCGCGCCGATGACGTTGCCGCTCGCGGTGACGCTCGGCGACCCCGCCGGCATCGGCCCGGAGGTGACCGCCGCCGCCGCCCGCATCGCCCTCGGCACCGATCCGGCTCTGCAGCTCACCCTCTGCGGGCCGCGGGGAATCGCCGACCGCATCGCCGCGGATCTAGGCCCTCGGGTGACGGCCGAGCCGCAAGCGCCGTTTGCCGGGCCCCTGGGGAAACCGACGGCGGCGAGCGGCGGCGCCGGCCTCGCGGCGCTCGATGCGGCGATCGCGCTCCTCAAGCAGGGACGGGCACGGGCGCTGGTGACCGCACCGCTGTCGAAGACCGCGATGGCGTTGGCCGGCAGCGGCGACCGCGGGCACACCTCGATCCTAGAGCGCGAGCTCGGCGACGGCCCCGTGGCGATGGCGTTCTTTGGCGACGAGCTGCGCGTGGTGCTCGCTACCGCGCACCTCTCTCTCAAGGAGATGCTCGCGGCGTTGTCGGCGGCGCGGATCGTCGAGGTCGCACACCTCCTGACCCGGGCGCTGGAGCGCGATCTCGGTCTCACGAAGCCACGGTTGGCGCTCGCCGGCTTGAATCCGCACGCCGGCGAAGGCGGGCTGATGGGAGACGAGGAGAGCACGATCCTCGCCCCCGCCCTGGCGATGGCGAGCGCACGCGGGTTGTCGCTCGCCGGCCCGTATCCCGCCGACTCGGTGTTTCGCCGGGCGTTGGATCGGGAGCTCGACGGCGTCGTGGCGCTGTACCATGATCAGGCGCTCATCCCCGTGAAGCTGTTGGGACGCGGGCGCGCGGTGCACGTGACGTTGGGCTTGAAGGCGGTGCGCACCTCTCCGGATCACGGCACGGCGTTCGAGCTCGCGGGCACCGGCAGGGCGCATCCCGAGGGGATGCTCGCGGCCATCAGGCTCGCGGCCCGGCTGACGGCGGCGGGCGCTACCGCACCAGCACCAGCGCCCCGAAGCCGGGACGGGTGAGCACGACCTGCGGCGCCTCGCGGAAAGCCTCGGGTGAGATCTCACAGGCGCGCGCGACGTTCAGCAGCTGTTGTTGCTGGTAGTCGAAGAGCGCCTGGTGTTGCACGGTGAAGGGGTCGGGGGTGATCTTCGCCACCACCGCACCGTCACCGTTGGCGTCGAGCTGCAGGCCCGAGATCTCCCCACCCCAGGGTCCGAGCTCGATGAGCTCGGCGTTCTTGTGCAAGGGCCGAAACGCCGCCAATAGGTCGTCGCGTAGACCGGGATGCATCTGCTCGCCCTCCAACAGCGTCCGCAGCGCGTCCTTGGCGGCGACGTAGCGCTCGGTCTCGCCTTGGCGGGCGCGCGCCGCGAGGTCGTCGAGATAGTCGCCGGCGTTGGCGACCGGCTCGAGCTGCTTCAGGAGGCGAAAGGGCGCGAACGGCGCCAGATGGTCGACGGCGCGGACGAACGCGAGGACGCGGGCCTTGGTGAACGGCAGCTCCTCCGACGAATGCGTGGCGACCGCGGTGCGGGCTTGCTCCAGCTCCTCGTGGGTGAAGAGGCCGCGGTAACGATTGATCTCATCATTGAAGATCCGCGCGCCGTAGGCCCGGTGCAGCTTGGAGCCGCGGAAGCTGACGCGCGCGGCGTAGGCGGTCTGTCCGAGGTCCTGGTGCACGTGGATGACGCGCATCAGCAAGCGCTCGCGCGGCGTGAAGTCCGGGAGGCGCTTGGCCTGGTTGTAGAGCTGCTCGGCTAGCTCGATGTTGCCGCAGATCCTACGAATGCCGCGATCGCCCATGGCGCGGCGGCGACTGCAGAGCTCTTGGTAGATCAGCTTCTCGACCAGGTCTTGAACCAGCGCCGCCGCCGAGACGGTGTCGATGCCCTGCACCGCGCGCACCCGCAGGCAGAGGTCGAAGAGCTTGTGGGTGTCGTCGACGAAGCGGATCAAGAGGCGGTAGCTGTCGGGCGCCAGGAGATAGCCATAGGCGTCGATCTCGGCGCGGACGTTGTCGTTCAGGCGCTTCAGGCCGCGAGCGTCCAAGCGGCCGCCGAGCTTGTGCGGCGCGTTCCACGGCATCGCCGAGAGCTTGAGGCTCGACTCCATCTCCAGGCGAAAGCGCTCCACGGCGCCGGCGCGGAGCTTCTCGGCTTCGGAGAGGCTGTCCCAGATCTGATCCAAGTCGGCCCCAGGGCGAAAGGCGTCCTGCTGCGCCAGCGCCGCCAGGCCGTCCTGGGTCTTGCGGTAGGCGGGATCGACGAGGCCGATGGTGCGCACCTGCGCCTGGCGCTCGGTCGACGAGACGTCGATGGTCGGTCGCAGGATCTTCTGCGGGCCCTCGAGCGAGCGCGGCGTCTCGCCCTTCGCCTCCGCCTGCTCGGCTTCGCGCAACCGCTGCTCCAGACCCGGGTGCAGACCGGGGAGGGTGCGCGGATGGACCGACTTCTTGACCGTCACGCCGGCAAGCCTACCACAGGTGCCTCGACGAAGGCGTCAGGCAGGACGGGCGCCCCCTCTCTTGAGGGAGCCGTCGCCCGTCGCTCTACTTGGGGGCCACCCGGGGGACCCGGGGGCGAGGGGTTGGGGGAGTGGGGTTGGGGAGCGCCGCAGCAGCTGCGGCGCGGGAGCCAAGAGAACTGCAGCTAGAGCAGGTCGTTGGTGCAGTAGGCGAAGAAGCCCATGTCCAGGAGATCGACACAGCGCGCCGCGCCGGTCTGCGGACAACATCCGGGGTCGCCGGCGCACTCGTGGGTCGGCGGCAGGCAGGCCTCGGAGCAGGTGTTGAACATCGGGTTGCAGTACAGGCCGCTCCGGCAGTCGCCGCTGGCGGCGCACGGCTCCATCCACCCGGAGAGGCTGGCGCTGTCGAGGACGCAGGTGTGCGAGCCGTCACACACCTGATTCACGGCGCAGTCACCGCTGCGGCGACAGCCCAAGCGACACTCGCCCGAGTACCCGAGCTGCAGGTCGCAATACTCGGTGTCTGGCCACGGCGCGGCGCTGCAGTCGGCGTCGCTCTGGCAGCCGGCGGCGGCCGGGGCCTCGCAGCTCCACGACGGGGTGAGGGCGTCGCCGGGGACGACCGCGGCCGTGGTCCCGTTCCAACCGATCGCCGCGGCCTCCCACAGGCCGGCGGTCGTGAGGTCGCGCCACTGTTGGAAGACCAGCGCGCCGCGGACCCAGATCTTGACGGTCGCCGTGGTCGGCGGCGTGGTGTTGCCGCCGTAGTAGTGCACCGCGACCGTGTATTGGCCGGACACCGGGGCGACGATGCGGATCTGCTCCGGGCCGTAGCCATCGAGGTCGTCGATCGCCAACAGCGGATCACCGCTCGTCACGCCCGCGACCCCGTCCCAATCAGGATGGCCGTCGACGACGGCGGCGCCGCAGTTTTGGTAGTAGCAGCTGGTCGCGGTGCAGTAGGCGTCGTCGCTCTGCCGCATGTGCAGGTCCAGATCGGCGGCGGTGTTCCAGGTCACCCCGACCACGAGCCCGTCGGCCGGCGCACCCGAGCATCGACCGCTCGCGTCACAGGTGCCGGAGGTGCAACTGCCGCACGACTCGCCACAGACTGGATCGGGGCCGCACAGCCGGCCGCGACAATCGCGGACGCAGGTGCACCAGCCGTCGCTGCCGCATGCGCTCTGCGCGCAGGAGCCGCAGGAGACGCCGCAGACCGGGTCGGGCCCGCATTCTTGGTCGCTGCAGTCCGGAACGCAGGCGGTGACGCACTGGCCGAGGTCTGGATCACAGACGCCCTGGCCGCAGCTGCCGCACGACACGCCGCAGATCGGATCGAGGCCGCACTGCTGCTGGCCGCAATCGGGCACGCAGGTGCTGCTGCAGGTGCCGTCGTCGCAGGTGCCGGAAGCGCACCGGCCGCACGCCACGCCACAGACGGGATCGGGGCCGCACTCGCGCCCGGAGCAGTCGGGCACACAGCCGTTCGCGCAGCCGACGGTGTCGAACGCGTCGCACGCCGCGCTGCAGCCGAGCGTGCCGCTGCCGAGGCCGAGGGTCGTGCAGCTCTGTTGGTCGAGGAGGCTGCCATCGCACCGCTCCCCGAGATCGAGGCGGCCGTTGCCGCACGCCGCCGCCGTCGGCTGGCTCGTCGTGACGTAGTAGGTGTTCTTCTTCTCGTCGCCGCCGGAGCAGGCGGCAGCGACGAGAGCGCCGGTGCACAGCAATGCCAACGACCTCAGGACCATGTCGACCTCCCAGAGTACGAAGCCGGCGGGATTCTGCCGCAACCCGGTGCAGATCCCTGCGGACAAATGTCGCAGTGGCGGCCGTTTGTTCACCGGGCGCCCGGCGCGCTTACGCTTTGGGGGCGGTTCTGTTAGGAGGCGGCTTCTCGAGGGCGGCGCGGATGCCTATCTTTCGGGCTTGCCGTGGAGGTGCATGTGTCTCGCCAAGTGATACCGATGAGCAGCATCCTGGTGCGCGGGGCGCGCGAGCACAACTTGAAGGGGATCGACGTCGAGATCCCCCGCGACAAGCTGGTCGTCATCACCGGTCTCTCCGGGAGCGGCAAGAGCTCGCTCGCCTTCGACACCATCTACGCCGAGGGCCAACGGCGCTACGTCGAGTCGCTGTCCGCCTACGCCCGCCAGTTCCTGGACCAGAACCAGAAGCCCGACGTCGACGGCATCGACGGGTTGTCGCCCGCGATCTCCATCGAGCAGAAGTCGACCAGCAAGAACCCGCGCTCGACGGTCGGCACCCTCACCGAGATCTACGACTATCTCCGCCTGCTCTACGCCCGCATCGGCGTGCCGCACTGCCCGAGCTGCGGCAAGCCCATCGAGTCGCAGACCGTGCAGCAGATCGTCGACACCGTCCGCGCCCTCGCCGACGGCACCAAGTTCATGGTGCTGGCGCCGATCGTCCGCGGCCGCAAGGGCGAGTACCGCAAAGAGATGCTGCTGCTGCGCAAAGAGGGCTTCGTTCGCATCCGCGTCGACGGCGAGATGCGCGACCTCGCCGACGACATCGCCCTCGACAAACAGAAGAAACACGACCTCGACCTGGTGGTGGACCGCTTGGTGCTGAAGCCGGACATCAAGCAGCGGCTCACCGACTCGATCGAGCTCGCGATCAAGAAGGCCGACGGGCTGGTGAAGATCGTCGAGAGCAGCGGCAAGGAGCAGCTGTTCTCCGACAAGTTCGCCTGTCACGAGTGCGGCGTCTCGTTCCCCGAGCTCGCGCCGCGGATGTTCTCGTTCAACAGCCCGCACGGCGCCTGCCCGGAGTGCGACGGCCTCGGGCACGCGATGGAGATGGATCCGAATCGCATCATCCCCGACCCGACGCTGAGCCTGGCCGAAGGTGTCGTCAAACCCTGGAACACCATCATGCAGGGCTGGATGTTCCAGCAGCTCGAGAGCGTCGCGCGCCACTTCAAGAAGTCGACGCGCACCCCCTGGAAAGAGCTGCCGGAGGCGTTCCGCCGCATCATCCTCTACGGCAGCGGCGACGAAGCGGTGAAGATGGTCTACGAGAAGGACGACAACCGCTTCGCGTTCAACCGGCCCTTCGAGGGCGTGGTCCCGAACCTGCTGCGCCGCATGCGCGAGAGCCAGTCGGAGAGCATGCGCGAGGAGCTGGCGCAGTACATGATGATGCGGCCGTGCAACTCGTGTCACGGCGCCCGCCTCAAGCCCGAGGCGTTGGCGGTCAAGGTCGCGAAGCGCTCGATCAGCGAGGTCACGGCGCTCGCGGTCAGCGAGGCGCAGCGCTTCATCCTCGAGCTCAAGCTGTCGCGGCGCGAGAGCGACATCGCCGGGCGCATCCTGAAAGAGATCCGCGAGCGCTTGCAGTTCCTCGAATCGGTCGGCCTCGACTACCTGAACCTGGATCGCGGCTCGGCGACGCTGTCGGGCGGCGAGGCGCAGCGCATTCGGCTCGCGACCCAGGTGGGGAGCGCGCTGCGCGGCGTGATCTACGTGCTCGACGAGCCCTCGATCGGCCTGCACCAGCGCGACAACAAGCGCCTGCTCGCGACCCTCGAGCGGCTGCGCGACCTCGGCAACACCGTGATCGTCGTCGAGCACGACGAAGAGACCATTCGCCGCGCCGACTGGGTCATCGACATGGGGCCGGGCGCCGGTCGCCACGGCGGCGAGGTCGTGGTCGCGGGCCCGCCCGCGCTCGTCGCCGAGCACGAGACGTCGCTCACCGGCGCGTTTCTCTCCGGTCGGCGTCAGATCTCAGTCCCGACGGCGCGCCGCCCCGGCAACGGCAAGACTCTGTGGGTGCGCGGTGCGTCGGGCAACAACCTCAAGGGCATCGACGCCGGCTTTCCGCTCGGCAAGCTCACCTGCGTCACCGGGCTGTCGGGGAGCGGCAAGAGCACGTTGGTCAACGACACGCTCTATCGGGCGCTGGCGAAGGAGCTGTACGGGGCGCAGGACGAGCCGGCGGCGTACGCCCGCCTCTTTGGGGTCGCGGAGATCGACAAGGTGATCGACATCGACCAGAGCCCGATCGGTCGCACGCCGCGCTCCAACCCCGCCACCTACACCGGGCTGTTCACCCTCATCCGCGACCTGTTCGCCGGCCTCCCGGAGAGCCGCGCGCGGGGCTACAAGCCCGGGCGCTACTCGTTCAACGTCAAGGGCGGCCGCTGCGAGGCCTGCGAGGGCGACGGTGTCATCCGCATCGAGATGCACTTCCTCCCCGACGTCTACGTCACCTGCGAGCAGTGTCAGGGCCGGCGTTACAACCGCGAGACCCTCGAGGTGAAGCTCAAGGGCAAGAGCATCGCCGAGGTGTTGGCGATGACGGTCGACGAGGCGCTGGAGTTCTTGGGTGCGATCCCCGCGGTGGCGCGCAAGCTCGAGACCCTCACCGCGGTGGGGCTGGGCTACATTCACCTCGGCCAGAGCGCGACGACGTTGTCGGGCGGCGAGGCGCAGCGCATCAAGCTGTCGAAGGAGCTGTCGCGGCGCTCGACCGGCCGCACCTTCTATATCCTCGACGAGCCCACGACCGGTCTGCACTTCGCCGACGTCGAGCGCCTGCTCGCGGTGCTGCACACCTTCGTCGACAGCGGCAACACCGTGGTGGTGATCGAGCACAACCTCGACGTCATCAAGACCGCGGACCACATCATCGATCTCGGCCCCGAGGGCGGGGCGCGGGGCGGCAAGATCTTGGCGACCGGCACCCCGGAAGAGGTGGCCATGAACCCCGACAGCTTCACCGGCGAGTTCTTGCGCCACCTGCTGCCGGCGGCGCGGACGCCGAGAAGCCGCGCGCCCACCGCGACGAGCGCTACGACCACATGAGGCGCAAGACGCCGAGCGGCAAGCGGAGCTTGCCGAGCACCGCCCAGGTGACGTCGTGGGTCGGGGCGCGCCAGACCTCGGTCTGGACGCCGAACGCGCTCCAGCCGACCGACAGCAGGGCGCCGTAGCGAGCGCGGAAGTCGAGGCCGGCGCCGAGCTGCGCCCAGGTGCCGCGCCACAGGTGCATGAGCTCGCCCTCGACGCCGACGACCGGCGGCGCCTGGGTCGAAAGCTGCAGGAAGACCCCCAAAGACGGGTACCAGGGCTCGTAGACGAACAGGCCGCCGACGCGGATGCGCGCCGCGCCGCTGGTGCGCTGCGCGGTGTGATAGGTGCGGCCGTAGGCGAGCTCGAGGTCGAGGTTGCCGGCTTCGCCGCGCCGCAAGGGCCCGAGCTCGGGGTCGGTGATGGTGTGCATCCGCCCCGGCGACGCGCGCGCGGTGCTCTCGGCAGCACCGGCGGGCGCGGCGTGAACGACGAGAAGGAGCGCGACGCGTGGCAACAGAGTTGGGGTCGGGGCGCGCGGCATGGGTCTCATCCCCCAGAAAGCAAAATGGGCGGGAAGGTCTCATCGACCCACCCGCCCATTGTGAGACAGTCAGACTGTCTGATTACGGCGCGGTAGCGGCCTGGCAATCCGACAGACCGGTGTCCGTGATCTTGCAGACGTAAGCCGCGCGGAGCGCGCCGAACAAGAACGCGTCGTTCCGGAGAACAACAACCTTCTCGCCCGAGGCAGCGGCGCCGCCGTACGCACAAGCGGCGAGGGCAGCGGCCAACAGACTACCAACAACCAGAGCCTTGATCTTCTTCATTTGACTAACTCCTTGAGAAACAGTTTTTTTCAGATCGTTTTCAGATTACGGCGCGTTGCCAGCCTGGCAGTTTTGCAGGCCGGTGTCCGTGATCTGGCAAACGAAAGCCGCGCGGAGAGCGCCCAGCAAGAATTGGTCGTTCCGGAGAACGACAACCTTGTCGCCCGAAGCGGCGGCGCCGCCGTACGCACAAGCGGCGAGGGCAGCGGCCAACAGACTACCAACAACCAGAGCCTTGATCTTCTTCATCGTAGCCCCTCCTTAGGGTGCGAAGATTTTTGATGTCGCGGAGAACACCACGCTTCGGGAGGTCGCGTCAATAGCCTCCTTCGCCTTTCTTGTACGACATCTGGCGCACCCGAAGGAGGCCGAAGAGCACGAGGCCGACGAGCATGAGTGGCACTTTGTCGCCGACCGCCGCTGCGCAGTACATCGGCTGCGCCCGGTAGTGGGGGTCGAGCCCGTCGCGGCAGCTGCCGTCCGGCGCCGAGCCCTCGATGCAGCGGCCGCCCCAGGTGCTGTCGCCGATGTAGCCGCCGAGGTTGATCGCGAGCTGGTTGACGAGCTCGACGCGGTCCTTCGCGATCTCTTCGTCCGCGAGCACCACGTTGGCGTCGTCGACGTAGGTCGCGAGTGCTTGAATCACTTCGAGCGCCGCGCCGCGGTCGTAGGTCTCGTGGTAGATGTCGGACGCCGCCTGGAAGCTCGTCACCATGTTCCACAACACGATGGCCTTCAGCACCCCCTTCGATTCGTAGGCGCGACTCGAGGGCTCGGTCAAAGACACCATGCGCGCGTCGGTCACCGCGCCGGTGCTCTCCTGCGCCGTGCCGTCGTCGGCGATCGGGCGATACGAATAGTGGACGCTGGTGACCACCTCGCCGGCGTGCGCCGCGAGGCCGTCGGTGGAGTCGATGCGGACGAGCATCGCGCCACCCTGGCTGCTCGCGAACACCGTCGGCACGCGCAGCACCAGCTCGCCCAGATCGTTGTGCGTGAACGCGATGCCGTAGGTCTCGACCATGTCGATGCCGGGCGCGAGCGCCAGCGTCACCTGCAAATCGTTCGCGAGCGGCGTCACCAGGAAGTCGAGCTCGTCCTTGAAGACCGCGGTCACCTTCGCGGGGTTCTCGATGAAGTAGAAGTTGCCGCCGCCCTGCTCGGCGAGAGTGCGCATCAGCGTCTGGTTGAAGTCGAGGCCGACACCGACGGTGGTGATGCCGATGCCTTGGTCGTTGTAGGACGCGCTCTTCGATACGATCTGAGCGGAGTCGCTGATGCCGGTGTTCGCGAGCCCGTCGGAGAGCAACATCACCCGCGGCAACGAGTAGGCGCTCGCGTTTGCGAGCACCTGCTCGTAGCCCAGCACCATCCCATCATAGAGGTTCGTCGAGCCGTTCGGCTGCAAGGCGTTGATCGCCTCTTCGAACACCGCCCGGTCGTCCACGAGCCGCGACGCCTCCACCACCCGCGCCGTGGTGCTGTAAGTCACCAGCGCCAAACGGTCCTCGGGGCCGAGCTCGGCGACCATCGTCAACAAGCCCTGCTTCACGTAGTCGAGCTTGCCGGCCTCCGCCATCGAGCCCGACACGTCCACCACCACCGCCATGTTCACCGGCAGCCGCGGCCGCGCCGAGAGGTCCACCGCCGTCGCCATCGCCAACGCGATGAAGGTCGCGCTGCCCCCCTCGGCCACTGCCTCGTCGTTGCCGACGAGCGCGTGCATGCAGAGCACCTGGTCACAGGTCGCCTCCGGATATTGAATGTCGTGCTCCCCCAGGAAGCCCTCGACCGTGATGTCGCTCGACTTCGGAACCGCCCCCGAATAGAGCTGGGCACGGAAATAGCCGGCGTCCTGCGCGCCCCCAGGCGCCACCCCCGGCGCCGACATCCTGTCCGCCGACGCCGACGCGCCACAGCCCGCGAGCAGCCCCACAACCGCCACCGCCAAAGCCAACCGTCCGCATTGCCGCAGCATGTTTGCTCTCCAGCTCAGGTTCATGAGGCCCGGAAGAGCAGGATCTGAGCCACCGGCGAGAACAGATACTGTCATGAAAAACAACAGATTCTAGCACGTCAGCGAGAGACTGTGTGTCCACGATCCAGGACACGCATGGCGCGACGTGACCGGGAAGCCAGGCATGTGATTGGGCATACTACGGCACAGGGCGGATTTCTTTGTGAGCCGATCGTTCCGCGCCCTTTCTTGCGTTCCTCGCGCTCGCGGCTTCGCCTCCGCGCTGCGGTACCGGCGGGCGCGACGGTGACTCGGGTGACGGCGGGATGGCTCTAGTTGTTGACGGACAGCTCGGTCGATTTGCTGCTGGGGGGGAGGACGACGGTGGCGCCGAGGTCGAGGTTGTGGCGGCGGGAGAGGCGGGTCTTGCGTTCGCGGTAGCGCCACTGTTGGTAGTGGGCGGAGCACAGGCCGCGGGCGACGGCGGTGCGTTCGCACAGCGAGCAGACTCGGCCGTTCTTGTCGGTGGCGGCGTCGGCGTTCTGGGGGTCGACCTGGTCGAGGCGGCGCTCGATGCGGCTCAAGCGCTTGTTGAAGTCGGAGAGGGTGCGGTCGACCGAGGCTGCGATCTGAATGCGCAGATCTTCCATCAACGAATCAAACAGCGCCCCGAAATCAGTGCTCTTGCGCGGTGGCATCGATCGCTCCTTCTCGATATCCAATCTTCTTCAGGTTGCGCCCGCCAATATCCGCCCTGATCCCATTTGTCAATCCTCAACAATTCAACAACTCACGGTGCGGCACGGACGAATCGATAGCATCCACGCGGGGGGCGCGAGCGGACCGTGCCGGTGTCGCCGTGAGCTGATCGTTCCGCGCCCTTTCTTGCGTTCCTCGCGCTCGCGGCTTCGCCTCCGCTGCAGCACCGGCGGGCGCGACGACAAGGTCGAGTCCAGGCGAAACGGCTCTGGTGCTGACGACGGGGGAGGGGCTGCGGGGCGCGGCTACAGCTTGCCGAGCATGAGGAACATCAAGACCCAGGTGAAGAGCACCAGGGACTCGATGAACGCCAGGCCGAGGATCATCGGCACGAACACCTTGTCGGAGGCGTTCGGGTTGCGCGAGATCCCTTCGAGCGCCGCCGCGGCCGCGCGCGACTGGCCGAACGCGCCGCCGAACGCGGCGACGCCGATGCCGATGGCGATCGCGAGCGCCATCATGCCGCCGTGCTCTTGCGCCAGCACGTTGGTGGCTTCGGCTTCTTGCGCCAGCGCGGCGCCGGCGGTGAAGAGCACGGCCGCGGCCGAGGTGAGAATGGTGAACAGCTTCTTCATGGTCATCTCCTTGTCAAACGTCTCGAGGGTTCGCGCCGCCGCTCATCCTCTTCTCTCTCTCCCACTCCTGTGCCCAAGCGGGGTTGTGCGGTCTCGAGACAATTTCATGCATGCGCTGCGGCTTCGTGCTCCTCGTCGTGCTCTTCATCGTGATGGGTCTCGGCCACGGACAGGCCGATGTAGATCATGGTCAAGAGCACGAACACCAGCGTCTGCACCAGACAGACGATGAAGCCCAACAACAAGAACGGTAGCGGCACCAGCACCGGCACCAGGCCGAGGAAGGCCGCGAGCACCGCGTGGTCACCGACCATGTTGGCCGCGAGACGCACGGTGAGCGAGAACGGCCGGGCCACGTGGCTGACGAGCTCGATCGGGAACATCAGCGGCGAGATGAACCAGCCCCACCAGGTGCCGGCGGGGTTCGCCATGTGGGCGATGTGGCCGAGGCCGTGGGCGCGCAGGCCGTGGTAGTTGTAGTACAGGAACACGAAGATCGAGCAGGCGGCGGTGGTGTTCCAGTTGTCGGTGGGCGGCGCGAAGCCGGGCACGAGGCCGAGGATGTTGCAGAAGAAGATGAACAGCGCCAGGGTGCCGATGACCGGGAAGTAGCGCTTGGCGTCCTTGCCGATGATCTGATGCGCCTGGTTGTACAGCCACTCGAGCGCCACCTCGATGAAGCCGCGCAACGACGGCGTCGGCGACGGGATCACCGCGGCGTCGCCGAGGCGACGGATCTCCATGCCGGCCTGGATGCCGACGAGGCTGACGATGAGCACCACCAGCACCGCCGCGACCACGTGTTGGATCAAGAGGGCGTTGCCGAACAGCGACGCGTTGTGGGTCGCCTCGCGCAAGTAGTCCTGGAGTTGTTGATAGCCGGGCAGAAACGACAACCAAGTGACGCCGTGTCCCATAGTCACACCACCTGAGTCGGCGACGGGCCGGTCTTGTCCGCAGCCGCAAACGCCTGATGTGCGGTCGCGAGGCCGATGGCGACGAACAAGCTCGACAGCCCCAGACCAAACCCGAGGCCGTCGAGGCGCAGCACCGAAAGGCACAGGGCCATCAGACCCATCATCGCGACCAGCTTCACCGCGAGCGCCAACGCGTACGCCACCTTCGGCTTGCTGCCCGCGAACGCCTTCACCGCGAAGTAGCGCAGCGCCCAGAAGTTCACGCCCAGCAGCGCGCCGCCCGCCAGCACCGCGAGGGCGCGGCTCGGCCACAACCAGAGGCTCAGCGCCACGAACACCACGGTGGTCGCGAGCTGATAGAGGCTCGTGAGGAACAGGGTCTTGTGCGACACCATCGCGGCGCGTGACTATCGCAGCCCCACCCGCTTGGCAAGCCGTTGCTGTCGTACGGGGCGAGGAGGGGGGCGGCGCAGGGCTTTGGTGGAGAGCAGAGGAAGCGTGCCGCCGGGCGGTCCCGCAGCGAGCAAGGAGGCGACGAGCATCCGGCTAAGCCGGTGCGAGGAGCGGGGGCGCGGGGGGACGCAGAGGCGGCGCAGGGCTTTGGTGGAGAGCAGAGGAAGCGTGCCGCCGGGCGGTCCCCCCGAAACAAAAGAAGACACGGCGAGTGCGCGCTCGCCGTGTCTAAAGTCACCTCAGAAAGTCGGAGGGGGCTCCCTGAGATGGCCGGCCCTACCCGCAAATGCGGGAGGGCACACTGTTTACTATTAGAACGCCGGCGTCTCATTGCGTGACGCCGCTTGTTCTCTACTTTACCACCCCTTTCCGCAGCTGACCTGATTTCCCAGGCCCATCTGGTGTGTTAGTGTGTGACCTTGAGGTACATTGTAGGACAATGAGCGCAGACGTCAAAAAAAGTGATCATTTTCTTCGTTGAAGACGTCGGCAGGGCGGTCGCGAACCGGGAGCGGAGAACTTGACGAGCGCGCAGGTGGGCGCCGCGCTTGAGCGCGCGGCGGTGGTGGCGAGCAGGGAGGCGGGGGTTGCGGTCTCGCTCGCCGGCCATTTTCGTTACAACGATGTGTTGATGGCGGCGCGCTTTCGGTTGGCGAACGGGCTGACGGTGTTGTTGTTGCCGGACGAGCGCGCCCAGATCTTCGCCTACCAAACCTGGTTCCGCGTCGGCTCGAAGCACGAGGACCCCGAGAAGAGCGGCATGGCCCACTTCCTCGAGCACCTGATGTTCAAAGGCACCGCGCGCCACCCGCTCGGCGAGCTCGACCGCGAGATGGAGCGCCGCGGCTCGCAAACCAACGCCGCCACCTGGGTCGACTGGACCTACTACGTCGAGACCCTCGCGACCCACGGCGACAACTTCGCGACCGTCATCGACTTCGAGTCCGACCGCATGACGCGCCTCATCCTCGACGCCCAGACCTTCGAATCCGAGCTCGAGGTCGTCAAGAACGAGCGGCGGATGAGCGTCGACAACTCGCCCTCGGGCGCGCTCTCCGAAGCGCTCTACAGCGCCGCGTTCACCAGCCACCCCTACCGTCGCCCGACCATCGGCCTGATGGCGCACCTCGAGCAGATGCAGCGCGACGCGGTCGAGCACTTCTACCGAACCTACTACGCCCCCAACAACGCCACCGTCGTCGTCGCCGGCGCCCTCGATCCCACCGAAGCCCTGGTGCAGCTCGCGAAAGGCTACGGCGGCCTCGCGGCGCAAGCGCTGCCGGCGGCGAACCGCATCGTCGAGCCCGAGCAGCGCGAGGCGCGCCAGGTCACGCTCACCCGTCCGGTGGTCTCGCCCATCGTCGTCGCGGCGTTCCACGCGCCGGCGCAGTTGCAGCCGGACTTCGCGGCGCTGGAGCTGCTCTCCGAGGTGCTGGTGGTCGGCGACAACGCCCGCCTCTACCGGCGCCTGGTGACCGAGGACGAGCTGGCGAGCGACGTGATGGGGGTGCTGGTGCCGTTCGCGGAGCCGGGGCTCTACGAGGTCGTCGTCAACGCGCGACCGGGGGCCGACGTCGGCCAGATCGTGCGCGTCATCCAAGAAGAGCTCGACCACCTCGCCGACGGCCTGAGCGCCCAAGAGGTCCGCAAGGCGCGCCACGGCCTCGAGCTCGGGCTCTACGACGGTCTCAAGGACGTCGAGGGCTGCGCCGAGGCCCTCGGCCACTACGAGACCAACTACAAGGACTACACGTTGGCGTTCACCGGCATGGACCGCTGGTCGAAGGTCGAGGTCGCGAAGCTGCCGGAGGCCGCGGCGCGGGTGTTCTCGCCCACGAACCGCACGGTCGCGGTGGTGTTGCCGGGCGAGGGTGGCGCATGATCGGCAAGAGCTCGCTCGCGATCGTCCAAGAAGACGTCGACGGCGCGACCCTGCTCGTCATCGAGGACCACAGCCTGCCGGTGGTCCGCTTCCTGGTGACCCTCCGGCCCGGCGCCGAGAGCGACCCTTCCGGGCAAGCGGGGCTGACGCGGGTGTTGATGGACCTGTCGTTGCGCGGCACCACCACCGACGACCGCCAGGCGTTCAACGCCAAGCTCGAGGAGATGGGCTCACACCTGTCGGCGGTCACCGGCACCGAGGCGGCGATGTGGCGCGGCATCACGTTGCGCCGCCACCTGGACCCGACGCTGGCGCTGCTCGCCGACGCGATGGCGCGGCCGGCGCTCCAGCCCGACGAGATGACGCCGCTCGTCGAGGAGATCGTCGAAGGGCTGCGCGCCGATCGCGACGACGACGAGACCCTGGCCGAGATCTTCCTGCGCCGCAGCCTCTACGAAGGCCACCGGCTCGGACGATCGCCGCAAGGCGAGATCCCCGATCTCCAAGGCCTCGCGAGCGACGCGGTCACCGCCGCGTTCCGAGAGCGCCTGCGGCCCGGCGCCGTCGTCGCGGCGTTCGCGGGCGATCTCAGCGTCGCCGAGGCCCGCGCCGCGCTCCAGCGCCTCGTCGCCGACTTGCCGAAAGGTGCTCCGGTCACGTCGACCTTGGCGCCGTTGCCCCGACCCCGAGGGGTCAAGGTCGTCATCGTCGACAAGCCGGAGCGCACCCAGGTGCAGCTGCGGCTGGCTCGCCCCGCGCTCTCGGGGCGCGACGCGGACGCGTTGGCGTTCTGGTTGGGGGTGATGGCGTTCGGCGGCACCTTCACCGCGCCGTTGTTGCACGAGGTGCGTGACGTGCGCGGCTGGTCGTACACCGCGCACGCCGGTTTTGACCGCCTCGGTCGGCTGGTGGCGCCGATGGTGTTCCGGTCGGCGCCCGGGCTCGAGGTGGCGCTGGACTGCGTGGCGTTGGAGCTCGACCTCTACCGCAAGCTCGCGGCCGGTGAGCTCGCCAGCGAGGCCATCGAGCTCGCGCGCTCGTACGTGTTGAACCGCTACCCGTTGGAGATCGCGACCTCGTCCGACCTGTTGATGGCGGCGCTGCGCCACCAGCTCATCGGCCAAGAGCCCGAGGAAGTCTTTCAGATCCCGGCGCGCCTCGCCGCGATTCAAATTGCCGACGTCGGCGCCGCCCTGCGGCGCACCCTCGACCCGGCCGGCGTCGTCGTCGTGATGGTGGCGACCGCGAGCGCCATCGAGCCGGCCGTCCGCGCCCGGTTCCCGGAGGCCGAGGTTCGAGTCGTTGACTTCGCCGAGGGACTGGGGTTGAACCGTTCCTGATGAAATTCCGCGCCGAGCACAGTTTTCGTGGCATCAGTCTCGCCGACTACGAGCAGCTCTACTTCAACGAGGACTTCAACGCCGCGCTCTGCAAGGCGGTGAAGCTCGCCCGGGCGCTCGAGAAGCGTGACCTCAAGGACGGCAAGCTGTCGCGGGTGGTGCGGGTCGGGCCGGACCGCGAGATCCCGCCGCCGGTCGCCAAGCTCCTCGGCGCGTCGCGCATCGAGTACACCGAGCACTTGACCTACACCTTCAGGTCGTACAACGGCGTCTGGCACACGGTGTCGTCGGTGTTCACCGACAAGATCGACAGCCGCGGCACCTTCGGGTTCAGCGCCGTCAAGGACGGCGTCACCCGAGTCGTCGAGGGCGACATCAAGGTCAAGGTGTTCGGCATCGGTGGCGTGATCGAGCGCTTCATCGTCGCCGACGTCGAGCGCTCGTACAAGGACGCGGCGCAGTTCACCCAACGCTTTATCGACGGCGGCGGCAAGGCCTGATCGGCCGGGGCGCGGGTGTGGTCGTGATCCCGACCCCCATCTCCGCCGCTGCCGAGCGTCGCGCGGAGCGCGAGCGCTTCGAGACCGAGCTCGCGCGCCGGTTGCTGAACCTTCGGGTCGTAACGCAGTCGAACCTCGAGGCGGCCATTCGGCAGCAGGTGCTGACCGGCGGTCACCTGGCGACCAACCTCTGGGAGCTGGGTCTCGCCGACGGTCGGACCTTGAGCCGCACCAGCGCCGAGATCCTCGACATCCGCGAAGCCTCACCGAAAGCGCTCGCCAAGGTCCCGGCGAAGGTGCGCCGCCTGCTCGCCCTCGACGTCGTCGAGCGCACCCGGGTGCTGCCGATGGCGGTGGTGCGGAGCGTGCTCCGGGTGGCGACCGCGGAGCCCTGGGATCATTTGGCGCTGGGCGAGGTGGCGCGGGTCTCCGGCTATCCGTTGGAGCCGTTCTTCGTCGCCGAGGTGCCGCTGGTGCGCCTGATGCGGCGGCTCTACGGCATCCCGCTTTGCCCCCGCTTCGTGCCGGCCGACAAGAGCATCAAGACCCAGCGCCACCGGCCGGGCGCCGCGCCGCCGAGCGCCGACGACGGTTTGTGGGACGAGCTGCCCGAGCTCTCCGCCGACATCGCGACGGTGGTGGTGTCGGGAGAGCCGCAAGCCGGAGCACCGCGGCGGCCGCCGGAGGGCGAGGCGCTCGTTCCCCTGACGACGCTCGCCGCGGCCCGCGAGGCGTTGGCGGTGGCCGAGGATCGGGACGCGATCGCGACCGTGCTCTTGCGCTTCGCGTTGTCGCGCGGCAAACGCGCGGCGTTGCTGTTGTATCGGCACGGCGTATGGAGCGGCTGGCACGCGGCCGGGCACGACGTCGATCCCGAGCGCGTGCGGCAGCTCTCGGTGCCGGCCCAGACCGCGACCATGTTCGGACTGGTGGCGTCCTCGGGCGCGCCCTACCTCGGGCCGCTGGCGCCGCACCGTTGGCACATCGAGCTGTGGCACGCGCTCGGCGAGGCGGTGCCGGGGACGGTCGCGTTCCTGCCGGTGCATTTTCGCGGCAAGCTGGTCTTTGGGCTGTACCTGGACGCCGGCGACGGCGCCGACATGCCGACCGACGTCGCCGAGATCTTGGTGCTCGCCCACAGCGTCCCGACCGCGATCGAGCGCCTGATCGCGCACCGCATCGAGGCGAGCCGGCGGTCGGGTTAGCTCCCGGCCGACCTGCACCTCCGCCTCGGGAGGTTGCTCCCCAGCGAATCAAGGGGCCGCGAACGCGCCGATGGAGTAGGGCGCCACACGCGTGGCGCCGTCGAAATCATCGACGACGGCACCACAGCTCGCGGCGCCGGTGCCAGGACATCCGGTGCCGGCGCCGCCGCAGAGACTCTGGCCGGCGTTGCGCCCACCTCTGGTGATCGAGGCGTCGGTTGTGCGCAGATGCCAATCGTTGTCATCGATGGTGGTAAGGTCGTCGTCGGGCCCATCCGGATCGACGAACACTTCAGCAGGGGTCAACGAGGTCACGAAGTTGCCGGCGGCGGGGATCGAGGAGGCACACAGCGCGCTCTCCATGGCAGCGGTGGTCACGATGTTGCCGCCGCCGTCGGCGTCCCAGTACACTGAGGACTGCGCGCCCACGAAGAGATTGCTGTGCATCGAGGCGGGGTCGGAGCTCGCGGAGAACTCGTACACGCCGTCGGCGTCGGCGACCAGCGCCACGAAGATGTTGTTCACGACGACCGGCGTCGCCGGGCCGTATTGGTCCCACAACAAGATCCCGCGCCCGCTGCCGCCGCCGAGGGAGGCGATCAAGGTGTTGTTGCTGATGCTCGGCGTGGCGCTCACGACCTGGACCGGAATGTGCCAGCCGCCGCCGCTGCCGCCGTAGATGACGTTGTTGCGGATGGTGACGTTGCCGACGCCGCGAACCGACACGCCACGACCGGCCTGACTCGCGGCGCCGCTGACGACGTTCTTCTCGATGACGACGTCCGTGCATTGATAGAGATAGAGGCCGTAGCTCTCGGTCGCGGTGCTCGCGGCCGCGATCGCGTTGTTCCGGATCGCCATGGTGCCGCCGTCGCAGTTGATGCCGGAGACCGAGGCGTCGCTCGCGACCGAGATCTGATTGCCGTCGAGGACCGCGTCGCCGCCGTCGAACACGTAGACGCCGGTGTCGGAGCTGGTGATGACGTTGCCGATGACGTCGACGCGGCCGCCCCAGGAGAGCATCACCGCGGTCCGGCCGAATTGCGCGCTGCCCGCGTCGATCACGTTGTTCAAGATCTTCGGCGCGCCGTTGTTCGTCACCTTGGAGACCGCGACCGTGGAGCTCAACGCCTGGCCGGCGTGGATCTCGTTGTTCGACAGCGTCGGGCTCGCGCCGGCCAAGATCTCGACCGCGGTGTTCCAGGTCGCGAGCGGCGCGACCACCGCCGGCTCGACGTAGAATCCGTCGACGACGCTGGTGGCGTCGATCGCGGCGCCCACGGCGCTCACGCCGACGAGGTATCCGCCCGCGACCGTCTCCGGTCGGATCCAAGAGCGATAGAGCTTCGGATCGCGCAGCAGGAAGTCGCCGCGGTAGCCGCCGAGCAGCCGCACTCCCGGGGCCAGGTCCACCGTTTCGGCGTAAACGCCCTCGGCGACTCGCACGTCGGTGCCGACGGCGACCACCGCGAGCGCCGCCGTGAGGCTGGGCAGGGTGTTCAGGGGGTCACTCCCCGACTGGTCACCCGAGCCGCCCGGTGCCACGTAGCGGAAGTTGCCCAGCACAAACGGCGCGCTCACGGTCCACGGCGCCGCCGGGCATCCGGCCTGAACCGGGCGGACGCGGAAGCGGTACTCCCCGGCGCCGGGGATCAGCGCCTGCGCGGCCCCCCCCACCACGCTGACGCCGGCCGCGCTCCAGGTCTCGAGACCGCTCTCGGCGCTGGTGTCGACCTCGGCGTCGAAGCCCGCCCAGCCGTCCGGCTCGAAACCAAAGACCGCCGTGCCGCCGGGTTGGATGTCGGGCGGCAATCCCACCGGCACCAGGTCTCGACGTGACGCCCAGAAGGTCCGATCGCGCCCGATCGAGGCGCCGTTGCCGTTCGTGGCGATGACCCGCACCACGTATTCGGTCCCGAGCGCCACCGGGCTGCCGGCCGCGAGAGCCGTCCGAGCGCCCAGCGTGTCGGCCACGGTCGGAAACACGGTGCCGGAAAGAGGCGGCTGGTCCGAGGTGGTCCCGAGCTGGAGCTGTTGGCTGCCGGTGTCCGGCGAGTGGACGAGGAGCCAGCCGGTTTCATCGGTGCACCAGCCGAGCTCTGCAGCGGTGACCAGGGGAACCCGAACGCCGGGCGCGTAGTTGTCCGCGGTGTCGAACGCGAAGAAGGCGTAGTCATAGGGCGGCGACGAGGCATCGAGGTCCACCAGCGCGCCAGTCAAGGTGACGCCGATGACCTCGGCGGCGCCGATGGTCGCACCCACCGCGTACGCGGTCCCTTGCGCGGGGGTCTCGGTGATGACCACCCCGGCTTTGCGCAGCACCAGGACGCCTGCGAAGTCCGAGTCCGCGGGGTTGGTCCAGCGGAGCTCCGTGCGCCCGTCCGCGACGTGGTCGACCAGGATGGCGCGCACTGCCGCCGGCGGCGTCTTGGCGTTGGCGAGCGCGAAGCTCGCGGCGGTGACCGGCTGCGAGGGCGAGCCGAAGCTGTCGGTCAGCGTCAGCCGCAACCGGGCGGTCGGTCGATCGACCCTGGCTTCGGGCAGAGCGGCCGAATCCCAGGTCAGGTTGTAGTCCACTCCCGAGGGCGAGCTGGCGAGCGCCGACAGCGTGCCGCCGGGGAAGTTGCTGCCGAGACCGGCGGTCCGTGGGATGTCGATGGCGTCGCTGAAGTCCCCGGACAGCGACAGCTCTACCTTCGTGACCTGAACCGGGTCGCTCGAGCTGTCCGCGACCGCGAACCGTAGCAGCGCCAGCCCGGTGACGACGTTGTCGTCGACGG
Organism: Deltaproteobacteria bacterium; assembly: GCA_016218825.1. Lineage (GTDB taxonomy): Bacteria > Myxococcota > XYA12-FULL-58-9 > XYA12-FULL-58-9 > XYA12-FULL-58-9 > JACRCV01. The sequence goes on from JACRCV010000037.1 coordinate 64,646, forward strand.
TGAACGACGCGATCTGGGGCGCGTCGTTGCCGAAGGCAAAGAGGTCGGTGTCGACCGGCTGCCCGGCGCCGGTGTCACGGGGCGTAACTCGGAGGCGGACGTCGTCGCGATACGCGCTCGAGCCGAGTTGGGCCGCGGCGTCCCAGGTCACGACCGCGGCCAGCCCCTCGGGGGAGCTCGGCACCGTGAGCGGCGCGGCGTCGGCAGGTTGAGACTGGCCGCCCGTAGTAACCTCAATCTGCAGCTGCACGAAGTCGCCCTCGGCATCGACGACGACCAGCGGCACGGACACCGAGCTGAGGGCGCGGGCGACGTTGCCGAGGACCACGTTGGGCGGCTGGTTGGCGTCGCTCGGCACGCAACGCCCGAGGCGGCAAGAGGAGCCGGTCGGGCACTCGATGGTCTCGAGGCACGAGATCCGTGTGCCTTCGGGCACCTGCAGATCTGGCGCGCACCCTGCGGCCAGGGGCAAGGCGAGCCAGAGACCTCTCATCGTACGTACTCTCTCGACCTGGCGGCCGCGGCGTGTGCGGTGGCAAGCGCTGCTGACCGCCGCCCTATTCTGCCCGAAGCCGAGGCTCTGAGGCTAGATGTCGTGGCACGCGGAACCAGTGGCTCACAGATACTGGTGGCAGTTGTCGGAGCCGCAGCCGGCGGGCGGCGAGCCCCAGCGCAACGGCACGACCCGGGCCCCCGGGAAGCTCGACTCGTTCGATTGCTTGATGTGGCAGGGGATCGCAGTGCAGGTCTTGGTGGCCTGGTTGTAGCCCGACCCGGAGAGCTGCGCCGACCAATAGTTGCCGTCGTTGCCGCTGCCCGGCGGCAATTCCGACGCGCCGCTCCAGTAGAGGGACGTCCACTGCGGTCGCGACGGCCGGCCGGTCAAGCCCGCGGGCAACGCGAGCGGCACCGACGACGGCAGCGAGGTGCGCGGATCGAAGACGACGTCACGCCGACCGTTGACGTGAGCCTTCGAGAACGCGCGCCCCGCCTTCGCCGGCGGCGTGCTCGTCGGGCCCGTGTGGCACCAGGAGCAGTCGTAGGGGTTGCTGCCGCCCAGATCGTAAGTGCCGGTGGTGTCGAGGTAGTAGAACCCGTCCGGGCCGGTGTTCGTCGGGTCGACCGACTCGTAGTGGCAGGTCTGGCAGCTGATGACGGTCGACGCGAACGCCCCGGGGTCGCCGTGGTACGAGCCCATGTACTTGTAGCCCGGCAGGCCGGCGAAGTGGCCGAGCTCGTCGCCGCCGGGGCTCAGCATGATGTGGCTGTTGGCGGTGGCGCTGTCGGCGCCGCCCGACGCGTACTGCGGCGGGTTGTCGTGGCAGCCGCTGCAGCGCGGGCTCGCGAGCCCGCCGCCGTTCCACGCCGGCGATTCGATGTAGCTCGGGATCTCTTGGCCGGTGCTGTGGCAGTAGACGTTGGCGCAGGTGCCGCCACCGCCGGCGTAAGCGGCGGTCGTCGGGTTCAGCGCCTTGAGGCTGCCGCTGTCGACGCCGGGGGTATAGAGCTCCACGTCGGTTTGTCCGTTCATGTGGAAGCCCTCGTCCACCGGGTGACAGTTGCCGCAGCCGAACATGTAGTAAGGCTTGCCGTTCACGTCGTAGTCCGGTGTGACGCGGAGATCGCCGTAGGTCGCGGCCGGCGGCGCCGAGTGATCGCCGTAGTGGAGCGCGTGCGCGCCGGTCGCCGGCGCGACCGGGTGGCAGGAGCCGCACGGGAAGTTGCCGTCCAGGACACCGTTGATGTGGGTGGCCGGGTTGTCGGGGGTCAGGCCGGCAAAGAAGTGACAGGGGTTGCAGCTCGTCGGGTCGCCGAGGGCCGGATGCTCGCCGAGCGGCGGCAGGCCGTGACAGGTGCCGCACTGCTGCTGCTCGGTGCCGCCGACCTCGGTCCAGACGGGCTCGGTCGCGCGGCCGCCACCTGCGGCGAAGCCGGCGCCGTGGCAGTAAGCGTTCTTGCACTGCACGCCGTCGAATTGCGGGTCGGCACCGCCGTTCTTCGCGAGGTCGCCAAAAGTGAGCTCCGCCGGACGCGCGCTGTCCGCGTGCCCCGCGGCATCGAGGGTCGCGGGGACGACGTGGCACTCGTCGCAAGTGACCTGCTTGTGCCAAGCGGAGCTCTTCAAGTGCGACTGGTGCGCGCCGACGCCGCGATAGCTCGGCGACGACCGGCCGCTGGCGTCATCGGGCGGCGCCCAGAATTGCGGGATGTTCGGATCTTCGCTCCGCTTGCCGTGACAGGTGTTGCACGCGAAGGTGCCGCTGACGTCGACGACGCCGTCGATGTGCTTCGCGGGGGCGATGAAGTGGTCGTCGATGTCGATCACCGCGCCGTGGCACGTCGCGCAATCGTCGCGCTGGACGTGCGGGTCCGGCGGCGGGTTGCCGTGACACGAGGTGCACATCGCCTGGGTGCCGTCCACCTGGGTCCACGCCGGCGCCGTGCTGTCGCCGCCGCCCCCCGCCAACGTCGCGCCGTGACAATAGGTGTTGTCGCAGCGCACGCCGTCGAACGCCGGCGCGGCGCCGTTCGTCTGCGCGAGCGCGCCCCAGCCGAGCTCCGCCGGCAGCGGGCTGTCCACGTGACCGGCGTCACCGAGCGCCGCCGGCACCAGGTGACAATCGCTGCAGGTGACCGGGTTGTGCCAGTCGGAGGTCGCGAGGTGCTGGCGGTGGGCGCCGACGCCGCGGAAGGTGGTGTCGCTGTTGCCGCGGGTGTCGGCCGGCGGCGCGGGGTTGCCGTCGCTTCCGTGGCAGGCGTCGCAGGCCATGGTTCCGACCTCGACGTGGCCGTCGATGTGGAGCTCGGGGTTGACGAAGTGGCGGTCGGCGTCGATGACGTCACCGTGGCAGAGCGAGCATTCGCTGCGCTGTACGTGCGGCGCGCTTGGCGGCAGCGCGTGACAGGTGCCGCACGCCGCTTGGCTGCCGTCGACGACGGTCCACTCTGGGATCGTGTGGGCGCCGCCGCCCATCGTCAGGGTCGTGCCGTGACCGTAGGTGCCGGCGCACTTGCCGGCGTCGAGCGCCGGGGCGGCGCCGTCCAGCAACGCGGTGCCGGCAAAGGTCAGCTCGGCCCGCAGCACGCCCGCGTCTTCCGGCCGCTCGCCGTCGAAGTGTCCTTTCGAGCCGAGCTCGGTCGGCACGAGATGACAGGTGTCGCAGGGGATGGTCTGGTGCCAGTCGTTGTTCCGCAGGTGCGACTGGTGCGCGTCCGGCGGCGCGTTCTTGTTCCACAGGACCGGCGGCGGCGCGGGGTTGCCGTTCGTGACCGTGCCGTGGCAGCGGTAGCACGGCGGCGCCGAATCGTTCGTGGCGATCGGACGGGGGTCGGTGCACGCGCCCTGAAGCACGAACGCCGTGAGGAGACAGGAGAAACCGCAACCTCGGGGCCCGCGTCCGCGGGCGACCGTCGCTGACCAACGCATGGATGGCACCTATCGCAAGAGCCCCAACAAGGAGTATCGCGCGTAATTCCCGAGAATTGCGCTTTTTGCAAGGGGAGGCGTGAGTCAGGCCGAGCGCTGCGCCAGGCGTCGCTCGCGTCTGCGGATGGCGTTCTTGAAGCGGCGCTTTTCGTCTGCCGTGGCGGGAGTTACGGGTGGCACCGTGGCCGGATTGCGGTTGTCGTCGACGGCGACGAAGATGAAGTAGCCGGACAGGCAGTGCTCGCGGTGGCGGGTGTTGGCTTCTTCGCGCTCGACCCTGACGCCCACTTCCATGCTGCTGTGGCCGGTGTGGTTGACGCTGGCCCTGACGATGACCACGTCGCCCATTCGGATCGGGCGGGCGAAGTGGAGATCGTCGACCGCGGCCGTGACCACCGGGCCGCCGCAGTGGCGGTTGGCGGCGATGCCGGCGGCGATGTCCATCCACTGCAGGATGCGGCCGCCGAAGGCGGTGCCGTGGGTGTTGGTGTCGGGCGGCAAGACCAGGTGGGTGGCCTCGACCGCCGAGTCTGAAGGGCGTCTGCGAATCGCCATGCTGCGTCCCGTTCGCGCGCGACGCCGGACCACCGGCGGCGCTATTTGCGGTTGCGGTAGAACAACGTGATCGTGAGGCAGTGGTACTCGCTGTCCGAGCTCTGGCTCACGATCTTGTCCGTGATCTCGACCCTGTGGTGGTTCTCGGTGAGCCACCGGGTGACGACCTCCCCCAGCTCGTCACGATCTTTCTGCTTCGTGGCGCTGAATACCTTGACCCCGTCGAACATGGTGAGACACCCCGAGTTGTCTCCCCCCCGTTGCCCCCTAAACGCTATCCTACTTGCCGAGCTCCTTGTCGATCAGTGCTTGCATCAGCGGCAGCGGCAGCACGCCCATCAGGCGGATGCCGTTCAAGAAGATCCCCGGCGTGCCGTCCAACCCCAACCGGCGGGCCTCCCTCTCGTCCACCTTGATCGCCGCCTCCGGGCGGTCGGATTCGAGGCAGGTCTCGAAGGCCTTCAGGTCCAGCCCCACCGTGACCGCGTGTTTCTTGAGGTCGTCGGCCGAGATCGCCGGGGCGCTGGCGAACAACAGGTCGTGATAGGGCCAGAACTTGCCCTGCTCGAACGCGCAGTGCGCCGCCTGAGCCGCGCCGCGGGCCTTGGCGTGTTGCGACAGCGGGAAGTCGCGGAACTGCAGCCGCAGCTTGTCGGGATAGAGGGCCTTGAGCTGGTCCATGAGCTTGCTGGCGCGCGAGCAGTACGGGCACTCGAAGTCGGAGAACAGCACGACGGCGACCGCGGCGTCCTTGGGGCCGACCTCGGGGCCGTCGGTGCCCTTGATCTCGAAGCGCGGCAACTCCGGCACCGGGATCGCGTAGCGGACGTCGGCCTTGCTCTTCAGCTGCTCGACGAACGCTTGCAGCACCTCGCCGGCGCGCTGCATCCCCATCTGCCGCTTGATGTAGGGCGCGGCCTGCTCGAGGGGCACCGGGATCTGCTCTTTGTTGGCCTCGTAAACCCCGGCGACCTCGGCGTCGGTGGGCTCGGCGACCTTGGTTGCGACCTCGAGCTCGTAGAGCTTGTCGACCGAGAGGCTGCGCCGCTCGGCTTCGCGCTTCATCAAGGTGTCGTTGACGACGTCGTCGACGCCGAGGAAGAGCGCGGTCAGCGCCTGCTGCCGTGTTTCGTTCTCCGCCTGCTTCATCTCGGCCTGGCGTTCGGCGGCGATGTCGGCGCGGCGAATCGGGATGCCGTCGATCGACGCCAACACCAGATCTGTCTTCTGCTCCGCGACCGCCGCACACTTCGCCGGCGGCGGCGCCTGAACCTGCCCGGCGCACCCAGCCGCGAAGCCCACCAACACCACAACGACTCTGAAGCTCATCGCGGCGCATCCTAGCTGGTTTGCCGCAGCCGGGCCAGGAATCTTGCAGGCGCGGTGCGGCCGCTATAGAAGCGCGGCATGCCCCCGGCGGACAGAGATCATCTCGAGCGCGGCGCCGCCCAACCGTCGGCCAAGGCGCCCGGCACCGGGACCGTGGCGCTGCCGGCCACCGACCCCGGGGCGCGATCTCCCAAAGAACAGCGCGCCGACCTGCAGCGCCTGCTCTACGAGCTCGAAGGCACGCTGACCTACATGGGCGCCTCCCACCCGCAACGCGCCGCCACCGAGGCCCGGCGCGCCCAGCTGCAGCTGATGCTGAAGCAGCTCGAAGAGGCGCTGCAGCAAAAACCCTAGAGCGCCCGGCGTTTGATCTAATGCGCGGCGATCGCACCGCCGACGAACCGCCGCAGCTCGTCGAGCAGGCGCTGCGCGGCTGCCGGCAGGTTCGGCGCCAGGTTGACGCGCTCGTCGGGGTCGGCCTTCAAGTCGAAGGCGTGCACGGTCTCGGCGTCGAACGACACCGACGGGAAGAACTCCTTCTTCTTGGCGGTGCGCAGGTACCACGCCAGGTCGGCCGGGCGCTGCCAGACCACCTTGTAGGTGTCGCCGCGGATGGCCTGGCGATGGATGCCGAACTCGTTGTACTCGCTGACGATGTGCGCATCGGGCCGCGCCGCGTCGAACAGCGGTGCGCCCATCAGCCCGGTTGGATCGGCGCCGGCGGCAGCCGCGATCGTGGCGCTGACGTCGATGGTCTGGGTCAGGCGATCGTCGACGGCGGCCGGGAAGCGCGGGCCGATGGCGATGAGCGGCACGTGGATGATCTCTTCCCAGAACTGGTGCGCGTGCAGGTAGAAGCCGTGCTCGCCGAAGCCTTCGCCGTGGTCGGAGGTGATGAAGATCGTGGTGCCGTTCTGGCGTCCGAGCTTGGCGAGCCCGGTCACGAGCTCACCCACCGCCTGGTCGGCGTAGCGGATGCCGGCGTCGTAGATCGCCTTGAGTGAAAAGCGCTCGTCCTCGGGGTAGTCGTTGTCGTACTCCCAGCGGGCCTGGCGTCGGATCTTGCCTTTGAAGTCGCCGAGAAACAGGCTCTCGAGCTCCGGCGGCGCCTGATAGGGGTCGTGCGGGTCGACCAGGAACATGAAGACGAACTGCTTGTCGGCCTTGCTGGTCTTCAAGAAAGAGAGCGCGCGGTCGACGATGAAGCCGCCGGTCGGCAGGCCGTTGTAGGTCTTGCCGCGCTTGTCCTTGGTGTAGGTGCGCGTCGGATCTTCGAAGACGTCGAAGCCCTTCTGCAAGCCCGCGAGCGACCCACCGTTGCCGTTGGCGGTGAAGCCGGCGGTGTGCCAGCCGACTTTCTTCAAGCGCTCGGCGAGGGTCGTGACCTCGGGCGGCAGCACGCTGTTCTCGGTCTCGGTGCGGTGCCGCGAGGCGTTCAGGCCGGTGAGCAGGCAGGTGGTGGACGGCCGGGTCCACGGCGCGTTGGCGTAGGCGTGGGTGTAGCGCGTGCCGGTCTTGGCGAGGGCGTCGATGTTCGGGGTCGTGGGCAAGGGGTACCCGTAGGCGCCGACTTCGCGGGCGCGGACCGCGTCGATCAAGATCACGATGACGAGCTCTTTGGTCTTGTCGGGCGCGGGGGGGGGAACAGCGGCGACCAGAGCGGCGACGAGGAAGAGTGGGGCCATGACGGCATGAGATCACCCCGCGCGGCCCCACGCCAGTTTTTTTCACCGCCACCGACCTCGTGTTACCCATGAGTGATGCGGCTGTGGCGCGCGCTGTGGGTCGTGGCGTTCGGGGCCTGTGGCTCACCCGGCGCGGACCGCAGCGCCGTCGCGCCGCCCGCGGCGCCCGAGGTCCACGTGCCGCCGGCGAAGAGCGTCATCTTGATCACCGTCGATACGCTGCGCGCCGACGTGCTCGGCATTGCCGGCGGCGCGGCGCACACCCCGACGATCGACGCGCTCGCGAAGCGCGGCTGGACCTTCGATCATTGTTACGCCAACTCGATGCTGACGAACCCCTCGCACGCCAGCATCATGACGTCGCTCTACCCGCGCGACCACGGGGTGTACGACAACGAGAGCGGCATCGCCGACGGCGCGCGCACCCTGGCGACCGCGATGCAGCGGCAAGGGCGGCGGACGATCGCGGTCGTGAACTTCGCGCATCTGAACCCCGAGGTCGCGAACCTCGGCCAGGGCTTCGACCGTTTCATCAAGGCGCTCAAAGAGGAGCGGCGCGCCCCGGAGACTTCACGGGCGGCGCTGGCGGCGATCGACGAGCTCGACGCCGGTGAGGAGTTCTTTCTCTGGATCCACTACCCCGATCCACACGCGCCCTACGACCCCCCCGACGACCACCGGCCGCGAAAATCGACGGCCACGAGGCCCACGCCGATGAGCGTCGCCGCGAGTCTCGCGCCCGGTTTCCAGAAGAACAACGCCTGGTTCAAGAAGGCGTTCACGACCTACAAGCACGTCGGAGATCTCGAGGCGCGCTACGTCGCCGAGGTCGAGGCGACCGACGCCGGCCTCGAGGTGCTGCTCGCCGGGCTCAGCGAACGACGGCGGCGCGACCGCACGACCGTGGTGCTGACGTCAGACCACGGGGAGAGCTTCGGCGAGCACCGGCTCTACTTCAACCACGGCGGCCTGTACGACAAGTCGGTGCACGTGCCGCTGATCGTCGCCGTCCCGGGCGCGACGCCGCTGCGGCTCTCGGGGCAAGTCGAGAGCGTCGACATCGCCCCGACCCTGCTGGCGCTCATCGGCGCGCCCCGTTGGGAGCCGATGCGCGGCCGGAGCCTGGTCGAGCTGGCCCGCGGCCTCGAGAGCCCCCGGGAGTTCGTCTACAGCGAGCACATGCTCGGCCAGCAAGTGGCGGTGCGGGGGCACGACGGCGCCTTGATCTTGCACCGCAAGAACAGCGCCCAGTTCCCGGGGTATCGCTTCGTCAGCGGCAAGCGCGAGGTCTACAACCTCGCCGCCGATCCAGAAGAGACCGAGGATCTCGGGCCGTCGGGCCCGCTCTTCGAGACCCTCGACGCCGCGCTGCAGGGCTACCTGCAGGCGGGCCTGCAGTTCGTCGCCCGCCCGGCGTTGGGTCAGGACCGAGATTCGTTGCGACGACTGGGCTACCTCGAGTAGACGAGCGGACAACGTCAGGTGCCGATGTCAGCCTCTCGTTCTGCAGCTTGGTGGTGGATCGCGGTCACCGCCCTCGCCTGCGCCACGCCGACCGCGCAAGACGCCGCCTCGACGTCCAGCGCCCCCCGCCCCCCGCCCGCCGCGCCGGCCCCGTCCCCGGAGGTCCCGGCGACTGCGGTCGACGAGCCCAGCGCGCCGGCGGTCGACCAGCGCCCGGTCACGGAGCCGGCCGACGAGGTGGCGCCGCCTGTCTATCCGCTCCACGGCGACCACGGGATCGATCTCGGCATGTTGCCCGAAGCCGGCGGCATGCAGGCGGCGAAGGTCCGCGACGCCGACCGGGCGTTGTCGCGTTCGGACTCGACGCTGGCGCTCGAGATCTTGGCGGACGTTCGCACCCCGGCCGCGTACTTCTTGAAGGCGCGCGCCTTTCGCCTCGCGGGGCTCTTCGACGCCGCGACCGACGCGCTCTCCCGGGCCGAGAAGGACCGCGCCCTCGTCGACCTCGCGGCGCTGGAGCGCGGCCTGACCGCGGCGGCGCAGGACGATCTGAACGGCGCCGTCAGCGAGCTGCTGCCGCTCGTCACCCGGGCGACCGACTTCGACGCCGGCGTCGCCGCTCGGGCCGCCTTGCCGCTCGCGACCGCGCTCGCCCACGTCGACCCCGCGACCCTGATCGCCAACGCCGACGTCATCCGCGAGGCGCTGCCGAAGAAGGACCCCGACGCGATGAGCCTGTTCTTCGACGCGCACGCGACCGCTGCCGAAGCCGTCGGTGACGCCGCGACCGCGGCGCGCTTGCGACTGCGCCGCTATCTCGAGGAGCCGCTGTCGAAGGAGACCCCGACCGAGCCGCCCGCGGGCGGCGCCCCGGACGCCTTCCAGCTCTTGGACCGGGCCGAGAAGCTCCTCGAGGCCAACCGCAACGAGCGCGCCATCGAGGCGTTGCAGGGCGTCGCCGCCGAGGGTCTGGCGCCGACCCTTCGTTGCCGCAAGGACTTCGGGCTCGGGCTCGCGCACCGCAAGCTGCATCACTACGCCACCGCGGAGCAGTATTTCACCGCGGTGACGAAGACCTGCGACGACGGCGTGCTGGTGCGCCGCGCGATGTACCTGAACATCAAAGTGATCTCGATCGCCGATGGTCTGCGCGCGGTGCCGCTCATCGAGCAGTTCGCGAAGCGCTACGCCGGCCACAGCATGGTGGACGACGTGCTGTTCTGGGCCGGCGACCTCTACCATCGCCGCAAGCGCTGGGTCGAGGCGGAGCGTTACTTCGGGCGCATCGAGGCGCTGCCGGAGAAGGGCGACCAGTGCGGCGACGCCCGCTGGCGCTTGGCGTGGATGAGCTATCGCCGCGGCCAGCTGAAGCTCGCGGCGCGAAGGATGCAACGCCTGTTGGAGCGCGACGGCTGTGTCACCGCCCGCTTCGACCGCGCCCGGGCACACTATTGGCTGGGCCGGATCGGCGAGCGCCGCGGCGACCAAGCACCGGCGGAGCGGAGCTACCGCGCCGCGTTCGACGCCGAGCCGCTCGGCTACTACTCGCAGCTGGCCTTCACGCGCTTGACGGCGCTGGCGCCCGAGGCCGCGGCCGAGCTCAAAGAGGGTCTGGTGGTGCCGAAGGCGCAGGGGCTGCCGCCCTTGTGCCCGAGCGCCCTGAGCGGCGCGCCGGCGTTTGCCCGCGGTTTGGAGCTGTTGTTGCGCGGGCTCGGGTCGGACGCGGCGCTCGAGCTGTTGACCATCGAGATGCCGGTGCAGTCGGTGGTCGGCAGCGCGCACGCGGCGTCGATGGGGCTCGCGCCCAAGGCCGCGACCCCGCTCGGCGACGACAAGGCGGCGGCGGCAGCCTGCGGGCCGCACGACGCGCGCCTGTTGCTGGCGCTGTTGTTGGATCGGGCCGGGGTGTACGGCGCCGCGCACTGGCGGCTGCGCACCGACTTCGCCGACGTCCTGACCACGAAGCCGACGGTCGAGACCGCGCCGATCTGGATCGCCGCCTATCCTCTCGCCTATCGCGACTTCGTCGGCGCCGCCGAAGCGGAGAGCGGCGTGCCGTCGTTGTTGCTCCAGGCGTTGTGTCGCGAGGAGAGCGCGCTCGATCCGACCGCAGTCAGCTGGGCGGGCGCCTACGGCCTGACGCAGCTGTTGCTGTCGAGCGCGCAGCTCGCCGGGAAGCTCCTGACCCCGAAGGTCGAGGTGCACAGCGGCGAAGAGCTCCTGGACCCGGCGCTGAGCGCGCGGCTCGGGGGGGCGCTGCTCGGATCGTTGGTGCGGCGCTACCGCGGCAACGCCGGGCTGGCGCTCGCGGGCTACAACGCCAGCGAGGCGAACGCCGACGTCTGGTGGACACGGCACGCCGGCGAGCCCTTCGACGAGTTCGAAGAGGAGATCACGATCAAAGAGACCCGCGGCTACGTCGCCCGGGTGCTGAAGACCTGGGGCACCTACCGCTTCCTCTACGCAAAGGAGCCGCCGGCGCTGCCGGTCGCCGACAAGCTGCCGCTCTCCGAGTGAGTGTCGAGGCGCGCGACGATGACCGCAACTCGAAGCCGATGCTACGATGCCGCCAGCGCAGGAGACGGTAACCCGGTGTCGAGCCTCTCCTACCACGTTGCGACCGCGCCCGACGACGAGGCGTTGCGGCGGCTGTGGCGCGAGACCCCGATGCCGGGGCGCATCGCGCTGGCGTTCGAGCGCGAGCCCTCGATCTTCCTCGCCGCCGGCCTGCAGGGGGACGTGCACCAGACGCTGGTGGCGATCGACGCCGAGTCCGGCCGCGCCGTGGGCTCCGCGGGGCGCGCCGAGCTCCAGGCGTACGTGAACGGCCAGGTGACGACCCTCGGCTACCTGAGCGAGCTTCGGGTTCATCCTGAGCGCCGATGGCACCGCACCTTGCTCACCGACGGCTGGGCGCATTTTCGCGAGATGCACGAGCGGGGCGCGGCGAAGCTGTACGTGACCACGGTGTTCGCCGACAACATCGCGGCGCACCGGCTCCTGACGCGCAACCGCCCCGGCTGGCCGGTGTACCGGGCCCGCGAGCGGGTGACGACGCTGGCGGTGGTGTTGCCGCGCGCCAAGAAGGTGCGCTGTCCGGTGGCCGGGGTGGAGCTGCGCCGGGCACGAGTCGAGGACGTCGACGCCATCGCCGACTGTTTGCAGCGCGTCTACGCGCGCCAACAGCTCGCGCCCTACTGGCGGGTTGCGGATCTGCAGAGCGCGGTGCGCTGCCGCGGTCTCGCGGTCGAGGACTTCACGGTGGCGACGCGCGGCGGGCGGGTCGTGGGCTCTGTCGCGGTGTGGGATCAACAGGCCTTCAAGCAGACCCGCATCCACGGCTACTCCGGGACGATGCGCTGGCTGCGCCACGGCTGGAATCTGGCGGCGCCGCTGTGGCGTCGGCCGCCCCTGCCGGAGCCGGGGCAGCTCTTGCCGCACGCGTTCTTGTCGCACATCGCGGTCGAAGACCAAGACCCGGCGCTGTTCGTGGCGCTCGCCAAGACCGCACTCGCCGCGGTGCACGACCGGCGCTACGCCTACGTCACCTTCACGCTCTCGGAGCACAGCCCGCTGCTCGTCGCGGCGCGACGCTGCTTTCGCTCCATGGCGTATGATAGTATCCTGTACCTGGTGCACGTCGGCGACGGCGCCGACGCGGTGGCGGGCGTCGACTCGCGACCGGCACACCTGGAGGCGGCGATTCTCTAGGAGGACCATGCGCGGCGGTTTGCTGGTGTCCGTCCCCTTGGCGCTCGCCGCTGCGGCCTGCGGCGCCGACCCGTTGTCGATGGACGCATGGAGCGCCAGGTCCGATTCGATCATCGGCGGCAGCGTGGTCACCGCCGGGGCGTACTCCGCGGTCGGTGCCATCCTGGGCGTCGGCACCTATCAAGACGGCACGCCGCTGCACCGCTTCATGTGCACCGGCACGCTGGTGGCCGCCGACGTGTTGGTCTCGGCGGCCCACTGTCTCGACGCGCGAGTGCTCGCCGGCGCCGGTTCGCTGGCGTGGTACGTCAGCTTCGCCGACGACGTGTCGGCGTACGGCTACGTGACGCCGGATCTCCCGGCCGACGCGATCGCGGTCGCCGCGGTCGTGTCGCATCCGGACTTCGACCTCGATCCGATGCTCGCCGGGGTGAACGGCTTGGGTCAGCACGCCGATGTCGGCTTTCTGATCTTGAGCCGACCCGCCACCGGTCGCGGGGTCGCGACCGTGCTCGACGCCGATGCCGCCGCCGCGGTGACTCCCGGCGCCGCCGCCACCGTGGTCGGATACGGCGCGAACCTCGCAGTAGACCGCTGCGAACCGGCGGCCGGTTGCGGGGTGAAGAGACAGGCGACGGCCGCGGTCGCGTTGACCGGAACCTACGAGCTCCAGGTGGGCGGCCCGGACCCCGCGGCGCGCAAATGCCACGGTGACTCGGGCGGCCCGACGTTCCTCCGGGTTGCCGACGGGCGTGAGCCGGCGGAGCGGCTCGTCGGGGTGACCAGCCACGCCTTCGACGCCGGCGGCTGCACCACCGGCGCCGTCGACACGCGTCTCGACGCCTATCGCGCCTGGCTGAACGACGCGCTGCTCGCCGCCTGCAAGGACGGCCGGCGGACCGAGTGTCAGGACGGCGGTGCGCTCCCGGCGCCGGAGCCACGCGCCGCGGCGGCAGAAGAGCCCGGTGGCTGTGATTGCCGCGCGCTCGGCGCGTCGGTGGGTGTTGTCCCGTGGATGTGGATCGGGTGGCGCCGCCGCCGCCGCCGTCGTCGGCGGGGGGTTGACCGTGGTGGCTGAGCGCGGCCGATCTCGAGCCCTGGGCCTGGTTGTAGTCGCCGCGGCGCTCGTCGGTGTCGCCTGCGACGAGATCTTGCTGCCGGTCACGCCGGTGCCCCGCCCGGGCGCCGATGCCGGGGCCGGCGACAGCGACCCGGATCCACAGATGGTCGAGATTGCGGCCGGGACCTTCATGATGGGCTGCAACGCGACGCTCGACAGCGCCTGCGAGGCCGACGAGTCGCCGTACCACGAAGTCTCGTTGCCGGCGTTCGGCATCGACAAGACCGAGGTCACCGAGAGCGCGTATCAGCTCTGCGTCGCCGCGGGCGCCTGCACCGCGCCGCCCAGCCCGGCGGCCGAGTGCCGGTGGGATCCGCAGGTGTTCGCCGACTTTCCGGTCGTGTGCGTCGAGCACGCGCAGGCGGCGGCCTATTGCCGCTATGTCGGCAAGCGCCTGCCCACCGAGGCAGAGTGGGAGCGCGCGGCGCGCGGCGCGGACGGCCGGGTGTATCCGTGGGGCAACACGCCTCCGGACTGCGCTCTGGCGCTGTCGAGCGAGTGCGGCACGACGTCGGTGGCGGTGGGCTCGTTCGCCGCCGGGGCGACGCCTACCGGCATCTCGGACCTGGCCGGCAACGTCGCCGAGTGGGTGAGCGATTGGTACGACGGCACCTACTACCAGAGCGCGGCGCACGACGACCCTCCGGGGCCGACGACCGGCATCGGGAGGGCGATACGCGGCGGCGGCTTCTTCTTCGACCGGACCAAGCTCCGGGTCTCGAACCGCGGCGCCCAGGCGCCCGCCGAGGAGCGCTTCTCGATCGGCTTCCGCTGCGCGCAGACGGGCGGCGGTATCTAGGCGACTGCGGTCGCGACCGCGGCCGGCCGCGGCGCGTCGCCGAGCGGTGTCTGCCACTTGTCGTTGAGCTCACGACGCAGCATCTGGTTGACGATGAAGTGCAGCCCCAGCGATGACACGCTGCGGACGTTGGCGTCGAAGTCGGTGGCGCGCTTGAAGATGCCGGCGTAGCTGTAGAACCGGCGTCGCAAGCCCATCAACCGCTCGAAGAGCGCCTCGGGCGCCATGGTCTTCGGCTTGAAGGCGATGGTGCCGAAGCGATAGCCCGGTGTCAGCCACCACTTGTCGTAGAGCAGCCGCCTTTCCTCTGCGAAGCGGCGGTACAACGGCGTGCCGGGGAACGGCTGCAGGTGGTTGAAGGCGGCGAGGAAGAGCTTCTGCTGCATCGCGAAGTCGAGGGTGCGCTCGAAGACGTCCGGCACGTCGGTGTCGTAGCCGAACACGAAGGTGCCGTAGAGCTTGACCCCGGCGCCGCGCAGCTTGCCGATCGCGGCGTCGAAGCCCGGCGCGCCGCGGTTGAAGGTCTTGTTCATCGCCTTCAAGCTGTCGCGGTCGATGGACTCGAAGCCGATGAGCAGCAGGGTGCAGCCGCTCTTCTCCAGGAGGCGCAGCATCTCCGGGTCGTCGGCGACGTGGATGCTCGCCTGGCTCACCCATTGGATCTTCAGAGGCGCGAGCTCTCGGAGCAGCGCCTTGGCGCGCGCCGGATCGGCGGTGAGGTTGTCGTCGACGATGAACACCCGCTTGTAACCGGCCCGCTCGATCTCTTGCGCCACCTCCACCGGACTCCGGGTGCGGTACTTGGCCTGAGAGAAGGCGGTGACCGCGCAGAAGTCGCAGGCGAAGCGGCAGCCGCGTCCGGACTCGACGAGGCCCAGCGGCAAGTAGCGCTTGCCGGCGAAGATGCTGCGATCGGGAGCGGCGGACACCGTCGTGCCGTTCGGTCGGGAGACGTAGCGCTTGGCCAGGGTGCCCTTGGCGGCGTCGGCGAGGAGCTCTCGCCAGACGTACTCGGCGTCGCCGATGACGATGGCGTCGGCGTGGGTCTCGGCCTCGTCGGGGACCAGCGTCGGGTGGTAACCGCCCATCACGACCTTCACGTCGCGGGCGCGGTACTCGGCGGCGATCTGATAGGCGCGCAGCGCGGTGTAGGTCTCGACGGTGATCGCGACGAGGTCGGCCGGCGCGTCGTAGGGGATCGGCTCCAGCCGGTCGTCGATGAACGTGATCTCGTGGCCCTTGGGGGTGATGCTCGCCAGCGTCGCGATCGACAGGGGCTCCATCTGCCACGAGCGCACGTAGTGACCGCCGTCATGACCCATCGCCGGTTGAATCAAGGTGAGGCGCATGCGCCGGCAGTGTAGCCGCGCCCGCCCGTCGGCGGCAACCGCGACGCCCGGCGCGCTGGTTGGGACCTCCCTCGCCCAGCGCGTATACTGCGCGGCATGCAGATCTTGCTCCTGATGCCCGACGCCCACATGCACAAGCTGCGCTTCGGTAGCTTCGTGCGCTCCTCCCGCGAGGCGCCGCTCACCCTCACCACCCTCGCCGCCCTGACCGGCGACGACCCCGACCTCCACTACCGCATCGTCGACGAGAGCATCGACCGCGTGCCGCTCGACGCCACCCCCGACCTCGTCGGCATCAGCGTGATGACCGGCACCTCGCGCCGCGCCTACGCCCTCGCCGACCACTTCCGCCGCCGCGGCATCAAGGTGGTCCTGGGCGGCGTGCACGTGAGCCTGATCCCCGACGAAGCCCGAAAGTATGCCGACAGCATCGTCATCGGCATGGGCGACAAGGTCTGGCCACAGGTGGTCGCCGACGCCCGCGCCGGCAGGCTCGCCCCCGAGTACCGCGCGCCCGTCGAGACCTCCGACTTCTACGCCGACATCCCGACGCCGCGTTACGACCTCCTGCGCCACATGGGTTACAACCTGCCCTATACCGTGCCCTTCACCCGCGGCTGCGTGCACGCCTGTGATTTTTGCACCGTGCCCGCGGTGTGGCCGCGCTTCCAGAAGCGGCCGATCGCCGACATCGTGCGCGACATCGAGGCGGTGCCGGCCAAGCTGTTCGCGGTCAACGACGTCAGCCCCTTCGACGACGTCGACTGGGCGAAAGAGCTGCTGCGGGCGATGATCCCCTTGAAGAAGAAGTGGGGCGGGCTCGCGACCACCTCGATCTTGCGTGACCCCGAGCTCGTCGAGCTCATCGCCAAGAGCGGCTGCAAGTTCCTGCTGTTCGGCTTCGAGTCGGTGAACCAGCAGTCGCTCAAGGGCATCTACAAGACCTTCAACAAAGAAGACGAGTACGCCGAGCTGATGAAGGTCATGCACCGCTACGGCATCATCGTGCAGGGCTGCTTCGTGTTCGGCTTCGACGAGGACCGGCCCGACGTCTTCGAGCGCACCGTGGCGCGGGTGCAGGCGCTGAAGATCGATATCCCGCGCTACTCGATCTACACCCCCTACCCCGGCACCCGCCTGTTCCAGCGGCTGCAAAGCGAAGGAAGGATTCTGAGCTACGACTGGGGCGACTACGACACGATGCACGTCGTGTTTCGGCCGCGCGGCATGAGCCCGGTGGAGCTCTACGACGGCTTTCGTTGGGCGTATCGCGAGACCTTCAAGATCTCGAGCATCGCCAAGCGCGTCGTCGGCAGCGGCTGGTGGTTCCCGGTCACCTTCGTCGGCAACCTCACCTACCGCATCTTCGTCAAGCGGCTCTATGCCGGGCACGCGTTCGACATGCCGGTGAATCAGCGGGCTCCCGAAGGGGTGCGCGGCGCGTGGCAAGATCGCGGCGACCTGACGTTCGTCAACGGCGCAGCAGGCGAAGAACGACAGACCGGCTGAGGGGGGCGACCCGGGTCAGAGCCACTCGTCGGGGCCGATGTCGATGGGCGCGGCGCGCGGCTCGTGGTCGGCGTCGGTGACCGGAGCCATCGACGTACGCCCGTTGTCGATGGCCGGGCTCGGCGCCGCGAGGCGACAGGTCGAGCCGTTTAGCGCAATGCAGTCTTGCACCAGCAATGGATCGGCGACCAGGTTCGCGGCGTTGTTGCCCGCGATGCCGCCGATGGCGTTTACCCCGGTCGCTGGGATCAAGACCGTCCCGGTGGGGGAACCGATGCGGGCGTAGACGGGCGCAGACGAGTTGGCGGGGTCGGAGCCGGCGATGAACAACAGGTTGTGATCGAAGTCCTGCATCGCGCTCGCGGTCCCTGACGACACGTCTTCGCGCAGCGTCAGGCGCCGGCGCGGGTCGTCGAAGGCGTCATCTTGCGGCACGAGGATGATGTTGTTGAACGCCGACAGGCTGCCGGCACCGATCGCATCGACCCACAAGCCATACTTGGCCACCGAAAACGGAGCCGGCGGCGCGTCGAACGCCCAGTAGCCGGGGATCAAGAGGTTGTTGGCGAGAGTGACCGCCGTACCGCCGGTCTGACGCACCGCGGCGTTTGCGACCGCGGCGCCGGTCGACACGAGGTTGTTGACGAAGATGACCGATGCCGGCGCCTGCAGATCGGCGCCCACCGCCGGGGTGTCGATTCGGTCCATCGCGCCGAAGAGGATCTGATGACCGGCGTCGATGCGATTGGCGTTCACCAACAACCCCATCGAGCCCAACGACGCTGCGCCGTGCGGGGTCGCCGGCAGCCCGTCCGCGAATCCCACCTCCACCGGCAACGCGCTCGGCAGGCCGCAGTTGGGGTTGCCGACGAAGTCGCCGCTCCAGATGCTGTTGTCGGCGACGCTGACGTCGGTGGTGTCGACGAGCCAGATCCCAGCGACGCTCGGCGGCATCGGATCGAGCGCCGGGTCGGTGTAGACCGCGGCGACACCACCCCCGATCCCTTGTCCGAAGTCGGCGGGATCCGGGTTGCGCACGACCTGGGAGTCGCTGGTCCCGGCGAGGAGCACGCCGAGCGCGTAGCGCGAGCCGCCGCACGTGCCCGACCGCGGCATCCCGGCCCCGCCCTTGAGGACGGCGTTGTCGTGGATATTCAGCTGGCGCGAGCTACCCGCCAGCAGCGAGCCGTCGGCGGCGAAGGTGCCGTCGGCGATCGCGATGCCGGCGCGGGCGGCGAGCGGCAGGTAGATCGAAGCGCCCGAGATCTCGACGTCGAACGCCTCGCGCAGCCGCACCCCGTAGATGTCCTGGGGCGTGCTCAGGGCGGAGAAGTAGACGGTGAGCCCGTTCACGACCAGACCCGGCTGGGCGGCAGCGCTGCCCTGCAGGTCGACCGCGATCTCGGAGTCGGAGAAACCCACAAAGTCGCTCGGCAACAGGCAGGCATCCGTCAGCGTCACCCCCGTGAGGTGTGCGCGCGCCGCATCGCGGAGCACGACGCCGGTGCCGTGCTCCAGGCCGGCGCCGAGACACACGGAGCTGTCGTCGATGGTCGCGAGCGCGCCGGGCCCGTGATCGCGGATCGCCACCGTCTCGACGTCGACGGCGTACGGGCGGTCGCTGCCCACGAGCGTCGAGCCCTGGATCATGGGGGCGGCAGGCTCTGTCGCGGCCACGACGAGGATTGCCGAGGCGGGGTTGCCGGCGCCGCCGGTGACCGTCACCTCGAATAGGATCGGCGACGCGTCGACGATGCTCACCGCCGCGGCGCGGCCCGGCGCGAACAAGCTCGGCTTCTGCCGGATCGTCAGGTGGCTGACGACGTTCGTCGCCCCCGGCTCGAAGCTCACGCCGGTAGGCGCGCTGGTCTCAATGACCGTGGCCCCCTGGCGGTCGGCGAGGGGCGCGCCGCTCGTCATGTCGAAGCCGCCTTCAATCCCCGGCAAGAGCGGCGCCGACGCCCGCACGACGATGTCGCCGGCGTACACCCCTTCGAGGATGCAGACGTTGGCGTGCGGCACCGCGGCCGCCTGATCGATCGCTTGCTGCAGGTCGAGGTAGGGGTTGGCGAGCGTCCCCTCGGGGGACGCAGCGTTGGTGACCGAGGTCCCGACGTACAGGCACGTCCGCCGCTCGAGGTTGAGCGTGGCGCTGGTGGTGGCGGCGCCGTCGGCCACCGTGACCGTGAAGGTCGCGGTGTCGTCTTGGGGTGACACGGACAGCGGCAACGCGATCGCCGCCGCTGGACCTCCCGGTGCGACGACGCCGGTGCAGGGCGGGGCGCAGGCGGTGAGCGCCAGGTCTCCGGTCCAGGTGTAGCTGAGCTCGGGTGGCCGCGGATCAGAGTCGAAGACCTCGGCGGTGAGCGACGGCAGGTCGCCGGTGGTGAACCAGCCGGCGTAGACCCCGGGCGCCACCGCGGGCATGTCGGCGAAGCGCACCGCGGGGACGTCGTTCGTCACCGTGACCAGGAAGGCGGTGTCGATCTTCCCGTTCGTCAACCACGCCGTGACCCGAACCCGAAAGACGCAGCCGACGGTGTCGGTGGCGGCCGCGAGCTCGAGGCTCAGGCCGCCGGTGGACGCCGAGCTCACCGGGATCGTGAGCGCCGAGGCGGTGCAGCTGCCGGTCGCGGTCTCGACGAACCAGCTAAAGTCGGACAAGGACGCCTGCGGCGGCGACAGCGGCACCCAGGCCCAGGTGGTGGCCCCTTGGGCGAGGACGTAGTTCGATGCGGCCAGCGTCGTCGCCGGCGGCGGCAACGGTCCGACGCGAACGCGCACTCCGTCGCTGCCACTCGCGCCCCCGGCATCGGTCACCGTGAGCGTGACGTTCACGTCGCCGGCGCATTCCGGCGTCGCCGCCGGCAGCGGCGCGGTCACGGTGAGGGCGAGCGGCGGATCGCCGATCTCCGCCACCGCCCACGCGGCGCGGCAGTCGAGGCCGGCGTCGATCGCCGACTCCACGGTCCAGGTGTAGGTCAGCGGGCTGTCGCCGTCCGGGTCCGCGGCGCTCGCCACGGCTACGGTCACCGTGCCGCCGGGGAGGGTCACGGCGTCGTTCGGGCTGGTATACAACGTCACCCGCGGCGGCGCATTCTCGACCAGGACGGAGACGATCATCGGTGCCGAGGTCAGCCCGAGGTCGTCCGCGGCCACGACCTTCACCGTGTATGGCGGGGCGCCGCAGAGGGTGCTCGTGGGGTCGGGAATCGTAAAATGGGCCACCCGACCAAAGTCGTCGAAGAAGAACGCCAAGTCCGGACAACCGCCGCTCACGGAGTCGGGCGGCGCGATCTGACCGGTGAAGCTGAAGGTCAAGGGATCGCCGTCCGGATCGCCTGAGGCGCTGAAGTCCAGCGACGGAACCAGGCCGCCGCGGCTCACGGTCAACGTCGGTGTCGCCGCCTCTTTGCCGAAGAGCCGCAACACCGGGGCGCGGTTCACCACGCTCACCGCGACCGCGCCGTCGGCCACGGCGTCGTCGTTGTCCCGGACCTCGAGGGTGAAGGCGTAGGTGACGTCGGTCGTGGCCGGCAAACGCAGGACCAGGCCGCGGTTCTGCAAGTCCGCGTCGACCAACCCAAACGTCGCCGGCGTCGTGCCGATCGGGAGGGTCCAGGCGTGGGCGACGAGGTCGCCGTCCGGGTCGAAGCTGCCGCTGCCATTCAGCTGCAACAGCTTGCCATGGCCGATGGTCACCGGCCCGGCGGGGTCGATCGTGGCGACGGGGGGCGCGTTGGGCAGCACGACGACCAGGACGTCGACCGACGCTTGGAGGCCGTCGTTGTCGACCACGGTCAACGTGAACGGGAGGTTTGGATCAGGCGGCACCGGCGACGGCGCAACCAAGGAGAGGATCGGCCCGCTCAGATCGGTCGCCGCCACCTGGAGCGCGGCAGCGGTCAGCCCCGGGGGCAGGGTCCACGCGAAGCTCACGATGGTGCCGTCCGGGTCGCTGCTGCTCGAGCCATCGAGTGTGACGCTCGAGCCAAAGCGAACCTGCACCGGGCCGGCGGGGACCACGGTGGCGACCGGCCATTGTTTCGGGACCGAGAGCGTCGGCGGGGCGTAGATACAGCCCGCGCCGGCGACGAGGACGACGGGCACGAGGCGGCGGAGAGCTCGCATGGGTTACCTCGCCTCGAGTTTAGCAGAGGGCGCCGCGACGCGCCGACGTTGATGGGGATACGGGGCGACGCCTTCAGCGGCGCTCGTTCCGTAGTCGCTGCAGGGCCAGCTTCAAGATCTCATCGTGGTCGAACGCCAACGGCGGCGTCCGGTCGACCGCGAACCACTCGACCTTGGCGGCGTCGGTGGCGGCGCGGGCGGCGTGCTCGGAGGTCTTGGTCCACCCGTAGTAGACCACCGAGACCACGCGACCGCGGGGATCACGGCCTGGCGCGCCGAAGGTGTGCAGCTGCGTCAAGGCCACGCCGCTGACGCCGGTCTCCTCGGCGAGCTCGCGCGCCGCCGCCGCCTCCAGGGTCTCCTCCATCTCCACGAAGCCGCCTGGCAGCGCCCAACGGCCTTTGAAGGGCTCGCGGCCTCGTTCGATCAGGAGGACCTTGGGGGCGGCGCCGTCGGCGTCGAGACCGAAGATGACGCAATCCACGGTCAAGGCCGGGCGGGGGTAGTCGTAGCTGTAGCGTTTGGCGGAAACATCGCCATCCGCGCCGACGTGGTCGCGTGTAGGTGGAAGGGGGGCGGGAGGTGCCATGACGAGTGTAGAGCAAGCCCAGCAGGCGCAGCTTCAGCAGGTACCACAGCAGCCGCCAGCGCTCCAACTTCAAGTAGAGCTCGAGCGGTCCAAGGACATTTCCGAGGGAGATCAACAGGCTCGCGAGCGTGCCCGGCACCCGGAGCAGGCCATCCTGACCGGGGTCGCGAACAACGTCGTTCGGATCCTCGAGCGCGTCGGCATCAGCTACGGCCAAGACGGTCAGGTGTCGGTCACCGACAAGGTGGAGCCGAAGGAGGCGACGCGCGCCAGTCGTTCCCGGGCGACGGAGCGACAGACGGTGTTGGGGCAGACGGCGGTGTTGGGACCGGCGCGGGCGCCGACGGTGGCGTGGTCGAGCGAGATCGCGCAAGGGGCGCGGGCGTTCGCCAACAACATCGATCACGCCGGCACCGGCCTCGCCGAGGCGCTGTCGGCCTCGCAGACCGAGAAGGACCTGGCGCGGATGCGGGACATGTCCGCCGACCTGTTGCTCGCGATCTTCCTCAAGCTCAACATCACCGACCCGAACAACTCGGTCGAGACCCACGCCAAGCTCATCGACGTGATGAGCGAGCTGCGGCAGCTCGCCATCGCCGAAGCCAAGAAGCGCATCGAGCGGGCGCAGGAGCTGATGAAGGAGGCCGAGAGCTCGGGCGGCTACATGGACTCGTTCGGCATCATCATGCAGGTCATCGGCGCCATCGCCAGCATCTTCACGATGGGGGCGGCGGCGGCGGCCACCGCGGCGGCGCAGACCGCGATGCAGACCGCGCAGCAGGCGCTGCAGCAAACGATGCAGCAGATGATGCAGCAGCTCACCCAGCAGCTCAGCCAGATGACCCAGCAGCAGATGACGCAGCTGTTGCAGAGCATGACCCAGGAGCAGCTGCAGCAGTTGGCGCAACAGATGGCGCAGCAGCTACCGAAGGAGCTGGCGCAGAACCTGACCCAGAACCTGGCGAGCATGACGAAGGAGCAGCTGGTGCAGACCCTCGCAGATCCGGCGCTGCGCGACGCGCTCACCCAGGCGGTCGAGCAGCAGCTGTCGCAGATCACCAATCAGGTGGCGCAGCAGACCGCCGACTACGCCGCCCAGCTACAGGCGAGCGGCATGCCGCCGGCAGAGATGCAGCAGGCGATTCAGGAGTTCTATCAAAAGGCGCTCGTGAACGGGATCCAGCAGCAGCTCGGCTCCGGCTTCCTGGAGAACAGCGTCATCAAGGAGATGATCGCCAAGCTCCCCGAGCAGTTCGCCAAGGAGTTCATCACCAGCTTCCAGACCGCGCTGCAGACCCAGACCCCGGGTCAGGTGACCCAGAGCACCGTCGAGCGTCTGAAGCAGGATCCGATGTCGTTGTTCAAGATGCCGAAGAGCGACTCGATGGCGGCGCTGCAGAAGGTCGCGGTGGTCGGCAAGGCGGCGTCCGACGTCGGCAAGGCGCAGGCCGAGGCCGAG
The DNA here is from genome assembly GCA_016218825.1 of Deltaproteobacteria bacterium. Classification (GTDB taxonomy): domain Bacteria; phylum Myxococcota; class XYA12-FULL-58-9; order XYA12-FULL-58-9; family XYA12-FULL-58-9; genus JACRCV01. The sequence continues at coordinate 87,773 of JACRCV010000037.1, forward strand.
GCGGCGGCCAAGGCGGCGGCGGCGGCGGAGCAGCTGAACAACGCCAAGCGCTTTCGCCTGATCGCCGAGATGGCGCAGCAGCAGATCGAGGCCGAGAACGAGATCATCCGCATGATCATGGAGTCCAAGAACCAGGCCGTCGACGCCGTCATCAAGATGCTGAACGCGATGTTCTCGTCCAGCGTCCAGCTGATGTCCGCGAACGCCTGGCGGTAGCCCGCCGCTACTCGCGAAAACGCTGGATGTTGGCGCCGACGGCGATGAGCTTGTCGGCGAGGTGCTCGTAGCCGCGGTCCAAGTGGTAGATGCGGCGGACGACGGTCTCGCCCTCGGCGACCAGGCCGGCCAGCACCAGCCCGGCGCTGGCACGCAGGTCGGTCGCCATCACCGTCGATCCCGAGAGCGTCTTGACGCCGTGCACCACCGCCTTGCCGCCGTCGACGCGGATGTCGGCGCCGAGGCGGTTGAGCTCCGGCACGTGCATGAAGCGATTCTCGAAGATGGTCTCGGTGATGACGCTGACGCCGTCGGCGACCGTCATCAGCGCCATCAGCTGCGCCTGCATGTCGGTCGGGAAGCCGGGGTAGGGCGCGGTGCGCAAGTCTACCGGGCGAATCGCGCCGGCCCGGGTGACGGTGGCGCGCGGGCCGTCGATGGCGATGTCGGCGCCGCTCTTCTTGAGCTTGTCGACCAGCGCCGCCTGATGATCGGCGACGCCGCCGAGGATGGTGAGCGGCTCGCCGGCGAGCGCGCCGGCGACGAGAAAGGTGCCGAACTCGATCCGATCACAAACGACCTGGTGCCGGTAGGGCCGCACCTTGTCTGTGCCATGCACCACCAGGCGCTCGGTGCCCGCCCCTTCGATGCGGACGCCCATCTCGCCGAGGGCCAACGCCAGGTCGACGATCTCGGGCTCGCAAGCGGCGTTGTTCAGGACCGTCTGACCTTTGGCGAGGCTCGCCGCGATCATCAGGTTCTCGGTGCCGCCCACCGTGGGGAAATCAAAGGTGATCTCGGCGCCGCACAGGCCCTTGGTCTCCGCCTCGACGTAGCCGTGCGAGATATGCAGCGTCGCGCCGAGGGCCTCGAGGGCCTTCAGGTGTTGGTCCACCGGCCGGGCGCCGATGGCGCAGCCGCCGGGGAGTGAGACCCGAGCGCGGCCGAAGCGGGCGAGCAGCGGGCCAATGACGAGGAACGAGGCGCGCATGGTGCGGACCAGGTCGTAGGGCGCTTCGTGCTTGTCGATGCGGGTCGCGTCGATCTTGGTCTCGCGGCCTTCGCGCCGCACGCCGGCGCCCATGTGCGCCAGGAGCTGCCCGAGGGTGCGGACGTCGACGAGATCGGGCGCGCCGAACAGCACGCTCTCGCCTTCGGCCAAGAGCGCCGCGACCATGATCGGCAGGCTGGCGTTCTTGGAGCCGGAGACCGAGATCTCGCCGCGCAGCGGCCGGCCACCCTGGATGCGAAAGGCGTCCACCTCGAGGTCCTACGACTCGCCCTTGTTGGTGTCGCGCCGCGCCTCGCCGGCGCCGTATTGCTTGACGATGCGGAGCTCGAGGAACAACAACAAGCGCTCGCCGGTCAAGAAGTAGAACACCCGGCCGCCGAGGCGGACGCAGTCGCCGGTCGTGAGCCGCACGTGCTCGCCGGGGTCCAGGCGCCGCCGGTTGACGAAGGTGCCGTTCGACGAGCCGGCGTCGGTGATCTGCACCACCTCGCCGTCGTTCTCGATGTGGGCGTGCACCGACGACACCGTGGTGTCGGAGACCACCAGGTCGTTGCGGCGCGCGCGGCCGACGAAGATCTTCGGCGCCGGGTTGTCGCTCACCTTCTTCAACAGGTGCACGACCGAGCTGTCGCCGACGAGCGGCTGCAGCGCCAGCATCCGCTGGATGCGCTCCTCGTTGCGCTCGTCGAGCTCCGCCGGATCGATCGCCACCTTCTGCGTCGTCCAGCGTTGCCCCTTCGCCCGCTTCTTCGGCTGCTCCGCGATCACGACCTCGTCGTTCTGCGCCGCTTCCACGAAGACCGCCGGGCCCGGCTGCATGCTCTTCCCGGAGCGCAACGCCAGCCGCTGGTCTTTCATCCACTGTCGCACCGTCGACATGGCGTGAGCATATGCGCGCTCGGCCAGTCGCAACAAGAGGGTCGGTGCAGGGTCGGTGCAGGTGGGTGCTGACCTGCGTTTGGGCCGGAGCGCAGCAGCGCCGCCGGCCCCGCGTCCCATCAGTGCTTGATGATGTCGAGCAACGTAGAATGCCTCCCTTGATTCGTCGACTTCGGTATCGCATGTTAGCGTCCTGCCTCGAGTTGGCGGCAGAGCGCCGGGCGGGGGGGGCGAATGCGTCTCTATGTTTCGATTCTGGCGGTGCAGCTCGTCTGCGGCTGTGTCATGGGGCCTACCGTACCGGACCGACCGGGCTGCAACGATGGTTACGAACGGGTAGATGGAATCTGCGTCGACATAGACGAGTGCGCAACAGACAATGGTGCGTGCGGCTCGCCAGCTTCCTGGTTGTGCAGCAACAACATCGGCGCGCCACCTACCTGCACGTGTCGTCCTGGTGTTGCCGACCACACGGCCTTCGGGCCTGCGCCCGACTTTGACAGATCCTCGTACCAAATGAAGGGCCACCCTGAATGATTTCAAGAGGATAGGACGCCAGAAACCCCAAAACGCCTAGTATACGCCTGGCGAATTTACGCTTGCATTACAGCCTATAGGAATGGTTGA
>JACRCV010000040.1 GCA_016218825.1 Deltaproteobacteria bacterium
GGAGGAGCGGGGGTGGCGCCGACCGGCGCCGGGGGTGAGGTGGGTGGGGAGCCCGCCTGCATCAGGCGGGCGGGAATCAGACAAAGACGACTTGTATCCTACCCTGCCGCCACCGATTGCTTCACATACTCGGGTGGGGCGAGCAACATCGGTCCAACTCGAGAACTCGATCGCCTTGCTCGCCGTAGCCCTTGCTCTTCAGAGATCGGTGGGGCATGAATGGCCCGTGGCTCTTCGTCCGCAAGCCGCTCGGGCGGTATCCCCGCGGCGGTCGCGCATCGCTGACAGCGCCGAAACCCGAGCCTTCGTGCGCTGGTTGGGCCTCGGCCTCTACCGCGCCCTGGTTGCCGCCGCCGGTTTTGCGGTCGCCTACGCGGCCATGGCCCTCGCGATCTTCGGCGTGTTTCGCGACCCCGGCAAGAACGGCACGCCGCAGCTGTTGGCGCTCGCCGGCCTCGCGGTGCTCCTGGTCGCGCGCCTGTTCGAGCGCCTGCAGCGCAGCCACGTCAGCAAGGCCCGCGCCTCGGTGTGGGCCGACGTCGAGCTCGGCACCTTGTTCGTCGCCGCCACCTTCGCGCTGATCGAGGTGACCGGCGGCCCGGCCGGGCTCGTGTATCCGATGGTGTTCGCGCTCGTCGCCTTCCTGGTGGCGTTTCACGGCCTGTGGCCGAGCGTCTACTTCCTGGTGTTGATCCTCGGCGGTGAGGCGTTGGTCTGGCTGGTGCAACCCGAGCCCGCCGGCTGGCGGCTGTACGCCTCGCACTCGTCGTTCAACATGTTGTTCGGCTTTCTCTACGCGTTGTTCTTGCGCACCGAGATCGCGCAGCGCAACAGCTCGTTGAAGCGCGAGGTCGGGGAGCACCTGGCGGCGATCTCCGCCGACGCCAAGCACTTCCGGTTGACCTCGGGGCTGTCGACCGAAGGCAGCGCGATGTCGGCGGAGGAGATCGCAGAGCGTCGCACCGTGGGCTCGGTGCAGGCGATCCACGAGGCGCTGTACAACGTGCTCGCGGTGGCGGAGCGCGCCTTGCACCCGTTCACCGTGGCGCTGTTGTGGCTCGACTCCGACGACCGGCAGCTGCGGGTCAAGGAGCTGCGCTCGCAGTCCGACCACGTCACCGAGAAGAGCATCGCCGCCGGCGAGGGACTGTTGGGCGCGATCAGCAAGAGGCGTGAGCCGCTGGTGCTGACGAACCTGAAGCCCGGCCATTCCGGCTTGGTCTACTACGAGCGGCCGGAGGCGGTGACCGACTTCGCCGGGGTGCCGGTGTGCGAGGGCCAGCACCTGCGCGGCATCTTGATCGCCGATCGCAAGGACAAGAAGCCCTTCGACGACTCCGACCTCGCGGTGATGGCGACCATCGCCGCCGAGATCATGCGCGCCGTGGTCGTCGAGCGGATCTTCGCCGACATGGACCGCGAGAAGTACCAAAAGGAGCGCTTCTACGAGGCCAGCCGCCGGTTCAACGCCGCGCGCACCGTCGATCAGGTGGCCGAGGAGGCGATCAACGCCGCGCGCAAGGTCGCCGACATCGAGCTCGCGGCGGTGGCGGTGGCGAGCGACAAAGAAGGGGTGCTGAAGATCTCGCGGGTGTTCTGGGACGGCCACGGCGAGGCCAAGGACCTGGTCGACAAGAGCTTCGACGCCGAGGCCGGGCTGGTCGGCGCCGCGATCAAGGCCCGGCATCCGCTGCCGCACGGCATGGCGCGCGGCTCGACCCAGTGCATCTTCGCGCCCGGCCTCGACGTGCCCCTCGACGCCATCAAGGTGTTGCCGCTGTTGTGGAAAGAGCAGGGGGTCGGCGCGCTCGTCGTCGGCAGCAAGTCGGCGGACTTCCTGACCATGGATCTGTTGGACATGCTGCGGGTGATCGCCGACCACGCGGCGATGGCGGTGGCGAACGCGCAGATGTACGAGCGCCTCGAGAAGATGGCGACCACCGACGGCTTGACCGGGCTCATCAACCACCGCCACTTCCAGCACCTGTTCGACGGCGTCTTGATGCGCGCCGAGCGCTACGGCCGGCACGTGTCGATGCTGCTCACCGACATCGACCACTTCAAGGCGGTCAACGACACCTACGGCCACCCGGTGGGCGACAAGGTCTTGAAGCGGGTGGCGGAGCTGCTCGCGGCCTCGGCGCGGCGCACCGACGTCGTGGCGCGCTACGGCGGCGAGGAGTTCGCGCTGTTGATGGAAGAGACCGGGCCGGCCGGCGCCTGGCAGATCGCCGAGCGCATCCGCAAGACCGTCGAGGCCGAGACCTTCCGCGCCGAGACCGGGACCTTCAAGGTCACGTTGTCGCTCGGGATCGGCACCTTCCCGATGGACGGCGCCCAGAAGGCCAAGCTCACCGAGTGCGCCGATCAGGCGCTCTATCAGGCCAAGCGCACCGGCAGAAACAAGACGGTCGCCTATGGTTCGGGGTTGAACAAGCGGCCGGAGGCATGAACATGGTTGCAGTCGGAGAGAGCGGCGCCAGCAAACAGGGGAAGCTCTTCGTCCTCGACACCAACGTGCTGCTGCACGATCCGCAGGCGCTGTTCGGCTTCGACGACCACGAGGTGGTGATCCCGATCTACGTCATCGAAGAGATCGACCGCTTCAAGAAGGAGCTCTCCGAGCTCGGCCGCAACGCGCGCGCCGTGGCGCGCCACCTCGACAACCTGCGGCTGGAGGGCAACCTGACGACCGGGGTCCCGGTGAACGGCACCGGCTCGGTGCGGGTCGCGATCACCTCGATTGACCTGCCGCCGGAGTATCGCACCGAGCGCTCCGCCGACAACCGCATCCTCGCGGTCGCCCTCGACTGCGTGCAGCACGGCGGCAAGGCGGTCACCTTCGTCAGCAAGGACGTGAACCTGCGCATCCGCGCCGCGGCGTTGGGAGTGACGACCGAGGACTTCGACTCCGAGCGCACCGACATCAGCGAGCTGTACTCCGGCATCGCCGAGATCGAGCTGCCGGGCGACAAGATCGACAGCTTCTACCAGAACGGCAAGCTGTCCCTCGACGATCCGTACTACCTCCCGAACCAGTTCGCGTTCATGAAGGACGCCGCCAACCCGGCGCACACCGCGCTCGGCAAGATCAACCTCGACCAGGAGATCATCGAGCCCTTGATCCAGAGCAAGGAAGGGATGTGGGGGATAAGGCCGCGCAACCGCGAGCAGTCGTTCGCCTTCGACATGTTGATGAACGACAACTTGAAGCTCGTGACCCTGGTCGGCAAGGCCGGCACCGGCAAGACCCTGCTCGCGATCGCCGCCGGCTTGCACAAGGTGACCGACGAGAACGTCTATCAGCGGCTCTTGATCTCGCGCCCGATCTTCCCGCTCGGCCGCGACATCGGCTTCTTGCCCGGCGACGTCGAGGAGAAGCTCACCCCGTGGATGCAGCCGATCTTCGACAACGTCGAGTTCGTGATGGGGCTGTCGCGCTCGGAGCGCAAGCGCGGTCGCAGCTATCAGGAGCTGATGGACCTCGGGGTGCTGGAGATCGAGCCCTTGACCTACATCCGCGGCCGCAGCATCCCCAACCAGTTCCTGATCGTCGACGAGGCGCAGAACCTGACGCCGCACGAGGTCAAGACCATCATCTCCCGCGCCGGCGACAACACCAAGATCGTGCTGACCGGCGACCCGTACCAGATCGACAACCCCTACGTCGACTCGACCAACAACGGCCTGGTGCACGCGGTGAACCGCTTCAAGACCGAGCGGATCGCGGGACACGTCAGCCTCTTGAAGGGCGAGCGCTCCGAGCTCGCCGAGCTCGCGGCGAACTTGTTGTAGCGAAGCGCGGCACCGACAGCGAGCGCGCCTCGGGGGCCGTCGACGTGCACCCGGAGAAGCTGTTGCGGATGCTGCGGCGGCACGCGATCGATCGCGATTAGCCCTCAGAGTCGGCCGCACTGCGCTGCTCGGGGGCCGTGCTCGAGTCGGCCGCACTGCGCTGCTCGGGGGGCACCGCTCGCCTCCGTGGGTGCCTTCGACTTGGCGGTGCCTCGGTCGACGTTAAGTGCCGTATGCGATCTCGGTGCCTTCGACTGACGCGCCACCGTCGGCTTCGCGGCCCCCCTCTGCGCTGCTCGCGCGGCCGCGCTCGAGTGCTCGGCATTGCGTGGCCGGGGGGAGAGGTTCCAACGAAATCCATCGACCACCGGAC
>JACRCV010000001.1 GCA_016218825.1 Deltaproteobacteria bacterium
ATCCGTTCTCCTCGCCCTGCTCTCCACCCCGCCTCGCGGCGACGCAGTTGGGTTTGGATACCAGGCCGGAGTGCCTCTGCCTGGGAAGGGACTCGCACCCTTCTGGTCGTGTGCGCTGATGGGCGCACGAGCGCCGCGGCAACCGCGGCGCGGGAATCAAGAAACGACGGCAGGCGCGGGAATCAAATGCAGGCGCGAAGACGAGAAGGCAGGCTACAGGAACAACGCGGGGTCGTGCCGCGCCAAGAGCTCGAGGTAGTACGGAAACACCTGCCGCCGGCCGGTGAACGGCAGCGTGTTGAGCTTCAGCGCCGCCGACCGCGCCCGGAGCAGGGTCACGTGCTTGCCGCAAAGCGCGGCGCCCGAGAGGTGGCACCCGTACACCCCACCCTCCTCGTTGAAGCTCTGGCCAAAGAGCCGCGCGTAGAGCTCGCGCGCCGAATACGCCCGGCAGCTCCCCTTCGGCCCCAAGATCGGACAGCGGAAACCGAGATCCTGCACCAGCCCGAAGTGGTCCACGGCGCCCGCGGGCGGCGGCTCACAGAGCGCCTCGATCACCCTGCGATGCAGCGCGTAGAGGCGCCGGCCGTCGTCGATGATCTGACGGCGCACCGCCTCGGTCTCCTGGGCCTCGAGGGCCCGCCACACGGCGCTGAACTCCAGCGGCGTCAGGAACACGCACTCCCGGCAACAGGCGTCGCACCCGCGGCGGCACGGCAGCGCCAGGCCGGCGGCGGTCGCGGCCAGGTGCACATCCACCGCCTGGTACAGCGCCCCGAGGGCCGTGAGACCCTCGTCGAGCTCGGCGGCGCGCGCCCCGGCGAGTCGGGAGAGCGAGACGAGGTCGGGTACGGTCACGGCAGCGCCGCGGTCTCGGGCGCGGCCGCGGCCGAGACCGGCTCCACCGCCTCCCCCTCGCTGCAGCTCACCTTGAGCCTCGTCACGTTCAGATCCACCGGCGCCGCGACGGTCTTGGTGATCGTGCGCCCCCGACGGGTGCGCACCACCTTCTTGTGGAAGTCCTTGACGTAGAGCGTCTCTTTGTCGCCGGCCGCGACCAGATCCCTCGTGACGGTGTAGCCGTCGTCGAGCTCGAAGGTCACGTTCTGCCAGTGCCGCCGGCTCTCGTTCTGGATGATGAAGTAGCGCCCCACCACCACGTCACCTTCGAGGACCAGGATCCGGGCGCCGATCTGGTTCTTGGCGTGGCTCGCCTCGGGGGCCCAGAGGATGGTCGCCGCGACCGCCACGCCGTAGAGCGCCAACACCAGGATCTTCAGCTGGAAATAGACCGAGCGCGCCCGAAATCCGAGCCAACGCTCCCGCGCCCGTTCGCTGAGCGCCTTGAAGGCGGCCTTGGCGTCCATCGGAAACAAAAGCGGGGTGGGCCGATCGCCTCGACCCACCCCGCCCTCGACTCAGCGTCGACTACTGGTCGACGTAGTAGGCAAACTGCCGCACGATGTCCAAGAACGACGTGCGACGATTGATCTCGCTCTCCGCCTCGAGCACCGCGACCTGGTAGTCGAACTCCTGCTGCGTCCCGGCACAGCCGCCGACGTCGGCGCGGCAGGTGACCAGGGCCTGGTGCGCCGGCTCGTAGACGCCGGTCACGTACTGTTGGGCGTCGTTGAGCAGGCGGGCGCCGAGCGCCACGGTCGGCTTGTCGGTCCGCGGCGCCACGTAGGTGTAGTGGGTCAACGGATCAGTGAACTTCACCACGTCGGCCGGGTTGCCGCCGCCGTAGGTCATGCAGTCCAGGTAGCCGTCCAGACAGACGCGGCTGTAGTTCGAGAAGTCCGTGGTGTAGTCGAACATCGCGCCGTATTGGATGAGCGGCCAGATCATGCCGTAGTAGCGCAGCGTCCAGCTCGAGGCGGAGGTGATCTTCGGCATCGCCTGGATCGCGGCGTCGTCGACGCCGTCGTAGATGTTGACCACCGGCGCGGTCACGAACTTGTCGGTGTCACCGGTCCAGCTCGGGTTGTAGCGCCACGAGTAGCTGCTGGGCTTGCCGGTGTACGGGCTCTGGAAGATGTCCAGCATCTGGCTCTGCATGCCGCCGCTCCAGTACGACAGGCTCCAGGCGCCGGTGTCGAACCACGACGAGTAGTCGCGGAAGAAGAAGCCCTGGTTGTCGGTGAGCGCCAACAACGCCGCGATCTTGTCCCAGAAGGTGCCGATCCGCGTCGCCTTGTAGTAGTACTCGTCGGTCCACTTGGTCATGTAGTACTTGCCGATGCCGAGCGGCACCTCGAGGCGATCCGCCGCCACCGTGCAGTCGGTCGGGTTCGCCACCGGCTCGTAGGTGTTGCTGGCGGCGTTCAGGCAGTAGCTCCCGGGCTCCGGTTGCTCCAACACCGTGGTCAGGAAGTTCAGGCCCTCGAGGCCCGCCGCCTGCCAGTCACGACCGAAGGCGAAGTCGGTGTAGTACAGGTCGCGGCCGGTCTTGTCGCGGCCGAGGTACTCGCCGGCATACAGACTGTAGATGAAGACGTTCGACATCTGGCTGAAGAAGCGGTCGTAGAGCCCCGCGATGTACTGGTTCAAGAACACCGAGTCGTTGAACTCGGCGCGGTCGCGCTTGAAGTTCTTGAAGAAGTAGTAGGCGTCGTAGCGTTCCATGCGGTCGCGGGTCACCTCGACGAAGTTGGCGCCCTTGTCCCACGGCTTGCACTCGACCCAGGTCCAGTACGAGAACTCGTCCGGGCAATACTTGTAGGGCACCTCGTCGGGCAGCTGATAGTCGAGCTCGCTGCGCCCGTAGTTCCAGTACAGGTAGTAGTTGGTCCAGTTGTCGACGATGGTGTCGAACGGCACGTCGGCGCGCAGCTGGATGTTCTCCACCGCCGGCGTCGCGCCCTCGAGCGCGCTCTGCCAGTAGCTGTTGACGTAGCGGTTGCAGTACTCGGTGTTGACGTCGTACTCGTTCCACATCTGCGTCGCCAGCGCGTAGTCCCCCGCGGCCTCGGCGGTCAGCGCCGCGCTCTCGGCCGCGCTCGCCTTGCCGCAGAAGCCGTCGGTGAACACCGACTGCAACGCGTCGTCGTTGGTGCAGCTGCCTTGGCTGTTCTGCAACACGCAGGTGGTCTCACCGAGCACGTAGGGGATGTCGGTGTAGTCGTTGAAGAACATCAAGGTGTCGTAGTACAGCGCGATCGGGTAGTCGAAGGTCTCGACCAGACCGCCGTAGCCGAACTTGATCGCGGCGTTGTCGTACAGACCGATGCCGTGGAACGAGTCGGCGTAGAAGCGCGCGTCGTAGTCCATGATGGTGGAGTACATGTACTGATCGCCGCCGGCGTCCTTGTCGATCGTGTTCTGACCGACGCCGCCGCCGTCACGCCAGTAGTTCCAGAACTCCGGCTTGTAGTTGAGCGGATCCATCGAGCCCTGGAAGTTGTGCCTGAGGCCCAGCGTGTGCCCGACCTCGTGCGCGGTGACCGAGACGTAGATGTTCTCGCGCATGTACTGGTAGACCTCGTCCCAGGTCTTGCCCTCGAGCTCGCGCGCCAACGACACCATCCCCGGATCGACCCACTCGGCGAGCAACACGCAGTGCGCCGCCGACAGCTTGGCCTTCGCCGCCTCGTGGCGCTCGCGCAACCCACCCGCGAGCCAACCGAGAGGCGAGACGCTGCTGTCGACCGGACCGCCGGGCTGGTAGCCCTCCGGGCCGAGGATGGCGCGCGCCATCTCGTCGTTCATCAACAGCTCGCGCTCGAGGTACGAGCCCTCGAAGCGCTGCAGGCGGCTCTTGGAGCGCTCTGCCGAGGCCACCAGCTGCTCGCGGGCCATGTTCGCCGCCTCGCGGTCGGCGCGGAACTGGTGCTTCTGGCGGTCGTAGCGCATCGGCACCCGGTCCGGCAGGTAGCTCGGGCCGGCGGCGTCCTTCTGCTGCTGCCGGAAGCTGTCCATCTTCTGCCGTGACAGCCCCTTGTTGATGCGGGCGCGGCCGGCCTCGATGTGCTGGCGGATGTTGGTGCCCTGGGTCAGGTCGTCGAGGGAGATCTCGCCGTTCATCACCCCGACGATGTCGGCGGCGTAGCTCGACAGCTCGTCGACCGCGGCGCCGTAGATGTTGGCGTTGGCGGAGATGATCTCGCCGGTGATCGGATCGGCCGCCGACGGCCCGTAGCCGAGCGGGCCGGCCGCTTGCGCCTTGTCCACCCAGTGGATCATGCTGTAGCGGAGGTCGCCGGTCTTCTGCCACGTGAAGCCGCCGCCGGACGCCCACTCGAGCAGGGTGCAGGCGCGCTGCAGGTTGCCGCGCTGGATCTGGCCGATGCCGTACTGCCGCAGCGTGTCCCACAGGTCGGCGTGCGCCGCGAGGTAGCCGTTGGCGCCGGCGATCGTGCAGCTGTTCTGCGCCACCTGGAAGATGGTCGGCACGTTGGCCGCGGTGAGGTTCGGGTTCAGGGTGCGCTTGACGCTCGCGACCGTCTCCCGCATCGACTTGTCCCAATCGCCGACCAGGCGCAGGGTGCCCTGCCACAGCTTGTCGTCCTCGGGGAAGTCGGTGCTGGTGAAGTACTGCACCTTACCCGGGCTGCGGTGCTTCAACGGGATCAGGTTGCCGACCGCGTCGTAGGCCTGCTGCCAGATGTTCCAGCGGTGGCCGATGAAGACCCGGCCGTCGCGCAGCCACTGGAACTCCTTGTCGTAGGCGCGGCGCTCGTGGCGGAAGTAGCCGAAGCGCTCGAACATCGGCACCGTCGCCCGATCACAGGTGCCGTCCTCGTAGCAGCCGGTGAGCAGGGCTTCGCCGCTGTCCGGATCCCGCAGCACCAGGTTGTCGGGGTAGTAGAGGGTCTCGTAGCTCGACGCCGGGACCTTGCGGAACGACAGCTTCACCTTGGCCTCGGAGGTGCCGCAGAAGTACGGGTCGAGGTAGACCTCGTAGCAGGTGCCGTAGGGCTGGCCGTCCTCGTCCCAGTCGAGGTCGGTCATCAGCAGGTAGTTGCCGACCACGTTGATCGCGTCGCGGGTGATCTCGGGCCGATAGGGGTTGTCGACCTCGTTCTCCTGCACGTAGTACGGCGCCGCGGAGATCGCGCTGATGAAGCCCTCCATCGACACCCAGTTGTTGAGCAGGTTCTTCGACCAGTCGACGCGCATGTACTGGCGCTCGAACCACGGCCGGTCGGTGGTGTTCTCCACCAGCACGTTCGACTGCTCGCCGGTGGCGGTGTTGTACTCCCGGATGACGTCGAAGTGCGACGTGATCGGAAACACCGCGACCGGGTTGCCGTAGAACTCGGTGGTGCCGTTGGTCTGCTCGGCGCCGATCAAGATCTCATAGCTGCGATAGGCGATCAGCTGGTCCTCGCGGATGTCCCAGCGGACCCGATCCATCTCGCCTTCGTAGCCTTCGAACAGCAGGCCCTGGTTGAACTGCACGTCGACGACCGTGGCCCGGTAGTACCACTCGCCCTGGAACAGGGCCTTCTCCACCCGGGCGGGCTGGGTGCGGTCGACGAGCGTGACGTCGCCGGCGCAGGAGGCCGCGCCGAGCGCCGCGACGACAGAGAGGACAGAGAACAGAACGGTTGATCGCATGATGTGCGCTCCGTATTCAGCTTGGTAATTCATAGGCTTGTGATTCATGGTGGCCGTCCCCCTCAGTAGCCGATGCCGAATTCGTAGATCAGGTTGACCTGCCGCATGAACCGCAGCATCTGCTCGGTCTCGCGCAGCGCGCCGTCGACGCCGTACCACTCCCGGCGCTTGGCCTGCATCGCGAGCAGCAGGGTGTTGTAGCTCGGGTCGGTGGTCGGCGTCGCGTCGAGCTCGGCCTGGGCCGCGTCATAGGCGGCGCGCGCCGCGCCGAGCTCGCCTACCTGCGCCGAGCAGCGGCTGACGAAGTTGTAGGCGATGTCGATGCGGGAGTTGTCGCTCGCGGTCCGCATCGCCCGATAGGTGCGACCCGCCTCCGGCAACGTGCACTCGGCGCGCTCCGCGACCGGCACGGTGTCGAACGCGGCGAAGTCCTCGGACGCGCCCTTCAACGCCACCCGCGCGTGCTTGCCGAAGTCCAGGGTGTCGTCGAGCGGCGAGGTCAAGAACGCCTGGCCGTACAAGATCGAGTAGATTTGCATGTTGCGCGCCAAGGCCGGCACGATCTTGGCGTTGCTGTTCAGGCAACGATCGGTGTCGTAGGCGACCGAGCCCACCATCTGCCGCGGCTGGATGCAGGCGTCGTCCTCGTTGTAGCCCGAGGCCAGCGAGCGCCGATCGAGCTCGACCAGGCCGAGCATGACGTCGTTCACCGCCTCCGGGTACAGGCGGTAGAGGCTGACCGACGAGGTGCGGAAGTCCTCGGTCAGGTTCTCGCGCGGGAAGTACGCCATCGGGTAGGTCAACATGTCGAGCACCGCGAGCTTGTCCCAGTAGGTGCCGAGGTAGGTGATGGTGTAGGTCAGGTAGTCCTCGGACAGGCCGATGAACAGCGGGTAGGCCGCGCCCAGCCCGAGCTCGAGCTCGGCGTCCATGTTGCAGACCTCGTTGACGCCGCGGGTCGGGTCGTTGTCCGGTCCGTAGCCCAAGGTGACGTCGACCAGCGGATCCCAGGTGAGGTAGCCGCCGGTGTAGTAGGTCACTTCCTTGTTCGCTTCGTCGCCGGTGAGCCAGCGCGCGCAGCGGTAGTACTTGGTCGGCCGCGGCATCGCGACGACCTCGCTCATCATGTTGAGGCCGCGGGCCACCGCGGTCGCCATGTCGGCGTAGAGCGGCGTCTGCGCGAACCCTTGCGGATCCTTCGACAGGTAGAGGTACATCCACTGGTAGGCGTTGATGGTGTTGGCGAACGCCAGCTGGCCGCGCATGAAGGCGCGGTCCCAGTCCATCGTGATCCGGTTGCGCAGGTAGTGCGAGAAGATGAAGTAGTTCTTGTAGTTGATGTAGTCCGAGGCCTGCACCTCGCGGAAGTTCGCGCCCCAGTCGAAGGTCTTGCAGCCGGGCAGCACGTGGTTGTACTCGTCGGAGCAGAACATGTGCGGCACTTCGTGCCGGGTGATGTTCTCCACCTGGGTGATGTTCGTGGTCTTGGTCCAGTCCCACGCCACGTAGCTGCGGTTGAACATCTTGTCGACGCCGTTCTTGCGACAGGCGGCGCGGGTGCCGGCGTCGGTGAGGGTCGAGCAGTCCTGGCCGCTCAGGTGCGCCGGGATCGCGGTGTAGTCGTTGTACTTGATGAACTGCTGCAGCTCCTTGCCGCCGACCACGCTCTGGTCGGTGAAGGTCTCGAGCAGCTGCCCGTAAGCGAAGGCAACCGCCGCCTGGTCCCAGTATCCGAGGCCCTGAAAGTCGCCGTTCACCTTGCCGTGGTAGTCCATGATCGAGCTGTAGGTGAACTCCGGCTGGCCGTCGGCGATCCGCTCGGCGGTGCTCTTGTCGGACTCCTGGAGGTCCCAGTAGCGGCGCTGGTAGTTCAAGGCGTCGAACGACCCCTGGAAGTTGTGGCGCAGGCCGACGTTGTGACCGATCTCGTGCAGCGCCACGGCGCGGAACAAGGCCTTCTTGATCTCCAGCCGCCGGGCGTCGCGGTCCAGGTCCTTCAAGCGACCGGCGAGGTTGACGAGCGCGCCGTCGAGGTCGGCCATCGGGTCGCAGAACGTCGACTTGCGCATCAGCTTCTCGGTGCGGTCGCGCCGCGCCTGCAGCTCACGGACGCGCAGCGGGTAGATCGCCTGCTCCCAGAGCTCCTCGGGGACCTCGGCGCCCGGGGTCCAGCTGCCGTGGCTCGCCATCATCAAGTCCTCGGGGCGAACCAGGTACTCCTTCGCCAGGTCGGTGCCGCGGATCCGCGCCATGCGCTCGGCGAAGTGACTGCTGTTCTCGACCGGCGCCATGCGGCTCGCGAAGGTGTCGCCGTAGGACTCGACCTTGCGCTTCATCCGCTCGAGCTCGGCGGCCGGCGCCAGGCCCGCCGCCATCATGTAGGCGCTGTCGGCGTTCAAGGTATTGGCGCGCGGGTCGTAGTTGCCGTCCAGGCCGAAGATCGGCAGGTCGGCGCCCTGCAGCACCTCGGTCAAGGTCATCTCGTCGTTCATGTAGTCGACGTACTCGAGGATGCGGGTGGTGGCGTTCTCGATCGTCCAGCCCATCACGTTCGCGGTCGAGCAGACGATGCGGCCGGAGACCGGGTCGCCGAGCATCGGGCCGTAGCCGGAGAAGCCCGACGGGGTGATCGCGGTGATCCAGTTCAGCATGTTGTACCGCGGGTCACCGGCCTGCTGCCAACCGAAGGCGTCGGCGTTGGCGCGGCTGTGGTACTCGGTCGCGGCGCACCAGTTGTCGACCAGGTCGGCGCTGACGTTGTCGGCGCCCGGCCAGGGGGTGCCCATCGACGCCTCGGCGGCGGTGCGCACCGCCTCGTGGCTCGCGAAGTAGTTCTGCACGTTCTTGGTGCTGCAGGAGTTCTCCCGGAGCACGAAGACGTCGGGGACGTGGCAGGTGGAGTTGTCGAACGACTTCGAGGCGTCGCACACCTGGGCCTTGCAGGGCAGATCCTGCAGCGTCGCCACCGTGCACTGGTAGACGCGGTTCCACTCGGCCGCGACCCAGCCGGCGGTCTCCTTGAGCTCCTCCGGGAAGTCCCAGTTGGTGTAGTAGACGATCGGCCGGACGCTGCGGGCGCTGTAGGGGATGGTGTTGCCGGCGGCGTCGACGCTCTTGTCCCAGATGTTGAAGCGGATGGCGCGGAACAGGCGGCCGCTCTCGGTCAGGCCGCGCTGCTCGTCCCAGGTCAGCTTCTCGAGGCGGTAGTAGCCGAAGCGGTCGTAGATCGGCTCGCGCGCCACCTCGCCGGTCTCGGGGTCGGCGATCTCGTTGCCGTTCGCGTCCTTGAGCGCGACGCTGTCCGGGTAGTACAACGGCTCGTAGCCGGCGTTCTCGTCCTGGTCCACCTTGTAGAAGGCGTGGCGGACGCGGATCTCGCCCGGGCCGCAGTTGTAGGCCCCGTAGATGTCGAACTCGTACTCGACGTAGCAGGTGTAGGGGTCGGCGTACATATAATGATCGACGACGAAGTCCATGTAACCCTTGTCCGGCTCGATGCGGGCGCGGTACGGGTCGGTCGCCGCGTCCTCGTGGACGTAGAAGTCGCCGCCGGGCACCGCGCTCGACTGGTAGAACTGCGTCGGCAGGATGAAGTCGAGCCTCGGGTTCAGGTTCTTCGACCAGTCGACGCGCATGTAGGCGCGCTCGAACCACATCCGGTCGGTGGTGTTCTCGGAGGTGACGTTGGTCTCCTCGCCGGTCTCCGGGTTGTACTCCTTCTGGATGTCGAAGTGCGCCTTGATCGGGAACGCGGCGACCGGCGAGCCGTAGTAGTCGGCGCCGGGATACTCACCGTTGTCGCTGCCCGGGATGTACTCGTAGTCGCGATACGCGTAGAGGAAATTCTCCTGCACGTCCCAGCGCACCCGCTCGATGGTGAACAGGTCGCCGGTGCCGATGGACATGTACGCGCCCATCGTCTCGGGCGCGTCCACCACCGTGCGGCGGTAGTACCAGTGGGTGTTCAGGAAGTCCGCCTTCCCGACGTAGCCCGGTTGCACCCGGTTGACGTCCTCGACGTCCCCCGCGCAGGCGATCGTGCTCAACAGACCGGCGGTAAGCAGCAGTACCTTTCGCATTCCCATCCTCCGTGTATCAAAGGCTCGAGAAACCGAGATCGAGGTGCTCGTCATGGCTAGTAAGTCCCTGTAATGTCAAAGAAAACGCTGCCGTAGTTGTTGGCGGCTTTGTCTTGCGCGAAGGCCTGGTAGAAGAACGGCCAATAGATGCCCTTGTTGTCGCTGGTCTGCGCCGGCGACAGCGAGGTGATGCCGAGCGACGCGGTGAGGCTCACCGGCAGGTCGGCGACCTTCTTGACCAGGCCGTCCACGACGTAATCCACGGACAAGGACGGCCAGAGCTGATCGACGCGACCGCGCCCGTCGTCGGCGTTGGGGCTGGTGTAGTTGTCGATGACGTTGACGTTGTCGGCCGTGTAACGGAAGAAGTTGCGGATCAAGAGGCCGTAGCTCACCGACAGCTCCTCGGTGATGCTGTAGTCGACGCCGAACTGGTTGCTGATCAAGAACGAGTTGTTGGCAAAACCGGCGGCCACCTGGGCCGGACTGTCCTGAATCCCGGTGGGCACGCTGTCGCACGGGTCGCTGCTGCGGCAAACCGACCTGTAGCTCGACGCGTAGCGCTGCGAGTTGATGTACTTGGTCATCGCGAAGCTGTAGCTCACGTGCAGCGGGCCGAAGAAGCGTTGGGCGCCGGCGGTGAAGCCGAGCGCGCTCCACTGCTTCCGGACCTTGATGCTCTCGTAGGAGGTCGGCAACAGCAGGCGCAACGCGACGTTGAACGACACCTCGGAGAGCGGCTCCTTGTAGATCTCGGGGGCGCCGACCTGCAGGGTGGTGTCCAAGGGCTTGAAGCGGCGCGCCGGCGACGTGTCGGGCGTGGTGTACTCGTACTCGAAGAGGAACCGACCGTTGGCCTTGAGCTTGATGCCCTTGAAGTCGAAGACGTAGTGCGGCCGGATGTCCCACGACTGCGCGACGTAGGCGCGCGACGAGCGCAAGGTGCCGTCGTTCATGAACGTGCCGGTGCCGATCGAGTGATCGAGGATCACGAGCGCGCCGTACGGACGGCCGGTGTCGAGGCCCTCGGTGCCCGAGAGGCGCGCCTGCAGCGCGGTCTCACCGGTCGCGGTCGGCGTGCCCTCGGCGGCGGCGCCCGTGTCGTGAACCGGCGCGGCCTTGATCTCCTCGAAGGCGGGGGTCTCGGCTGGGGTCTCGGCGGCCTGCTGCTCTTCCGCGATCTTCTTCTTCGCCGCCTCCATGTCGGCCTCGAGGGCCTGCTGCTCCTCGGCGCTCGGTGCCGGCGGCGCGCCTTCCTCGGCCTTCTTCTCTTCCGGCGCCGGAGCCGGAGCCGCGGCCTCGTCCTGAGCGATTGCCGGGGTGGCCGTTGACAGCATCGTGACGATCGACAGCACGCTGTGTAGTCTCACTTGCATCTCCCTATCCGACTCACGATCCACCGCCGAGGCGACGACCGGGAGCCAACTGATCCTTACGCAGTTCGTTCCACGCGAAGGTACGTGCGCGAGCACGGGCGCCGTCGGGAATAGCTGGTGCCGCTGCTAGTTACCCTTCGTACTTCTTACGCTGCCTCCAAATGGGGCTCTCGCGCGTGGTTTTAGAATGGGCGATCGTGGGAGTTACACGTCCGCGCCAAAGCTGTCAACCGTTTTAGTACACGAACCCACATCGACCCACCGCGTCATAACCCGGCGTCAGCGCTCGGCATTTTCACAAATATTCTCGCGGGGATCTGACGGCGTATCGGGGGCTCGCGACGTCGAGCGGCTGCCCGGGTTCGTGAAAACAAACCTTGGCCACGGCCAGAAGATCGCGGCGAGGAATCGTAGAATCCCTACCGCCCGACCAAACGGGTATCGAGCTGGATGGGCTGTGCCGCGCCAATCCGAAGCCTTTTGAAGTCACCGTGACCGGGGTTCAAGATGACGTTGTCCTCTTGAGGCACGAGAGCCGACGGCACGATGAGGATCGCGGTAGTCCCGCTCTCGGCCCACGCCGTCCCGAGGTCACGTGTGCCCTTCGGATGTGGCCAGCTCCGCCAATTCTTGTGAAGCTCTCTTTCGGTGACGCGCCGAACCGCGACATCGTCCGGGATCTCCACTTCGAAGAAGACAAACCGCGGCGGTGCCGTGTCCGTGTCGAAATGCGCCAGTGCCTCGAGCAGCATGAGAGACAACGAGCCGGCCGCGTAGACAACCGCGGTCCCGGCGTGATTCCACCGTCCGGGATATTGCCGCGCACCCATCCCCGAGAACGCCACCTTGGCGTGCGCACGTCGGCAGAGTCGATAGCAGCGCCGGCTCACGCAAGGATGCCGTGCTCGATCCGTCCGAGCGCCTCGTCCACCTCCTGGGCCCCGATGTCCGTGTCCAACAGCGTCATGGGAACCACGCCACCCAACGCCCGGTTGGACCGTGTCATCCATCGCGCGGCTTTGTCCTGCTCCTCGAACACTTGTAGCGCGTGCGCAAACACCCGTGCCAACCGCAACAGCCGATCTGATTCGTCGGGCGCGAACGACGCCCCGCGGCGACGTGACAGCGTGCGGTTCGAAAGCAATGCTACTTTGCGCAGTTCGTCGGCCTGCACCTGGAAGCATGCCTGGACCGAAGTGAACGACGCCCACGGGAGGCCGCTCCGGACGCGGTCTGCGAGGTCGTGCAGGGTACGGACATTCCCCACCGTCTTGGGGCCGCCGAGGACGCTGACGATCGCCTTGGTGTCGATGTGTGCCATATGGCTATAATACTATCGCCATTTGGCGTCAGGAGCAACCGTCGTCCCGGCGCCGCCGTCGAAGAGGCTGACTCCGTCACAAATCTTCTAGGGCTCTTCGTGGATTCGTGTGGGTCACCTGAAGCGTTGGAATGCCTCAGGGCACCTACTCCGCGGTCGCGACAGAAGTCGTTGGCACCTACTCCCGGGCACCTACTCCCGGCCGGCCTTGAACGCGCCGGGGGGTGCCGCTACGATGCCAGGCCAAACGGAGGGGTCATGGGCAACGAGCGAGGCTCGCGGCGGCCCTGGGTCGCGGCGCTGACCGCGATCCTCGCGATCGGGGCGGCCTGCGCCACCTTCACCGTCTACCGCATCGACGCGCTGTCGGTGCCGAACAAGAGCGGCAAGCTGAAGAACGGCCTGAAGGTCGCGATCCAACCGGATCCGGACCAGGCGCTGGTGCAGGTCAAGCTGCGCTACAGCGTCGGCGCCGCGAACGAGCCCAAGGACAAGAAGGGCCTCGCGCACCTCGTCGAGCACCTGGCGTTCCGCCTCGGGGACGAGCTCGTCGAGATCGCCCCGCCCGCCAAGACCGACGCCGACCTCGACCTGACCCCGGCCGCGAAGGCCGACGCCAAACCGAAAGACGCCGAGCCCGCAGCGGCCAAGCCGCAACGCTACCGCCGCGTGCACTACCTCACCGAAGAGAACGCCTGGACGTTGCACGACGAGACCGTCTACTGGAAGCGGGTGCCCCCCGCGAACCTCCACGACGTGCTGCAGAGCTTCGCGTCGCAGATGGGCGACTTCTCCAAAGACATCGACCCGCAGGTCTTTGCCGCCGAGAAGCAGGTGGTGAGGAACGAACGGCGGACGCGCTACGAGGCTCAACCCCTCGACCGCTTCTGGCCCGACCTGTTCGCGCGCTTCTATCCCGAGAGCCACCCGTACCGGGGCGACGTGATCGGCAGCCACGAGACCATCGACAGCATCACCGTCGCCGACCTGTCGGCGTTCCTGGCGGCGCACTACCACCCGGGCAACGCGCAGCTCGCGGTCGTCGGCCCCATCGATCCCAAGGCGACGCTCGACCTGGTGATGCAGACCTTCGGCGCCAAGCCCGGCCGCGCGCCGTCGAGGCTCGCCGACACCGAATGGACGCCCGCGTATCACGAGGAGACTATCGTCGTCGAGGACGCCAAGCAGGCGCTGCTCACGGTGGTGTGGCCGCTCGGACCGCGCTTCTCCGAGGAGGCGCGGGCGATGCGGGTGTTGGACGACGCGGTGGGCGGCTGGTTCCACTGGACCCTGGTCACGAACCGCGACTGGGCCTACTGGGTGGCGAGCGCCGTGGACGAGTCCGACCTCGAGTCGCGCTTCGTGGTGCAGGCGCTGCTCAAGGATCCGGGCGACGCCGACGCCGCGAAGGGCAAGATCCTGGAGATCGCCGGGCTGCTCGACTCGGCGGTGAAGGACAAAGACCTGGAGGTCACCCGCCGCCGCTTCATCTACGCGAAGCTCTACGAGGTCGAGCGGCTCGAGACCCGGAGCGACGACATGTTGCGCTACTTCGCGGCCCTCGACAACCCGATCTCCTGGATGGCCGAGATCAACGGCCTCGAAGGCCTGAACATGGGGGAGGTCAAGCAGATCGGCCGCAAGGTGCTCGATCGCGACCGAGCGTTCGTGGTGCTGCACACGCCGGGCGCCGCGGCCCAGCCCGCCGCCAAGACCGCCGCGACCACGTACTCGAAGGACGCGGCCAAGAAGGCCGGCGACCTGCGCGCCATCGAGGAGAACCGCGATCGACTGCCGCCGCTCTACGACTTCGGCCAGCCGTCGGCCGAGTTCCTCGACTGGAGCGTCCGCGGCGCCGAGCGCTGGGCCAAGGCCAGCGAAGTGACGCTCGCGAACGGCATCCGCTGTCGGCTGCTGCACAGCGGCCTGGTGCCGGTGATGTCGGTCGCGGCGATGGTCAACGGGGGCGCGCTCGCCGAGCCGGCGGACGAGCACGGCGTGGCGCAGATCCTCGTCTCCAGCGTGACGCTCTCCGGCAACGCCGACAACACCTACAGCTATCGCATGGCCCGGGAGTGGAACTACGGCGCCGAGGACGAGCTGTTGCGCTTCACCTGGAAAATCCCGAGCGTCTATGCCGACCGGGCGCTGGAGCTCGCCGTCGAGCTCCTCCGCTCGCCGCAGATCCTGCGCACCAACGTGACCAACGCCCGTAACAACATGCTGAAGGACTGGGTGACCGACGGCAGCAAGGACGCCGACAAGCTCTCGGAGAAGGCGTTCTGGAAGAGCCGCGGCCTCCCGGCGCTGGCCCTGGATCCGAGCAAGAAGTCCCTCGCGGCCATCGGCTACGGCGACGTCCTGGCCTACGCCGAGCGCGTGCTTTACCCCGAGAACGTCGTGCTCGCGGTGTCGAGCGATCTGCCGCCCGCCACGCTCGTGCCGATGTTGGAGCGGACCTTCGGCAGCTGGAGCAAAGGCCAACAACCGCCGCAAAGCCTCGACCTGGGCTCGGCCGCAGCGGCGCCGCTCGGGGCCGCGAAGCTCGTCATCGTCGACGCCGACACCGCGCAGAGCTCGGTCTCGGTGTCGCTCGACAGCGTCGGCTGGCAGCGCTGGGAGGAGCGGGCGCTGTTCGACGGCGTGTCGGCGCTGGTGCACGAGAAGGCCGAGCGCATCCGCCAGGCGATGGGCGCCACCTACGGCGTCGGCGTCGGCAACTGGTCGTGGAAAGGGTACGGGTTGTTCCGGATCAGCGCCAAGGTCGAGCGCGGCGCCACCGCCGCGGCGCTGCGACAGGTGCTGAAGGTGATCGACGAGGTCCGAGACAGCGAGCTGCGCGCCGACGAGCTCGAGTTCGTCCGCCGCACCATCATCCAGGGCATCGAGGGCCGGGCCCGGTTCTCGTTCGTGGACGCGCAGCACCTGGCGCGGCTGATGGCGCGCGGTCGGGCCCCGGATCACGACCGCCAGGTCGTCCAGTGGGCCGCGAAGCTCACCCTCGACGACCTGCAGCGCGCGGTCAGCGAGCTCTTGAGCCGGCGGCCGCTCGCGGTCGTGGTCGGTCAGGGCTTGAGCGCCGCCGAGCTCGCGACCCTCCCCAAGGATCTGCTCGCCGAGGTCGTGCGCTACACGCCCGACGACATCCTCTAGATCGCCGGCCTCGCGCGCCGGCGCTGCCGGTCGCCAGCGGACGCCGTCAGGCGCGGGCCGCGCCTATCCTGGGCGCCCAGCGGCGGCCCTTTGGTCACCCGAAGTAGTCCGGCGCGTTCTTGGGCTTCCATTTGATGTTGCAGCCGATGCTCGGCCGCTGGTCGGCGCAGGTCGCCTTGCCGGCGAGCACCGCGTCCACCGCGGCGCGCAGGTCGGCGCCGGTCACCGCCTTGCCGCTGCCCGGCCGGCTGGCGTCGAACTGGCCGCGGTAGACGAGCTCGCGGCTGTTGTCGAACAGGTAGAACTCCGGGGTGCACGCGGCGCGAAACGCCTTGGCGACCGCCTGGGTCTCGTCGAAGAGGTAGGGGAACACGTAACCGGCGCTGCGACTCTCCTCGGCCATCCGCGCCGGGCTGTCCTCCGGGTAGGCGCCGGCGTCGTTGGCGCTGATCGCGACCATCGCCAGGCGGCTCTCGTAGTCGCGCCCGAACGCCGCCAACGCCGAACGGATGTGCTTCACGTAGGGGCAGTGGTTGCAGATGAACATCACCAACAGCGCCGGCGCGGCGGCAAAATCGTCGCGGCCGAACAGCTTGCCGCTCGGGTCCGGCAGCCGGAACTCGGGGCAAGGGGTTCCAAGCGCGAGCATCGTCGAAGGTGTCGCGGCCATCTTCCCTCCTTGATGCCAAGGTAGGTAGCTCGCCAACAAGCGACAAGCAACCGCCGGTAGGCGGGCGAAGCAAGGCGGCGCTTTACTCGGAGGCCGATGTTCCCTTATGTCGTGGTTGCAGCACCAACCGCAAGGGGACTTCATGGCACGCAGCACCGACAACCAAGGCTGGGGAAACAGCGGCTTTCATTTCCCGTCGGCCTCGCCGGCGATGATCCGAACCGTCATCCTCGGCGTCCTCGTCCTCGTCCTGCTCGTCACCAGCTACTACCAGATCGAGCCGGCCGAGGTCGGCGTCATCCAGCGCTTCGGCAAGTACGTGCGCAGCTCGGATCCGGGGCCGCACCTCAAGATCCCCTTCGGGATCGAGTCGGTCACCCGGGTGCCGGTGCAGCGGCAGCTCAAAGAGGAGTTCGGCTTCCGCACCGCCTTGGCCGGCGTGGCGTCGAGCTATCACAAGCCGAACGCCGACACGCTGGGCGAGTCGCAGATGCTGACCGGCGACCTGAACGTCGCGGTGGTCGAGTGGATCGTCCAATACCGAATCAAAGACGCCCGCGCCTACCTGTTCCACATCCGCGACGTGCGCGAGACCTTCCGCTACATGTCGGAGGCCGCGATGCGCCAGGTCGTCGGCGACCACAGCGTCGACGAGGTGATCACCATCGGCCGCGAGGACATCGCCAGGGCGGCCAAGGTGGAGCTGCAGCGCCTGTGTGACACCTACGGCATCGGCATCGAGGTGCTGCAGCTGGTGCTGCAGGACGTGAACCCGCCCGACGCGGTGAAGCCGGCGTTCAACGAGGTGAACCAGGCCATTCAGGAGAAGGAGCGCGCGATCAACGACGCCTGGGCCGAGTACAACCAGGTCGTGCCGCGGGCCAAGGGCGAAGCGGAGCAGGCGGTGCGCGCCGCCGAAGGCTACGCCATCGAGCGCGAGAACAACGCCAAGGGCGACGCCACGCGCTTCGACGCCGTCTATCAGGAGTACCGCAAGGCGCCGGGGGTGACCCGCAAGCGCATCTACCTCGAGTCGATGGCCCAGATCCTCCCGAAGGTCGGCCGCCAGATCATCGTCGACGACAAGGCCAAGGGACTCCTGTCGCTGTTGCCGCTCGATCTCGGCAAGGGGGTGAAGCCATGAACCGCTACTGGTGGCTCTTGGCGCTGGTCCCGGCGCTGCTGCTCAACTCCTCGGCGTACACGGTCTCGGAGACCGAGCAGGTGATCCTGGTGCAGTTCGGGCGCCCGGTTTCCGGTGTCGTCAGCGAGCCCGGCCTGCACTTCAAGGTGCCGATCATCCAGACGGTGCACGTGTTCGACAAGCGCTGGCTCGAGTACGACGGCAACTCCACCGAGATCCCGACCAAGGACAAGAAGTACATCTGGGTCGACACCTACGCCCGCTGGCGCATCGCCGACCCGCTGCGCTTCTTCCAGGCGGTGCGCGACGAGCAGGGCGGCCAGAGCCGGCTGGACGACATCGTCGACGGCGAGACCCGCAACGCGGTCGCGTCCTACGACCTGATCGAGGTGGTGCGCTCCACGAACCGCGCCTTTCAGGTGACCGAAGATCTGGAGGGCATCGGCGCCGCCGAGGCGATGGCGAAGATCATCACCGGGCGGCAGAAGATCGCGACCCAGATCTTGGAGAAGGCCGCGAAGATCACCCCCGAGTTCGGCATCGAGCTCGTCGACGTGCGCTTCAAGCGCATCAACTACGTCGACAGCGTGCAGCAGAAGGTCTTCGACCGCATGATCTCCGAGCGCAAGCGCATCGCCGAGCGCAGCCGCTCCGAGGGCCAGGGGCGCGCCGCCGAGATCCGCGGCCAAAAGGAGCGCGACGTGCTCGCGGCCTCGTCGGTGGGCTACAAGAACGCCCAGGAGATCAAGGGCACCGCCGACGCCAAGGCGGTCGCGATCTACGCCGGCGCCTACAGCCGCGACCCGGACCTCTACCAGTTCGTCAAGTCGATGGAGACCCTGGTCGGCAGCCTCGGCAGCGACACCACCCTGGTGTTGTCGACCGACTCCGAGCTCATCAAGTACCTGAGCCGGGACGTGCAGGGGCGGTAGCCGGACCGCCGGCGGCGCGGTCACCGGCCCGGGCCAGGCCGGCGGGCGGTGGCCGAAGGCAGGCGTCGTGCTATACGTCCGAGTTCGATGGATATTCCGCACCGGCGGTGACCGTCACGCGGGTTAGGACCCTCAATGCAACGAAGCCCTTCAGGCGTTGCCGTCGTCGGGTTGTTCCTCATCGTTGGTGGCTGCGCCGTCACCGAGAAGACCTACGCGCGCGGCGGCGTCGTCTATGGCGAGGTGCCCGGCGCCTTCCGCGGCAAGTGGTACAACTACTACGACCGCGCGCTCTCCTACCTCGAGGGCGGGTACCTCGATGACGGCATCGCCGACCT
This sequence comes from Deltaproteobacteria bacterium, assembly GCA_016218825.1. Classification (GTDB taxonomy): domain Bacteria; phylum Myxococcota; class XYA12-FULL-58-9; order XYA12-FULL-58-9; family XYA12-FULL-58-9; genus JACRCV01. The sequence continues at coordinate 18,573 of JACRCV010000001.1, forward strand.
GCGCGCCGCCCTGGCGCTCAGGGCCGTCGATCAGCGCCGCGCCCGCACCTACGGACTGCACTTCGTCGACTACTTCCCCAACCGCGAGCTCGGCATCGCCCTGCTCGCCAAGGGGGAGGTCGACGGTGCGCTCGCCGCCCTGGCGCGGTCGCAGTCGCAGGTCGACTCCGGCCGCGCCGAGTTCTATTTGAACGAGGCGGAGCGGCTGCGCCTCGTGCGAGACGGCGTCAAGGACGAGAGCCCGCCCACCATCACCGTCGCGGCCGAGACCCCGCGCTTCGTCCGCTCTCCCCGCCTGACCTTGCGGGGCGTGCTCGCGGACGGGCAGAGCCGCGTCATCGAGGCGCGCGTCGCCGGCAAGCCGGTGCTGCTGCCGACGGCCCGCGCCGAGGTGGCCTTCGCCGAAGAGGTGACGCTCGTGCCGGGGACCAACGACGTCGTCGTCGCCGCCACCGACCTGTTCGGCAACCCCGCCGAGGCCCACGTCGCGGTGCTCTTGGACACCGACGCTCCGGTCATCGGTCTCGAGGCGCTCGTGGAACGGGCCGGGGAGAGGGTGGTCCTCGGCACGGTCGAAGACGCGGGTGCCCTGGCGTCGCTCGCGATCGGCGGTCGCGGCGTCGCCCTCGACGGGCAGCCGACGGCGCACGCCTTCGAGCTGCCCCTGGGCGCGGTCGCGGTGCAGCTGCGCGCGGAGGATCAGGCCGGCAACGTCGCCGACCTGACGCTCGCGCCGGCCGCCGTCGAGGCGATGTTCGCCACCGGCACCGACGCGGCGCCGCGGCTCGAGGTGAGCCCGGTGCCGGAGACGGTGCTCGAGGCAGAGGTCTTCGTGGACGGCTCGGCAGAGAGCCGGCAGGGGATCCGTCGCCTGACCGTCGCCGGCGTCGACGTGGACGGGGCCGGCCGCCGCACCGTCTACTTCCGGCGCGTCTTGGCGCTCGAGCCGGGCGCCAACACCATCACCGTCAGCGCCGAGGACGGTGCCGGTCGCACCACGGCGCGGACGCTCGCGATCCGTCGGACCCTCGCGCCCCTCGACGCGGACGAGCACCGCCTGAGCGTGGTGCTGGCGCCGCTCGCGCCCGAGCGCGTCGCCGCGGCCGAGGCGATCGCGGCCGTGGAGCAGAACCTGGAGAGCGCCCTCGTCGAGCAGCGCCGCTTCTACCTGCTCGACCGCACCCGGATCGCGGCGCTCGCGACCGAGTGGCAGCTCGTGGCCACGAGCCTGGCCGAGGACGGCCTCGATCTCCTGAAGCTGGGCACCGCATTGAAGAGCGACGTCACGCTGCTCGGCTGGGTCAAGGAGAACGCGGCCGCCATCGAGGTCTACGCCCGCCTGGTCGACTCGGAGAGCGGTCAGATCCTGGTCGAGAAGGACGTCTTTCACGAGAGGAAGTCGCTCAAGAACATCCAGGGGCTGCTCTACGGCCTGGCGCTCAAGCTCCGGACCGCGATCCCCCGGCTGGGCGGCACGCTGGCGACGAAGGACGGTACGGCACTCACCATCGAGCTCAACGAGACCGGGAGCCTGCCGGTCGGCGCGCGGTTGCTGCTCGTCGCCCCGGAGGGCGGACCCGCGGCCGAGGTCGTAGGTCAGGCCCGGGTCGAGGCGGTCGACGCCACGCGCGTCGGCGCCCGGCTCCTCGACGGGGCGGCGCCGGCGGCGGCGAGGGTGGTGGTCAAATGAGACACCGCCTCGTCATCGTCGCCCTGTCAGTCGTCGCCGCGCCCGCCGCCGCGCAGGTGCCCATCGAGTTCGGCTCGTCGCCCAACCCGGTGGGCTCCGGGGCCCGCGCCCTCGGGTGGGGCAGCGCCTTCATCGCCGTCGCCGACGACGCGACCGCCGCCTCCTGGAACCCCGGCGCGCTCATCGTCCTCGAGCGGCCGGAGGCCTCGGTCGTCCTGTCCTTGAAGCAGCGACGGGAGCGCTTCTCCGGCGCCGGCGTGCCGGCCGGCGAGGCGGTGCAGACGGCCACCTATCCGGGCGTGAACTACGCGAGCCTCGCCTATCCGTTCAAGCTCGGCAGCCGGTTCTTCGTGGCGTCGCTCAGCTACCAGGCGCTGATCGACTTCGACAAGCGCGTGCAGAAGTCCTACTTCACGACCAGCACCGGCACCGGCACGGCGCTGAACGCGCAGGACGACGTGACCTTCTCGCAGGTGGGGAGCCTGCGCGCCGTGACGCCGGCCTTGGCGTTCCAGCTGTCGCCGACGGTCGCCCTCGGCGCCGCGGTGACCGTCTGGACCGACAAGCTCGGCTACCAGAACGGCTGGCGCCAGGAGTACGACGTGCAGCGCACCGTGCTGCTCGGCACCAACGCCATCACCTCGTCGGTGTCGAGCCGCGAACGCTTCGGTCTCGACGCTCTCGGCATGAACCTCGGGCTCCTGTGGGACCTGTCCGCGGCGGTGACTCTCGGGGCGGTGGTCAAGACTCCGGTGGTGGGCACGCTCACCCACACGCTCGACCGCTTCGCGTCGTCGGACACCTCGATCGTGCTGGCGACGCCCGCGGCGTACCGCGAGAGCTTCCGGTTGCCGCCGAGCTACGGTCTCGGGCTGGCCTATCGCTTCTCGGATGAGCTGACGGTGAGCGCCGACGCCTACCGCATCGAGTGGGAGCTCTTCCGGCAGGTGGAGACCGAGGTAGTCACCGGCGAGAAGAAGGCGCGCAACCCGATCAGTCACGAGCCCTACGCCGACGCCCGGGTGGCGGGGATCACGCAAGCGCACCTCGGCGTCGAGCGGTTGTTCATCTTCTCGCGTACGGTGGTCCCGGCCCGCGCCGGCGTCTTCTACGACCCCGAGCCCGGCATGCAGCGCACCCACCACTTCCTGGGGGTAGCGCTCGGCACCGGCGTCTCGATCGGCGACGTCGTCGTCGACGCCGCCTACCAGGCACGCTTCGCGACCAACGCCAGCACGGACCCGGTGCGGGTCGGCGACCCGAACGGCGCCACCCGCACCGTCACCGCAACGGGAGGCAACGTGGTACAGCACCTGCTATACCTTTCTTCCATCGTTCACTTTTGAGGCGCGCCGCGCGCCGCGTGTCGCCGCTTGGTCCCCGGGTCGCCAGCGTGACCCCGGACGTCGTTCGCGCCGTAGGCGCGTGGGTTTCCGCGAGATCTCGAGGCCGGGGCATAGCCTCCGGCAGGGGTTGGAGGAGTCAGTCATGGCGTTGAAGACGTGGTCGATTGGGGCCGTCGTGTGCCTGCTCGCCGGCTCAGCGAGCGCTGCTACCACCGTGCCGGCCGGCAACGTGTCGGGCACCTGGAGCGCTTTGAGCAGCCCCTACCACGTGCTGGGGAACGTCACGGTGCCGGTCGGCCAGACCTTGACGGTGGACGCCGACGTCGTCGTCAAGTTCGAGAGCGGCATGGGCATGACGGTGAACGGCACCCTGTCGGTGATCGGCGCGAGCGGCCAAGGCGTGACCTTCACCTCGAAACTCGACGACTCGGTGGGCGACGACTGGGACGGGACCGCGGGGACCAACGGTGCCCCCGGCGACTGGACCGGGATCTTCGTCAACACCAGCAACAGCGGCGGCGTATCGCTGTCGTACGCCACGATCCGCTACGGCGGTGGCGGCGTGGCCGGCTGCACCACGTGCGCGAACCTGCGCGTCAACGACCCCACGGGAGGCAGCATCGGCCCGGCCACGATCACCAACAGCGTCATCGAGCACAGCGCCTACGCCGGCATCTACGGCCAGAACGAATACCTCATCACGCTCTCGAGCTCGACGATCCGCAACAACGGCACCTACGGCGTGCGCGTGGCCGCGAGCAACGTCAACCTCGCCGCCACGGGCTCGAGCTTCGACGACAACGGCAACTGGGCGATCGATCGGGTCGGCCTCTCGGACATTCAGAACATCGCCAACAACTCGTTCTCGCACACGGACGGCACGGCGCGCTTCCTCGGGGTCGGCGTGACCGGCGAGACGCTGTCCGCGGCGCGGACCTGGCCCGGCTCCAACGTCGCCCTGGTCACCGACCCTGCGGAGCCGACCGGCCCGCGGCTCGCGGTCGGTGCGCCCTTCGTGCTGTTCAGCGACGCCGCGGTCAACGGCAACGCCACCATCACGATCGAGGCCGGGGCGGTCTTCAAGCTCGCGCCGGGGGTGCAGATCTATCCCTACGACGCCGTCGTCAACGCCAACGGCACCGAGGCGAGCCCGATCGTCTTCACGGCGCTCAAGGACGACTCGGTGAGCGGCGACACCAATGCCGACGGGGCAACCGCCGTCGGCGCCGGCGACTACTGGGACCGGTGGCTGTTCAACAACGACAACAACGGCACCTACCCCGCGAACGGTACCTTCAACTACACGGTCTTCCGCTACGGCGGCAACACCAGCGGGCTGATCTACGCGCGCTTCTATCCGACCTACCTCACCTTCAACCACTGCACCTTCGAGTACAGCAAGACCTCGGCGTTCTCGTTCTCAGACGCCGACGGTCAGGGCAGCGACAAGCGCGTCGTCATCAACGACTCGCTCGTCCGCAACAACGCTCTCTACGGCATCAACGCCGGGGCCGAGCAGGGGCGGCTCGCGGTCCAGGGCACGACGTTCAGCGACAACGGCAGCTTTGCGATGTACGGCCTCGACGTCAACCGCCTGACCTTCCTCGGACGCCTACCGTCCGGCGACTCGAGCTACCAGGCGCCGAACGTCTTCCAGAACCAGACCGTGAGCGCCGGCAAGAACCTGGCCATGGTGGTGACCGGCGGCACGTCGGTCGCGAGCGGCACGTGGCCGAGCGACGGTGTCATCCTCATTCGCAACCAGGCGACGATGGCCGGCAACTGCGTCGTGAGCGTCGATCCCGGGGCGGTGATCAAGTTCTGGGACGCGGCGGCCTCGCTCTACCCGTACGATGCCACGCTCAACGTGAACGGCGCCTGTCCGCAGGACGGCGCGGGCAACCCGCAGCCCGACGCCTGTCTGGATCCGGCCACCGGCAAGGATCAGCGGGTCTACTTCACGTCGCTCAAGGATGACGTCGGCGGCGACACGAACGGCGACGGCGGCGCGTCGCAGCCCGCTCCCGGCGACTGGCTGTCGATCAACTTCAACAACGACAACAACGCCAGCTACCCCGCGAACGCGACCTTCTCGCACGCAGTTCTGCGCTACGGTGGCGCGGCCAACGGCATGGTGCAGACGCGATACCTGCCGACGAACCTCAACTTCTACGACTCGACCTTCGCGTCGAGCGCGACCGCGGCCATCTACGACGACGGCTCGACCGACGGCGGCTCGGGCCGGTTGTCGGTGCAGGGCTGCCGCTTCCGCGACAACCTCGGCTACGCCGTCGAGAACCTGCACGTGAATCGCCTGCGCTACATGGGCCGCGTCCCGGCCGGCGACGGCGGCTACAGCGCCCCGAACGTCTTCCTGAACGGCGACGGCACGACGGGCAAGCAGGCCGTGGCCGTCACCCGCGGCACGGCGTGGTCGAACGGCGTCTGGGGCAACGACGGCGTCATCGTCGTCCGCAACCAACCCGCGATCAACAACAACGCGACCATCACCGTCGAGCCGGGCACGGTCATCAAGTTCTGGAACACCGGGGCGTCACTGTACCCCTACGACGTGACGTTCAACGTCAACGGCGCCTGCCCGCTCGATGCAGGAGGCAACCCGCAGCCGGACACGTGCCTCGATCCAGCGACCGGGAAGGACCAGCGCGTCTACTTCACCTCGCTCAAGGACGACTCGGTCGGTGGCGACACGAACGGCGATGGCGCGACGACGGCGGCCGCCCCCGGCGACTGGGACAGGGTGTACTTCAACAACGACAACACCGTCGGCTACCCGGCAAATGGGACGCTCAGGTATGCGGTGTTCCGTTATGGCGGGTTCGGCGGCGGCGCCAACGTCGAAGCGCGATACTACCCGACCTACCTGACGTTCGACCACTGCACCTTCGAGCGGAGCGCCAACGCCGGCCTGTCGTTCAGCGCGATGGACGGCGCCACCAACGAGAAGCGCATCGCCATCTACGACAGCGTCTTCCGCGACAACGCCGGCCGCGGCATCGACTTCGTGAGCCCGGCGCGCATGACCATCCAGGGCTCGACGTTCAGCGACAACGGTGGCTGGGCCATGTACGGCCAGGAGCTCAACCGCCTGATCTTCATGGGCCGACTGCCGCCCGGGGACTCGAGCTACCAGGCGGCCAACGTCTTCGTGAACAGCGACGGCAGCACGGATCGGCTGGCGAACGTCATCGTCGACGG
>JACRCV010000039.1 GCA_016218825.1 Deltaproteobacteria bacterium
CCAACAACCGCAGTCGGTGGACGAGCCGAAGGCGTGACCGCAGGCGTCGATAGAGCCGCAGCTCCCGGAGTGGTCGTGGCAGGCGTTCGCGGCGCAGGCGCCGTAGCAGGCGCAGAAGCTCTCGCCCGGGCAACCGCAGTCGGCGGACGAGCCGAAGACGTGACCGCAGGCGTCGATAGAACCGCAGCTCCCGGAGTGGTCGTGGCAGGCGTTCGCGGCGCAGGCGCCGTAGCAGGCGCAGAAGCTCTCGCCCGGGCAACCACAGTCGGCAGACGAGCCGAAGACGTGCCCGCAGGCGTCGGTCGAGCCGCAGCTCCCGGAGTGGTCGTGGCAGGCGTTCGCGGCGCAGGCACCATGGCAGGCGCAGAAGTTTTCGCCCGGACACCCGCAGTCGGCCGCGGCGCCGAAGACGTGGCCACAGGCATCGACGGAGCCGCAGCCGCCCGAGTGGCTGTGGCAGCCGGTGGCGGAGCATGCGCCACTGCAGACACAGACGTTCTCGGCCGGACAACCACAATCGGCCGGGCCTCCGAAGACGTGCCCGCAGGGGTCGGTGCTGCCGCAGCCTCCCGCGTGGGCGTGGCAGGCGTCGAAGGCGCAGGGGTCGGTGCAGTCGCACGAAGGGCGTCCCGGGCACCCACAATCGACGCTGCTGCCGAAGACGTGACCGCAGGCATCCACATGACCGCAACTACCGGCGTGGCCGGGCTCGTTGGGACAGCCACAACCTTCGGGGTGTGCGGCGCAGCCGTCGACATCGCCACCGGCACCATCGCCGCCGGCGTCGTCGCCACCGACACCATCGCCACCGGCACCATCGCTACCGGGCCAGTCGCCGATGGCGTCGGCGCCGTCGTCCGCCGGCGCGTTGCCCCAGTCGGTGCCGTCAGCGCCAACGGTCGCGTGCGAGAAACAGAAGCCGTTGTCGCATTGCCACGCGGGCGGACAGTCACTCGCGGCAACGCACGCGAACACTCCCTCCGGGAGAGTCGGGGTGCACGAGATCAGGGTGGCGGCGATCAGCGCGGAAACCAACGAGATCCGTCGTGCCTGAAGCGCCACGACAGGAATCTACCAGCGGCGACGTCGGGCTACCAGCGAGCCGACCGGGGGACCGAGAGACGCCGCGTGGCGGCAGCGATCACCCTCGCGCCGGCCGCGATACCGTGTGGGCACCCCCACCCTTTTCTGGTATGGCCGGCCTGGCGCTCGAAGTTGTCGTCCTTCACCTTTGACCTCGGAGCGTGCCGATGTTCCCACTCCTCGTCGCCGTCGTCACCGCCGCGGTCGCGCCGCCCGTTTGGCGCCTCAGCATCCACAACGAAACGACCAAGACCGCACAACAGGTCGAGGCGCAGCATGGCGCCAAGTTGAAGTTCAAGGCCGGGAGCTGGAGCTGCGAGCTGTCGACGTTCAAAGAGGACGCGGACGGCGGTGAGGTCGTCGCGGGCCGCTTCACGCTCACCAGGCTCGCCGGGTTCGTGTCGTGCGCGCGGACGGCCGGCAAGGACACCATCGTGGTCACCGCGTCGTCGGCGTCGTGCTCGACGGTCGAGACCCCCGCGTCGGCGGCCGCCGACGTGCGCGAGTTTGCGAACGCCCTGGTGCAGCGGGCCCACGGCGCGATCCACCTGACGCTGTCGTCGGGAGCGACCACGACAGGGACGGCGAGCGAACGCTTCTCGGTCGACGGTGGTTGCTTCCGGCCCGGGCTGCCGCCGCCGCCGATGGTCGGCGTCGTGACGCCGCCGCCGCCCGCACCTCAATAGCGCACGGCCTAGCCCACGACCGCGACGAGCCGCGCGGCCACGAACAACCCGAACAGCCCCGAGGTCGCACAGGCGAGCACGGTGCCGGCCACGTTCGCGGCGGCGAGCGAAAACGCGCCGCTCTGGATCATCTCCAAGGTTTCGTAGTTGAACGACGAGTAGGTGGTGAAGCCGCCCAGAAACCCGGTGGTGAGAAACAACCGCACCGGGAGCGGGATCGCCTCGGACTCCACGCTCAGGCTCATCACCACGGAGATCAGGAAGGAGCCGAGGATGTTGACGATCAGGGTGCCGTGGGGAAAGTCGGTGCCGAGCGCGCGCGCCGCCCAGAGACCCACGAGGTAGCGCGAGCCGGTCCCCAGGGCGCCCCCCACACAGATCGACAGAAACTGCATCACATCGCCTCCGCGCATCGACGTCGTCGAGGGCTGCCGCAAGCCGGTAGACGGACCCTCGTTTGTACCAGAGGCCGACGCCGACCGCCCAACAAAACCTGGGCGGTCCGGCGCGACTGCGGAGGCGAAGGGTGGGCGCTCAGGCCTTCTGCGAGGCGAAGAACGCGTCTTGGGCCTTGGCGATCTGGTCGCGCGTCAGGTCTTTGACGCGCTGGCCGATCGCCCACTGGAAGCCGTACGGATCGACGAAGGTCCCGTAGAGGTCGCCCCAGAACTGCTCGGCGAGCTCCATCTGCACGTCGACCCCGGCTGCCTTGGCGCGCTGCCACACCCGGCGGGCGTCATCGGTATAGACGTTCAAGGTCAGCGGCACGCGCGTGTCACCTCGGGGCGCGTAGGCGCCCATCGACGGATTCTCGTCGGCCAGAATCAGCGTGCTGTCGCCGATCACCAGCTCCGCGTGCATGATCTTGCCGTCGGGGCCGGGCACGCGACTGCGCTCCTCGGCGCCGAGGGCCTTGCGGTAGAACTCGATCGCCGCGGCGCAGTCGCGGACCACGAGCGCCGGCGTCAAGGTGTGATAGCCACGGGGAATCGGTTTGACGGTGCGTGCCATGACGGCCTCCTGGTCAAGAGTGATGGCTGAAGGCTGGGTACGACCCCGTGACCTGTCAAGACCAGGGAGGGGGCCGAGGATCGCGCGAACGCAGAGCGGGAGGGAAGTGTTGAGCGACACAGCGCGGGCGGTGATGTCCTGTTCGGAGGTTCGAGCAAGGTGACTGGCGGTCTCCGACCCGTCGCCGGATCGGACCTTCCCTCTCGTGAGGTTGCCGCACCCTGCAGAGTATCAAGCCTCGAGACGCTAGCGCCGGCATTGCTTCGGCGCTCCCCTCGTGTCCTTAGCCCTCACGGGCCGGACTTCAGGGTCTTCACGCTCGAGGCCCCCGAGAAACACTTGACGCATTTCTCGAGATCCTCTCGTGGGCTTCGGCTCCCCTTCAGAGGCAGCCCAAGCACCTAGCCGCCGCCTTCGAGCCCCCGGTCTGCCGGTGACCCGACGCCCGGCCCAAGGCCGTGCGCCAACTAGCGGCGCCTCCCTTGAGGTTTTGACCCCTTCAGCGTCTTGAGCCCGGGGCAGCGGCATGAAATGGTCGGGCCTGCATTCCCGACCGCCTGCGCCTTCAGGTTCTCGCAACCTCCTGGCGCCTTCATCCGCCCCGAGCCTCCCGGCCTTGTTCCATGCCGGATCCGCTCTTGGGGTCACCCTCCAGAGCTTTCTTCCTCGCGCGCAGCCGTGCGCCGTCTCCAGCGCCGTTCCCCTCGTGGCGTTCCACCCGCCTTCAGGGTTTTGCTCCACGCGCGAGTCCGCCACCCGGTCCAGTTGTTTAGGCTGGCACCGAGCGCGTAGCTCTCCTGGGTCTTTTCCCCTCCAGGGTGTTCACTCCCTCGGCGCTGGTCCGGCTTTCACCGGCCCTCCCCTCGTGCGGTTGCTCCTTCGGACGAAACGGCCGAGCGGAGCTCCACTTCAGGGTCTCTCACGCCGAAGGCCCGGCTTGGTCTCTCTCGAGACCGCCGACCCTCCTGGGGTTTGTGGCCTCCTGGTCGTCATGCCCGTTCGAGCCACGCCTTGGATCCTGGAGTCGCCTCCGAAGGCGCCCGGGGTGCGTCACCGTCCCCTCGTCAGCCCTTCTTCGAATCCTCGCGTCACCCTACCGGAGCCGAGCATCACGAGCCTGTCGGCCTCACCTCCACAGCGACTGTGTCGCTCAACGCCTATGACCCTGGGCTTGCCGAGGTGCTTTGTCAACTCGTTTTTTTGCGATCTGCAGCTTGGCCCCGGCGAGACATCGGCGCGATCGTGAATATCGTAGTGGACTAGGTGGCGTCACTTAGGAGAGAATGCGCCCCTTAGTTCTTGTGTGAGCAGTTATCGTTCTCAACGAGGAGCATGCGAGATGCCGCAAGGTACGGTCAAGAAGCTGGTTTCGGAAAAAGGTTTCGGTTTCATCAAGGGTGAGCGGGGTGAGCTGTTCTTTCATCGCTCGTCGGTCGAGGGAGACGGTTTCAATCAGCTCCACGAAGGACAGACGGTAGAGTACACGGAAGGCCAGGGCCCGAAGGGTCCGCGCGCCGAGAACGTCAAGCCGGTTTGAGCGACACCCGGACGCGGTTCGTTCACTAGCTGAAGCTCCGCCCACCGACTCTTCTTGCCCCTCTTGGCTCGGCCGCCAACGCCGCGCCGAGACGCTGGAGCTCTGACCTCGCGTCCGGGTGTCGCCCGCGCGCGCGGCCGATGGCTGCCGGGACGGTGGGCTCGGCTCAGACGTGACGGTGGGCGCTCGGGTGCACCGGGCGGCGGACGCGGTTCGGCGCGAGCGCGTAGATCAGGGCCGAGGCGTCGATGGTGTCGCCGAGGCTGGTGGTGCCGCCGGTGCGGTCGTGGATGCCGCGGCTCGGGACGAAGAGCAACACGTTGCCGGTCGCGGCGTCGCGGTACCACCAGCGCTCGCAGACAAGGGTGCGCTCGGCGGCGCTGACCCTGACGCCCTTCTTCGCCATCTCGGCGACCACGGCGTCGGCGAACGCCTGCACCGCGGCCAGCGCCTCGCCGCGCACCACCGGCGCCACCGGCCAGACGTCGGCGGCCGCGCGGATCTCACCGGTCTCGTTCGCCGCCTTGTTGCTCGCCAGCTGCCGCGCCTTGACGCACGCCAGGACCTGCTGCTCCACCGGCAGCACGCCCTCGAGCGCGCGGTCGAGCACGATCAGGTCGCCATAGAGGCCGTGGATGTGAACCCGCGGCAGCTGCATCGCGTCCTTCAGCGCCAACGCCCCGGCGAGGACCGCCGCCGGCGCCTCGGCGCCCTCTCGGGTGTCGCCGGCGTCGCCAGCGAACGCGCTCATCCCCTGACGGACGAGCGTCGTGAGCAGCCCCGGCAGCTCGACGGCGTTCAGCGAGAACGAGTCGAAGGCGCCCTTGAGCCCGGCGAGCAGGAGGCCCTCGTGCTCGATCTTCTTCGGCACGACGTAGGAGTGGTGCACGACCAGCTTGGGGTTCGCGCGATGCAGCGCCCGGACCTCGGCGGCGAGCTCGGTCGCCCGCGCCTGGCAGCCGTCGGGGGAGTCCTTGGTGAAGTAGTGGGTGCCGGCCAAGAACACCAGGTCGTTGTCCGTGGCGAGCTTCTCGAGCGCCGGCCCTTTGGCGCCGCCGAACCCGGGCTGCTCGTCGCTCGGGGTGCCGAGCAGCACCCGACCGGTCGCGACGACGGCGAGCGGCGTGCTCTTGCCGTTCACCTTCAGGCGCCGCCGACCGAGGATGGTGAACGGCTCGGGCTGCGCCTGGTCGCCGCGGTACTCGGCCGCGTAGTTGACCCGCGCCGCGGCGGTGTCGTCTTTGAAGGTGCGCGGCCTGTGCACCCCGCCGGCGCTGTCGACGACCTCGACCCCGGCGGCGAAGCGCAGGGCGACCGCGGTCGGCAGCGGCGTCGGCGCGAAGAATCGGGCGCTGACGTTCGGCAAGGCGTTCGCGAGGTTGGTGCAGAACGCCCCGGCGCCGCCCATCGCGTAGGCGGTCGGGGACTGGATCTTCTTCAAGGTGGCGTCGAGCCATAGGGCGAGCTCGGCGTCGATCTGCAGCTGCAGCGACGCGCCGCCCCCCAACAACAGCTGCCGCACCAGCGACGCGACGAGCTCGGTGCGACTGCCCGGCCGGCGCCAGGCGATCGTGCCCTCGGGCGGACCACGGTCGATGTCGCCGAAGAGCTCTGTGGCGCGGCCGGGGCGGTCCAACGCCGACGCCGCCAGCGCCGCGACCACCGCCGGGGTGAGCTGGAACTTGGCGTCGACCAACCGGGTGAAGCCGAACAGCGCGCTCTGCGGCGCCGGGGTGAGCGACAGCGCCCGCGTCGCCCGCTCGCAGGCGACCTTCATGTCGGCGACGCCGACCCGCGGGTCGATGTTCTTGCCGGCCGAGAGCTCGGCGTCTTGGATCGCCTGCAGGGGGTTGTCGGTCGTGGGCGGAAGACCGAGATCGCGCAGATAGCCGGCGAGCTCCCGCTCGGCCGCCTTGCCGACCGGCCCGGACGCGAGCGGCGCGAACGGCGTCGACAACGGGGCCGCGGTCGCATCCGGCGGCGGGCGGTGCTCCACCTCGATCTGGATGCCGCCGACCTTCCGACCGCTGATCCTCATTCCATCCTCTCGCGATTGCATTCTACGCAAGGGACTGCCGGTTGCAAAGCCCCACAATCGGGCGTCGCGGTCCGCAAGGCGACCGAGCCGGGCCCGCGAGCTAGAAGCCGCGGCGCGAGTACGCCCGATCGAGGAGCGCGTCGTCCGGATCGGCCTCGGTCCAGAGGGCGGTTTGCCCCTCGCCATCGAACAGGGCGTCGAACGACCCGCCGAGCGCGCCCGCCCGGTCCTCGACCAGGGACACAGTCCAAGCGTCGGCGCTGTCCGAGACCACGAGCGCGTCGCCGACGCTCATCACCGCGACGTAGCCGGCGCCGGCCGCGAACACCTTGGCGGCGCCCACGCCGGTGCCGCCGACCGCAACCGGCGTGCCCAAGGTCCCGGTCTTGTACGAGCGCGCCATCATGCTGCCGCGGCCGCATTGATAGAGGATCATGTAGCCGTCGCCATTGGACGCCGCGCCGCCCAGGCGGCAGAAATCGTTGTACAGCGCCGCCACTACCGTGTCGGTCAACGCCCAGTAGCTGCCGTCAAAGGGCTTGAGGTACACGGCCGTCGACAAGAAGCCGGCCGACCAGAGGGCGAGATACTGGTCATGGTCCGAGACCACCATCGGCATGCTCCCGACGTTCATGAGCTTCTGGGCGGTGGTGAAGCTCCAGCCCCCGGCGTAGGTCGCGGCGCGGCCGAGGATGTCGGGGTACCACGCCCCGTAGTACGGATATTGCGACCAGAGCACCATGTAGCCGCTGCCGTTGGAGTTCACGCTGGTCCCGCTGATCGACCAGGAGGTGGCCAAGGTCGTGTCCGCCGCATCCCAGGCGTTGCCGTCGTGAAATCGCGCCCTGACGCTGCCGCTACAGCCATAGACCAACAGATAGCCGGCGCCGTTCGACGCCAGCGCCGGATGGAAGCAGCTGGACCCGAGGGTGGTGGGCGCCTCCCAGCCGCTCGCGAAGCGACGGGCGACGACGGCCGAGCCCTCGGCGTAGACCACCATATAGGTGCTGCCGTTCGTGGTGATCGTGGGCTCGGCCATCGAGGTGCTGAGCACGACCGGCGCGCCCCAGCTGTTGCCGACCCGGTGCGCGGCGTAGAGGCGAACCCAATCTGCATCCTGCTGGGTCCAGATCGCCATCACGTCGCCGCCGCCGCGGCTCGCGAGCTGCACCTCGAGGACACTGCCGCCGACCGGCGTCGTCGTCAGCCGCTCTGCCGCCAGGAGCGTCGTGCCGCTGTAGGGCCGCAGCCAAACCTCGTCCGCGGTGCCGTCGTATTGCCCCCAGAACACCCCGTAGCCCGATTGCCGGCGGACGATGGCGAACGACGCAATCGGAGACGCGGAGGCGTCGGCGATCACGTTCGTGCCCCAGCTGCCGCCGCTGTAGGCGTTGACGAACAGGTCCGGGACACCGTTGTAGCTCGTCGCCAGGCTCATCGCCACGGCGTAGCCCGAGCCGTTCGAGGTCAAGCGGATGTCGTGCTCGTAGTTCTGATCTTCGACCGCCTGCAGGCCGCCCCAGGCGCCGCCCTCATAGACGCCGACCAGGTAGTCGTTGGCCGCATTGCGCACCGCGACGGCAAAGCCGGCGCCATTCGAAGCGAGTCCTTCGATCCAGTCGCCGCCGATCACCGTGGCGGTGCCGAGGCTGCCGCCGCTGCCGATCTGAGTCTTGTCCGCGCCGTCGTCGTACGCCACGCAGAAGCTCGCGGCGCTCGCCGCCACGAACGGGTAGGTGATGGGGACGCTGGTGAGCACCTGCTCGGTGGCCCACGAGCTGTTGTTGAAGAAGCGGGCGCGGCCGAGCCCGCCGGTACGGTACGCCACGAGGTAGCCGCTGGCGTTGCCGGCCGCGGCGACGCCGTCCGAGTTGGTGTAGCGGTCGTCGAGGATGGTCTCCGGGCCCCACGACGTGCCGTTGTGGACCACGGCACCGATGTTCACGATGTTGGAGTTGTTGCGCGGGTAAGCCAATAGATAGCCGCTGCCGTTGGACGCCCCCGAAAAACCGGCGCCCGTCAGTGAATCGCCGACCGCCACCGTCGGCGAAACGGCCCCGGTCGCCGACACCGTCGCAGTCTTGATGCCGTAGGATGCGTACCACACCATCATGAAGCCGGTGCCGTTCGTGAGCACCAGGGTGTCACCGACCCCGTAGCCCGTGACCGCACCGGTGTAGAGGCTCTCTGCCTGTGACCAGGTGGCGCCGTCGACGCTCGTGGCATAGGAGATCGAGAGGCTGGTACCGGTGACCGCGGTCCACATCGCCACCCCCATGCCGGCGTTGTTGAAGGCCACCGAGGTCGGCTGGAAGTCGATCGAGGTGTCGCCGCTCACCTGCTCGATCGGCGTGCGGGTGGTGAACGAAAACTGCGCGGTCGCCGCCAGGCCGTTGCCGGCCAAGTCCTGGGCGCCGGTCGCGACCGACAGAGTGTAGGTCGTTTCACCGGCGAGGGGCGCCGCGGGCGCGAATCGTGCCATCCGGCTGCCGGCGTAATAGGTGACGCTGCCCGGAACCGCACCGCCGTTCATCTTGAGGGTGGCGGCGTTGAGCGTGGCCGGGTTCATGTCCTCGGTGAAGGTGATCGAGACCACCACGAACTGACTGACGCCGACGGCGCCGTTCGCCGGGTCGGTGCTCGCGATCTCGGGCGCGCCACCGTCGATGGTGAAGACCTGGGTCTTCGGGGACTCGAGGTTGCCGGCGGCGTCTACTGCGAGGAACTTCAGGGTCGTGGTCCCCGACATCACGATCGGCGCGACGTAGGCCGCCGAGCCGGTGGTGGGCGTCGTCCCGTTGGTGGTGTAGTAGATCGAGACGCAGCCGCTGCCGGCGTCGCTGCAGCTCAGGGACACGGTCTGGGTGCTGCCATAGATGCCGCCGGCCGGGCTCGCCGTCGTCACCGGCGCGGTGTCGTCGAAGGCGTAGGTCTCGGCGTGCGGCGTCTCG
Source organism: Deltaproteobacteria bacterium (assembly GCA_016218825.1). GTDB lineage: Bacteria > Myxococcota > XYA12-FULL-58-9 > XYA12-FULL-58-9 > XYA12-FULL-58-9 > JACRCV01. Next base: position 9,307 of record JACRCV010000039.1, read on the forward strand.
GCGTAGCCGAGGGCGTCCACCGAGAAGAAGGTGAGCGTGAAGGAGGACGCGACCGGGATCGGCCCGGCATAGAGAGTCGAGCTCGAGGTCGGCGGCGAGCCGTCGGTGGTGTAGTAGGTCGCGGCGCAGCCGACGCCGGTGCCGTCGTTGCACGCCAGCGCCACCGCGGTGCCCTTGTTGGGCCCGCCGGCGGGCGTCGCCACGGTGTGCGGGGCGACGTAGTCGAAGAAGTACAGCACGGTCTGCACGTCCTCGACGTTGCCGTTCGCGTCCACGGAGTAGAAGCTCAAGACGGTGTCGACGTCGAGGGGGATCGGGGCCGCATACGCGAGGTTCGGCAGCCCACCGTCGGTCGCCCAATAGGTCGCGACGCAGCCCAGGCCGCCGGGGTCGACGCAGGTGAGCGCCACGTCGGTGCCGGCCGAGAACACCGCGCCCGCGGGCGACGCGGTGGTCACCGGCCCCGAGAAGTCGACGAGGTAGCGCACGGTGCGCGTCGGCTCGAGGTTGCCGGCGTAGTCGACGCCGCGGAACTTCAGCACCGTCGACAGCACGATCTCGACCGACGTCACGTAGCTCGGCGAGTAGCGCGGGTCGGGATCCGAGCCGTCGAGCGTATAGTAGATCTCGGCGCAGCCGCTGCCGGCGCCGTCGTCGCAGGTCAGCATCGCGTCCACGACGTGGTCGTAGGTGCCGCTCCCCGGCGCTGCGAACGTCAACGGCGCGAGGTAGTCGAAGCTGTAGTACTCGCTCTTGACCGGGCTGGCGTTGCCGGCGGTGTCGGTCGCAAAGAACTTCACCGTCGTTTCGGCGTCGAGGCGCATCGGTGCGGCATAACGCGCGGACGCTGCGGTCGGCGTCGAGCCGTCGGTGGTGTAGTAGATCGCGGCGCAGCCGCCGCCCTGGCCGTCGTCGCAGAGGAGTCGCACGCTGTGGGCGCTCTTGAACAGGCCGCCCGGGGGAGTCGCGCTGACGTTCGGCGGATCGGCGTCCATCAGATACGCCGCGGTCTTGACCGGCTCGGCGTTGCCGGCGTGATCGACCGAGAAGAACTTCAGGGTTCTGTTGGCGGCGATCGCGAGCGGCACGGTGTAGAGGGTCGAGCTCGTCGTCGGCGCGCTGCCGTCGTTGGTGAAGTAGGTCCCGGCGCAACCGCTGCCGCCGCCGTCGTCGCAGCTGATCACCACCGCGACCGGCTCCGGGTAGGCCCCGGCCGGCGGGGTGACGGTCGTGACCGGCGGGGCGGTGTCGATCTGCGAGTCGATCACGTAGGTCTCGGTCTGTGGCGCCTCGGCGTTTCCGGCGCCGTCCACGGAGAAGAACTTCAAGGTGGTGGTGACGGTGATCACCCACGGCTCGGTGTAGGAGGCCGAGTAGGTGGTGGGCTCGCTGCCGTCCGCGGTGAAGAAGGTCCCGACGCAGCCCTTGCCGGCGTCGGCGCAGCTGAGCGTCACCGTCGTCGGTCCGCTGAGATCGGAGCCGCGCGGCGTCGCGGTCGTCACCGGCGCCGTCGTGTCGGGGGTGGCGCTCGCGGTCGTCTGGCCTCCGCAACCGGCAAGCCACAGGACGGAGCCCGAAAGCCACAGAAGGTGCGTGCGTTTCATCATGCAATACTCCGACGTGCGGCGAGCCGTACGCGCAGCCGCGCGAGGCCTCGCGGCGCTCACGGCAGCTGATTCTTGAACACCTGGAGGTAGAGCGAATTGCCGTCGGTCCAGACCGCCACGAACGAGTCGGTGCCGAACGTCGCGGCGCCGAAGCCGCCGTAGAGGTTCTGCCCGTGCGGGGTCACCTGAATCGGTCCCGCGAGGACGTTGCCGCTGTTGTCCAGGATCTTCGCCCGCAGCCCGTCCGTCGCATACAGGTAGAGGAAGTTGCCGCTCGCCCACCCGTAGACGTGGTTCTCGACGTAGCTGGCGCTGTCGAGATCGAAGGGGTCGCCGAGGGCGCAGGCCGAAGACAGCGTCCGGCCCCGAGTGAACGCGCCCAAGCCACCGTAGGTGATCATGCTGTTGTAGGAACCACCGACGCCAGTGGCGGAGTACGGCCACTGTTGGCCCGCCGCGGTGTCCACCGCCAGCGCCCCGGTCGCCAAGCCGTCCTTGTCGAAGCACTCGCCCCAGACGTCGGAGTTGTTTTCGCCCCAGACGGCGAAGAAGCCGTCGGTCCCGACCTTCGCCAACAACGGCGTCCCGTTGCCGGCGCCCACGTGATGCGGGGTGAGGTCCGCGGTCGAGCCGTCGGTGAAGTAGAGCCGGCCGAGGGCGGCGGTGAAGTACGGCCAGCTGACCGCGGCGTGGTTCGGCGCGAAGACCAAGGCGGCCCCGGGGAGCTTCGTGGCACTGGTGACGGTAAAGGCGGAGCCGAGGGCGGTCCCATCGAGGCCGAACCATTGCCCCAGGACGCGGCTGCCGCCGGTCTCGGTGCCCCAGGAGATGAACAGCGAGTTGGCGACCGAGGTGGCGGCGTCGAGTCCCTGACCGCGGGCGTTTTGGACGATCTGGGTGTCGCCGCCGTTCGTCAGGGTGTCGATGTCGTACAGGATCGCGTGGATGTTCCCGTTCCAGTTGGCGATGTCATAGAAGGTGACGAGCACCTTCCTCGTCGGCCCGGACTCGTCCAGCGTCAGGTGCGGCTCGTACATGTAGCTCGAGTCGGCGGGGGTGTAGATGGTCTCGAAGGGCGCGTCGACGCAGCTGCCGGCGCCGATGCACATCAGCCCGGCACCGCAGTCCACGGTGTCGAAGTAGTTGCCGGCGGCGCTGCACACCGCTTGCCTGCCGATGCCGGCACAGCCCATCACGTCGCCGGGCCGGCAGCGGTTGCTGCACTGGCCGAGGCGGGGATCGCAGATCGGCGCACCGAAGTCGAAGCAAGAGCCACCTGACGTATACGACAGGCCGTCAGCGGCGCAGGTCGAGGAGGCCGTGGGCCCGGTGCAGATCGACCGGTCGGGAACGCAGAGCACGCAGCTGCCGTCGTTGCAGACCGGGGTGTTCCCCTGGCAGTAGCTCTGCAACCATTGTCCCGACTGGCAGCGGAGCGCGACCTGGCCGGCGCAGATCCCGCCGCTCGTGAGATAGACGAGCGCGCCCACCTCGCGGTAGGTGCAGTGCGCCGGGCTCGGGGTACAGACCTTGAGCGTCTCCCCGAACGGGACCTTGCAGCCCAAGCCTGTCTGACAGTCGCCCGGCAGGTTGCACGGACCGCCGACCGGTGATGGCGGCAGGTCGTGGTCGCCAGGCCCGGCGTTGTCACCAGGGGCGGAGTCGTCCCCGGGGTTCAGGCCGTCCGCGGGTTGCCGGTCGTCTCCGGAGGCAACGGGATCACCCGCAGGGTTGTCCCCCGGTTGGGCGTCGTCCCCGGGCGCGAGCGGGTCTCCCGGTAGCCGCGGATCGGCGCCGGTGTTGTCGGGCAGGCAGACGCCGCTGCGGTCGAGGGTGCCGGGCCCGCAGATCGGGCCGGCCGCGGCGGCCGGGTTGTTGTCCGCGCTACAGGCCGCGACCGTCAACGTCAGTGCGAGAACGAGAAACTTGTGCATGCGCTCTCCTGTGGACGGGAGGTTTTAGTCGCTGCCCTCCGCTTTGGCAATGAAGAAGGGACGGCACTTTCTTCAGCGGCGGTTCTATGCGAGCGTAGGGGCCGCAGGCGCTCGAGTCGGCAGGCGGAGGCGACAATCATGCGAGGAGCTCTGTGGGTGGCGTTGCTCGTAGTCCCGGCGGTCGCGAGCGCGGCGCAGGTGAAGATCGCGGTGCTCCCGGCCCAGATCGACGAGACCTCGAAGGGCGCGGTGCCCAAGATCTTCGACGACTACCTGCTCGCCGCGGTGCAGAACGTGAGCGGCGGCGAGGTGATCGGCCAGGAGGACATCAACGCCCTGTTGTCATTCGACAAGCAGAAGCAGCTCTTCGGCTGTGACGACGTCTCGTGCATGGCCGACATCGGCGGGGCGCTCGGTGTCGACAAGACGGTCGTGGTGAAGATCACCAGGCTGCAGAACGACTGGGTGATCACCGCGAAGCTCATCAACCTGCGCGAGGTCAAGGTCGAGGCGCGCACCAACGACTTCGTCGGCGGCGACGCCAAGGCGCTGCTGCAGGCGGTCCCCGCCGTCGTCAAGAAGCTGTTCGGCGGTGGCGGGCCGCAGTCGGCCACGAGCGCGAGCGGCAGCGGCGTCGCCAAGACGACCACCGCGACCGCGACCAGTGGGCCGCCGCAACACAACGCCATGATCGGCCGCACGCCGCGCATCGTCGGCATCGCGATGACCGTGGGCGGCGACTTCTTCGCGACCATCGGCGTAGCGTTGAACCTCTTGGGGGTGGCGGCGCACGACGCCGGCAGCGAGTGGGCGGGGATGGATGTGGTCCTGCTGATCTACGGCGGCATGCTGAGCATCCCCGGCTTCATCCTCTCCGGGATCGGCGCGAGCATCTACCTGAACGGCAAGGCGGCGCTGCAAGCGCAGCAGGACGGCGCCAAAGGGTACTCCAGCTTGGCGTGGCTGGGCTGGGTGCTCGCGGTCGTCGCCCTCGTGGGACCGTGGGTGACGCTGGCGGTCGACCTGCGACCCGGCGTCGCCTACGCGACCGGGATCGTCGGCCTCGTCGGGTCGTGTGTCACCTTCGGCATGGGGATGGCCAGCAGCTCGTCGTATCTCGTCGACGGCAAAGGGGCACAGCAGCCGCTCGCGAGCCTCACCGTCATCCGGGTCCGGGATCGCGCCGTGCCCGGGGTGGCGCTGGCAATGCGCTTCTAAGAGGGGTTCGTGCTCGCCCGTCTGGACGCCCTCGCCGATCCCCGCTTCGTCCGCACCTTCGCGCTCGCGTTCGCGGCGTGCCTGGCGCTCACGATCCTCGCCGCGATCTTCAGCGACGGCGTGTATCACGCCGACGAGTACTTCCAGATCAGCGAGTTCGTAGGGCTGAAGCTCGGGCGGCTGACCGGCGCCGACCTGCCTTGGGAGTACGGCAGCCGGGTTCGCCCCTGGCTGCAACCGGGGATCTACTACGTCGTCGCCCGCCTCCTCGAGGCCGTCTCGGTCCACGACGCGTTCACGATGATGCTGGCGTTTCGATTGCTGACCGGCCTCACCGGCGTCGCCGCGTTGATGCTGCTCGCGCTCCTCGCCACCACCTGGGTCGACGACGGGGCGCGGCGCCGCGCCATCGCGGTCACGACCGCGCTCACCTGTTTCGTCCCGTACCTGCTGGTGCGGACGACCTCGGAGTCGCTGTCGGCGGCGTTCTTCGTCGGCGGCTTCGCGCTGTTGTCGTTGTGGCTGGGGGCGCGGGGCAGAGAGCCCGGACCGCAGGGCGCGGCGTGGCCGTTCTTGGCCGGGCTGCTCTTCGGACTGGCGTTCGAGTGCCGCTATCAGATGGCGGTGCCGGTCGTCGGCTTCACGGTGTGGGCGATCAAGGAGCGTCGGCTGGGCGTGACGCCGGTGGTCTGGCTCGCGCTCGGGGTGGCGCTTTCGGTCTTGGGCGGCAGCGTCATCGACGCCTGGGGCTACGGCGAGCCGGTGTTCGTGCCGTGGAACTACCTGCGGGTGAACCTGATTGAAGGCAAGGCGGCCGAGTTCGGCGTGTCGCCGTTCTACGCCTACCTGTACCTGATGCCGGCGCTGCTGCCGCCCTGGGGTCTCCTCGCGACCCTGACGCTCGTCGTCTTCTGGTGGCAGAACCCGCGACACAGCCTGACCTGGGTGTCGCTGCCGCTGGTGCTCGTGCACTGCCTGATCGGGCACAAGGAGGAGCGGTTCCTGTTTCCAATTTACGGCATGATTCCGGCGATGTTCGTCTTGGTCTCCTGGAGAAGTGCCTGGCACCTCGTCCCCCCCGAGAAGTCCCTGGCACCTATTCGGGCACCTATTCGTGTGGGGGTCTACTGTCTCAACTTCGTGTTTCTCGCGGCCCTCGTGACGTTGCCGGTGCGGGTCCCCATCAAGACGGCGCGCTTCATCTATCGGGCGTTTCCGGATCGCTTCGAGGTCTACACCATCGGCCGCTACGATCCGGTCTCCATCTGGCACCGGTCTCTGCGGTTCGCCGCGCCGCCGGCCTACGTCCGGCACGGGCTCGATGGCCTGGACGCCGTCGTCAAAGCCTCGAACGAGAGCCCGGCGCCGATCTACTACGCGTCGCGCCTGCCGCTCACCGATGAGGACCAGGCCAGGTTTGCCGGCCGCCCGGCGCTCGTCTACAGCTTTCGCCCGCGCTTCTTGGACGCCCTCGGGTCATTCAAGTGGGTCGACCGAATCGACTGGGCGTGCCTGTATCGGATCGAGCCGCCGCCACGATAGATTCGCCAGATTCGCCCTCGACAAGTCCCTGGCACCGTTGGCCGGCACCGTTGGCGGGGGCTACTCGCACGCCCCTACGTCGAAGACCGTCACCAGATCGAGCCGCAGCGCCCCCGAGGGCAGGCCCAAGCCGGCGACCCGGACGCGCGCCAGAACGTCGGCGGTTCCCGAAGGGACCGAGAAGCGCTGCTCGGTCCACACCCAGGCGGTGCGGTCGACGTCGAGGCGCAGCGGCGGATCGTCGCCGCCGCTGAAGGACTGACCGTGATCCACCGAGATCGCGCCGTCCAGTGTGCCGGTCGCAGCCGGGTGGCTCACGAAGTAGCCCACCGCGACCGCAGTGCAGCCGGGAGCGACCGGAACCCCGACAAGGAGATCGCCCTCGCCGCCGGCGATCGACGCACAGCTCGCGCCCGAGAAGCACGCGGACTGGTCATCGAGCATCGCGAAGGCGCCGGCCATCGCCACCGGGGGCGCGTTGTCGCCAAACGAGCTCTCGAAGAGCAGCGCCGTCGCGCCGCCGCTGCATGGGACCGCGGGGCCATCCAGACAGCCGTCCGGGTCGATGGCGGTGAGATCGTCGATCTCGAGCCAATTGCACGACAGGCCGACGGACACCTCGGTGACGACGATCGAGAACAACGCCGAGGCGCCCGCGGTCAGCGCGACCTCGATTTCGGTGTACATCCACGCCGGGTCGCGAGCCACCGTCAGGTCGGGTGTCGAATCGACGCTGGCGTAGTAAGTCACGCCGCCGTCGGTCGAGACCTGGAGCCGCATCACGCCGGCGCAGCTGCCGTTGCGCAGCCAGAAGGCGACGCGCGCGCGGTCCCCGGAGAAGGGGACGGGGCTGGTGGTGGCGAGCGCCCCGCCGTCGCCTTGGAGACGAACGAGCTGTCGACCGGCATGGGCGGTCACGTCGCTCACGACCGCAAACGCGCCGGTCGTCGCGACGCTCGCGTCCTGCGCTTCGAACGACGTCGAGAGCGTTACGGCCCGGCCGCGCGCCGCGCACGCATAGCCTGCTTCGCTGCGGGCGCATGCGGCGACGGCCACGAGCCCGAGCGCGCCGCTCCCGACGACCAGGAGGACGACAGCCGATCGCCCGGCGTCGGCGCGACCGTTGGTCTCGAACGCGTCCGGGGGAGACATCGACGCCGATTGTGCCACAGATCCGCGGGGCGGATCGACCCGTCTTGTACCCCCGAACCTCCCGTGGCATCTAGATCGCACCTGCGGGCCAAGGGAGATCCCATGAACCTCGGACACTCGCGTCGCGCCCTCCTCACCCTGGCGCCGGTCTTCGCCGCGTGCACCTCCCCCTACCTGAAGACCGGCGAGACCTACCTCGCCCGTGGCCTGCTGCCGATCGCGATCGAGGTCCTCGACCAGGGCAGCGTCGCCGAGCCCGGCAACGCCGAGATCCGCGACGCCTTGATCCTCGCCGAGCAGACCCACCAGTACCAGCTGCGCCAGGAGGTGAGCCGCCTGAACGACAGCGGCCAGGGCAGCCGAGCCCTCGAGCGCCTCGTGCTCCTCGAGGAATCGGCGCGCCGCGCGACCGAGGCCAAGCGCCCGACCGAGGACCCGGCGGCGATCGAGGCCGAGCGCAACAAGCTCACCAAGACCACCATCGACACCCTGCAGCGCTCCTTGGACGAGCGCGTCGGCCGCGGCCTCGACGTCAAGGCCGATCTCGTCGCCTGCCGCCAGCTGTTGGCGATGGTCGAAGACGACCCGGCGCTCGCCCGCCTCTGCGACCGCCTCCGGGCTCGCTTCAAGCTCGTGGTCGCGGTGAGCGCCGACGGCGACGCCGCCCGCCTCCTCGCCCCGATCACCGCCGAGGTCACCCGCCGCCACCCGGAGCTGTTCGAGATCGTGCCGCTCGAGGCGAAGCGGCACAACGCGGTGCTGCGCCTGAGCCTCCAGGCCGCCGTCGTCGACGAGCAGGACTTCCTGATGACCGGACGCCAGGCCTTTCACACCTTCGTGCCCAAGACCGGCAAGGGCGGCGGCCAGCTGGAGGAAGAGGTCACGGTGCCGCCCACCGACGACGAGATCAACGCCGCCAAGCGAAAAGGCCAGCCGCCGCCGGGGCCGAAGAAGGTCAAGAAGAAGGTCTGGGAAGAGGTCAAAGGCGAGGTCCAGGACTTCACCGCGCGGCGCGCCGTCAGCGTGCCGTACCAGGTGGTCATCGAGAGCCTGGTCTCCGACACCATCGCGGTCGAGCTCGCCGGCGCCCACGCGGCGAGCGACGTCAGCCGCTACCACGAGTACTTCGGGGATCCGCGCGCCAAGAGCACCCACGGCCGCGACACCCCGAACGGACGCCGAAACGCCCGGCCGCTCGCGGCGCGCGTCACGCTGCAGGATCGGGTGCAAAGCGAGCTGCCGCAGCTGATCGTCAACGCCATTCTGGAAAGGGTCGAATGATGTCGCCAACGCTCCTCCGCATCGCCGCCATTGTCGCTCTCGCCACCGCACCGGCCTGTGCCGCGATCACCATCGGCCGGCCCTTCGGCATCGATCTGCGCCGCGAGATCAAGGTCGGTCACGATCAGAAGGCCGACGTCGTCCGCAAGATGGGCGAGCCGTACCGCAAGTTCGTCGATTCGCAGGGCCACGAGGTCTTCACCTACGTCTGGGCCGACGGCAAAGGCGGCGGCGAGAAGGCGACCATCGCCTTCAACAAGAACAACGTGGTCTACCTGCTCGAGGTCGTGCCGTGAGCGGACGCGCCCTGACCCTCATCGCGGCCGCGGCGCTCGGCGGCTGCGCGAGCGCGACCAAGACCGCGGCGCTGTACCACGACGCGAGCCGCCACGAGCTCGGCGCCTACTACGACGCCCTGGCGCTCGCCACCGACCCGAAGAGCGCCGACAAGCGCGTCGCGGTGCAACAGGGCATCGAGAAGGCGCTGCAGGTGGTCGGCGCCGAATACGACGACCGGATGCAGCAGAACCACGGCAGCGCCGCGCTCGCCGCCGCGACCCGCAAGGACGAGCTGTTGAACCTGGCGCTCGCTCTCGACCTCAAGGAGCTCGCGGCGCTCTCCGCCAAGCCCGAGCTCGAAAAGGCGTATCCCAAGGCGGCGAAGGAGAGCCTCGCGGCGGTGGACGACGCCGCGGCCCGCGGCAGGCCCGACACCGAGATCACGGCGCTGTTGCGCGTCGCGCTGGCGATCGACCCCGACGACGCCGAGCTCGCGATGCGCTACGACCGCGCCCGCCGGGCGTTGTTGAAGAACGTCGTCGTCCGCGCCGAATGTGACATCCAGACCGCGCTCGTCTGCGACACCTTCGCGGCCCGCTTGACCGCGCTCGTCACCCGCGAGAACCGCGAGCTCACCGAGGTCGCGACCCCGGCGTCGAAGACCAAGAACGCCGAGCTCGTCATTCGCCTGACCACCCGACGCGAGTACCAACCCTTCCAGGTGACCAACCAGGGCCGCGTCCAGAGCCGGGTGCCGCGCCTCGACCGCTTCAAGGAGCAGGTGAAGAGCCCGAGCGGCGAGAAGCAGTACGACAGCGTCGAGGCCAGCTACGTGGCATACGCCGCCCACAGCCGCGCCGAGCTCGTGGGCAGCATCGAGATCCGCGCCCTCACCGAGGCGAAGACCGTCCTCTTCGCCCGCCAGATCCGCGAGACCCCGGAAGACCGGCGCACCTACGTCACCTGGGACGGCGACGAGCGCGCCCTCGCCGACTTGAGCCGCCTGGGCACCGACCAGACGCCGCCGATCAATCCCGAGGTACTGTTGAACCGCGCCGTCGACGCCGCTGCCGGCGCCGCGGCCCACGAGCTGGTGCTCAAGATGGAGGGACCCACCTCATGAGATGCCGTTACCCGTTTGCCCTGGTCGTCACGCTCGCAGGCTCGCTCGCGGCGCTGACAGGCTGCGGCGGTCCGAAGGTTCAGTTCGACCCGAAGCCGGCGCCGGCGTGGCTCGCCGACAAGCCGGCCGATCCGCGCGCCGCGACGATCAGCGCCGTGGGTGTCTCGGCCGCGACCTTGGACGTGGCGCGCGACACCGACCTGGCCACCCGCGACGCGAAGAGCAAGGTGGCGCAGCTGTTTCAGAGTCAGATCAAGGCGGCTAGCTCCGACTGGTCGCTGGCCTCGATCGGCGGCAAGACCGACGCCCTTCGCACCGTGACCGCCCAGAGCGTCGAGGTGCGCAGCAACGTCCAGGTCGAGGACGTCGCGGTGGAGGCCAACTATCGCGACGAGGCCACCCACAGCCACTACACCCGCATCAGCGTCGACCGCGGCGCCTGGAGCCGGCGGCTCGAGAAGCGCCTGCAGGACGGGTTGGACGAGGTCGAGGGCCACGCCAAGAGCGCCGGCACCGCGCTCGCCGGCCGCAAGGCGCTCACCGCGCTCACCGAGATCATCGCCGGCAACCGCAAGGGCCGAGAGCTGGAGCCCGACGTCGTGGTGATGGATCTGCTCGCCCGCGAGCTCGGGGTGCGCGCCAAGCTCACGGCGGTGAAGGGGCAGATGGACGAGACCGCGCGCAAGCTCAAGGCCGACTGCCCGATGCTGATCGAGGTGAAGGGGCCGGCGGATGCCGGCCGGCGCCTCGTGGCCGACGTCGCCAAGTTCGTCGGCGGCTACGGCTTCGCGGTGGCGGAGAAGACCAAGGGGCCGGCGCTCAAGCTCAAGGTGACGTTGGGCGAGCGCTTCTGGAAGACCGAGACGGTCGCCGACCGCAGCGAGAAGATCCACGCCGCGACCGGCACCTTGCACCTCTACGATCTGGACGGCAGCGAGGTGACGACGCTCGCGGTAGACCTCGGCGACGACCGCTACACCGAGCGCGACGTCGACGACAAGGCCGCCGCCGACAAGGCCCTGACCCTCGCCGCCGACAGCCTGGCGTCGATGTTCCGGAGCGCGTTTCGCAAGGCCTACCCGATCGAAGACTGAACGCACGGCGCGCCTGCGTCCAGGCCAGTGCTACCACCACGCCCTGCGATGGCCGCCCCGGCCGCGAGGACGAGCATGCGGCGATTCCTCGAGGAGTTGCGCCTCAAAGCGACCGAGCGCCGCGCCACCGTGGCCGCAGTCGGCCTGGCGGTGGTGGCGCTCCTGGTGCTCTTGTCCACCCTCCCGCTCACGAGCCTCGGCGCCCAGGACGCCCGCTTCGCCGCGGTGTTCTCGGGCGACGAGGAGTTCATCGCCGACGGCATCACCCGAATGATCACCCGGCCGTCCCTGAACTACGGCTTCTGGTGGTACCCGGGCTTCTACATGATGACGAGCGCCACCGCGGCGCTGCTCTTGCGTCTCGCCGGAGTGCCGCTCGCGACCGGCGCCGTGCTCGCCCCCCGCATCGTCGCCGCGTTCGCCCTCGCCGCCACCGTGGTCGCGACCGGGCTCTTGGCGAAACAGCTCTCCGGCCGCTGGCGCAGCGCCTGGCTCGCCGCGGCCCTCGTCGCCACCACCCCGGCGTTCTTCGAGTACGGCATCACCGCGCACCCGGACACCCTCCAGCTCGCGATGCTGTCGGTGTCCCTGTGCCTGTTGGCGATGGCGGCCGAGCGCGCCACCCCCTCGCACCTCGTCGCCGGCTCGTTCGCGGCCGGCCTGGCCTTCGCCACCAAGTACGGCGGCGCCTTCCTGGTGCCGGTGGTCGCCGTCGTCGCCGCGCTGCTGCCGCTTCGCGGCGGTGCGGCGCGGACCGCGGTCGCGTCGGTCCGGCAGGCGCTGCGCTCGCATCTGCCGCGCGCCCTGCTGGCCTTCTTCGCCGCGACCGTGGTCGGCGCGCCGTCGTTCTGGTTCAACCTGCGAGCGTTCGCGATCGGAGTGTCGACCCACAACCGCAACGTCAGCTTCGGCTACTTCGAGCGCGAGACCGCCCCCGGCTGGCATTGGCTCGAGATGCTCGCCGACGGCGGCCTCGTCGGCCGCACCTGGCTGTGGCTGTCGCTCTTGGCGCTCTTGGTCGTCGCCTGGCTGCTGTTCTCAAAGCGACACGCCCGCGTCAGGGACGTCGGAGCGGGCGCGGCGCTGCGATCCGAGCGCCGCCTGGGCTACGCGGTGGTCCTGCTCTACATAGTCCTCTACCTGGCGTTCTTGATGCTCCACAGCCGGATGTTCGAGCCGCGTTATCTCTATCCCGTCGTCCCGGCGCTCTTGGCGCTGACCACCGCCGCCCTCACCGACGACGCGCTCGTCAACCGCGCGCGCCTCCTGGCGTCGATGACCGTCGCCGGCCTCGCGCTCGCCCTGCTGCTGGTGCTGCCACCACGCCTGGAGCTCGCCGCCGCCGTCGTCCGCGAGCGCGCCCTGCGCCCGAGCCACCCGTGCGCCGAGGTCGGCCGCTGGCTGAAGGACCAGGTCGACTTGCAGGCGCCGATCGCCTACGACCACTACACCTACGTGCCCGCCGAGTTTCAAAACGTCGTCCCGAGCTGGGCGATGACCGACGCGATCGCGGCGCAGATCGACGCCCGCATCGTCATCACCACCGCCCGCATCCGCGACCGCTTCAACGCGAGCGTCAACCCCGACCTGTGGCGTTACGGTCGGGAGCAGTTCGAGGCGAGCTTCGCGTTCTACGCCGCCGTCGAGAGCGGCCGCCTGCCGGCCTACGCCCTGGCGGCGCAATTCCCCGATTGCCACGGCACCCGCATCTACCGCCGCGGCGTCGTTCCATTGGAGGCTCGATGAGCGAGCTGCTGTTCCCGGTCGTCGATCCGGTCGCGCTCCAGCTCGGCCCGGTCGCGTTCCGCTGGTACGGGCTGTCGTACGTCGCCGGCTACCTCGGGCTCTACCTGGCGTTCTTCTATTTGTGCAAGAAGGGCTTCATCAAGTCGAAGACCGACAACCTCGACAACCTGATCTACTGGGTGGCAGGGCTGACCTTCTTGGGCGGCCGGCTCGGTGAGGCGCTGATCTACACCCACGCGCTCTTGAACCCGTTGTTGTTCATCCGCGTCTGGGAGGGCGGGCTGTCGTTTCACGGCGCGATGCTCGGCACCTTCAGCGGCTTCTACGTCTGGGCCCGGCGAAACCGCGTCGACTTCCTCCGGATCGCCGACGGCGGCGGCCTCGGGGTCTGGGCCGGCATCTTCCTCGGCCGGATGGCGAACTTCGTCAACGGCGAGCTCTACGGCCGGGTGACCGACTCTTCCGTCCCCTGGGCGATGCGCTTCCCGACCGATCCTTTGGTGCCGGGCCTCCTCGGCTTCCGGGACGGCATGAGCCTGCGCGAGCGGGAGCTGACCATCCTCGAGGCCGATCGGATCGGCGCCTGGGAGCGCGTCCGCCACCTGGTGCCGCTCAGGCACCCGTCCCAGGTCTATGAAGCGCTCGGCGAGGGCCTGCTCTTGGGCTGCACGATGTGGGTCGTCTACCTGCTGACGCGCCACAAGCCGTGGAAGGGCGGCGCCTACTCGGTGTGCGCGGTCATCGGCTACGGCGTCATCCGCTTCGTGATCGAGTACTTCCGCGAGCCCGAGGCCCAATGGGTGACCCCCGACAACCCCGGCGGCGCGGTGCTCTTGGGCATGACCACCGGCCAGGTGCTCTGCGCCGCGATGGTGGTCATCGGTGCCGCGCTCTTGGCGGTGCGCCACAAGACCGCCTGGGTCGAGCGCGTGCCGCCGGAGTAGGCGGCGTTGGACGGTACCAGCCACTTCCACGGCGCCGCTTCTACGCCTACTTCTGGACTCGAAGTCTACCGCCCCGCCACGGGCCGAACGCCAAAGCCCTGCTCGGCGAAATGCGGGTCGAAGGCCAGCACGTCGCGGATCGCGAGTCGCCGCATGATCTGAAAGCTCGTGCAGTCGACAAAGCTCAGATCGCGCCGCCCGGCCGCCAGCAGGACCGCGAGCGCCGCCGCATGATCTTCGAACGAGATCCACTCCACCCCCAGCGCCGGCAACAGATCATCACACAGGCCCCGCACCGCCGCGACACCGATCCGCCGCTGCACCAGCGCCAACACTTCGATGAGGACATAGTTGGTCGTGAGCATCGGCGCCTGCGCCTCGAGCAACCGGGCGAGCTCCGCCAGCGCCGCCTGGTGGTGCCGGTCGTCCTTGTCGATGAGCGCGTAGAGCGCCGAGGTGTCGACAAACACCGTCACCGCCCGAACGCCTCACCCAGATAGTCGTCGTGGCGCTCCGAGCCGTCCGCCCCGCCCGATCCAAACCGGCCGCACACCGCGAGCGCCCGCGCCTTGCGGTCCGACACCGAAACCGACCGATCCGCCTCGAGCATCCGGTCCGTCGCCCGCCGCACCAACTCGGCCACCGACGTCCCCTCCCGCTTGGCCGCCCCCCGCAGTCTGGCCGCCACCTCCTCCTCAAGCTGCACCTGAATCCTGATCATGACGTCATGATGTCATAGATGACTGCATGACGTCAAACAACGTCTTCCCCTGAGTGTGATCGAAACCAAGGTCTCGGCGAAGTCGATGCGGTCGTTGGGCTTGCGGACGCGACGCGGGTGCGAGCGACGGCGTCGCGCGAGCGCATCGCCCCGTCGGTCGCCGGCGGCTCAGGCCCCGCGGTGATATCCGGTCAGCACGATCACCGGCGAGTACTTCGTGAGCCCTTTGGCCTGATAGGGGACGCGCTCCGGGCCGCTCGAGATCCAAACGACGACGTCGCGAACGGTCGCAGTCTTGTCCGAGCCGTACTTCATCAGATAACGGTCGAAGCTCATCCTGCCCTTCGCGGTGTCCAGCACCTCGGCCCCCTGTGGCTCCACCCAGATGGTGTAGGCCTTGTCGTTCCCGAGCAGCACCGCGCAGCCTTGGGCGTCCTTCGGCAAGCGCCGCAACAGCATGAAACCGCTCAAGAAGTCGTGCACCGGCGACGGGAACTGGCGGTGGGCGCGGGTCCGCTCGCCGTTCCTGTCTTTTTCGAGCACGACGTCGTGGCCGGCGTTGGCGTGGGTCTGCTCCTCGCGGACCACGTCGCCGCGGAAGCGGTAGCGCAGCATCGACTTCAGCGGCGTGAAGCCTTGGTCCGGCACCAGCGCCAGGGCTTTGCCCTCGAGGGTCGTCATCGCCGACACCGCGGGGTCGGGATCGATCCAGCCGCGAAACTCGGTGACCGCCTGACCCTCGTAGCGGCCGCGCCGCGTGGTCTCGATGTGGACCGCGCCCAAAGGCACCCCGATGACCTTGACCGCGTACTCGAAGCGCTCCGCCGACCACCGGACCCCACCGGCGTCCGGCAACAACGGCGCGCTGCAGGCAGGAAGCCCCTCCGGCGTCGCGGGCGGCAGAGAGTCACTCGGCGTCGGCGTGACCGCGGCCGCGCTCCGCGCCGCCCCGAGCATCGCCAGCGTCACCACGCTCATCCGTGAGGCCATCATTAGCATCGCCCTCCACCTCGCCTCGGACGCCCGCCGCTCTCGTCCCATTCACCGGTCCGCAAGGCGCGTGCGCCCCCGGTGGCCGGTCCATTTTTTGCCTGCCGCGGCAGGGTGCAGTATGAATCTGACTATGGCAAGAGCCGACGACGTCGTTTTGATCTTTGGTGGTCCTTCGAGCGAGCGCAAGGTGAGCGTGGCTTCGGCGCAGCACGTGGCGTCGATCCTGCCCAAGGCCCGCTGCTGGTTCTGGGCGCCCGCGGGTGAGGTGTACGAGGTCAAGCGGGAGGTGTTGCTGAAACACGAGCGCGCCTTCGAGCGCGAGCTGTCACCCACCACCGCCCCGACTTGGACCGGCATGCAGGCGGCGCTCGCTGACATCGGTAAGAGCGCGGTGTTTCTGGCGCTGCACGGCGTCGGCGGCGAGGACGGCCGGATCCAGGCCTGGCTCGAGGCGCAAGAGGTGCTGTTCACCGGCTCCTCGGCGGCCGCGAGCCGCGCGGCGTTCGACAAGACCGTCGCCAAGCGCATCGTCTCCAAGGCGGGGGTACGGGTCGCCAAGGCCGACGTGCTGTCGGGCCGCAACACCGCGCACAGCGAGGCCGCGATCCGCGGCATGTGGGAGCGCTACGGGCGCATCGTCGTCAAGCCGGTCGCCGACGGCTCCAGCCACGGCCTGTGCGTCGTCGACGACGAGAGCTCGTTCCGTCGCGCCGTCGATCAGGTGAGCGCGATGCCCGAGCAGACGTGGCTCCTCGAGGAGTTCATCACCGGCCGCGAGATCACGGTCGGCGTCATCGACGCCGAGCAAGGGCTCGTGGCGCTGCCGGCCTCGGAGGTGATCCTCGACCGCGGCCGGCGCTTCGACTACGAGGGCAAGTATCTCGGCCGCGGCACCAAGGAGGTGACCCCCGCCGACCTCGACGATCGGACCCGCGAGGCGGTCTGTGAGGTCGCGAAGAGCGCGCACGCGAGCATCGGCTGTCGCGGCTACTCCCGCATCGACATGATCGTCGACGCCCGCGGCCCGGTGTTCCTGGAGATCAACAACCTCCCCGGCCTGACGAAGTCGTCGTTCATCCCCCAGCAGCTCGCCGCCGCCGGCATTCCGATGGCCGACTTCGTCACCAGACAGCTCGAGCTCGCGAAGCACCGCTACGACGAGCCCGCGAAGCGCCGCAAGCCCGGGCTCAGCCGAGCCAGCCGCTCGCGGCACGCGGAAGACTAGAGCGCTCTGCTTCCTTTGATTCCCGCGCCGCGGACGCAGCGGCCGCGCGGGAATCAAATTCAGGTTCAGGTTCGGACTCGAGCTCAGGTCCGGGTTCAGGGCAAAAAAAAGGCGACCGGTGAAGGTCGCCTCGATCTCTCGCTTGCGAGTCTTTCAAAACTGAATAGCAAAAACCTAAAGGCGCCAGACGACTGACCTAGGGATTGCCTGGAAGTTGCCTTCCAAGTTCTCCTTAGAAAGGAGGTGATCCAGCCGCAGGTTCCCCTACGGCTACCTTGTTACGACTTCACCCCAGTCACCAACCACTCCTTGGGCGGCTGCCTCCTTGCGGTTGGCGCGCCGACTTCTGGAGCAATTGGCTCCCATGGTGTGACGGGCGGTGTGTACAAGGCCCGGGAACGTATTCACCGCGGCATGCTGATCCGCGATTACTAGCGATTCCAGCTTCACGAAGTCGAGTTGCAGACTCCGATCTGAACTGAGGCCGGTTTTTTGCGATTGGCTCCCTCTTGCGAGTTGGCGACGCTTTGTACCGGCCATTGTAGTACGTGTGTGGCCCCAGACATAAAGGCCATGAGGACTTGACGTCATCCCCACCTTCCTCCGGCTTAACACCGGCAGTCCCACTAGAGTGCCCAGCTTTACCTGCTGGCAACTAGTAGCGGGGGTTGCGCTCGTTGCGGGACTTAACCCAACATCTCACGACACGAGCTGACGACAGCCATGCAGCACCTGTCTCGCTGTCCCCTTGCGGGGAAGATCCTGTTTCCAGGACTGTCAACGGATGTCAAGCCCAGGTAAGGTTCTTCGCGTTGCGTCGAATTGAACCACATGCTCCACCGCTTGTGCGGGCCCCCGTCA
>JACRCV010000041.1 GCA_016218825.1 Deltaproteobacteria bacterium
TCGTGGGCTCGCCGTACGCCAAGAGGCCGTGCCACAGGCCGAGCCCGGCAGCGCCGCCCATCCACAACGCCGCGTTGCCGTCGTAGGAGGTCTTCGGGGCCCAGACGCTCGAGAGGACCGCCAACCCCAGCCCGGGTCCGACGACCCACGGCCGCAGGTCTCGCCGGCCGGCGACGAGCCCCAAGCCGAGCCCGGTTGCATTGCCGACGCCGCTCGTCAGTACGATCTCGGCGACGTCGGCGGCCGCGAAGGGCGGCATCGCCTGTGCCGCCCCGGCAACGACCAAGCCACCGGCGGCACCGCCGAGCAGCAGGCCCCCGGACGCCTTCCGGCCCGAGCTCGCGAAGCTCAATCGCTGCGGCTGCGCCTGCAGGCCGCCCGAAAGCAAGGCGCCGTTCCAACCACCGACGAGCACTCCGGCGCCAAGCCACCAGGCGTCCGCCCCGGAGAATGAGGTCCACGGCGCGCTCGCGGCCCCGACGACCATGCCGGCCGTGCCCGCGACCTGCATGCTCAGCGTCAGCGGCCGGTCGCGGTCCAACCCGAAACCCGCGCCGAGCGCGTTGCCGAGAACGGCGGCGAGCGCCGTCTGGGTCAGCTCCGCGTCGCCGAGCCACGGGGACAGCCCGAGCGCAAGCGCCGCGCCCGTCACGCCGCCGACCACCGCGCCGCCGGCGACTCGCCGCGACCGCGCGCCTGTGTCCGGCCGCCAGGTGTACGGCAACAGCGCCGTGTGCCAGGCCCCGAGCGCGAGCCCGAGCGCCGCCGCGGGCGCATGGAGCTCGAGCCTCTCGTGGAGCAGCCACGCCGCGCTCCCGCCGGTCGCCGCGAGCCCGAGCGGTGCCAGAAGCGTCAGGCCGAGCTTTTTGCGCGTCGAGCTCTCGGGCAGGACGTAGCCGAGCCCCGCGCCCCAGGCGTTGCCGACGAGGGTACCGGCGAGGCCGAGCCACAGGGCCCCCGGGCCGAGGCCGAGACCCTCCGCGGCGAGGTAGCCGGCGCCGCCGGCGAGGCTGGAGAGCACCATCGCTCCGCCGAGGACAACC
This sequence comes from Deltaproteobacteria bacterium, assembly GCA_016218825.1. Classification (GTDB taxonomy): domain Bacteria; phylum Myxococcota; class XYA12-FULL-58-9; order XYA12-FULL-58-9; family XYA12-FULL-58-9; genus JACRCV01. The sequence continues at coordinate 1,044 of JACRCV010000041.1, forward strand.
CGGTTCGGCGCGTCCCGGTCCAGGCGCGTGAGCAGATAACCGTTCCACGCTCCGAACCCCGCGCCCGCCAGGCCGTTCGAGGCGGCGCTGCCACTGGTCGGCAGGCGATCGGCGACGAGGCCGGCCCCGAGCACGCCCGCGGCGCCGCCGAGCTCGGCAAAGAGCGTGAGGCCTGCCCGCGTTGGACAACGCCTGGGATCCGGGGCCAGGTCGCAGCTGAGCAGCCCGCTGCCCAAGCCGAGCAGGCTGCTCCAGACCGTCAGGCCGACGCCGGCCGCGAGGGTCCGCGGCGCTGGGTCAACCGCCGGCGCCAGGGCCGAGCCCAAGAGCAGCCCCAGAGAACCGCCAGCGAGCGCGCCACCGACGAGGCGTCTCGACCCGGTCTGATAGGCGAAAGTCGGCTGCGCCAGCGGCAACAGCGCCCCGGCGACGCCACCATACAGCGTGCCGAGCAGCAGCATGTCGCGCTTGCCGACCGCGAGCTCACGCATCTGCGGCAGTGCGATCGCCCCGATCAGCCCGACCGTGGTGCCAGCGTCGACCGCGAGGGCGAGCGTGCGCGCGGTGGGTTTCTCCCGCGGCACCGCCCGCGCCAGACCAAAGCCGAGCGCCGCGCCGAGGCCTGCCTGCAGCACCAATTTGCCGGTGGTCAGCGGCTCGACCTCGAGGTTGGCGCTCAACACTTCGCCGGCCAAGAAACCCAGTGATTGCCCGGCCAAGACCCCCACCGCCAATCGTTGCCCTTCACTCGACAACAGCTCTCGGCCGGCGGCGTGCCCGCCCCACCCGAAGAGCCAGGCACCAAGGCCGGACGAGAATGTCAGCAGGTAGGCGTCGTTGCCGGTGAGCGTCAGATCGCGATTGAACCACGTCGCCGGCATCAGCCCGACGCCCCAGGCGACGACGACAGCGAGATTGTCCAGCTGCGCCGCGTCGTGGTCTTCGTTGCCGCTGTCGACGAGCATGCCGATGGTCTTCGCGGCGAGGCCCGCTTGGATCGCGGTGAAGTTGGCCAGCAGCGCGTCGTGTCCGGTCCAATCGGCACTCCCGGCTCGCCACGCGGAGAGCCCGGCGCCGGCGAGGCCCGCGAGGATGCCGACGCTGCGGTTGGCGCCGTGAAGCTCGGTCGCGGCTTCGAGGTGCAGCAGCTGGGCCGCGTGCAGGCCGGCGGCCGCGGCCCAGCCGGTGTGCGACGTGATGTACGTCGCCTCGCCCATGGTCAGATCGTGGTTCAGCGTCAGCAGGAACGGCGTCGCGCCGCCGATCACCGTGCCCAAGGCGTAAGCCGCGAACTGTCCGCCGGGCCGCATCGCGGCGATGTTGGCGACGGTGCCGAACGCGACCGCCCCCATGCCCGCCATCGACAGCACCAGCGGCCAGCGCCCGTTCCATGGAAGGTCGGGCACCGTGGGCTCAACGGGCAGCGCCTCCTCGGCCTCCGAGAGCAGCGGCGCCGCGGCCGCCACGCGGCCGGCGGCCACCTCCCCCGCCGACCTGTCGGCATCGCGCCCGATGTCGCCCGCGCCCGATGTCCCCAGGCTTTCGGCCGCCCCGCCGGGGAGCTCTCGGGCTTGCGTCGCCTCGAGCGTCGGCACACCGGCGACCGGCGTCTCGGTGCCGCCCGACTCCGCGAGCAACACGGCTATGGCGCGCCGCACCGCGGGCGCGTCGTCGTCACGATAGGGCGCAAGCGCCTCGACCCATCCGGGCGCGCCGTCGTTAGCCACCTCCCGCGCGGCGTCGACGCGGAGGCTCGAAGGCAGGCGGCGGTTCCCCAAGAACCGCGTGGTCAAAGCGTCGAGGCCGCGTGGCCTCCAGAGCCGCAGGTAGTGATACAGCTGCCTCGCGACCGCGGGGCTGGTCGTCGCCTCGATGGCGGCGGCGAGCATCTCGGCCACGGCATCGTCCTCCGGCCGTGGCGGCTGCCCCAAGATCTTCAGGCTCTGGTTGCTGACCCCGGGATCGGGGAACGCCAACGCCGCCGCGAGCACCGGCACCAGGAACGGCAAGGTCGCCTTGGTCTTGCGCGCGCTGACGGTGTCGAGGATCCGGCGCGCGACGTCACTGCCGTTGTCGCGCAGCAGCTCGACCACGGCCGCGATCGCCTCCGGCTCCGGGCGACCGACGAGGAGCTCGATCTGCACCGCGCTCGGCAGCTCGCCGCGGCGCTCGATCCCGATGGCGCCGAGCTCGGGATCGGCCCCGTCCTCTGGCCGGATCAACCGCGCTCCTTCTCGGACGACGGCAGACGATCGATGTGCGAGCGCCAGCGCCAGCGCCCGCCGGCGGACCTCCGGCGCGAGGCGCCGCTCGCCGATGTCACGCAGCGCCCGCCTCGCCACCTCGGGCTCCGGATGACCCACCGCCTCCGCCAACACCGCGGTCGCGGCATCGTCGTCACGCAGGGCGAGAAGCTCGGCGGCTCGCAGCGCCACGGCGCCGGCGGGATCCAACGCCGCGGCCCGCAAAGCCACGGACGCCTCGGACCGCGGGTCCGCCAGCAACGCCTCGGTCGCGAGCTTCACGAGCGGCGGCTCGCTCGACGTGGTCGCGAGCCGCACCAAGAGAGGCAGCGCCTCCGGCGCCGACCGCGCCACGGTCAAGAGCGACTGCGCCGCGTTCGCCCGGCTTGTTTGATCCTCGTCGGCGACCGCGTGACCGAGGAGCTGCAGCTTGGCGGCGAGCGGGATCGGCAGTTGCCCGAGCTCGGCCGCCGCGCTCTGGCGTTTCGCTGCGCTCGTCGCGAACAGATCGAGCAGCACCTGGGTCCGCCGCATCTCCAGGCACGCAGCGCAGGGCGCGGGGGCGCGCGCCGCCGCCTCGACTGCGACACGCCAGGCCTCGGTCGCCCCTTCCTCGACGCTGGCCGCCAGCGCTTGGATCGCGGCATGCGCCTCGAGGGTGTGGTGCGCGCTGAGAGCTTGAAGCGCCGCCAGCCGGGCTGGCAACGGCTGCTCGGCGTCAGCCGCTATGGCTGAGAGCCGCTCCCGGCTCGGCGGGAGCGGCAGGCCGCCGAGCGCCTCGATCGCCGCCAGGCGCACCGACAAGAAGGGGTCGCGGCAGGCTTCCAAGACCAGAGTCAGCGCCCGCACCTCGCCGACCTTGCCGAGCGCGGCGAGCGCCGCGGCACGCACCGCCGGGACCGGATCGGCCCGGGCGACGCGACCGAGCGCCGCGGTCACGAGAAGCGGCGGGCCGGCGGCGAGCGCGGCGACTGCCGCCTCGCGCACCGCGGGGTCAGGGCTCGCCAGGCGCACCAGGTCGAGGGCGACGTCGCCGCAGGTGACACACTCTTCGCTAAGGGTCTCGGGGACCGCGGGCACGGCCGCTGGGGCCGGATCGGCCGCGGCAAAGACCGGCAACGAGAAGGCCAGGGCGGCGACGCCGAGCCCGCGTGACCAACGTGCTGTGCCGTTCCCCCGCAGCAGATCCCCCCTCGGAAGCCACGGAATCTAGCGCAGCCGCCGCCCCCAAAGAAAGGAGGAATTCCGTCGCGCGGTCGTTCACGCTAGAGTCTGACGCCGCATGGGGGGACTCGTCGTCATCTTCGCCTTGACCGCGGCGACGGCCGAGTCTGCGGCCATTCTCGTGGCCCCGGCGAGCGCCCCGGCGGAGCTCAAGGCCGCCGACCTGGCCGAGACCCAGCGCTTGCTCTCGGACGCCGTGACCCGCGGCGGATTCCGGCTCGTCGGGCCGCCGGCCGAGATCATCCCACCGGACTGCGCTGACGAAGCCTGCGCCCGTCGCTTGCGGGCCCTGACGGGCTGCGATTGGCTGCTCGTCACCCGATTCGATGCCCGCGACGGCCAGCTCGCGGTCCGGCTCACGTTGCTGGACGCCGTCGCCGAGCGTCCGGCGCTGGTGCAGCTCAACCGCGTCCCCGACGTCTACGGCATCGCCGCCCTGGACCTCGTGTCGTTGACCACGCTCCTGTTGCAGAGCGTCGCCGAACCGGGGAAACACCGCGCCGGCGCAGCGACGTCACCACCCGAGCCGGTCTCGACCGCCGCCCAAGCCGGGTCGCCGCCGGCCGAGGTCGCGGCCGAACCCCCCGCCCCTTGGTCGCCGCGGCCGTTGGCGCCGCCGGCCCCGACGCTCACCTGCCCGGCGTGCTCCGGGGACCGCGACGCGACGTTCCTCCGCCCCGAGGACTGGAAGCGCTACGAGAGGTATCGCCGGTACGCCGAGGATCCGGTGCCGGTCGCTCTGTGGGTCGCGCGAGAGAACGAGGAGTCGATGGCGTTGAACGTCGCGTGGATCGCGCCGCCGATCGCGCTCACCATCGGCCTCATCGCCCGTAGCGTGTCGCTGTCCGCGCTGGGCTTGGTGCTCCTGCCGGTCGCGATCGTCGCCGGCATCGTCGACGCCGTTGACGTCGGCGAAGTGCCGGCCTGTAGCGCCGACCCATTTGCCGAGCGCGCCGAGCGCGACCCGCCGTGACGAAGGTGTGGCGAATGCGCTCGGCGGCGATGGTCCTGATGGCGATCACCTGCGCCGCGTGCCGCGAGCGGCCGGCGCCGACCGAGGAGCGCTACGCGGACGGCAGCCGCAAGGCGCGCGGCGTCTGGGCGCCGGGCGACGACGGCCGGCGGCGGGTCGGGCAGTGGACGTTCTGGTACCCGAACGGTCAGAAGAAAGCCGAGGGCGACTACGCGTTCGGCCGAGACGACGGCCGGCTGGACGAGCTCGGCATTCCGGTGGACGGGCAGCGGGGCGAGTGGCTCGGTTGGTACGAGAATGGCCAGCGGGCGTTCGCGTATCGGCTGGACGGCGACGGGCGGCACGTCGGGCTGTCGCAGCGCTGGCACAAGAACGGCAAGCTCGCGGTCGAAGCGTCACCGCCGGATCGCAACGGCCGCATCGTGGTCCGCCAATGGCGCGCCGACGGCACGACGTGGCTCGAGAGCAGCCAGGACGCCGACGGTGAGCTCGACGGCAACCTCGTCGAGTGGGATGGCGCCGGCGACGTCGTGCGGGTCGAGACCTACGAGCACGGCAAGCCGATCTGCCGCGGCAAGGCCTGCCGAGCACCGTGAAGCTCGAGGCGCAGTCGCGGCGGCGGCGGCCGGCCGGCGCACCTCGCCCCCGGTCGACAAAACCGCTACAACCAAGAGCGTGGCGATCGCGTTCTTCGATCTGGACAAGACGCTGTTGTCGTTCAACTCGGCCTCCCGGTGGGTGCGCTCGGAGCTGCGACTCGGCCACTTGAGCCTGCGGCAGGCGCTCGCGGCCTTTGGCTGGATCGCCCGCTATCACCTAGGCTTCGCCGACATCGAGACCGGGCTGCGCGCCGCCATCACCACGCTCGCCGGCGAGCGCGAGGCGGCGATCGAGGCACGCACCCTGGTGTTCTACGAGCGCGAGATCCGGGGCCGCGTTAGACCCGGCGCCCTGCCGGTGCTCCGACAGCACCGCGACCAGAAGGACGACCTCGTGCTGCTGACCTCCAGCTCGCCGTACTTGTCGACGCCGGTCGTCGCCGAGCTCGGCCTCGACGGCTTTCTCTGCACCCGCTTCGCGGTCGACGCCGACGGCCGCTTCACCGGGGCCAGCGCCGGGCCGCTGTGCTTCGGCGCCGGCAAGGTCGTACACGCCGAGGCGTACGCGACCGAGCGCGGCGTCGCCCTCGAGGCCTGCGCGTACTACGCCGACTCGATGGCGGACGTGGCGATGCTGCAGGCAGTGGGACACCCGGTCGCGGTGAACCCCGATCCCCGCCTGCGGCTCTTGGCGCGGGAGCGGGGCTGGAAAGTCGTCGATTGGGGGTCGGCGCCGCCCGGAGGCCGTTGACACCCCCGGTTCGAATGTTCTCGCTAATCGGCGTCGGGCATGGTACCCGCCACACTGCAGCGCCGCACTGCATGCGGCAACTCGATATGGAGCGACAGCAACATGGGTAACAAACTCTTCGTAGGTGGACTCAGCTTCAACACGACCGACGACGGTCTGCGCGAGGGCTTCGCGCGCTTCGGCGAAATCACCGAGGCCAAGGTCATCACGGACCGCGACACCGGCCGCTCCCGCGGCTTCGGTTTCGTGACCTATACCGACGCCCAGTCGGCGCAGAAGGCGATGGCCGAGCTGAACTGCACCGAGTTCGACGGCCGGACCATCAAGGTCAACGAGGCCGAAGACAAGCCGCGCGGCGGCGGGTTCGGTGGTGGTCGTGGCGGTGGCGGCGGCGGTGACCGCGGCAGCCGCGGCGGTCGCTGGTAGCGACACCCTTCAGTCAAACGCAACCCTCGCCGCTCGCCAACAGTAGGGGCGGCGAGAGTTACGGGGCGCTCATGGGGTAGCCACGTGGCTGCCCGTGGCCTCGGACATCCTCTCGACCGATTGCAGCCTCCCGACCGGGTCGCGCACGCCCAGGGCGTGGTTGCCTTGGCCGCGGTTGACCCGTATTGTGGTTGGCAGGAGCGTCCAATCCCGGTTGCACCGCCTTGAGGGAGCCCGTCATGCTTCAGACCGCGTTGGCCCTGGTTCTCCTTGCCGCTGCTCCGTCCGACATCGTCCCGAGCGGCAACCCGACCACGGTGCCGTGGGGCAAGAAGGACAGCGGCTACCTCTTCGACGACAACAAGTCCCTCACCCTCGACGTCACCGGTCCGACCGCGGTGGTGTTGGAGCTGCGCGGCAACGCCACCCTCAAAGGGAAGAAGATCGCGCTCGAGATCGCGCGCAACGACGCCTTCACCTCGAAGAACAGCATCGCCTTCAAGCCGACGCCCGGCGGCCCCGACAAGCTCCGCTTCATGGCCAAGCTCGGCTTCAAGGTCGCGGACGGGCCGCAGCACTTCGTCCTGACCGCCGACACCGCCGGCCTGGCGTTGCGCGCGATCACGGCGAAGGCCGTGCCCAAACCCATCACCGCCGCGGCCGAGCAGCCGCTGCCTGGCCCTGGTCCTGGCGCTGCCGTGGCCGGCAAGGCGCCGACGCCGCCCGCCGAGACCGCGGCACCGCCACCCGCCGCCGCCGTCGAAGCGCCGGCCGCCCCGGCACCCGCCCCGGCGACGACCGAAGAGATCGCGGCGACGACGGTAGCGACCGCGCACGACGCCAACGCGATGCTCATGGGCGCGGACCAGAAGGACGCCCCCAAGGCCGCGCCGGAGGCGGGCGTCGCGACCGCGGCGTTGCGAGTCGCGGTGTACGACCTCGAGCTCCAGGGCGTCGACCCCCGCGTCGGCAAGGTGGTCACCGACAGCTTGCTCGCCGAGGTGCGCAAGCTCCAGGGGGTGGCGGCGATCGGCATGACCGAGATCCGCGACATGCTGTCGATGGAGGCCAGCAAGCAGATGGCGGGCTGCGAGTCGAACGAGTCGTGCCTCGCCGAGATCGCGGGGGCGCTGGGCGTCGACGACTTGGTCACCGGCTCGCTCGCGAAGGTCGGCGACGGCAACATGTTCGTCGTCCGCCGCGTCGACCAGCGGCAGGCCAAGATCCGCGGCACCGTGAACCAGCGGCTGAAGGCCGGGGCCGGCGACGAGTTCCTGCTCGCCATCGGGCCGGCGGTGCAGGAGCTGTTCCCGGAGCGCGACCTGAAGGCCGGCAAAGAACGCGGCGTCGCCAAAGAGGTGGCGTTGCGCATCAACCCGCCGCCGCTACCGAAGTGGACATTCTACTCCGCCGCCGGCGCGGCCCTGGTGGCGGTGGCCGCCGGCGGGGTCATGGAGTTTCTGGCGCAGGACAAGGCCAAGGACTACCGCGCCACCGCGGCGCGCGGCGTGCCGACCGCGGCGAACCCCAACGCCGAGATCTCGGGCGCCGAGCTGAAAGCGAAGGCCGACTCGGCCACCTTCAGGGCCGACACCGCCCGCTACACCTTCATCGGCTCGGGCGTGTTCGCGCTCGCCGCCGGCGTCATGGCCTTCTTCACCGACTGGCAGGGCTACGGCGAAGTCCAGCCCGGCGGTCGCTAGCCGGTCGTCGACAGCTGCCGTGTCGCGCTACCGACACGTATCCTCACCGAGGGCGAAGGCCCAGGTCGTGACGAGCGCCTGCGCGCTGTAACGCGAGTAGTCGCCGCCGCGGTGCGAACGGACCCGGTAGACGTAGGTGTGCTCCGGCTCCAGGCCGAGGGTGTCGGTGTGGCCGACCATGTTCGGCCCCACGCCCGCGATGCGGGCAAACCCGCCGTGCCAGAGCTGCCGCTCGACCTCGAAGCCGTCCTCGACGCTGGCGAAGTCCTGCCACTCGAGGCGAACGGCCATCGCGCCCACCGCGGTCGCGATCAAGCTCGCCGGTGCCCCCGACGCCGTGACGATCCCGACGTCCGCGCTCGGCGTGCTCCAACCACAGACCGCGGTCTTGTACGCGGCGACTCGGTAGCGGTAGCTGGTCTCCGCCGTCAGCCCGCCGTCCACGTGGTTGCGCGCGGTCGTCGGCTCGAGCCCCACCTCGGAGAACAGAGTGCAATCGGCGCCGCTGCAGCGCTCGATACGGTAACCGCTCGCGTCGCTCGGCGTATGGCTCCACGCGATCGCGGTCGCCACGTCGCTCACGACCCGCGCGGTGACCCCGGTGGGCGCCGTCGACCGCGGCGTCGTCGCGTAGGCAGCAGCGCTCCAGTCGGTGATCCAATAGGGCGCCGCACCGCGCTCGGCGCGGATGCGGTAGCAGTACGTCCGGCCCTCGCAGGCCGTGGCGTCGACGTAGGCGGTCGCGTTGGCCGGCGCGTTCATCACCGCGACGCCGCCCGAGAAGTCGCAGCTGTCGCCGTCGACCCGCTCGATCCCAAAGCCGGTCTCCGAGCCCGTCACATCGCCGAACCCGAGCCGCAGCTCGGTCGTGCTCGCAGGCGCCACCGTTAGAGTGGTGGGGACGCCGGGCAGGCCGGTCGCGGCGATCGCGGTGTTGCTGTAGGCCGTCGGCCAGACGCAGGCGGCGGTCTTGAAGGCCCGAGCCCGATAGGAATAGGAGGTGTCGAGATCGACCTGCAGATCGGCGTAGGCGCCGATGCCGCCGACGACCGTCGCGATCGGCGCAAACCCCAGGGTTTGGCAGGTGGCGGTCTCGCAGCGCTCGAGGGTGAAGCCGCTTTCGTCGCTGTTGGTGTCGACCCACGCCAGACCGATGTTCGACTCGTTCGCCCGGGTCGCGACCAGCGCCGACGGCACCGTGGGCACCGGCGTCGTCACCGTGACCGGTCCCGTCCACGCTGTCAGCCAGGTCGGCGCGGTGTTCTTCTCGGCGCGGATCCAATAGTGGTAGGTCGTCCCGGCGCAGACTCCGGTGTCGACGAGGAGCTGCGTGTTCGCGGCTGCGGCCAGCACCACGTTGCCGGCGGCATCGACGGCACATGGATCACCCGCGCAGCGCTGAACCGTGAAGACGGTCTCGGCGCCGGTGCGATCGACCCACTCGAGGTTGACGGTCGTGGTGTTGACCGGCGTCGCTCTAAGCGCGGAGGGCGCCGGCGGCGTCAACGTCGTCGCCGCGGCTTCGTTGCTGAACGCTGTCGTCCACCCGCAAGCGGCCGCCTTCACCGACCGAACCCGGTAGGTGTAGGAGGTCGAGACCTCGAGGTCGGTATCGCGGTAGGTGACGATGTTGGTGCCGACGGTGGTGAGCTGGCCGAAGGCCGGGCAGTCTCCGGCGCGGCAGCGTTGGATCTCGACGTAGGACTCATCGGCGTTGGTGTCGCTCCACGCCAGGGAGATCTCCGACTCGGTGACCGCGGTCGCCACCAGCGTCGTCGGCGCCGCGATCGCCGGCAAGCTCACGTCTGCGCTCGGCGCGCTGGTCACGGTCCAGGTGGTCGTCACAGTGCGCGCCGCGACGACGCGGTAGCGATAGGTGGTAGCCGCACACACACCGGTGTCGGAGTACCGCCAGCTGTTCGCGCCGAGGGTCGCGACCGGGGCGAAGGCGCTGCACGCCGCCGCCTCGCAGCGCTCGATCCGATACTCGCTCTCGGTGGCGGTGTTGTCCGTCCACGTCAGATCGATGCGCGTCGTGCCCACAGGCGTCACGGCGACGTTGGTCGGCCCGGCCACGGTCGTGACCGCCTCGGCTTGGCCGGAGTACCCCGTGTCCCAGCCGCAGCTCGCGGCCTTGGTGGCGCGCAGCCGGTAGCGATAGGTGCTGTTGGGCTGCAGGCCGGTGTTGACGAAGCTCGTGGCGTTGGCGGCGGCGACCGCGATCTCGGCGAAGTCGACGCAGCTCGAGCCCAGACAGCGCTCGATCCTGAACCCGGTCTCGTCGACGGTGGTGTCCTGCCAGGTCAGGTTGATCCGGTCCTCGTAGCCGCGCGTCACCGCCAACAGCACCGGCGGCAACGGTGCAGCGCTGGTCGCCGCGGCCGGCCCACCGTAGGGGCTCGACCAGTCGGTGCCGTTGAACGCTTGGACCTGATAACGGTAGGTCGTGCCGTTACAGATGCTGGTGTCGACGTAGCGCGTCGCGTTCGCCGCCGCGGTGGCGAGATAGCTGAAGCTCGTGCACCCGGGGCCGGTGCAGCGCTCGATGCGGAAGCCCTCTTCGCCGTCGGTGTTGTCGGTCCAGTCCAGACGCACTTGGGTCGTGTCCGGCGCCGACGCGGTGACGCTGCCGGGCGCCGCGGGAGCCAAGGTCATGGTCGCGGCCACCACCCATCGGCTGGTCTCGCCGCCGGCCTTGAAAGCCCGCAGGCGGTAGCAGTAGAGGGCGCTGGTATACCGGCCGCTGTCGGTGGCGCTGACCGCGTTGGCGGCGGTGGTCGCGACCACCGCCCATGCGCCCCCGGAGCTGCAATCGCCGCTCTTGCGCTCGAGCTGGTAGCCGGACTCCGAGGTCGAGTTGTCCACCCAGGTCACAGCGACCGTGGTGTAGCTCGGGGTAAGGACGAGCTGCGTCGGCACCTCCAACAGGTCGTTGGCGAGCTTCAACAGCAGCAGGTCGTAGTCGCCGACCGCGCTCGTCGTCGTGCCGACCACGAAGGCCTCCCCGAGCGCGTTCACCGCCACGCCGGCGGCGCGATCCTCGCCTCCGGCGCTGCCGTCGTAGACCACGCCGTCGATGAACCGGCCGTGCTCGTCGTAGCGCACCCCCATGGCGTCGGAGTGGAGGCCGCCGTGGGTGTCACCGGCCAGCACCACGCGACCCGAGAGATCCATCGCCGCGCCGTGGACGACGTCGTCGTGACTGGAACGCACGAAGGTGTTCTGCCACAAGAGCGTACCGTCGGTGTCGTAGCGCCGCAGGTGCCAGTCCCGGTCTTGCACCGCCGCGGTCACCGTGCCGACCACGACGGCGTCGAAGCTCACCGGGTCTACGAGCAGCGCCGTGGCGCGATCGTCCCCGCCCGACGGCGCGCCGTAGGACCGCTCCCATAACCGGGTGCCGCTCGCGCCGTCGTACTTCACCACGTAGAAGTCGGCCGTACCGGAGGCGCTGGCCGACACCCCGGCGACGTACACCGACGCCGACGGGCCGAGCGCCACCGCCATCGCGCAGTCCTCGCCGCCACCGGCGGTCGCGAGGATGTCCGTCCAGCCGCGGATCCCCGTCGCGCCGTCGTAACGCGCCGCAAACCAATCGTCATCGACCCCGTTGGCGCTCCTGCCGACGACGAAGACGTCGCCGGCCGGCGAGGTGGCGACCGCGGTGGGCTGGTCGTTGCCGTGCGCGCCGCGGTCATAGGGCGTCGCCTCCCACAAGAGCGCGCCGCTGTCGCTCAGTCGCAGCACGTAGACGTCATCGTCCCAGGCGGCGTTGCGTCCGTAACCGACGACGATGAAGCCGCCCGTGGGATCGGCGGCGACCGCCACCGCGACGCTGCGGTCGTCATCCCCCGCCGGGCCGTTGTATTGCCGCCCCCAGACACGCGCCCCGGTCGAGCCGTCGTACGCGAGCGTGTAGATGTCGTTCGAGTCGCCGCCGGGGAAGCTATAGAGGTAGGAGAAGCCCGACACCACCACGCCGCCCCCGGCGCCGACGGTGACCGTCGCCGGAAGATCGGAGCCGTCCTGGTCGCCGTTGTAGCGCGCCTCCCAGAGGATCTGGGGGTCGCTGCCGTCGACCTTCACCGTCAGGTAGTCGAACTGCCCCAGCGTCGAGTAGCTCGAGGCCACTGCCACCGGCCGATTGTCGGGCCCGGTCGCGATGCCGACGCCGAGGTCGTCACCGCCGTTCTGCAGCGCGTCGTAGACGAAGGTCCATTCGGGGGCGCCGAGCACGGCCTCGCTGGTGGCCGCGTGCGCCTCGTTGCTGTAGTCCGAGTACGTGCCCGCCCCGAGGTAGGCGCGAACGCGATAGGTGTAGTCGCTGTCGGGCGCGATACCGGTGTCGGTGTACGTCGCCCTTTGGGCGGCGAGCGTCGCCACCTCGACGAAGCTGCCGCTGGTGCCCGCGCGGCGCTCCACCTTGAAGCCGGTCTCGTTGTCGGAGTTGTCCACCCACGTCAGGCGAACCTCGAGGGCGGTGTCGACGGCGGCCCACAGCGCCGTCGGCCGGTTCAAGCTCCCCGGGTCCAGAGAGACAAGAGCGACGTCGAGATCGGACGCGCCGCTCGCCGCCGCGTCGGCAAAGCCAGCGACCACGACGCTCCCGACCGGGGTGAGTCCGACACCTACCGCACGGTCGTTGCGCCCGGCGACGCCGCCCCAGCGCCGGGCCCACGCCTCGCCGCCGGTGCTCGACACGTACTTGAGCACCACGAAGTCGTAGTAGCCGCTCGCCTCGTCGAAGGAGTCGCCGGCGACGAAGACCGCATCAGCAGCCGGCGCCAGCACCAGCGCCACCCCCCGATCGGCGTTGCCGTTCACCGAGTTGTAGGTGCTGCTCCAGCGCACCTCGCCGGTGGCGTGATCATAGCGCACGGTGAGCACGTCGCTCGCGGTCGCCGGGTCGAAGGCATAGCCGGTCACGTAGACGTCGCCCGCGGCGTCGAGCTCCAGATCTCGGACCACCTCGTCGTAGCCGTCGTCGCGGCTGACCGTCCAGACGACGCTGCCGGTCGCGCCGCTCAGCTTGGTGACGTGGAAGTCGCGGTTGACGCCGTTCGCGTAGGTGCCGGCGACCACCACGTCGCCGCCGGCGTCCTGACGCACGAGCTCGCCCAACGAGTCGCCGCCGAGAGGACGGCGAGCCTCCCAGCGCCGGACGCCGTCGATCGTCCAGGCGATGACCACGAGCTCGAAGACCCCGGCGGCGTTCTGCGACTCGCCGGCCACGACGACACCGGCAGCGCCGACCGCGACCGCCGCCGCCCGATCGTGCCCGGCGGCCGTCCCGTCGTAGGTCCTCTGCCACAGCGGCGCGCCGGCGGCCGAATACTTCTGCAGCAGCAGGTCGTCGGGCCCGGCCGCGGTCTGCGAGTAGCCGGCCACGTAGACGTTGCGGCTCGCGTCGGCCGTCACCGCGGTGGCGCGATCGGTGCCGTTGGCGCTGCCGTTCACGCTCCGCTGCCACACGATGGCGCCGTCGGCCGCGGCAAACTTCACCGTGAGGAAATCGAAGCCGGTCCCGCCCCAGGTGTCGCCCGCCACCACGACGTCATCGGCGCCGTCGACCACCACCCCGGCCAGGTAGTCGTCGTGCCCGGCGCTGCCGTTCGTCTGCCGCCAGCGGACGCTCGTGCCATCCACCGAGTGCTTGGTGACCTGCCAATCCCGAGCGCCCGGCTCGTCGACGTAGCCGGCGACGACGACATTGCCGCCGGAGTCCATCGCCTGGTGCTTGGCCTCCTGCGACAGCGGCCGCGGGTCCACGAGAGTCCACAGCGTCGCGCCGCCGACACCGGGGATCGTCACGACCGGCACGACGAGCACCAGCGCGAAGAGGGCCGCCACGCCCGCGTTCAGCCACCGCCGCCGCCGGCGCCGGCCTACGGACACTCTGCGTTCGTCATCAGAGGTCACGGCGCCTCCCACTCCGACACCCCGTTCCAGGAGTTGTCGGGCCACGACCCGGTCGGATGACAGTTCACGCCGCGCTGGCCCGAGCCGCGCGGGAAGCTGCCGCGACTGCCCTGGCCCACGACCCCGCCGGCCGGCACCCGGCCGCGGTGCGCAAAATCGAGCGCGTTGGTGTCGAGCAGCTCCGGCAGGCCGGAGGCGTGCGGCTGGTGGCACTTGGAGCACGGGAAGGAGTGCTGGACGTTGTCGCCCCAGCCCTTCACCGCTTCGTGGACGCGGTCGAGGCTCCGCCAGGGCATGGTGTCATTGACGCCGTCCGCGAGCTCGGTCTTCGGGTGGCAGCGCAAACACAGACCGGCGAACTGCTCTTCGGTCTCGACGATGCGCGCCGCGCCGCCGAAGGTGTTCTGGTCGATGTTCACCCCTGGGGTCGGCGGGTTGTTCTGGATGGTCAGCGCCGGCGGTGGCAGATCTTCCTTGTACGGCGACGTCAGCCACGTCCCTTTGAGCAGCGGCACGGCGTAGGCTTGGTTCGCCCCCAACGTCGGCGAGACGCCGTGGGGGTCGTGACACGGGGTGCACAGCCCGTCGATGGTCCCCATCGCCTCGGTCTCGAGGGGGAACGAGGCCTTGAGGTGACCGCCGAGGACGTGGCGACTCTCTTTGTAGGCCATGCGCAGCTTCACGCCTCGCACGCCGTCGCCGAACCGCGGGCCGTCGCGGTAGCCCATGACCGGGGCCGACTCGCCGAAGGTCGAGGCGTAGCCCCACGGCGTCGCGCCGGCGTCCGGGGTCTCGTGACAGTCGAAGCACTGCGCGGCGCCGGCGTTGTAGGGGTTGGGATCGATCTTCGCCGCCTGGGCGGTGTACGTGCTCCGGTAGCCGCCCTTGCCTGCCTGGGTCTCCTTCAGGTTGCCGCCGTTCTTGGTGCCGTTGAAGGTCACGTAGCTCGAGGTGACACCCTGGGTCTTGGAGCCGTGCGAGCTGTGACAGTCGAAGCACGCCACGCGCTCGGTGCCGGTGCGGCTGTTCGCGATCGGCCCGTCGACCCCGGTCGCGACGCTGAAGCCGCCCTCGTTGGCCTCAGGGTGACCGTGCGCCGAGTAGGCCTTGAGGACGCTCTTTGGCGCCGCGCCCGCGACGCCCGGGTACTTGCCCCAGGGGGTGGTCGCGGTCTGCTCGTAGCGGCTGGCGATGCTCGTCGTGTCCCAGGCGTACTGACGCGGCGTCTTGCAGTCGCCGTGCTCGGCGTCGACGACGTCGAACGGCCGGGTGTCGTTGTTCTGGTCGGAGTGACACGACAGGCAGTGCGCGGTCACCTTGGCGACCTCGGCCCGCTCCTCCACCGTCCCGATCTTGCCGGCGACGAACTGCACCGCGGTGCTGCCGAGAGCGAACGTCGGCGGCCGGGTCCCCGGGCCCCAGATCGCGAGATCCACCGGCGCGTTCCTGATCGAGGTGTGGCTCTGGAAGTCGTAGCCCTCGTGATGCTCGGTGTTGATGATGCCAATCTCGGTCGCCTCGAAGTGGCAGGCGTAGCAGTGGCGGCCGGTGACCTCCGTCCCCTGGATGTGATGCGAGCTCGCGGCGAGCTGCGCCATCACGTTCATCCGGTCGCCGACGACGCCGGCGTGACACTTGACGCAGTCGCGCGGCAGGCTGAAGCCCGAGTGGCGCGGCACCGGCTTGGCCCGGTGACAGGTGCCGCAGGCCTGGTGACTGGCGTGCGAGTCGGTGAAGCGGTGCTCGTGGCACTCGGTGCAGATCCGACCGGCCTGATGGCCGTCGCCGTAGTCATAGCGGTAGTGCTGCCGCGGCTCGGAGTGGCAAACGTTGCAGACGCCGTCGTACGGCGGGTTGGCGCGGGCGTAGTCGAAGCCGGTCTGCTTGCGGGTGAACTTCGCCTCGCGGCGCGTCAGGGGGATGCCGAAGGTGCCGTCGGTGGTGAGCGCGATCGACTTCTGGATCATGTAGAGGTTGGCGTCGCCGTGCGGATCGTGGCAGTCCCAGCAGAACTTGCCGCCCTTCCACACGCCGTCGTTGACGTAGGCGTTCCAGTGCTTGTAGCCGAAGTGGGTCGAGGTGGCGCGTGACACCGCGGTGACGAGCCCGGTGCCGGGGTCGTAGCCCGGGACGTACTGCGCGCCGCTGTGGCACTCGGTGCACTGGCCATCGGCGCCGCCGTCGTGACACTGGAGGCAGACGCCCATCATCACGTACTGGTTCTGCACGTCGGCCTTCTGCGAGGCGGTCCAGACCCCGGCCCCGGCCTTGTGGGTGCTGGCGTCGTCGAGGTGGCATCCGGCCACGACGCACGAGCCGCCGCCGCCGGCATAGGGCGCGTGGTCGGGCGGCCCTGGGATCTGATCGAGCTGCGGCGCCAGCGTCGATTCGACAGCGTCGTGACAGGCCCGACACTCGTCGTCCTGGTGCTCCATGTGACAGAACACGCACTCCTTCTCGAAGCGCCGGTTGTACTGCTCGTGCTTCTTCAGGCGGAACGGGTTGTCGGCCACCTTGTGCAGGACCTTGTTGTCGTGACAGTACCAACACGGGTTTCCCGGAAAGTTGGCGGCCGGGTTCCCGGAAGGGTACGGACCGGCGGCGGTCGGCCGGCCGTGGCCGGTCGTTTGCCACTCGACCATGTTGATCCGCGCCCGCCGGCTGTTCCAGGCATTGAAGTCGTCGACGTCGGCCTCGGTCGTGCCGTGGCAGGTGAAGCAGAGGATGGCGTTGTTGGCGGAGTCGCCCCACTGCGGCTCGTCCCCGGTGTGGCAGACGGTGTTGGCGCAGGTCTTGGTGACCGGGTCGTAGGTGCCGCCGTCCTTGAAGGCCACGTCCTTGACGCGGTTGACGTGATACGCCGGGTTGATGTGGCTGAGCTCGGACATGTGGCCGGACGGGACGCGGTCCTTGTGGCAGTCGGTGCAGGCGCCGTTCACCACGGTCAGCATGTGGCAGTCGTCACACGAGAAGTCGGTGAGGATGTGGCGCGCATGGGTGTTGGCGCGCTCGGTGCCGGTGCCGGAGTTCGGATACATCGGCATCGCCGACTTCCACTCTTCGCCCGGTTGCCACGCGGTCCTTTGGGGATGGCAGTTGCCGCAGGCCCCGGTGGGGTGGCCGTGGCAGGTGTTGCAGCTGGTGCGACCGTCGGTCCAGGCGAAGTTGCGGATCTCGGGATTGACGGTCGTGCCGTCGGAGTGACAGTAGACGTCGCTGCACACCCTGGTGACCGGATCGTACGAGGACGGCGGGTTGCCGACGATCGACCACTGCGGCGCGATGACGACGTCGACCTGACCGTTCACGTGCCTCTGGTAGTCCGTGATGTTGCCGTCCTGATCGGCGACGCCGGCGTGGCAATAGTCGCAGGGGTAGTGCCGCACCCAGCTGCTGCCCACCAGACGCTCGTGGCCGTGGCTCGTCATCTCCCGGGGCGCGCCGTTCAAGCCGTTGTGGCAGGCGTCACAGGCGAGGCTGCCGGCGTCGGCGAACGCCACCGGCTGGTTCGGCGGCCCGCCCGCCGCGTCGCTGTGACAGTAGGTGCCGGTGCAGGCGCCGCCGGCGTCATCGTAGGAGCCGCCCTGAGAGAAGCGCACCTCGACACGGCCGTTCACGTGGCGTGCCTTGTCGGCGATCGCGGTCGAGCTCGACGCAGTCGCGGTGTGGCAGCGCTCGCATCCGAAGCCGTAAGTCGCCGCATCGGTGTGGGCCGGGTGCCGACCGGAGAGCGAGGTCGAGGCGCCGCCGTTCGCGTGGCAGGCGCCGCAGCGCGCGGCGTCAGCGAGGATCGTGTCGAATGACGGCGACCGGACGTAGGTCGGCGGGCTCTTGCCGTCGCTGTGGCAGTAGACGTCGGCGCAGCGCTGGTCGGCGAAGGTGGCGGTGGGCGGGTTCAGGGCCTTCAGACTCGTGGGCGGCGCTTGCAGGTCGGCGAGCCGGAGATCGAGGACGCCGTTCGGATGCGGCACTTCGGCGCCCTTGTGGCAATTGGAGCAGCCGAAGGCGTAGTGGTCGCTCGCCTGGTCGCCGGTGAGCTCGGCGGTCTGGCGGTAGTCGGTGTACGACGCCGCGGCCGGGTCCAGATCTTCCCCCAGGTGCGTGGCGTGCGCGCCCACCGGCGGCGGCAGCGGGTGGCAGACACCACAGGTGGTGGGCTGCACCTCGAGGGTGCCGTTGATGTGGGTGGCGACGTCTTCGGGCCTGAGCCCGGCGAACGGGTGGCAGCCGTCGCAGCGGTCGGGAAGGAGCAGGTGCGGATGGGGCGGCGGTGGTGGCGCGCCGTGGCAGGCGTCGCAGGCCATTGGGCCGTCCGGATCTGCCAGCCACCGCGGCCGCGTGCGCTTCCCCCCGGCGCCGGCCGGCTCGAGCGTCTGCCCGTGACAGTAGACGCTGCAGGCGCCGTCGGTCATCGCGGGCACGGCGCCCGCCGCAGAGGCGATCGCTCGCCACTCGATCTCGGCGGGCCACTGGTCATCGATGTGGCCGGCGTCGAAGATCGAAACCGGTACGACGTGGCAGGTCTCGCAGGCGATCGCCGGGCGCCAGATGGATGATTGCAGATGCGCCTGGTGGGCGTCGACGGCCGTGCCGTCGCGCCAGTACGCGGGTGGCGGCGCCGGGTTGCCGTTCGCCGGGGTGCCGTGACACTCGTAGCAAACGTCCCAGGAATCGGCGGCGGCGAGCGGGCGGGCGCGGCTACACGCCGTCGCGAGACCGGCGGCGAGCATTACCCAAGCGACCGGTCCCAGCGAGGGGCGGTGAAGGCGAGTCAGGCGGGCTTGTGCAGCAACCGCGAGCACGATGACAGCATCGTACCACAGGACCAGCTGCGGTGGGTGAAAGCGTTCACGGGGTCATCGCGATGGCTCTCGTAATACACGGGGGACGCAGAGCCGCGCCACAACGCCTTGTTTTCGCCGAAGATCTTCTCGCGGCGGGCGGTCCCCCGTGAACGGTAACCAGTGGGCTACCATTCCGGGAATGGCGTCACCACGATCTCGACGTCGGTCAAGGTCGAGCCGCCGTCGACGCCGACGCTGCCATCCGGACTGCCGGTGTAGACCCCGACGAGCTCGCCGGGCGCCGCCCGGTGGCCGAGCGCGCGGCGCGCCATGAGCGCGTAGCGTCCGCCTTCGGGGAGCGTGAGGCTGAAGCGGCCGTCGGTGGTGGTCGCGTTGGCCACGGCGTCCGGTCGTCCGGCGCGCAGCGTGCCCCGGTAGGCGCCGACGAAGATCCCGGCCACCGGTCGCCGCTGGTCGTCGAGCACGATCCCGTCGATCCGCGTCGGTCGCGGCTCGCTCTTGTAGTAGCCGGCATCCCGCACGACAGAGCTCAACGCCACCGGCACCGCGCCCGGACCACGAATGATCACGGGGTTGCGGTCGTGGTAGGCGAAGGCGTCGCCCACCGCCAGCGGGCCGAACAGCATGCCGCTCTGGCGTTTGCGCGCCACCAGGAAATAGCGGCCGCGGTCGAGGTCCAACGCGAAGCGGCCGCGCGCGTCGGTCAGGGTCTGGGCCACCGGGGCGCCGCGGAGCTCGGTCGACAAATCCATGTACGCGAGCACCTGGGCGCCGGCCACCGGGGTCGTGCCTTGAAACACCATGCCGTTCACACCCTGTCCGGTCGCGAGCGGCGGGAGGGTCGCGGCGTCCGCCTCCTGGTGCCGGACGACGGCGAACCGCACGAAGAGCTCCTGGCCGGCGACCAGCTCTTCGGGGTTGCCTCCGAAGTAGCCGTAGATCTGATCGCCGCCGGTGGCGATCAGGTAGTAGACGCCCGGGGGCACCGTGAAGCGGAACGCGCCGTCAACGCCGGTGGGCGGCGATTCGAAAGCCGCCGGCCCGCGCAGCTCGGCCTCGACGTCGGTATAAAGGTGGACGGTCGCGCCGCTTTGCGGACGGCCGTCGATGGTGACCACGCCCTCGATGGTCGCCGGCTCGGCCGCAAGTCGGGTCGCCGCCGGCGTCGCGACCGGAGCTTCAACGGCATCGGCGCGCGGCTCGCACCCCCGACAGCCGGGAAACGCGGTGAGGCACGAGGCGACCACGCCGAACAGAGCTGTTACGGGTGTTGTCATGGCGTCCGTCCGCAGAGACTTAGCACCATGGGCGGGCTCCGGTCACTCGCTCGCGTAGGCTACGGCAGCGCGAGTACGCGACCGCCGGCCGGGTCAGAGCGGTTGGCGATTGCGGCCGAGCCGCACCTTGAGGTCTTCGAAGAGCGAGTAGGCGACCGGCACGATCACCAGCGTGATCACGAGCGACAGCGCCTGGCCGCCGACGATCACCTTGGCGAGCGAGGCGCGCGCCGCCGCGCCCGGGCCGTTGCCGAGCGCGATCGGGGTCATGCCGGCGATGAGCGTCAACGTCGTCATCAAGATCGGCCGCAGCCGGGCGTGGTTGGCCTCGAGGATCGCCGCCCTGATCTCGCGCCCCTTTGCCCGCAAGGTGTTGGTGTAGTCGATCTGCAGGATGCCGTTCTTCTTGACGATGCCGAAGAGCATGAACACCCCGAGGAGGCTGTAGAGGTTCATGGTCTCCTGCAGCAACAAGAGCGACAGCAGCGCGAACGGCAAGGTGAGCGGCAGCGACAACAAGATGGTGATCGGGTGCAGGAAGCTCTCGAACTGCGCCGCCAGCACGATGTACATGAAGATGAACGCCAACAGGAAGGCGAGGCCCATGTTGCGCATCGTCTCGCCCATCATCTTGGCGCGTCCGAGCGCGACGCCGCGGTAACCGGGCGCGAAGCTGATCTCCTTCGCGGCGGCGTTGACCTCGGTGATGGCGCTCGCGAGATCGAGGCCGTCGAGGTTGGCGTAGACGGTCACCAGGCGCTGCCGATTGTAGCGGTCGACCTGGGTCGGGGAGCGACCCTCGGTGAGGTCCGCCACCTGCTGCAGCGCCACCAGCGCGCCGCTCTGGGCCAAGAGCGGGTGGCGCGCGACCCGCGCCGCGCTGTCCCGATCCGCCTCGGCGAGCCGCAGCCAGACGTCGTATTGCTCGACGCCCTCGCGAAACTTCGAGACCGGCTCGCCGCCGACGAGGGTGCGCAGCGACGTCGCGAGCTCCGCCGCGGTGATCCCCAGATCCGCCGCCTTCGCCCGATCGATGTGCACCGCGACCTCGGGCTGGCGCGCCGCGAGCGAGGTGTCGACGTCCACGAAGCCTGGAAGCCGCCGGATCTTCGCGGCGAGCGCGTCGGAGTACTGCATCAGCGCCTCCAGATCCGGCCCGGTGATGCTGTAGGAGAATCCGTAGCCGCCCCGGGTCCCCGACAGGCCGCCGATGTCGTTGACCGCCGAGCGGAGCTCCGGGAAGCGCCGCAAGATCTGGCGCACCTGCTTCATCACCTCGCTCTGGGGGTAAGGGCGCGCTTCGAGATCCTCGATCGCGATGTAGATCGAGCCGCGGGTCACGTCCTCGCCGCCGGTGTCGGCGCTGCCGATCTGGGTCAGCGTCGTCACCGGCCCCTCGAGCGCGTGGATCGCGTCCTCCACCTTGCCGAACAGCTCGCTCGTCGCCTCGAGGCTGGTGCCGGCGGGTGCGATCAGGGTGACTTGAAACTCGCTGCGATCGTCGACCGGCAAGAAGTCCTTGCCGAGCACCGCCAAGAGCGGCGCGGTCGTCGCGACCAGGCCGAGCGCCAAGAGCACCGTGGCCAGCCGATGCTCGAGCGCGGCGCGCAGGATCCAGCCGTAGCTCGCCTCGATCGCCTGCCAGACCCGGTTCGCTTTCGACGAGGCCGCCGCGGCCGCCGGTCGCAAGAAGCGCGACGACAGCATCGGCGTCAGCGTGAACGACACCACGAGGGAGATGCCGATGGCGAACGCCACCGTCATGCCGAACTGGTAGAAGAAGCGGCCGACCATGCCCTGCATGAAGGCCACCGGCAAGAAGATCACCATCAGGGAGGTGGTGGTCGCCATCACCGCGAGGCCGATCTCGGTCAACCCGTCGATCGCCGCTTGCAGCGGATCCTTGTGATGCTCCTCCATGTGCCGGAAGACGTTCTCGAGGACGACGATGGCGTCGTCGATGACGATGCCCACCGCGAGGGTGAGGCCCAACAGCGACATGTTGTTGAGGGTGAAGTCGAGGGCGCGCATCAACGTAAAGGTCGCGACCAGCGAGGTCGGGATCGCGAGCGCCGCGATGACGGTCGAGCGCCAGTTGCGCATGAACAACAGCACCGCGAGCGCCGCGAGGATGCCGCCCAACACCAGGTGGAGCTTGAGCTCGGCGATCGAGGTGCTGATGAAGCGCGACTGGTCGGAGACCACGCCGATGGCGACGTCCTTCGGCAACCGCGGCGCGATCTCGGCGAGGCGCTTCTTCACCCGCTCGATCACCTCGATGGTGTTGGTGCCCGACTGCTTCTGGACCACGAGCGACACCGACGGCCGGCCGCGCCCGGGATCGCCCTTCCGCCACAGCCGCGCCATCGAGCGCGGCTCCTCGACCCCGTCCTTGATGGCGGCGACGTCGCCGAGGGTCACGGGCCCACCGCCGCGGTTCGCGACCACCAGGCGCGAAAACTCCGCGACCCGGTCGAGGCGCGCCATGGTCCGCAGCACCTGTTCGCTGTCGCCGCGGTCGATCCGCCCCGACGGGATCTCGACGTTCTGACTCAGGAGCGCCGTCTTCAGGCGCGAGATCGGCAGGCCGTAGGCGAAGAGCTTGTCGACATCGACCTCGACGTTGATGGCGCGCTTCCAGGCGCCGGCGGGGATCACCGCGCCGACGCCGTCGACGTTCTCGATGGCCTCCTTGACCTTGAGGCGCGCGATCTCGGAGACCTCCTTCAGGTCACGGTCCGCGGTCACCGTCAGGGTCACGACCGGGATGGCGTCGAAGTCGATCTTGGTGATGATCGGCGGCTCGGTGCCCTCCGGCAGCCGGGCGATCACCGTCGCCACCTTGTCGCGCACGTCCTGCACCGCCTCGGCGATCGAGCGCTCGAGCAGGAAGCGCACCGCGACCCGCGACACGCCTTCCATGCTCACGGAGTTGAGCTCGTCGATGCCGGAGACGGTGTTGACGACCTCTTCGATGGGCTTGGTGATCTGCGACTCGATCTCCTCTGGCGAGGCGCCGCGCAGCACCGTGGTGACGGTCACCATCGGGAACTCGATCTTCGGCATCAGATCGACGCCCAAGGTGCGGTACGAGAAGTACCCCAACACCAACAGCAGCGCGGTGACCATCGTCGCCAACACCGGCCGACGGATGAAGACGGTCAGAGACTCCATGCCTCGCCTCAGCGCACGCTGACCGCGCGACCGTCGGCCAACAGCTCGACGCCGGTCACCGCCACCCGCTGCCCTACCGTGAGCCCCTTTTGCACCAGCACCTTGGCGTCGCTCTTGCCGCTCACCTCGATCGGGGTCTCTCTGGCGTGGTCACCGTCGATCACGAAGACCCGAGGATTGCCGGCGAACATCGACACCGCGGCCTCGGGCACGGTGAGCGCCTCGATGCGGCCCGAGGTGCCAATCGACAGGCGCGCGAAGGTGCCGGCCTTGATGCGGCCGTCGGCGTTGTCGATTCTGGCCTCGATCGGAAACGAGCGCGACTCCAGGGTCACCGCGGGCCCGATGCGGACGATGCTGCCGGTACGGCCCTCCTTGTGGTCGCCGTCCGCGAACGCGGTGGCCTGGTCGCCGACCTTGACGTCGGCGGCGAACCGCTGCGGCACTTCGCCACGGAACTTCAAGAGCGTACTGTTCACGACCTGGAAGGCCGGGGTGCCGACGCGGACGTACTCGCCGGCGTTCACCAACCGCTTCGCGACCTGACCGGCGAACGGCGCCCGGAGACTGGTGTCGGCGTACTTCTTCGCCGCGAGGTCGGCGGCGGCGCGCGCCACGTCCAGACGGCGGCGGCCCTCCTCGAGCTGTTGCTTCGAGACCAGGCTCTGCTTGCCGAGGTCGGCGAGGCGGTTGAAGTCGGCCTCGGCGGCGGCGAGATCGGCGTCGGCCTGCGCCTTCTTCCACGCGAGCTCGGCCGGCGTCAGGCGGGCGAGGACGGCGCCTTTCTGGACGCTGTCGCCCAGGTCGGCGTTGATCTCCGAGATCCGCCCCTCGACCTCGAGCGACACCGTCGCCTCCTCCCAGGCGGCGAGGGTGCCGGGGATCTCGACCTTGCGCTCGATCACCTCGACCACCACCGCGGCCGCGGTGATCGACAACGGCGGCGGCGCCTCCGCGTGAAGCGCACGAGGCTCCGCGCGCCGACACGCCGAGGTCAGAGCGACCAGCAGCAGCGCGCCCACGACACGACCGCCCGACTTCAGCATGACACCTACCTCACGTGCTCCAGTCAACGTCACCGAGGGCCTTCAGCAGGCGCGCGCGCGCCACCTCCAGGTCGTAGTCGGCGCCGATCGCCGCGGCGCGGGCCTGGGTCACGAGCGCCTGGGCGTCGGTCACCTCGACGATGCTGCCGGCGCCCGCCTGGTAGCGACCCTCGGCCATCTCCAGGGTCTCGGTCGCGGCGCCAAGCATCGCCGCCGCCGGGGCGCGGCGCTCGGTGGCCTCGTGCAGCGCCAACAGCGCGGTCTCGATCTCGTTGCGGATGCCGATCTCGAGGTTCTTCAAAGACGCCTCGAGCGCCAGGCGGTGGGCGCCGAGCTCGTCGACCGCGCTCTTGGTGGCGAGCCCGGAGAAGAAGCTCCAGGTCAAGGTCGCGCCGACGCCCCAGTTGTACACCAGCGCCTTGGGCTCCAGACCGGCGTAGGTGACGTTGGCGCTCGCCGCCAAGGTCGGCAGGTAGCCGGCGGTCGCGGCCGCGGTGAGCCCGGTCATCGCGTCGATCTTGGCCCTGAGGCTGCGGTGGTCGGCGCGCTTGGCGAGCGCCGCCTGCAGGCTGCCGTCGATCAGCGCCGGCTCCAGGGCCGCCGGGGCCGGCGGCCGCTCGACCCGGTAGTCGCTGGTGGTCTCGGAGAGCCCCATGACCGCGTTCAGCGCGCTCTTCGCCATCGCCAGCCGGTTGTCGGCGGTGATCACCGCCAGCGTCGCCCCGGCGACGTCGGCCTTGGCCCGGGTGACGTCGATCTTCGGCCGCACCCCGGCGCTGGTCTGGGCAACGGCGAGCTCCAGGTGCCGCTGCATCTGCCGCTCGGTCTCGTGCGCCGCCTGCAGCAGCTCTTGGCTCGCGAGCACCGCGAAGTACGCGGCGACCGTCGCGACGTAGACCCCGTCGGCCGTGGTCTTGACGTCCGCCGCCGCCGCCTCGCCGTCCGCGATCGCCGCGTCGTAGACGCCGCCGGTCTTGCCGAAGTCGTAGATCGTCTGACTGACGTTCAGCGCCGCCGAGTAGTAGTCGACCGAGGTCATCGACTCGGGCGGCAGCTGCAGCCTGAAGCTCGAGAAGCCCGGCCGCGGCGTGAAGTTCGAGGTGCCGCGCGCGTAGCTCGCGACGACGTTCGCCTGCGGCAGGTAACCGGCGCGCACCTCGTCGACCTTGTAGCCCGCGGCCGCGGCGTTGGCGCGCGCGGCGATGAGCAGCGGGTTGTCCTGCTTCGCGGCGCTGAGCGCGTCGTCCAAGGTCAACAGGCGGGCCGCGGCGGTGGCCGGGGGTGGGGCGACGAGCAACGCGAACGCCAGCCACCCGCTTGCGACCTGCGGGCGCCAACTCGTCGTCATCGAGACCTCCTTCACCCCCACGACGCCGACCGGCGCCGCCGGCCGCGGTCGCAGTTTCCTCCTAGGCCCGCTTCTTGCGCGCCCGCACGCTCCAGACCGAGCAATAGGCGTCGCGGGTGACCTTCTCGGAGGTGCTGCCGAGCGCCGAGCCGAGGCCGCCGTCGCCGCTCGAGCCGATGACGATGAGGTCGGCCTCTTTCTCTTTGGCGACCGCGAGGATCTCGGCCGCGGCCTTGCCGCCGCGGACCACCAGGTGGATCTTGCGCCGGTCGACGGCCTCGAGGCCGCCCTCCTCCCAGAGCTCGTTGATGCGGCGCTGGACCCCTTCTTCGACTCGGGCGATGGTGTCGGCGGTCTCGACGTAGCGCTTCTTGCCGAAGTCGAAGGCGCGGATCGGCTCGGAGACGTGCAGCACGTAGACCTCGGCGCCGGTCTTGGCGGCGATGCTGATCCCGGCGTAGAACGCCTGGCGCGCGGAGTCGGTGAAGTCGACGGGGATGAGGATGGTGCGGATCGGGACTTGCCTGTGCATCGCTAGCTCCTCCGGTGGTACGAATCCCGGGGCTTCTACCATAGAAGTGGGCGCAAGCACACGTGTCGACCACGGTGTGGTATGAGCAGCAGCCGATGAGCAAAGCCCAAGCCACCGCCGACAAGGCGCGACGCCTGATCGCCCAGAATCGCCGGGCGCTGCACGACTTCACCATCGAGGACCACCTCGAGGCCGGCATCAGCCTCAAAGGCTCCGAAGTAAAGTCCTGCCGCGCCGGCCGGGTGACGTTGAAGGACTCCCACGTCCAGGTGGAGCGCGGCGAGGCGTTTCTGCTCAACAGCCACATCGCGGAGTACGAGGCCGCGAACCGCTTCAACCACGAGCCGACCCGGGCGCGGAAGCTCTTGTTGCATCGCAAGGAGATCGACCGCCTCGAGGTCCGCCTGCGGCAGCAGGGCCAGAGCGCGGTGCCGCTGTCGTTCTACTTCAAGGACGGCCGGGTGAAGGTCGACATCGGCATCGGCAAAGGCAAGACCTACGCCGACCGCCGCGACACGGTGCGGGAGCGCGAGGCGAAGCGCGAGATCGAGCGCACGATGCGGCGGCGGCGGTAGTGGTGGGCGGCTTCACACTCCGAGAGGGAGGCGGTAGATTGAGTCCATGGTGCTGCCGAACGTAAACATCGATCGCCGGGCGCTCGCGTCCTTTTGCCGCCGGTGGAAGGTGCGCGGCCTGGAGCTCTTCGGGTCGGTGCTTCGACCCGATTTCGGGCCGAACAGCGACATCGACATCCTGGTGGACTTCGACGCCGATGCGGCCTGGAGCCTCTTCGACCACGAGGCCATGCGCCTGGAGCTTTGCGGCCTGCTCGGTCGGAAGGTGGACCTGGTGAGCAAGCGTGCTATCGAGCGCAGCACCAACTGGATCCGTCGCAAGGCGATCCTGGAAAGCGCCGTTCCGTTCAATGTCGCGTGACGCCGCCGTGGTGTGGACCTCCCGAACGCACAGACAACCGGCCTGACTCCTTGTTCGTGCGGTCAAGGCATCGCCTGCTGCCTTGGGCTGTAGGCCGCCGTACGCGGGCCGTGCAGCTCGCCGCCGGCGGCGGCAGCTCAGTGACGGTCGGCTGCGGCCTCGACCGCCCGGTGCAAAGAAGTGTCGGTTCGCTGCAGATCTGAACCGGCGGGAGGGATCAGGCGCCGTGTGAGCGCAGACGCTACTCCGGCACAATCGCCTCGAAGCCCTCGGCCTGTGCCGCAGCGGCGAGCTCGGTGTCGGCGGTGACGAAGGGCAGGCGGCGCGGCCGGTCGTCGACGAAGATCAAAGCCGCCGCGAGCTGCAACGGGTCTGCGGTCCGCAGGACTGACGCCGGACGGCAAACAGCTGGTGACTACTGGGCGCCGGAACGCCACCCGTCCTGGTCAGCGCGAGCATCACTTCCGCGCCAGGGAGGCCGGAGGGGGCGGCGCGCGGGTGGCGCGCCGCAGACCCCGCAGCCGGCGATGCTGTGGCGATCGCGGCCCGATCGAGCAGCCGGCGAGGAGGCCGAGGCGATTCGCCGAGCCCGGAGGACGCCCGCCGCTCGGCCGTGAGGCCGAGCGGGGCGCCCAACAAAGCACGACCTCAATGCCCGCCGCCCGGTGACCGAGAGGGCCTCGAACAGCGGATGACGGCCGCCAAGCTGCGTGGTACGGTGCCCGGTGGTGCGCCATCAACCGGTCGGTCGAGGCCCGTGCGTTGGACTCGCCGCCTTTGGAGGACCTGATGAAGACGACGGGGATCGATGCCGAGCGCAAGGTCGGGCTGCAGAAGGACGTCGGCGTGGTGTCGGCGCCGGCGGCCGCCAAGCTCGATCGCGCTGCGGTCGCTCAGGCGTTCACCGCGGTGGTGGTCGACATGATGACCACGAACGGCGCGGCGATCCCGGCCAACGTCCGCAGCCTGCCGCGGTCGCTGGCCGCGAAGGATGACCAGGGGATGCGGGTGCTCGGCCTCAAGAAGGTGCAAGACGGCGTGCGCGTCGGCGTGCTCTACGCCTCCGACGCCGCCGACTCCGCTTGGGTCGGGCGCTCGACGTCGCAGATGCTGGACGTCCAGTATTGGATCGAGGCGGCGACGAAGGACGGCTTGATCAAACCGGTGTCCGACGCCTGGCGCGGGCTCATCGAGGTCGGGACCTTCTGGCTCGACGCGGTGAGCGCCGGCCACAAGAGCCGCAAGGGTCTGGTCGCCGCAGACGACCAGCAGGCCGCAGGCCTCGCGATCCTCGACGCCAAGGCCGACCACTACGATCCCGACTGCCGCAAGACGGTGAGCGCGATGCAGGCATTCCCGGGGCTCAAGTCGTGGAGCGCCGACGAGGCCGAGCGGCTCGGCGCGTTGCTCTCGGGGACCGGCGGCGGCGTGGACGTCGAGAAGCTCATCGCGTCGCCGGCGGAGGCCGTCGCCCGGCTGCGGGCGCGCACCGGCGCCCCCCTCAAGTTCCTCGACAATCCAAGCGAGCGCCGGGCGTTCGCCGAGGCGCTCTTGATCCTCAAGCTCGCCGACCGCTCCCGGGGCCAGGCGCGCGCCGCGGTCGAGGCCGGCCAAGATCTCTGCAAGCACGGGCTCTACAACGGCGCCACGGTCGCATTCTTCCGCAAAGCCGTCACCGGCGGCTGAGGGCGGCGGACTCGCCGATCCTGTCGTCGTCGACCAGAGCGGAAGCGCATCGGTAAGCGTTCACGTCATTGTGTATCCGGCGGGACACACGGCGCATCTCCGCCGGCGGCACCCGCAGCACCGCCGCGTCCGCCAAAGCCCTCAATGCCCGCCGTTGCCGTTGGGCGCCGGACGCGGCGGCGGATCGGGGAAGCGACCGGCGAGCGCGGCGCGCACGATCTGCTTCACCTCCTTGGAGAAGTCGGCCTTGTCGACGATCCACTGCAGGTAGTCCGGGTTGTCCGCCGCGAGCTGCCGCAACGAGCGGTCGCGGTGCTTGCCGAACCCCAACACCGCCTCGTCGCCGCGCCAGAGAATGCGGCCATCGGGGTCGAGCCAGTCTTGATGACAGTACTCGTGCAAGTCGGAGACCTTCGGCGGCAGGTCCGGGTAGCGCTCCACCTGCGCCTCGAGGATGTCGGCGGCGGCCACCGCGTCGGCCTCGGCGGAGTGAGCGTTCTCCAGGCCCTTGTCGCAGTAGTGCTTGTAGGCGGCGGTCAGGTTGCGGGGCTCCTTGGCGAGATAGATCCGCCAGGTGTCGATGACCGCGGTGGGCGCCGGCGGAAACTCGAGGCCGGCGCGGGCGAACTCGTGCTTGAGCATCGGCAAGTCGAAGCGCTCGACGTTGAAGCCCGAGAGGTCGGCGCCCTTGAGGAAGTCGAACAGGCTCTTCGCCAGCTGCACGAAGGTGGGCTCGTTCAGGACGTCGGCGTCGGCGATGCCGTGGATCTGGGTCGCCTCCGGCGAGATCGGCATCTCGGGGTTCACGCGCCGGGTCTTCACCTCGCGGCTGCCGTCGGGGTTGAGCTTGACGCAGGAGATCTCGACCACCCGGTCTTTGACGACGTCGCGCCCGGTGGTCTCGAGGTCGAAGACGATGAGCGGCCGTTCGAGCTGCAGTCTGCGAGGCGCCATGACACTCCCCACGAGCTCGAGCACGAGCTCAAGTCGTGAAGATATGCCAGGGGTCTGTCGGTTTTCGCGTGCGGCTTGCGGATCGCCCCCGGACGCACGTAGGGTAGGCCGTCTTTTCCGGGCTCGATCACCCTGGAGGTGCCATGCGACCCAACCTGATCTCCGCCGGCCTGGTGCTCATCGCCCTGGCGATCACCGACTGCACCTGCAACGAGAGCCTGGGGCTCGCGGTCGGCAAGATCGAGCTCGCCACCTGCGACCGCGGCAGCGCCTGCGGCTGCCAGGCCCTCGAGCCGGCGGCGGGAAGCGTCGACTTCGGCAGCCCGGCGGCCGGCACCGGCGCCCTGCGGGTGCTGACGATCCACAACACCAACCAGCCGCGCAAGCTGACGGTGAGCGAGATCACCATCGGCGGCGGCGGCGACCTGTTCGCGATCACCAGCGTCGTGCGCCGCGACAGCGCCGCCGCGGACGCCGCCACCCAGACACACAACATGACCCAAGGGCCGCTCCTCCTCGACGGCAGCCAGGAGGCCGAGGTCTACCTGTCGTTTCGGCCGAGCAGCGCCGGCGAGTTCAACGCGACCTTGACCGTCCGCTCCACGTCGCCGACCTACTCCCCTTGGGTCGTGGCCCTGCACGGCGGCGGCGGCACCTCGAGCACCTGTCTGCCGCTCGGCAGCTGCGACGACGGCACCACCCTCGACTTCGGCACCTTCGACGACTCGCAAATCGGCCTGGACTACGCCGACCCCCGCGGCCGGCCGCTGGCGCTCGGCACCCAGCTCATCACCGTCAAGAACCAAGGCGCCGCGGAGCTGTTCTTCGCGGTGGAGATCACCAACGACGGCATCCCCGAAGCCGACGGCGAGCTCGTCGGCGACACCGGGGTGTTCTTCGTCGGCGACGTCGGCTGCGCGGTGGTCAAGCCGGGGGCGACCGGCACCATCCCCGTCGAGTACCGACCGTCGTCGGCGGGCGTGCACCACGGCGAGGTCGTGGTCAAGGCGGTGGGCCCGGTGCGCCACATCCCGCTGTTGGGTAAGGTGGTGGGCGCGAGCCTGTGCTTCCGCACCGAGGACGACCGGCCCGATGACGCGACGCTGACCTTCGGCGCCGCCCCCGGCTACTACACCGCCGTCAATAGAGATCCCGCCGAGCGGCGCAGCGCCTTCGTCAAGAACTGCGGCTTCGAGAAGGACCTGACGATCGCGGCGGTCAACGTCGCCCCGGGCTCGGCCGCCGACTTCGTCACCCCGGCGCTGCCGTGGGCTGCCCACCCGCCGCTCGCCCCCGATGCCGAGATCGAGCTGCCGGTGACCTTGCACCCGGTGGCCGCCGTCGGCACCCCGGTCGCGGCGCGCTACAACTTCGAGAGCAACGACCGCCTGCGACCGACCGCGAGCTTGAGCCTGGTGGCGCGGATCGGCGCCCCGGAGCAGTGCGTGCTGGTGCCGGCGCCGTCCGCCGTCGACTTCGGCTGGGTGGCCTCGGACGACGCTGAGCAGGGGATGCAGTGCCCGCCGCCGCCGCTCCCGTGTCCGGGCGGTGGGGTCAAGATCTCGCGCTTCCAGCCGCTCAGACTCGTCAACGTCGGCGAGCGCGCCTGCACCCAGATCACCCTGGAGAGCATGGTCCCGGACTCGAGCTCGGCCGGGATGTTCTCGGTCGAAGAGAACCCGAACGGCGACGGCTTCACGCTCGCGCCCGGAGCGACCTCGGAGGACGTCACCCTGCTGTTCGTCCGCAACCCCACGGACACCGTGACGATGCACTACGCCCGGCTGCCGTACGCGTCGCCGGACATGCCGATCTCGCCCTTCTCCGTCGTGCTGCAGGCGAAGGCCGGCGGCTCGCCGCACTGCGCGCTCTCCTTCCAGCCGGTGGCGGCGGCGAGCTTCTTCTGCCCGCTGCCGTCGTTGGCGTTCGGCAACGTCAACATCGGCCAGACCAAGACCATGGACCTGCGGTTGACGAACGTCGGCTCCGAGACCTGCAACGTCACCAACATCGGCCCGGCGCCCGGCACCGCGTCGGCGTTCACCTTCCCGACGACGCCGCTCACCATCGCGGTCAACGCCGCGGCGGTGATCCCGGTGAGCTTCGCGCCGCGGCCGCCGTCCGGCAACCCGTTCGAGGAGCTGCCGTTCAACTGCATCCAGAACGGCATCCAGATGACCGCGAACTCCGGGGCCGGCGGCGCCGACGAGCAGCAGAGCGTGGCGTTCTCGGGCAAGGGCAAGCCGCCGTCGATCCAGGTCATCCCCGGCGAGGTCGACTTCGGCCTGGTCACGGTCGGCTGCTGCTCGGCGGAGCGCCGGGTGGCGATCTACAACACCGGCGCCCCGACCCTGACCTTGGACTCGATCGCGATCCTGGGCGGCGCGGCGTCCGACTTCCAGATCGTGTCGCCGGCGTCGTCGATGACGATCGGCAACGGCCAGTCCACCGAGCTGACGCTGCGGTTCTGCGCCGCAGCCGTCGGCCCGGCTGCCGACGCCCTCGAGGTCCAGGGCCACGACGACAACGGCAACCAGGAGTACTACTCGGTGGCGCTCTCCGGCACCGGCACCACCGACAACCAGGGTGACGACCAGTTCCCGCAGCCGCTGCGCCCGAAGGTGGACGTGCTGTGGGTGGTCGACGACTCCGGCTCGATGAGCGACGACCAGGAGAACCTCGCCAACAACTTCGACGCCTTCATCTCCCGGGCGGTGTCGTTGAACGCCGACTACCACATCGGCGTCACCAACAGCGACGGCGAGACCGAATGGTCCGGGAGGCTGCACACCTGCAACGCCGGGCGCAAGTACGTCACCGACACGATGCCGCAGGCGCAGCAGCAGAGCGACTTCCGCTGCAACGTCAAGACCTCGCAGCCGGCCGACGGCCGGCCGTCGACCGACAGCAAGGAGTCGCCGCTACAGGCGGCGAAGGCCGCGTTCGAGTACCCGAACCTCGACGGCTGGAACGCGACCTTCTACCGCGAGGACGCCGCGCTCTACGTGCTGATGGTGACCGACGAGACCGACCAGTCCGACGGCTCGGCGCAGCTCTACGTCGACTACTTCCGCAACCTCAAAGGCCTCGGCAACCCCGATCTGCTCGACGTCTCCGCGATCTCCGGACCGCCGCCCGACGGCTGCCCGTCCGCCGAGGGCAATCAGCCGGGCTACGACGTGGTCGGCGCCGTCGGCGGGCAGTTCCGCTCGATCTGCACCGCCGACTGGACCGATCTCATCAACACCCTGGGCCTGGACGTGTTCCACGCCCGGCGGCAGTTCCCGCTCTCCCGTCCCGCGACCGCGGCCAGCATCGAGGTGCACCTGTGCGCCGGCGCCTGCCCGGCCGACCCGACGACCTGTCCGCCGGTGCCGCAAAGCCCGACCGCCGGCTGGACCTTCGACGCCACCGCCAACGCCGTCACCCTGAACGGCAACCCCGAGCCGACGCCGGGCTCGTGCGTCGCGGTCACCTACCTCGCGGTCTGTTACCAATGACCAAGGCCGACCTCGACGGCATCGGCCTCAAGGGCGACTACGCGCCGGCCGGGGGGGTGGACGTCGGCGACGTCCTGCGCTTGATCTACGAGGCCGAGCTCGCGAACCCGAGCGACACCTTCGGGCGCCTGGACCTGTCGCTGTGGCAGCAACAGCAGCGCTCGGAGCTCGCCGCCAAGATGACGGCCGAGCACGCCGAGCTCTCGGAGGCCGACA
The DNA here is from genome assembly GCA_016218825.1 of Deltaproteobacteria bacterium. Classification (GTDB taxonomy): domain Bacteria; phylum Myxococcota; class XYA12-FULL-58-9; order XYA12-FULL-58-9; family XYA12-FULL-58-9; genus JACRCV01. The sequence goes on from JACRCV010000041.1 coordinate 34,356, forward strand.
AGGCGGCGCTCGAGCGCGGCGACGACGCCGCGATCCGCAAGCTCGCCGAGCGGATCTATCACCAGCGCCAGGCCGAGCGCGCCAAGGCCCGCGGCCGCACGGTCCAAGAACAACAGGCGCATGACCGCCTGACGCAGTCGCACATCGACCGCAGCCGGCTCGCCGCCAAAGCCCGCGACGACCACCTGACGGCGAGAGACGACCGCGCCGAGCCGCAGCCCCGGCAGCGCGACGCCTCGGGCGAAGAGCGGCGGCCGGCGCCGGCGACCCACGCCGAGAGCGAGGATCCGCGCCGCGCCCTGGCGTTGCGACCCCCGGTCACCGACGCGGCGCTGTTGACGGCGGCGCGCCAACGGCTGGCGCAGCTCACCTACGCGGCGACCCAGCAGCCGCACACCGACCTCCGCTCCCAACGGCTCGGCAAAGACCAGCCCGCCTACGTGTTGTTGAGCGGCTTCCCGTGGGGTGGGCGCTCCGGCGCCCTGCAGCAGCTGCCGCTCATCCAGTTCTGCCCCGAGTCGCTGCGCGCGGTGCTCAAGGCGCTCGGCATCCAGACGCTGATGGACTACCTCGCGGCGGTTTCGAGCCGCGCCGGGCGCCTGCTCTTCGCCGAGATGTCGGGGCTGCCGGTCACGTCGCTCTTGTTGTCGGCCTACCGCGCCGAGCTGTTGGACCTGCCGATCGCGAGGCAGCGCGCGCCCTTGCCGCACCTCAAGGACGTGCTGCTCTTGTCGCGGCTGGGGATCAGCGGCGTCCGCGACCTCGGCATGCTCGCCGGGTTGTTCGACGACGCTGCCGAGCAGCTGGAGTTCTTGGCGTCGCTCGTCGACATCTTGCAGCGCGCCGATCGCCGCGCGGTGGGACGGACGCGGATCACGCGCCACGACCTGCGCGAGTGGGCCCACGCCGCCAAGCGCCGCGGCAGCGAGCTCGAGGCGCCCGCCAAGGTACCAGCGTCGTTGTTCGCCGACCTCGACGCCGCCGGCCGCTTGCAGCTCTGCGCCGAGGCGGTGCTCGCCTGGTATCTGCCGAGTCGCCACGCCGACGCCGACGCTCTCTGGAACACCATGGTGCTTCGCCTGCTGCACTGGTTGCGGGCGGTCGGGGTCGCACCGGAGGGCGACGCGTTGGCGCGCTTCGCCGCCAAGCTGACGGCGGCGGGCCGCCAGGCGCTGGCGCAGCTCTTGGCCGCCGACCGCGAGCTCGACGCCGCGACCGATCCGGCGCTGACGCGCTTTGACGACTTCGCGCTGCGCATCGACGAGACCTCGTTGTTCTACGACCTGTACCCGTGGACCAGCCCCGACGATCCACGCGCCGACGGCCTGATCTGCTTCTTCGTCGAGCCGGTGCCCGACTTCCGCCACGTGCTCGGCGCGGCCGCCAAAGCCGAGGGCCGCCTGCCGCAGGCGCTCGCCCAGAGCTACGTCTGCATGAACCCGGTGACCGGCGAGGTCGTCACCTTCGGTACCCCGCACTGACCATGGACACGCCCGCGGCCCCCTGTGTACTGTGTGCCCGCCATGGCACACACGAAAAGATCAGAGCAGGCCGAACCCGAGACCAAGAACAGCAAAGCCGCGGATAGAGGCGCCGACAAGCACGCCGACAAGGCTGCGGAGCACGGCGACAAGGAAGGCCGCGGCAAGAAGGCCGCCGCGCCGGAGGCCCCGGCCACGGCCCTCGAGTTCATGCGCCGCCCCAAGGTCGGCGGCGACGCGACCAACAAGCGCCGCCACCAGCGCCTGCGCCTGACGCAGAAGGTGTCCTACGACCTCGACGGCCGCAACCGCTGGGCCTTCTGCCGCGATCTGAGCGCCGACGGCATCTTCGTGCGCACCCGCGACCCCTTCAAGAAGGGCGACAAGGTGCTGTTGTCGATCGAGCGCGGCGGCAAGGGTGACGCCCTGCAGATCGCGGCCAAGGTCGTGCGCGCCGAGCAGAGCGCCACCGAGCACGGCTTCGCGTTCCAGTTCGACCCGGACGCCATCAAAGAGCGCGCCGTCATCGCGACCTACGTCTTGGCGCAGCTCGAAGAGAAAGCCCGCGGCCTGTTGCAGGCGCGCGCCACCAACGTCAAGGCCCTCGAGGACCTGGCCGAGATCGCGATGGCCAAGGGCCAGCCGTCGGCGGCCCTCGACTGCATGCAGAAGATCCTCAAGGTCGACCCGAACCATCAGATGGCGCACGCCCGGCTGGCGGAGCACCTCGTCGACCAGTCGCGCTCCCGCGGTGACCCCGAGCTCCTGAAGCAGGCCATCGAGCACCTCGAGATCGCCGGCCTCGGTGAGAAGAGCGACCCGTGGAAGAAGCTCGAGATCGAGACCCGCCGCGCCCTCGACGCGGTCGCCAAGCTCAAGAAAGAGGAAGAGCTCCGCAAGGCACAGGAGGCCGAGGCCGAGCGCCGCGATCTGATGCGCCGCGCCCGCACCGCGGAGCAGACGCTGCAAGAGAAGCTCGACGAGCTGGAGCGCGACCGCCACGCGGTGCAACAGAAGGCCAAGCGCCTCGAGAACCGCGAGGAGGCCATCGTCGAGCGCGAGCGCGCTGCCGACGAAGCGCACCAGCAGGCGCAGCAAGAGGGCCGCAAGCTCAAGGAAGAGCTGCGGCAGCAAGCGGCCGAGAAGGAGGCCGCCCTCGAGGAGCAGAAGCTCAAGCTCGCCCAGGAGAAGAAGGCCCTGCGCAAGGAGCAGCGCGACCTCGTCGCCAGCCTCGAGGCGCGCGAGGCCGCCGCCGCCGAGCTGAGCCGCGAGGCGACCGCCGCCAAGAACGGCGCCCGGAGCCAGAAAGAAAAGCTCGACGCGATGGAGGCCGCGGTCAAGGAGGGGATGGCGGAGCTCAAGAGCAAGCGCCTGGAGATGGAGGAGGCCGTCGAGCAACGCCTCGCGGCGATGGAGGCCGAGCACCAGGAGAAGCTCCAGGCCGTCGACACCAAGCTCGCCGACGCCAAGCAGCGCGAGAAGGAGCGCGAGGCGGAGCGCAAGCAGCGGGAGCACGAGGCGGTGGCAGAGCGCGACAACGCCGTCACCGCGCTGCAGGAGGGCCAGCGCTTGCTGGCGCGCCGCGAGGCCGAGTTCGAGTCCAAGGAGGCCGAGATCCTCGCCGCCAAGCGCGCCGGCCAAAAGCGCATCGAGCGCGAGCGCCAGGCCAACGAGGAGGCGATGGCGGCGAAGGAGGCCGAGCTCCAGAGCCTGGTCACGGCCGCGCAGCGTAAGGTCGAGCAGCTGGAGAAGGCGCTCGAGGCCGAGCGCGAGAAGGCGCGCGAGGTCCACGCCGCCGCCAAGCAGAAGGTCGCCGAGCTCGACGCCACCTTGACCAAGGAGCGCGAGGCGTTCGAGGTCGAGCGCCAGGAGCGCCTCGCGAAGTCGCGCGCCCGTTGGGCCGAGGCCCGCCGCCAGGCGCAGAAGGCCGAGGAAGCGCAGCACAAGCGCGAGGAGGAGTTCAAGCGCCGCGAGGCCGAGCTCGCCAAGGCGCAGCGGGAGCTGTCCGGCTCGCAGGCCAAGCTCGAGGAGCGCGAGGCCGCGCTCGCCGACGAAGACGTGCGGGTGCGCAAGAACAAGAAGGAGATCGAGGACAAACACCGCACCCTGCTGCAACAGCTCGGCGAACGCCGCGCCGCGCTCGACCGGGAGCTCGCCGCCAAGGAGGCGCAGCTCGAGGCCGAGCGTCAACGCCTGGCGACCGCGGCCGAGAACCAGGAGCGCGAGTTCGCCGCCAAGCAGGCGGCGGTCGAGATCAAGCGGCGCGCCGCGCAAGCGGCGACCAAGCAGCTCGAGACCGAGAAGAAGGAGCGCGACGCCGAGTTCGCGGCGCGCGAGAAGGCGCTGCAGGCGCAGGCCGACGAGCTGCGGCGAACGCTCGAGGCGGAGGTCCGCGAGCGGGTCGCGGCGGTCACCGCCAAGGAGCAGGAGCTGCAACGCTCGCTCACCGAAGGCCAGGAGGCCCTCGAGGCGCGGCGCGCCGAGCTCGAGAGCCAACAGCACGAGCTCAAGGCTGCGGAGGAGTCGCTGGCGACACAGCAACGCGAGGTCGACGACGAGCTCCGGGTGCAACGCGCCCGGGTCGAGGTTGAGCTCGCCGCCAAGGAGGCGGCGCTCAAGGAGCAGTTGGCGCACTTCGAGGCGGCCGCGGTGCAGCATCGCGAGGACATCCAGCAGCGCGAGGCCGAGCTACGACAGCGGGATCGAGAGCTGCGCAGCGAGCTCGAGCGCAAGCGCGCCGAGCTCCAGAAGGAGCTCGCGTTGCAGCGCGCCGCCACCGACGAGGAGCGCCGCGCCAAGGACGGCGAGCTGCAGACGCGTCTGGTGCAGCTGCAGAGCGACTTCGAAGCGGCGCAGCGCCGCCTCGACTCTGAGCTGCAGCAGCGCCAGAGCGAGCTCCAGGCGCACGAGGCGCAGCGGCGCGATGAGATCGGCGCCGCCAAGCGTCAGTTCGAGCAGGAGGCGGTCGAGAAGCAGCGGGCGCTGGAGGAGCGCGAGACCGAGCTCAAGGACAGCCTCGAGACCGAGCGCCACCGCCTGGAGGCGCTGAAGGACGGCATCGGCGAGGCCGAGAGCAAGCTCCACGACCGCGAGGCGGCGCTCGAGGCCAAGGAGAAGGCGCTGCGCGACCAGGTCGAGCACATGCGCGCCGAGATGGAGGCCCACGTCGCCGAGCGCGAGGCCGAGCTCGCCCGCGAGCGCGAGGCGTTGCAGAAGGACGCCCAGGACCGCGAGGCCGAGTTCAAGGCGCTCGAGGCCAAGGTCAAGGACCGGCTGCACGAGGCCGAGGACGCCGGCCGCCGACTGCAGGAGGAGCACAAGAGGCGGGAGGCGGAGCTCAAGGCGCAGGAGGAGAGGCACCAGCGCGAGTGGGACGCCGCGAAGCAGAAGCTCGCCGCCGAGCAGAAGGCCAAGGAGACCGAGCTCGCCAAGCGCGAGGCCGAGCTCAAACACCAATTCGACGAGGTCGAGCGCGGCGTGGTGGCGGCGCAAGCGCGCGTGATCGAAGAGCGCGCCCGGCTGCGCACGCAGGAGGACGTGCTGCAGCAGCAGCGCGCCGCTTACGAGCGCGAGATGGAGGAGAAGCGCGCCTCGTTCCTCAAAGAGGTCAACGAGCGCGAGCAGGCGTTGCAGCGCGAGCGCGAGGCGATCGAGAGCCGGGCCAAGGAGCACGAGGCCAAGCTCCAGGAGCGCCAAGCGGCGCCGACGCAGGTCGATCTCGTGGTCCGGTCCGGCGCGACGAAGCCGGTCGCCGCTGCGGCCGGCAAGCCGATCGCGGTCGCCGACCCCGAGGCGATGGAGTTCATCCGCGCCCACTGGCCGGACACACTCTTCATGTTCGCGAGCGAGGCGCAGCTGGGCGACAGGGCCTCACGCTTGCCACGCCTGGCGTACTGGCCCGGCTCGCGCAAGCAGATCAAGACCAACCCCTTCGAGAAGCCGGTGCGCCACATCCTCGGGTTCACGGAGAAGCCCGTGGCCGACGCCCTCAAGCCGACGATGAAGGCGTTGCACGGCCTGACGTTGGGGGTCGAGGACTTCTTCGGCAACGACGCGCAGTACGAGATCCACGCGGCGACCGCGTCGACCCAGAAGGCCGAGCTCGTCGGGTTGTTGGACGACTTCTGCGGCCGGCTGGCGGTCAAGGAGTACATCATCGACGAGCTCGCCGAGGTCTTCGACGAGCTGTTCACCAACGCGCTGTTCAACGCCCCGGTCGAGGACGGGGTCTACATCAACGCCAACCGCGAGCGCTCCGAGGACGTCGAGTCGAGGAAGCCGATCAGCGTCACCTTCGCCGCCAACGGCGAGCGCATCGCGCTCGCGACCCGCGACGAGTACGGCTCGCTGTTGCCGGCGCGGGCGCTCGCGGTGTTGCGTGACTGCTTCGCGAAGGGCAGCGCCGAGACCGTCGATCAGGCCGGCGGCGCCGGCGTCGGGATCTTCATGATGCTGCAGCGCTCGACCTCGATGGCGATCACCATCGACCCGGGCCGCTACTGCGAGTTCATCGTCACCCGTAGCCTGAGCGAGAGCCGGCGCGACTTCTCGCACAGCTCGCCGTCCTTCAACATCTGCGTGACCGACGGGCGGTGAACCGACCGGCACCGCGGCGCGGGAATCAAGAGAAGTGCAGCGCGCCTTAGAACGGCTGCGCCAGCACCAGGTGCGTGGCGATGAAGGCGCCCGCCAGGAAGCCGACGAGCAGCGCCAACAACACGTCGTTGGTGACCACCCAACGCCGGCTGTCCGCGGCGAGCATCGCCGGGGCCGCCGCCATCGACGCGGCCTTGGCCGCGCCCTCGGGCGCTGACCATCCGGCCGGGCTCGCCGCCGGCTTCCCCGCCCCCTCGATCGCGGGCCAGCTGGACGCCGGCGCGGCTGGTGCCGGTGCCGCCGCGGCCGGGGCGGTGCTTGGTGACGGCGGCGGCACCGATAGCACGTGCACCGGCGCGGTGACGCCCTCGTCGATCGGAGCGCTCTGCGAAGCGCGGAGGTTGTCATACTGGCGCACCAACGCCACGTGCTCGACCTGGCTCTGGTTCAGACCGTGCAGCGACGCGAACGCGAAGTAGGTCTCCATGTCCTCGGCCATCTCGGCGTCGCCGCCACACTGCGCGCACTTGGCCTTGACGTTCTCCGGCACGCCTTGGCGGATGTCGACCGGCACCTTCATGTCGCGGTCGCAGGTGTTACAGAACACCGGCGCGGTCACCGAGAGCACGGTCGCGGTGCCGGCGAAGCCGCGGATCATGTTGAGCTGCGACACGAACGCGAACGAGCAGTTCTCGATGAACACCTGCTGGGCTTTTTGCGACAGCGCGGTGATCGCCCGGATCCACTGTCGCGATCCAAACGACGTGATCCGCGCCAGCTTGCCGACGTCGATGAAGACCACCTTGCCGGCGGCTGACTCGACCAACAGGTCGACGGTGAAGGTCTCGTTGATCGTGCCCTCCACCTGAAGCGTCAGGAAGGGGCCCAACATTCCTCTGGTTACCCTTGCATCGTTGCTCATAGGGCGGAATATATCTCGATTCTCGAGGAGACCGCACGAGGTATGTTGCGGTTATGATGGCGAGCGGCAACCGTTGTCGAGGCCGGCAGTCATCGAGGGTGAGGTGAGTCACGTGAGCCAGAAGAGCCGTTCTCCGGGTCAGGAAGCTGCGGGTGGCGTCGGCGAGGCCGGCACCTACATCGGCAGGCGCGCCGATCTGGAGCTGCCGGACGCGCTGCGCAAGGGTGAATACTGCTGGGTGGTCGGACCGCGACAGATCGGCAAGACCAGCCTGTTCCAGCGCGTCTCGCGCCGCCTCGCGAACGAAGGCACGCTGTGCGCGTTCGTCGACCTCAACACCTTCCAAGGCGCCGAGGACGCCGACGGTTGGTACTTCGCGCTCGCCGACCAGCTGGCCCGCGACCTCGACTGCCCGGCGCCGCTCGAGTGGTGGGATCGACCGAAGAGCCAGAAGCTGCCGGCCTCCGAGCGCTGGAGCGGCTTCGTGCGCGAGGTGCTGGTCGCCGGCCGCGAGCAGCCGGTCGCGATCTTCCTCGACGAGGTGCAGACGACGCACTCGATCGCCAGTCGCCGCCTGGGGTTCCTGGCGGTGCTCAGGAGCCTGCACGCCGGCCGCGGCAAGGACGAGGTCTTGCGCCGGCTGACCTTCTGTCTGGCGAGCGTCGTCACCCCGGAGGATCTGGTCGACGACCCGCTCGAGGCCTCGGCGTCGTTCGGGCGCCACGTGCAGCTCGAGGACTTCTCCCGCCAGGAGGTGTCCCTGCTGCGCGGCTCGCTGGCGGCGACCGGCGTCGACGTCGAGAAGCTCCTCGATCTGGTGTACGCCAAGACCAACGGCCACCCGTACATGACGATGCGGCTGGCGGCGGCGTTGGCGAAGACCAAGCTCGCCGCCGACAAGGTGGCGCCGGCGGTCGAGCGCTTGATCGACGAGATCTTCATCGCCAAGCCGTCCGAGCACCCGTGTCTGGCCTACGCCGCGAAGCGCTTCGCCTACCGGCCGCGGGATCGGGCCAACGCCGGCCCGGGCGCGAAGATGGAGATCTACCGCCGCATCCTCGAGTCCGGCGGCGTCACGGTGAAGAGCGACGACCCGGTGCAGCTCGAGCTGCAGCTCGCCGGCCTGGTGCGCGCCACGAGCGGCGAGCAGGGCCAGCTGGTCTGCCCGCGCAACGCGATCTTCGCCCGGGTGTTCGACGACGCCTGGCTCCGGGCTCAAAGCCACGGCCGCTTCCTCTCCGACGCGATGTGGCAGTGGCAAGACAACGCCCGCAGCCCCGAGGCGCTCTTGCGCGGCCCGGTGCTGCAGCGCGCCATCGAGTGGGCGCGCGCCAACCAGCTGGCGGCCGACGAGCGCGAGTTCCTCGACCTGAGCCTGCGCGCCGAGCACGCCCAGGTGGAGGCGGAGACCCGAAACAAGAAGCGCCACGTGCGGCAGCTGGCGCTGCTCGCCAGCCTCTTGGTGGTGGCGGTCGGCGCCGGGGTCGTGACCTACTCCCAGGCCGAGCTCAAGGTGGCGCGGGAGCGCGAGGAGATCGCGCTGAAGGCGCAGCACGAGGCCGAGCAGGCGCGCGCCGCGCTCGAGGCCCGCGCCAAGGACGCCGAGGCCCAGACCGCCACCGCCCAGGCCGAGATGCAGCGCGCCACGGCCGCCGCCGAGGAGGCCCGGCGGCTCGCCCGCGACGCGGCCGCCCAGGTCGCGGCCGCAAAGCGCGGGGTCGCGGCGGCCCAGAAGCAGCGGGTCGAGGCGATGGTGGCGGCGGAGCGCGCCAACCGTGACGCCGAGCAGGCCGAGCGCAAGGCGCGGATGACGGTCGAGGCGTCGGAGGCGGAGCGCGCCGAGCTGATGCAGCAGGCCAAGGAGCTCGGCGCGGTGGGCGAAGGCGCCGGCAAGCTGCCGCTCAAGGACGTGCTCGCCGAGGTGCAGAAGCGCACCGCGCACATGGCGAAGAAGATCGGCCGGCTGGAGTCCGAGATCCAACCGCTGGCCGGCGAGAACCTGGCGCTCGCCACCTGCCGGCTGCTGGTGGAGGCGGGGCGCGGCGAGGGCCACGAGCTCTACCGTATGCAAGCAGAGCTGGCGAGAAACGGCGTCGCGGTCGAGCTCGGGCAGTTGGTGTCGACGCTCATCGACCTCAACCGCGCCGGCGCGCTGTGCCCCGGCAACACCCGCTGGGACGACGTCCGCAGCCTGGCGGCGTCGCGCCTCGGACACAAGTAGCGTCCGGTCGCCGTGATGCGCGTCCTCGCTCGGTGTGGCCGCAGCGCTCGGTCGCTCTCGGGGATCGCGCTCCTGGTGCGGCTCGCCGGCAGCGCCGCCTGCGCCCCCACCGTCCCGGCGTCGCCCCCCGTCGGCGTCGGGGCGGCTTCGACCTCGACGCCGCCCAGGGTTGCCCCGACGACGCCGGCCGACGGTCGGCCGACGTTGCTCATCATGCCGCTCAAGAGCGAGCTCGGTCTGGAGACCGCGGCGCGCTCGCTCGACGAGCTGATCTTGACCGCGGCGCACGGCATCGGTCGCTACCGGGTCCTCGGACCGGCGGACCTGAACGCGCTGTTGGGGGTCGAGGCGCTCAAGGACGCGGTCGGCTGCGACGACGTGAGCTGCGCCGCGGAGATCGGCGGCGCGCTCGGGGCGCCGTTGCTCGTGGCCGGCCAGCTCGGCAAGCTCGGCGACCAGCTGCTGTTGTCGCTGCGGCTGATGGACACCGTGGGGCCGGCGGTGCTGCGGCGGGCATCGGCGCGGGGCGGCGGCGACGCCGACTCGCTCGGGCGACGGATGTCCAACAACCAGTACACCGAGATGCTCGCGGACCTCGATCGCTACGAGAGGACGACGGTGGCGGTGCCGGACAACGTCAACCTCGCCGAGCTCTTGGTCTTCTACCGGGTCACCGCGTGCTTCATGTTGAGGCGCCTGCAGTGCATGCGCACGGCGGCGCAGGACTATCTCGCGCGCTTTCCGGCCGGCCTGTACGCGAGCGCGGTCCAGTCGTACGTCGATCAGATCGAAGACGCGGCGCTGCAGCGCGACGCCAAGAACGACGAGCTCGGACGCCGGCTGAAGGAGATCAGGGCGCAGCTACAGCAGGGCGCCCTCGACCCGGCCCAGGCCCAGGAGATGACGGCGTACGCCTACTTCGGCGCCCAACACTACGAGGAGGCCGCGCCGCTGTTCGCGGCGCTGATCGAGAGCTACCAGAACAAACCCGACAAGATGATGGAGCTGGTGCAGTCGCTGGCGATCGGCCTCGAGCAGCTCGGCCGCTTCGACCAGGCGCGCGGGGTCCTGGAGAAGGCCGAGCAGCGCTATCCGCGGGAGTTCCGTCTCCACGGCCTCGCGCCGCAGCTCCGCCGCCTGCCGAAATAGGCCCGACCCCCTACGCCTTCTTCGCGATCTGGCTCATCGCGTACTCGGCGATCGCGGTGATCGTCAGGCCCGGGTTGACGCCGAGGTTCGCGGGGATCATCGCGCCGTCGACGACGTAGAGGTTGTCGTAGCCGAACACCCGGCAGTGCTTGTCGACGACGCCGGCCTCCGGATCGCGGCCGATGGCGCAGCCGCCGAGGATGTGCGCGGTGATCGGGGTGTCGAGCAGGATGTCGGTCACCGCGGACAGCGGCACCGCGTCGAGGCGCCGGGCGATCGCCTTGGCGGCGGCGTCACCGGCGGGGATCGTCGTCGGCAGCCGGCCCGCGCCGACGTCGGTGGTCAACCGCTTCGCGAACGGCCACCACCAGCGGCGCTCGTACTTGAGCTCGAGGTGGTTGTCGGCGTTCTGCATCACCAGGCAGATGGTGCTGTTCTCGGCGCGGTGGAACGGCCACAGGGTGCGCAGGAACCGCAGCGGCTGGCGGACCACGGCGCCGAGCCACTTCAGCCACCGCGGCACCCGACCGCCGGCGTCCACCATCAGGGTCCCGAGCATCAGCATCAGCCCCGACCCCTTGGGGTAGCGGACCGGCTCGACGTGCGTCTGCTCGTCGACCCACAGCCCCGAGGTGATGGCGATGCCGCGGCTGTAGTCGTAGCCGCGGGTGTTGCTCATCAGGCCGTTCAAGATCTCGCTGTTGGTCCGCACCAGGGTCCCGAGCCGGGCGGAGAGCTTCGGCAGGTGCCCTCGATCGCGGGCCCGCATCAGGATGCGGTTGGTGCCGAGCGCCCCGGCGGCGAGCACGACCCGCGCCGCGCGGTACACGGTCTGGGGGTGCGACCACAGGCCGGAGGTGCGGCGCGCGACGACGTCATAGCCGCCGTCTCGCGGCACCAGATCGGTGACCGTGGTGTCCGGGATGATCTGCGCCCCGAGCGCCTCGGCGAGATAGAGGTAGTTGCGGTCCAACGAGTTCTTGCCGCCGTTCTTGCAGCCCACCATGCAGTGCCCGGTGTGGGTGCAGCCGACCCGCCGCGGCCCCTTGCCGCCGAAGTAGGGATCGTCGACCTCGACCCCGGGCTCGCCGAAGAACACCCCGACCTCGGTGAGGTGGAAGCGGTCGGCGCGGCCGAGCTCGCGGCCGTAGTCGGCGAGCGCCTCGTCGGCGCGCCACTGCTTGGGGTTGGTCGCGACGCCCAGCATCTGCTTCGCGGTGGCGTAGTGCGGCGCGAGCGTAGTTCGCCAATCGGGATCGAGCGCCGCCCACTGCGGATCGCGAAAGAACGGCGCCGGCGGCACCAGCAGGGTGTTGGCGTACACCAGCGAGCCGCCGCCGACCCCGGCACCGGCGAGCACCATGACGTGGCGCATCAGGGTGATGCGCTGGATGCCGTAGCAGCCGATCGCCGGCCAGAACAGGAAGCGGCGCAGATCCCAGCTGGTCTCGGCGAAGTCTTGGGGTCGAAAGCGCTTGCCCGCCTCGAGCACCGCGACCTTGTAGCCCTTCTCCGAAAGCCGCAGCGCCGCGACGCTGCCACCGAAGCCCGAGCCCACCACCAGGACGTCGTAATCCGAGGCCATGCTCTTGTCCTGCCCCAACTCGCGCGGAACCGCAACCGCCGACGACCTGTGGCATCACGTCGCCGGGGCTGCTATAAGGTCGCGGTTGTCGGCGGCGGTCGAAACCGGGGGGCACCACACGAGAGTGCCCACCACAGCGGCTTTTGATGCCATGGAGGGTCTATGAGAACCTTGTTGAGATCGACGGTCTTGATTGGTCTGTTGGGTGCTGCCGCCACCGCGGCCGCGCAGCCGCGCTCGACCCGGCGACCGATGCCGCCGAGCAACCGTCCGGCGCCGCCGCCGCCCGCGCCCGGGCCCGGCCCGGCGATGGCCCCCGCTCCGGCGCCGCAGGGCAACCAGGCGCACGTCTGCAACCAGAAGCGCTCGATCTTGGCCCAGGAGCAGGATCGGCTCGACGACTCCCGCTCGCAGCTCTCCGGCATCGACGCCGAGCTCGCGCAGCTGAAGCGGCGGATGGATGACCTGAACCGCCAGCGACCGAACGTCCAGAACACCGTGACCTACTACGACCAGCGGGTGAAGAACGCCAACAACGACTACCGCCGCGACTGCGCCGCGAACGAGAGCTGCCAGCAGTACGACACCCTGGCGACGCAGCTCGACCAGCAGGGCAACACCACCCAGGCGCAGCTGCAGACGGTGCGCACCCAGATCGAGGGCTACCGCCGCGACACCACGATGCTCGATCAGCAGATCCAACCGCTGCGCAACGAGTACAGCTCGCTGCAGTGCAACAACATGGTCCCGGGGATGACCGCGCAGCAGACCATCGACCGCTGCAGCTGGATCTTCAGCGAGTGGAACCGGCTGCAGAGCCAGCTCAACAACATGAACGGCAACCTGCCGAACCTGAAGAGCCAATACGACCAGCTCCTGGCGCAGCTGCGCAACATCGAGGCCCGGGCCCGCGACTACGACGTCTACATGTCGCGCAACTGCACGACCAGCGCCCAATACCAGTCGGTGCAGAACCACGGCCGCGGCAACGTGCGCCAGAACGCCGAGAACCTCGGCGCCGAGCTCGACAACGTCATCCGCGAGGTGGCGCGCCTGAAGGGCGTCCAGATCTCGGTGACCACGCGGTAGCGAGTGCCGGCCCCCGCGGCGCCGCTGCCCACCGTCCGTCGCCTCGAGCAGCTGTTCACCGAGGTGACGGCGAAGCCGCTGTGGGCGCCGCCCAACTTCTGGCGCTACCTGCGGCTCTGCTCGCGGGTGCGGCTGCGCTTCGCCCGCCTCGAGGCGATGACGATGGTGCCGCCGCCGGGCAAGGTGAACCACTGTGCCGCGTGCCTCGACAACTGCTGCATCGGCAAGCACGCGTCGGTGCCGCTGCGGCTCCGAGACATCGCCACCCTGATCGACGTCGGCCGCACCGACCTGATGACCCACGCCCGACCGGCGTTTGCCGACGCCGAGCTCGCTGAGCGCCCGGCGCTCCGCCGCCAGCTGGGGTCGGCCGCCTGGGCGATCTTTCCCCGGCTGCGTCAGACCCGGTATTACGCCTGTCTGGCGCTGTCGACCGCGGGGCAGTGCACCCTCTACCCCCACTGGCCGCTGTCCTGCGCCCGGTTTCCGTACGCGCTCGACGTCGGCGGGCGCGAGATCTTCTACAGCCGGCGCTGTGACGCCTTCTGGGTGCGACCCTCGGCCCGCGAGCGCGCCACCGCGATGGCGGCCGGCGCGGTCGCGGCCTACAACGAGACCATCAAGGATTTCATCCTGTTGTCCTACGCCCGCGCCGCGCTCCAGGAGCTCGGCCTCGCCCAATACCTGAGGCAAGACGACGCGGGAGCAGCCGTTGACACGACAACGGAGCCGATGGGACAGTGAGCCGCAGAGTAGAGAGAATGGGCGCGGTGTGATCGCCCGCGAGGGTCAGGGCCATGCGAACCGTGAGGTTGTTCCTCGTCTGGGTCTCGATCGCCGGCCTCCCGGTCTTGGCCGCGGCGGAGCCGCAGCTCGCCGCCGGTCGGACGTCGAAGGACGCCGACGTCGGCGCCGATGGCTCCTGGGTGGGCGGGATCGGCGCCGCCGGCATGCGCGGTGTCCACCGCGTCGACGCCGGGTTCCCGATCCAAGCGGGCGACCTGATCCTGCTGCTCTCCGGCGAATACTCCTACGCCCGTGACCTCTTCGAGCCCGACGACCTCAATCAGAGGAGCGGCCAGCACATCACCGTGGTGTGGAGCCCGGTCGCCAACGTCGCCATCGCCGCCACCCAGTCGATGGTCTCGAACCGCAACACCGCGTTCGAGCCGCGCACCACGCAGACGCTCGGCGACCCGAGCCTGGGGCTGAAGGTCGCGATGCCGCTGGGCTCCCTGGGGGTCGGCGGCGTGGTCGCGGTGACGCTGCCGACCTCGGCGCAGGGCAACGGCCTGCAGGCGAAGGCCTTCGTGCTCGACGGCCGCGCCGCGGTGTCGATGCTCGCGACCCGTTGGCTGTCGGTGTCGGCCAACGTCGGCTATCGACTCGACAACAGCCGCAAGATCTTCGATCGCCCGATCCTCGACGTGCAGCGCTTCGCCGCCAACATCTCGCAGAAGAACGCCATCCTCGCCGGCCTCGGCATCGAGACCGGCTTCAGCGTCGGTGACATGATGGTGCTCGGACCCTTCGCCGAGCTGTCGGCCGGCATCCCGGTCGGCGGCACGACCGCGCAAGGCCCGGTGCGGGCGACCGTCGGCGCCAAGCTCCAGCCGCTGGGCCTCGACACCCTCGACGTCGCCCTCGGCGCTGACTACGCGCTGAAAGGCAAGCCGGTCGCGGGCGGCGAGATGGCCGGGATCCCGCCGTGGGAGGTGTTCGGCAGCATCGCCGCGCACGTCGGGCCGAAACCGCAGGCGGCCGCCAAGGTCACCGGGCCGATGGTGTGCGCCGCCGACGCCGACTGTCTCGAGGCGCAGGCCTGCATCGACGGCTACTGCGGCCGGCTCAAGGTCGTCAAAGAGGAGATCATCAAAGAGGTCGAGCGGCCGGCGCCGAGCTTCACGGTCGAGGGCGGCGTCTTCGATCAGACGACCGGCGACCCGGTGGGCAACGCCACCGTGACCTTCAGCGGCGTCGGCGGCAGTGCTTTGGCGGTGGACTACAAGGCCGGGACCTTCAAGTCCTGGCCGATCCCGGCGGGCGACGGCCTGCTCAAGGTGTCGGTCGCGGCCCCGGGCTATCGCCCCTACGAGGAGACCCTGCAGAAGGGCAAGGGCGGCGAGGTCAAGTCGTTGACCCTGAAGATCCAGAACGCCGGCGAAGCGGCGCTGGGCGAGATCAAGGGCAGCCTGAAGGACGCCACCAGCGGCCAGCCGATCAAGAACGGCCAGATCTTCATCCCGATCCTGAACCAGAAGATCAAGTCCGACGCCGAAGGCAAGTTCAGCGCCCAGCTCAAGGCCGGACGCTACCAAGTGCTGATCTCCGGCAACAAGTTCATCACCCAGAAGAAAGAGGTCGAGATCCGGGCCGGTGACGTGGTCATCTTCAACGTCGACATGACACCGAAGAAGTAACGCCGCGAAACCCCGGCGCCCGACAAGAAACACCATGTCCGCGCCCCGAGTCGCCGCTTCGCACCCTCCGGTTGCCGCCCGGTTCATGGCCGGGCGGCGCGCCGTCGGCATCGCGGTCTCGGTCTGCGCCGCGCTCGCCCCGGCCGGCTGCAAGGAGGCGGCCCCGCCGGCGGCGGTGATTCGCGCCCTCGCGGGTGCGGTGACGGTCAGCGACGCCGAGGGTGCCGCGGGCCGTCCGGCCTCGGTCGACCTCGGGCTCCACGCGGGCAACCTGGTGACCACCGGCAACGACGGCACCGCGACCGTCGAGTTCGAGGGCGGCAACAAGGTCGATCTGCGGCCCGACACCACGTTGGTGGTGAAGAGCGGCGGCGGCACCACGGCGCAGTTCGGCGCCGTCCTCTTGGCCGGCAAAGCCACGGCCTCGTCGTCGGGGCACGGCGTGCTGCTCTCCATCGGCACCCCCTTCGGGATCACCGAGCTCGGCGGCGCGGCGTCGTCTCTCGAGCTCAGCCTCGACAAGGGCATCACGGTCTTGGTCGGCGAGGTCACGGTCATCGGCAGCGACGGGGCGCGCACCACGGTGACCGCCGGGAGCTCGTTGACGTTGAAGGGCCTCGAGGTGGCGATCGGCAGCGAGCCCGAGGGCCCGGTGGTGCTGGGGCCGATGGAGTTCGTGCTGCTCGGCAACCCCAAGCAGGTGCAGATCAAGAAGAAGGGCGAGAGCAGCTGGCGGACGCCGCGCAAGCGCGAGCTCCTGGGCCCGGGGGACGCGGTGCGCACCCGCAAGGCGACCGGCACCCAGGTGCAGTTTGGCGACCTCGCCGAGGTCGAGCTCGGCCCGAAGGCGGAGATGCGCTTCGACGACGCCGCGACCGGGCCGCGCGCGCATCGGGCGCGCTACGCGGTCACGGTGGGCGACATCATCATCAACCTCAAGGCCAAGGACAAGGTCGGCGCCAAGCACGAGATCGACGTCGCCGGTTTGGCCATGACGGTCGAGCCCGGGCTCAAAGAGGCCGAGGTCGAGATCAGCTCGACGAGCCCCGACAAAGCGCAGCTGACGGTGCGCTTCGGCAAGGTGGCGCTCTCGGACGGCACCGTGGTCGACGCCGGCTCGACGGTGGCGATATCCAAGGGCAAGGTGACGACCCCGGTCAAGCCGCTCGCGACCACCGAGCTGGCGCTGAAGCCGAAGTCGAGCTCGGTGGTCTACTTTCAATCCGAGGTGCCGCCGATCGAGTTTACCTGGAAGGCCGACGACGGCAGCAAGGGCTACGAACTCGAGCTCGCGAACGACAAGAGCTTCGCGACCCCGGTGTTTCGCGAGAAGATCGCGAAGAACAGCTTCGTGTACGACCGCTTCCCGCCGGGCCGCTACTACTGGCGCGTCAAGGGCGAGGGCGAGTGGCAGAACGGCAACCTGACGATCCAGAAGCGCAAAGAGGCCGAGTGCGCCAACTGCAAGCGCCACAACGTCATCGACGACACCGGTGAGAAGACCGTGGTCTACTACCAGAAGGAGCTGCCGGCGATCACGCTGCGCTGGGGGCCGGTCGCCGGCGCCACCAAGTACCAGGTGAAGGTCTATCCGGACGGGGAGTTCGAGAAGCCGCTGGTCGACAAGGTCGTGGCCGACACCACGGTCGCCTTCAACGAGGGTCAATTCGGAGAGGGCAAGTACTACTGGCACATGGTGGCGCAGAGCGACGGCGGCAAGGACATCGCCACCGGCAAGATGAACACCCTGCAGATCGCCTACGACAACGCCATCGTCGATCTGGCGATCAAGGTCCCGAAGGCCGGCCAGAAGGTCACGAGCAAGAGCATCGTCACCAGGGGCGAGGTGCAGCTCGGTGCGTCTTTGAGCATCAACGGCAAGCGCGCGCCGCTCGACGACAACGGTCGTTTCAGCGAGAGCGTCGGCCTCGACAAGGGCGACAACGACATCGTCTACCGGACGATGTCCTCCGACGGCATCGAGCGCTATTACGTCCGCAGGGTCGTGCGCCGCTGACCCGGTGATCGAGAGCCGCGGCGCGGCGGCGGCGAACGCCGAGCGTGCGTGGATGCGGTACGCGGTCGTGGACACGCTCCAGGGCCTATGGCACAAGGACCCTCAGACGGGGCCCGCCTTGGAAGTCAGCTGCACCAGCTGTAATCGCACCTTCGTCCTGGACGACAAGAGAGCCCAGAAGGCGGTGGTGGCTCGCTGTGTGTGCGGCGCCCGGGTGCGGCTCCTGACCGCCCGCGGCGACCCGGCGACCGGGCCGCACCGGCTCGGGAAATACGTGCTGCTGCAGCGCCTCGCGGTCGGCGGGATGGGCGAGATCTACTACGGCAAGATGGCCGGCGTCGAAGGCTTCCAGCGCGAGGTGGCGATCAAGCGCATGCTGCCGCATCTCTCCGCGGACCGCGCCTTCGTCGACATGATGATCAAAGAGGCCAAGCTCACCGTCCTCTTGCACCACCCCAACATCGTCCAGGTCTACGACCTGGCGAAAGAGGGCAACGACTACTACATCGCGATGGAGTACGTCCCCGGCGTCACGGTCTCGCATCTGTTGGAGGAGGCGCACAGCACCGGGGAGCACTTGCCGGTCGCGGTCGCGGTGCACGTCGCGATGCAGGTGCTGCGGGGCCTGGGCTACGCCCACGACCTCAAGACCCAAGACGGCGAGGCGATGCAGATCCTGCACCGCGACATCACGCCGCAGAACATCCTCGTGACCCGCGGCGCCTGGGTGAAGATCACCGACTTCGGCATCGCCAAGGCGCGCAACGAGATCTCGACCACCAGCCCGGGCATGATCAAGGGCAAGATCGGTTATCTGGCGCCGGAGCAGATCGCCGGCCAAAACCCCGACCACCGCGCCGACCTGTTCTGCTGCGCCATCATCCTCTGGGAGTCGCTTGCCGGGCGGCGGCTGTTCAAGGCCGCGGACGAGATCTCGACCTTTCGGATGATCGCCGAGGCCGAGATCCCGCCGCTCGCGGAGTTTCGTAGCGGCGTGCCGCGGGAGATCGAAGAGGTCGTCCGCACCGGCCTCGCGCGCCTCCCGGACAACCGCTTCAAGAGCGCCGACCAATTCTGCGACGCCTTGAACCAGGCGCTGTTCCCGAGCACCGCGGACGAGAACGCCGACGACGCCAAGAAGTACTTCAACGACCACCCGGAGATGTTCGCCGCGGTCGACAACGTCGGTCGCGACACCGCCCAATTCGCGACCGACGCCAACCACACCGTCGCCGTCCCCGGCCCGAGCGAACGGCTGACCGACATCACCAACCTGTCGATCGGCGCCGACCGCGGTCGCGGCCTGCGGACGCTCTTGATCGCCGCCGGTGCGGTGCTGTTCCTGGTCGCCGCGCTCGGTATCTGGCTCGCCCCCCGGGTGTTGCCGCGCCTGTCCGAGTCGCAGACCAAGCCCACCGGCCACGAGGTCCAGACGCCGGGCAGCGCGCCGTTGACGGTGGACGAGGTACAGCTCGCGGTGGACGGTGAGGCGGCCCGCTTCGCGCCTTGCGCCGCGAGCTTGCCGCCGGCGCTGCGCAAGCTCGACCAGGTCGCGCTGCGCCTGGTGATCGCGTCGACCGGCGGCGTCGCCGAGCTGGCGACGACGCCACCGCTCGTCGAGCTCGCGAAAGCCGGGGCCTGCATCGACAGGACGGTGCGGGCCTTGAGATTCCGCGCTCACCCGACGCCGTCGTTCACCGCCAACGTCGTGGTGCCGCTGCCGAAGCGGGCGGTGGCGACGGAGCCGCCGCCGGACGCCGGCGCCAAGCTGGCGCTCGGGGCCGGGGACATCCAGGCCGAGCTCAAGCGCAACACCGGCGCCATCCTCAACTGCCTGTCGGCGTTCAAGGGCGACGGCAGCGCGCCGTCGCAGATCGTCGCGGTCGCCAGCATCAACACCAGCGGCAAGATCGTCGACGTCGACTTCGAGCCGCCGCTCTCGAACGACGCGGTCGCCGGCTGCCTGCGGCGCGCGTTCCGGGCGTTCAAGCTCGGCCGCAAGCCCAAGGCCGAGATGTCGGTGAAGATCCCGCTGACAATCAAGACCCTGTGAGCCCGGCCGAGCCGCGGGGCTTTCCCCGGCCACCTCGGTCGGACTATGATTCGAGGCAGGGCGGTGGATGGTACGACTCTTCGAATACGTCGTTCCGGTGCGAAAGATGACCCGCGGCGAGTTCGTGGCGGCGCACCCGCACCCGTTCCTGGTCGCGGCGGTCGCGTCCGACGTGCGGCGCCAGGACTGGACCTTCAAGACCCAGACGCTCGGCAACATCCCCGCGAAGCTCGCGACCCTGGTCGCCGAGGAGGAGCTGACGCTGTTGCCGGGCCTGGCCGACTTCGAGGTCATCCCGATCGTCAAGGCGCTGAACAACCCCTGGCAGGGGCACGTGAGCGTCGGCCGGGCGCGCAACAACGACATCGTGCTGACCGACATCTCGGTGTCGAAGCTGCACGCGCAGCTGCGGCGGGGTGCGGCGCAGACCTGCTACGTCAAGGACGCCGGCTCTCGCAACGGCACCCGGGTCAACGACGTGCGCCTCGACGCCCACCTGGAGGTCGAGGTACGGGTGGGGGACAAGATCACCTTTGGGCGAGCGGACGCGACATTTGTAGATGCCAATAGCCTCTATGATTTGGTATCCAAGTACGTACAAGCACCGGAAAAGCCGGTTGAATAGGGTTCCTTTTGCCGCGTCCAACGCGGGAATGCTGCGCCGCGCGCGCAAGTCAACGTTGGTGAGAGAACGGAGAGATCCATGATGCTTCGGTCCTTGATCCTGTGCACGGCCGTGCTGTCCGGAAACGTCGCCGCGGCCGCTCCCGACAGTGGCGGCAAGCTCACGCTGGTCAAGGGCCAGGCCTTCACCACCGCTGCCGGCGGCAGCGAGGCGAAGGCGGCGCAGGGCGACAGCGTGGCGCCGGGGACCAAGATCCGCACCGGCAAGGACGGCCTGGTCGAGGTCACGTTCACCGACGGCTCGCTGCTGAAGATCCAGGCCGGCTCGTCGCTGGTCCTGTCGGGCGCCAAGCGCCAGAAGAAGAAGAACGTCGTGGTGCTGTTCTTCGGCCGGGTGTGGAGCAAGGTCACGAAGTCCGGCGGCGAGACCAACTACGAGATCAACACCCCGAACGCGGTCTGCGGCGTGCGCGGCACCGAGTTCGACACCGTGGTCGCCGATGACGGCAGCGCCCGGGTGCGGGTCACCTCCGGGACCGTCGGGGTCGCGGGCGACGGCAGCGGCGAGCGCGCGGTCGGCGCCAACCAACAGGTGGACGCCGACGACGACGGCGTCGAGCCGCCGGCGAACGCCGAGGAGCAGGCCAAGTGGGACGCGTGGCAGAAGAGCAAGCAGGAGCGTCTCAACAAGGACAGCCGCGTCGTCGTCGACCGGGTCAAGGGCAAGATCATGTCCCGCAAGGACAAGATCGAGGGGCTGCGCGCCGAGCAGAAGAGCATCGAGGCGAAGCGCAAAGGCGCCGAGGGCCGCGCCCAGGACGGTGACTCGTCGGCGGTGGTTGAGATCCGGCAGTACAACCAACGGTTGGCGGAAATCGCCGACTTGATCGCCGACCTCGGCGATCAGACCGCGAGCCAGTTCGGCATCGTCGACCACTTCGCCGACCTGGCGGGCGATCCCCGCTTCAAGAACATCGACCGCAAGTACCTCGAGGCCGAGGCCGCGAGCCTGCGGCGCGTCAAGGCGACCCTCGACAAGCTGGTGACCGAGGGCACCGACATCTCCATCGAGGGGATGGACAAGATGTTGAAGGACATGTCGGGGGGCAAACGCGGCAGCCTCAAGGACAAGGACTCGGCCGGCGACGACCTGTTTGGCAAAGATCCGATGGACATGAAGTAGCAGCCACGGCTCCCCGGACCGATCGGCCGCTTTTGGCTGGTCGACCGGCTGGCTCTCCAAGACCGGGCTTGCTATACCCCCCGGAGGGGCGGCTGCTGGCGCCCTCGTGAGTATTGGCCAAGGCGAGCCCGTCGCCGACCCGTTGACCGTGGAGGCTCCTCCGTGTCTGAGACTTCCCCCGCTGCTGCTTCCAGCTTCTCGGGAACCCTGGCGCTGATCATCGCGCCGCTGCTCGTCGGCTGGGGGGTGGGCCGGATGTGGGTCGAGTCCGGGGTCGGCGCCGCCACCCCCGAGACCCAGGTGCTCGTCAACGACGTGATCCAGAAGCTGAGCTGGACGTTCTTTGCCGGCGTCATCGTCGCCGCCGTGCTCGCGTTCTGGCGGCTGCGCGCGGCACGCGCCCCGGTCGCGATCGACGACGTCATCGAGCGGTTGGCGCGCGGCGACACCAGCGGCGTCTTGACCTCGCTGCAAGAGACGGCCGCCGGCGGCTCGCCGACGATCGCGACCGCGGTCAAGCGCCTCCAGGGCCGCGATCAGGCGGCGCGCGAGCTGGTCACGAAGCAGCGCTCGACGTTGGAGTACATCGGCGCGTCGGCGACCACGATCGGCGCGGCGGTCAGCGCCCACGAAGAGGCCTTCAAAGACACCAAGTCGTCCACCGAGACCTCGCGCAAGATCGTCGACGAGGTCACGAACAACATCGAAGGGCTGTCGAAGAACGCCGAGGCCACGTCGTCGAGCATCTTGCAGATGGTGGCGATCAACAACGAGGTCACCGAGAACATCCACAACCTGGCGCAGAGCGTCCAGGAGACCACCACCGCGATCGAGGAGATGACGTTCTCGGTCAAAGAGGTGGCGAAGAACATCGAGGAGCTGTCGACCGCCGCCGAGGAGACCGCGGCGTCGATGAACGAGATGGACGTGTCGATCAGCCAGGTCGAGACCAACGCCAACGAGACCTCGAGGCTCTCGGAGACCGTCACCGTCGACGCCGAGACCGGGGTGACCGCGATCGGTCGCACGATGCAGGGCATCGATCGGATCAAAGAGTCGAGCCGGATCGCCGCCAACGTCATCGGCGCGCTCGGCCAGAAGATCGACGAGATCGGCAACATCCTCACGGTGATCGACGACGTCGCCGAGCAGACCAACCTCCTGGCGCTGAACGCCGCGATCATCGCCGCCCAGGCCGGCGAGCACGGTCGCGGCTTCGCGGTGGTCGCCGACGAGATCAAGGCCCTGGCGGAGCGCACCGGCGCGTCCACCAAGGAGATCGCCGACCTGATCAAGACCGTGCAGTCGGAGTCGAAGAACGCCATCACCACGATGTCCGAGGGCGTCACCGCGGTCGAGGAGGGCGTGCAGCTCGGCCACAACGCCGAGGCAGCGCTTTTGAAGATCGTCGACTCCGCGAAGCGCTCGACCTTGATGATCAAGGCCATCGCCCAGGCGACCGTCGAGCAGGCCAAGGGATCGAAGCAGGTGACGAACTCGATCAGCCGCATCGCCGAGACCGTCCAGCAGATCGCGCTCGCCACCTCCGAGCAGGCCAAAGGCTCGGAGCAGATCATGCGCAGCGCCGAGCGCATGCGCTCGATCACCCAGCAGGTCGAGCGCAGCACCGAGGAGCAGAACCGCGGTGGCCAGCAGGTGACCCAGGCGGTCGAGAGCATCCGCGACGCCATCGAGCGCTTGAGCCGCTCGCAGGAGAACCAGCTGCGTTCCCACGTCGCGCTGCAACAGGCGCTCGCGAGCTTCGCCGACGCCAACAAGCGCACCCGCTCGGTGGTCGTGGGTCTGGAGCAGCTGCTCACCGACGCCGGCAAGCAGCTAGAGCCGCTCGCCGCGCAGCTCGCGAACTGAGACACGGGGCAGCACACCACATGTTCGGGCTCGACTTGTGGGAGGTGGCGATCATTCTGGTCGTGGCGCTGGTAGTCCTGGGCCCGCAGAAGCTCCCCGAGATCGCTCGGACCGTCGCCAAGGTGATGCGGGAGTTTCGCCGTGCCTCCAACGAGATCCGCCGCGGCCTCGACGAGGTCATGGTCGAGCCCCCGCCGACGCCCCGCCCGCCGCGCCCGATCCCGCCGCCGCGCCAGGTCGAGCTGACCGCCGCGCTCCCAGCCGCCCCGGCGCCCGCGGCGCCGGCCCCCGCGGCGCCGACTCCCGCGGCGCCGAACACCACCGCGACACCGGCGGCGCCGGTCGCCTCCGTCGCGCCGACCGAGGCGGAGGCAGCGAAGCCCAAGGGCCCGACATGAGCGGCGCCGGCGACAAACCGGACAGCGCCGACGGCTCGCGGATGACGCTCATCGAGCACCTCGAGGAGCTCCGCCGCCGCATCGTCTACAGCGGCAGCGTGCTCTTGGTGGCGACCGTAGCCAGCTTCGCGCTGGCGCCGAGGCTGTTCGACTGGCTGCGGCTGCCGCTCGAGAGCGTCAAGGGCCAGAAGCTGATCACGCTCGGGCCCCTCGAGCTGTTCATGACCTACCTGAAGATCTCGATCTTGGCCGCGGTGTTCGCGACCGCGCCCTGGATCTTGTATCAGGCGTGGCAGTTCGTCGCGCCCGGTCTCTACCGCCACGAGAAGCGTTGGATCGTGCCCTTCGTCGGCTTCGGCACCGTGTTCTTCGCAGCCGGCGGCGCCTTCAGCTTCCTCGTGGTGTTGCCGTACGGCTTTCAATACCTGGTGCAGATGGCGCCGGCGACCGTCGAGACCCAGTACTCGGTCTCCAACTACTTCAGCTTCGTGATCCAGCTCACCCTCGCCTTCGGCCTGGTCTTCGAGCTGCCGCTCATCATGTGGGTGCTGGCCGCCGCCGGAATCGTCGCGCCGAAGACCTACTCCGGCTTTCGAAAGTATTGGATCGTCCTGGCGTTCATCATCGGCGGCGTGCTGACGCCGCCGGACCCGTTCAGCCAGTTCTTGATGGCGATCCCGCTGCTGTTGTTCTTCGAGCTCGGGATCTTGGGCGCCCGCATGCTGCACCGTCGCCGCCAGCAGGCGAGCGCCACGACGCCGCCGGCTGGATAGCCGGCGGCATCGCCGCCGGCGCCGCCTTCGGGCTCGCGAAGCAATCGCCTGACCGAGAGGTCTGCGAAGCCCGGGGATCAGCGCGCCCGCCGCGGGCTCACGCGCCCGCGGCCGCGAGCACCGCGGCGATCTCCCTGCGCACGCGCTCGACGTCCGTCAGCTGCAAGCCCACGCCGACCGGCGCCTGGCCGTGAAACACCACCTTCGCCGGCGTCTGTACCGGCGGGTGCGGTGCCGGAAGCTCCAGATCCAAGACGACGGCGGACCCGAGGGGCAGACGGTCGGGGAGCGGCAAGAACAACCCCCCGCGACTGATCTCCGCCGCGAACACCGAACGCAGCTCGTGGGGATCGCGCAGATCGACCTTGAGCTGCGCCGCTCCGGCGTTGCCCGCCGGTTGCGGCGTCGCCGCGGCCCGGTCGCCGTCGTCCGACCGAGCCCGACTGCGATCGGCCGCCGACCAGGGGATGATGCGAACGCCGATTCCGTTACCGCGGATCGTCGCCGCCGCCGCCGGGCTGCGTTGCGCCCGGGCGACGACGCCCTCGGCGTAGAACGGCGCCTCGCCGAAGGCGACCTCCAAGTGAACGCGAGTGCCCGGGCGCAACAGCTGGCGGGTTTCGACGAACATCCCGGAGGTGGACAAGTCGATCGCGAAGCCGGTGCCCTCGACCCGCTCGTTCCAGAACTTCACGGCGTAGTGCGCCCCGCGCCGCGGCGCCGCGCGGCGCTCGGGCTTCGTAACAGTCATCGTGGACCTCACCGACAGGGCGAAGGTAGTCATCTGCCTCGGCGCCCGCCACCGGGTGGACCTCGCACCACGATGCCGTGCTGCGCCACCAGCCGGCGCACGAGCCGCAGCGCGTCGGCCAGGGCGGTCTCGACGCTCGTCCGCGGCGACGTCCGCTCGACGATGGCCTCGATGCTGTGCCGGCCGTCGACCGCCTTCAGGAGCTCGAGCTCGGCCGCCGTGAGATCGAGGTTGGCCCAGGTGTCATCCGGCTCGCGCGCGAACGCCACGGTCCGCGGTCCGTGAACAACGAGCTGGAGGTTGTCGCCGACGAGCTCGGGGACCGCCTGACCGAGGCCGAGGTCGTCCTCGAGCCCGACGCCGCTGCCGGCGCCGATGGCGCGCATCGACCGGACCAGCCGGAAGGTGTAGCAGCCACCCTGGCACCGCCGGCCGCGCTCGGCGCAGCTTTGACAGCGATCCAGGAGGACGAGGTCCTTGAGCAGCGCGATCCGGCTCTCGAAGTGCGACGCGAGGTCGGCCGAGCTGCCAAACTGGTCGGTGCGGGCGCGCATGACGTTGTAGAGGCCGTAGCAGCGCCACGCGACGCCGCCGGGGCCGATGTCCAGCGGCCCGTGGCAGGCGAACTCCAGCCCCGGTTGGTCCCTCGTGAGGTCGGCGAGCTCGGCGGCGCTGAAGAAACACGGTGGGACGTAGCCGCAGTCCGAGTGGATCGCGAGGCCGACGCGGCGGGCGCGCTCGTTCAGCGCCAGAACCGCGCGCGCCAGCGCCGGGAAATCACGCTCCGGGTCGATGCTCCAAGAACGTGGATCGGTGGTGGTCGGCGCCGCGACGCTGTAGCGCAGCCGGCGGATGCCGAAGCGCAGGGCGAGGGCGAAGAGCAGCGTGAGGTCGGTGTCGGCTTTCGAGATCGTCAAGCCCAAGGTCACGCGAGCCGGATCGAGCGCCGCGAGCGTGCGCTCCAGGCGGCTCCGATCGGTCTCGGAGTACGCCCGCGCCTCGAGCACGTTCACCAGGTAGGCGACGCGGGCCCGATGGCGACGGCCGAGGCTCCTGAGGTGCAGGGTGACGTGCTCCGGCCACAGGCCGTTGGTCATCACGAAAGCGCGGCGCGCGGCGCGCGCCAACGCCCGATCGAGCATGACCGTGAACTCCGGGTGCAACGTGGGCTCGCCGCCGCAAAAGCGAACGGTGTCGGCGCCGGCGAACACCATCTGGCGCTCGAGCTCGGCCACCGACATCCTCGCGACCGCGGCGGCGCCACCGTCGGCGCGATACTCGCTCGCGAAGCAGAACGAGCAGCGCAGGTTGCAGTGGTTGGTGATGACCAGGTTCGGCATCGTGGCGTATCCCGCCCTCCTCCACCCGGATCCGGGCGATGTCAAACAGAGTGCGCGCGACGTTGGCGGCGCCGGCGCGCCGCGTCAGAGCCCCCACGACCGCAGCTTGCGGCTCAGACGCTCGTAGAGCGCGGGCGCGTCGATCCCGTCGGACCAGCCGATCATCGCCCAATGGTCCGCATGAACCGTGGCGATGACCTTGCCCCAGCGCTGCGACGCCGCCGGCACCACGCCGTCGTTGGGCCCGAACCGGTCGCGCATGTAGGTCAGCCCGGGCCGCAACAGCGGATGAACCGGGCCGCCCACTCTCGGGCCGACGCCGACCACGCAGGCGTAATGCACGCCGCGCGCGTCCGGCACCGATCGATTGAAGTCGGCGAGGTGGTCGGTGGTCAGGTCGAAGAGCGCCTCGACGCCAACCCCGGACAGCCAGCGCCTCAGCCCCAGGAGCTCCCCGAGCACCGAGGCGGCGGCGTTCGCCACCGGCGTGCCCCGATGCGGCGTGCCGACCGTGATGAGCGACGCGACCCGATCGCTCAACCCGAGGCGGCTGATGGCGTAGCGCGCGTCCAGGCCGCCCATGCTGTGCGCGATGATGTTCACCTTCTTGGCCGGCAAGGCGCGGACCGCCTCGGCCAGCGCCTCGGCCCGCGTCGCGATCGAGGCGGCGGGCGGCACCGCCGGTACCTGGACCTCGACCCCGAGGCCGCGCAGATGCGCGACCACGCCGCGGAAATAGTCCTGCTTGAAGCCGCCGACGCCGATGGCGTCGAAGCCGAACAACCCGTGCGCCAACACCACCGGAAATCGCGGCCGCGCCCCCCGCCACGGCCGGGTGCGCAGCAGCCAGCCGAGCGCCGCCAACAACCCGGCGGCGAGGCCAACGGCGATCGCGAGCAGGTGCCGGTCCATCGGCGCCCAGCTCACCAGGGGCGGCACGCACATGCAAGTGCCGCCCCTGCCCCAGCCAAGAGGAACGAGGTTCGGTTCTGGGCGTGTCTGGGGTACGATCGTGGTAGCTCGATGAGGCCAGACCTTCAACATCGCGCCGACTTCGTCGAGCGCCTGGCGTTCGTGGGTGCGGCCATCGCCGCCTTCTTCGCGCTGTTCTACACCACGGTGTTCGCGTCTTTCGAGGGGGCGGCGGTCTTGGCGGTCGCGGCGCTGGCGCTCTCCGGATGCGGGGCGCTGCAGCGCCGCGGCGGCTCGCCGTCGCGTGTCGGCAACCTGGCGCTCGCGGTGATCTTCGCGATCGTGAGCTACGTCGCGTCGCTCCGGGACGATCTGCCGATCGCGCCGATGGCGTACTTCACGTTGTTGCCGCTCGTCGCGAGCTACATCGCCGGGGGCCGCTCGGCGCGGGTTTGGACCGCCGTGGCGTCGGTGGTCGCGGTTGGCTTTGCGGCGCGCTTCGCCACCGATCTCGCCTACCGTCGCCTCAGCCCGTCGCCGGAGCAAATCATCGCCGCCGACACCAGCTCGCTGGTCGCCTTGTTCGTGCTGGTCTGGCAGCTCGCCCGCGTGATCGGCGACCGGCGCCGACGGGCCGAGATCGAACGGCAGGCAACGTTCACCAGCATGCAGCGGACCCAGCGCTTCGAGAGCATCGGGCGCTTGGTCGGTGGCGTGGCGCACGAGATCAACAACCCGCTGGCCTGCGTGATTTCCAACCTCGAGTTCGTCGTCGCCGACACCAAGGGTCAGCTCGCGGCGACCCGTTCGCCGCCCGGGGGCTCGCTCGATCGGGCCGACGCCGCGAAGGTGACGGCGGCCGCCGAGCGGCTCGAGGCCCTCGAAGACGCGTTGCGCGGCGCCGCCCGGGTGCGGCGAGTGATCGCCGACCTCAAACAGTACGGTGAGCGCGAAGAAGGCACGCCGGCGGCGCTGGCGGTCGATACACTCATTGAATGGGTGGTCAGCCTGGCGACGCCTGAGGTCCGACCACGCGCGGCCCTGAGCGCCGAGTGCTTCGAGTCGGCGACCGTGCTCGCATCGCGCGGCCGGTTGGCGCAGACGCTCATCAGTTTGATCCTCTACCTCGCCGATCTGATGCCGGAGGAGACCCGGAGCGCGAACGCGATTCGAGTCGGCGCCGGCACCGACGGCGACCTCGTCGTCCTGACGATAGAGGCCACGACACCGCCCTCAGACTCCCGGCGGACCACGCCCCTCATCCGCTTGGCCGGTCCGGCCGCGGATGGGGCGGTGCGCCCCGGTGTCAGCATCGCCGTCAGCGCCGACATCGTCGCGTCGCTCGGCGGCACCCTGACGATCGAGCCCGCGACCGGCCAGGTCCGGCGCTTCGTCATCCGCCTCCCAGGCTACCGCGCCTGACGCTCACGGGCGGACCGCATCGCTTGCGGTCCGACCCCAACCGGTCGGGCCAGCGCCGCCGGGCGGACGAGCCGGGAAGAGATACTTTCGCAAGATCGCAAAAACACACCGTCCATGGCCCCGATCTTCTTGCGAAACAGCGAGAACTCGCGAGCAATAACAACCTGATGCCTTCTTCGCGGCGCTGCGAGCGTGAACGCCGGCAACCCCTGTCCGGGCGGGCACGAGGGCCATCGAGCTCGCCGCCGCCACGACCGCGTACGGACCGCGGGGCGCGGAACATCCTGAAACCATTCGTCCCTCTTCCGGCGTCGATCTCGACGCTCATGGCATGCCACTTGCTCGGTGTGCGGGCCGCGCAGACCCATCGTCGGCGCGGGAAGCGGAGCACTGAATGGTTGTCTGGCCTGCGTGGCGACCGTTGACGCAACTCATCATGACAGCGGCTGCGCTCTTGGGCGCGCTGTCCGCGCCACGGGACGCCTGGGCGGTGCCGGTCTTCGCCCGCCGCTACGCGACGAGCTGCCAGACCTGCCATGGGGCCTTCCCGAAGCTCACCCCTTTTGGCGAGGCATTCCGGCGCAACGCCTATCGCTTCCCGGGCGGTGATGAGGAGGACGCGCGCAAGGATCCGATCATCGACCTGGGCCAAGAGGCGCATAAGAAGGTGTTTCCTGACAGCGTCTGGCCCGGTGACCTGCCGGCTGCATTGCCGGTGAGCGCCCAGTTCGCCACGCAGGTGGTCGTAACCCCGGCGACCGCGCAGGCCCCGACCCCCGCTAGTAAGGTGAGCTTCGCCAACCTCGGTGGCATGGCGGGGCTCAACCTCGCGGCGACGTCGGGTGACTGGTGGGCGGCGTGGGCCGGCGCCACGATCCGGGCGCTGCCCAACACCGCGAGCGGCGAGACCGTCCGCGCCGAGATCGAGCGCATTTTCATGGTGTTCAGTCCCGTCGACCAAACGAGCCTGAACCTCCGCGTCGGGCGCTTCGAGCCCGGAGTGTTCGGCTTCAGCATGCACCGCACCCTCGGTCCGGCGCCGTGGATCGTGGCATCGACGGTGCGCGACAACCTCTTCACCCTCGAGCCGGTGCAGCTCGGGGTCGAAGCCACCGGCGTGTTCGGGGCCGGACGGGCGACCTACGCCGTCGGGGTCGTCGAGGGGTCCGGGAACCGCGTCACCACCGCGAAAGATTTCTACGGTCGGCTCGGCGCCAAGCTCGGCGGGCTGCGGCTGGACGGGGTCGGCGCCGCCACCGAGTCGCAGCCGTGGCGCGAGGTCAGCGTGATGATCGACGGGTTCGCGTATCGCGGCTACGCCGCGCTGGGCGATCCGGCCCTCGCCACCCAGACGGATCCCTTCGTCACCGCGGGCGGTGACGTCATCCTCACCTACCAAGACGCGAGCCTCACGGCCGCCGGCAGCCGCAGCTACGACGATCGGCCGATGTTGGCCGAGCCGACGCGCGGCCTGGGGAGCTGGCAGCTCTACGCGCAGCTCGACTACGTCGTCCTGCCGTGGCTCATCCCCTCGGCCCGCTTCGAGCGCCGGCGCGTGGGGCACGAGATCAGCACCCGCGCGACCGCGCTGGCCTCGGCGCTGCTCCGGGCCAACGTGCGCGCCCAGCTCATCGCGGTGACGGAAACCCAAGGACGCAAGCTGCAACTGACGCAGGTGCTGGGAGCCATCAATGGCGCTTTTTAAGTACGTACTCATGGGTGGTCTGGTCGCGACCGCCGCCTGTGCCGACCCGGTGATGCGACGGATCACGCTGACGGCGCAGCCGACCTTGGCGCGCGGCGAGAGCACGCTCGCCGACCGCTACCTGCAGCTCTACACCTGCGGCCTGCAGCCGCTGTTCGACAACGCCCAGTACGTGGCTTGGCGGGTGGTCGCCGGCACGCCCAGCGTCCTCGGCCGCTTGTCGCCCATCGACAGCCCGGCGACCTTCGACCTCGGAGTCGGGGTCGACCCCATGGTGCCCGCCGAGCTGCTCGTGACCGAGGAGGCCGGTCGCACGGGCTACCCGGACGCGCCGTCGACGGGCTTGCGTCTGAGCGGCCCACAGGGCGGCGCGCTCACCTACGCGCCGCTGTGCGCCAGCTGTCTCGGCAGCGTCACCGGCACGGCCGAGATCAAGGACGATCAGATCGACGTGAACGGCATGCAGTGTCCGGCGCTGCCGCGGGGCCTAGTGTACGGCGTTTGGGCGACGTGGGCGACCGTGGCGGCCGCGGCCGCGCCGATGCCGGGGATGTCGATGGCGGTCCCGGCGACGCCCGACGGCGGCCGCGTCTGGCCGGACCCGGGGCACGTAGCGACCGTGCCCGAGAGCCCCGGCGCCTGCGCCTACGGCCGTCAGGGCGACACCGCCGGCTCCGCCCCGGTGGAGCGTTTGCTCCTCGGCACCCTCGACTCCGCGGGCATGCTGCATGCCGTGGCGCCGCGCGACCTCACCACGGTGAGCGAGATCGTGCTCACGGTGGAGAGCGAGCGCTCGGCGCCGGAGACGATGTCGGCGGTCGTGGCGATGCGCGGCCGGATCACGTTGCCGCAGGCCGGCGAAGCCGGCGAGCCCCACCTACACTGATTGGAGATCACCCATGCGCCAGAGACCATGCGCCCCGCTCTCGACCTGCGCCGCGGCGCTCGCCTGCCTGCTGGTCGCGAGCCCGAGCTTCGCGAACGGCAGCATCACCGGAACCGTGTCCGCCAAGCAGGCGAAGCTGCGCAAGAACGCGGTGGTCTACATCGAGCGCGGCAAGCGCGACACCTACCCGCCGCTGCCGACCGCGCACGTCGGCCAAGAGCGCCAAGAGTTCATCCCCTTCGTGACCCCGGTCGTCAGGGGTACGACCGTCCTGTTCTCGAACAGCGACAACACCGGTCACAATGTCTTCACCCCGGACGGTGAGAAGTTCGACGCCGGCGTCTTCAACAAGGGTGAGACCTACACGTACACCTTCAAGGCCGAGGGCGTGTACACCCTGTTGTGCAAGCTGCACCCGTCGATGATCTCCTACGTCGTCGTGTTGCAGAACCCGCACTTCGCGGTGACCGCCGACGACGGCTCGTTTCGCATCGACGACGTGCCGGCCGGCGACTACACCGTGAAGCTCTGGCACGAGCGCAAGGTCGCAGATCCGCAGCGACTCCAGGTCACCGACGGCGGCACCAGCATCGCCACCTTCGAGCTCCGCAAATGACGGGGGCCGCGGCTGACGTCGAGCCGGCACCGGGGGGCGGACGCCACACTCTGTTCGCCGCGCTCGGGGTCGCCGCCGGGGTCGCGCTCGGCGCGGCCCTCGGGCTGGTGGCGTTCGATCAAACCGAGCCGCCTCGCGACCGGCACATCGTGGTCCGCGCCCGGCAGTACGCCTACGATCCCCCGGTGATCCGCGTCAACCGCGGCGATCGGCTCTTCCTCAAGCTCGTGGCCCTCGACGTGATGCACGGCTTCTTCCTGGAAGGCCACGACCTCGACGTCGAGATCGCCCCGCAGCAGAGCACCTTCAAGGTCCGCCATCCGTCGCGACCCGATGATTGGACCGAGCAGGAGGAGGTCGTGGTGATTGCCGACACCCCCGGCAAGTTCCGCTTTCGTTGCTCCCACACCTGCGGCTCGCTGCACCCGTTCATGAGCGGCGAGCTCATCGTCGAGCCCAATCGGGTGCTGCACGCCGGGCTCGGCGCCTGCGGCGGCCTGTTTGTCGGCAGCGTCGCCGTGGCCCGAAGGAGAAGCCGCAGTGCAAGTCGCTAGCACGCCGAAGCGACCGCCGGCACCGGCGCCGGCGGCGGCGCGGTCAAAGCACCCGTCTGATCGAGCCGGGGTCGACCTGTGCGCCGCGATCCCGGGTCTGCGGGCGGTGCTCAAGTGGCGGCCGCTGCAGTTCTGGCTCATGTGGGCCAACCTGGTGTGCTTCGCGGTGTTCATCAACGCCGGCCTGTTCGGCTCTCCGGTCGGCAGCCACAACATCATGATCGTGTTCGTCTGGATCTTGTGGTGGTTCCTGCTCATCGCCTTGCTGGTGCCGTTCTTGTCGCGCTTCTGGTGCACGATGTGCCCGTTGCCGGCGTTCGGCGAGTGGCTGCAGCGCCTGCGCCTCATCGGCGTCTGGCCAGGGTCGGGCCCGGCGAAGCACCGGACCCGCTCCCTGGGGCTTAGCCGCGCCTGGCCGAGAGCGCTGCAGAACATCTGGTTGCAGAACGGCGGCTTCCTCGGCTTGGCGGTGTGCAGCGCCTTGCTGGTCACCCGCCCGATCGTCAGCACCGTCGTGCTCGGCGGCATGATCGTCCTCGCGCTCGGCCTGGCGCTCGTCTATCGGCAGCGCGCCTTCTGCATGTACCTGTGCCCGGTGAGCGGCTTCCTCGGGCTCTACTCGATGACGTCCACCGTCGCGGTCCGGGTCAAAGACCGGGCGCTGTGCCGCGGCCACAAAGAGAAGGAGTGCCTGCTCGGCTGCGCCGCCGGCTACGGCTGTCCGTGGTTCCAATACGTCGGCTCGATGGAGCGCAACAACTACTGCGGCATGTGCTTCGAGTGCTTCAAGACCTGCCCGCACGACAACGTCACCCTCTACCTCCGACCCTTCTGCTCCGAGACCGGCATCAAGGGTGTCGATGAGGCGTTCAAGGCGTTCATCATGGTGGCGCTGGCGCTGGTCTACTCGGTCACCCTGCTCGGGCCGTGGGGGGTGGTGAAGGACTGGGCCAACGCCAGCGAGAGCGGCCACTGGGGCGGGTTCGCGCTCTATGCTCTCGCGGTCGTCGGCCTGTGCCTCGTCCTCTTCCCGGCGCTGCACCTCGGCGCGGTCGCCCTCGGTCGCCGCCTCGGTGGCGGGCCCGCGGTGCGACTGAAGGCCGCCTTCGTGGGCTTCGCCTACACCTGGGTCCCGCTCGGGCTCTTGGCTTGGATCGCGTTCAGCGTGCCGCTCTTGATGGTCAACGGCGCGTACATCCTGTCGGCGCTCTCGGACCCCATGGGTCGGGGCGCGGACTTCTTCGGCACCGCGACGGTGGCGTGGCATCCGATCTTGCCCGAGTGGGTGCCGCTCTTGCAGGCGCCGCTGCTGCTCGTCGGGCTGTTCTACGCGCTGTCGAAGAGCCTTCAGGTGAGCCGGCAGTTGTTCGGGCCGCCGGCGCGCGCGGTGCCGGCGGTCCTGCCGGTGTGGGGGCTCGCCACCGCGGTCACCGCCGTCTTCATGTTCTTCTTTGCCGGGTGAGCCATGCGCGCTTTGCTCCACGAGCTGTTCGCGGCGACCTTGGTGACCGTCTCCTTGGTGGGGATCAGCGCCGCCATGCAACCCGAGCCGGCGACGCGCGGCATGCGCGTCGTGTCGCTCACCGGAGTGAAGAAGGACGGCGTCTTTACCGACGAGAAGGTGGACGGCACCAACTACTGGCGGCGGTCGTTTCGCCGGGCCACGGTCGTCCTCGACGAGGGTGAGACCATCCTCCTGCGTCTGCAGAGCGCCGACGTTACCCACGGCTTCTACGTGCCCGAGCTCGGCGTCGGGCCGGTGTTGATCGAGCCCGGCAAGGTCGTCGAGCTCGAGCTGCAAGGCAAGCGCGCCGGCCTGTTCACCTACTACTGCACCGCGGTGTGCGGCCACTGCCATTACTACATGCAGGGCACCATCCGCGTCCTCGGGCGCGGCCGCAAAGACACCGAGACCGCCGCCGCCGTCGCCCCCGGCTGCCGGCATGGCGGCGAGCGCCCAGCCTCGACCCCGCGCGCCGTCGTCGACCACGGCCAGCTGTTGTTCGCGTCGATGGGCTGCGAGAGCTGCCACGGCCCGCGCGGCTCGGGGGGGGTGCGCAACTACAACTACGTCAAGGACGTGGTGCCGCAGAACAACCTGCTCGCGGAGCGCCTGCAGCTCTTCGAGCCGGATGACGCGGAGACGGTGCTCGCCCTGATCGACAAGGGCGCCGACTTGGCGGCGCTCGAGACGACCCCGCCGTTCAAGACCTATTCCCGCTTCTTGGCGCAGTACAAGGCGGTGCAGGACCTGATCAAGAACGGCAACCGCGCCGGCAAGAAAGATCCGGCCGGCCCGGCGCCGCCCTTGAGCATGCCCGCGTGGCGGGAGCAGTTGACGGATCGCGACATCGAATCACTGATCGCTTTTCTTCTCGCGCAATTTCCATGGGACGAATGAGTCGCTCCCATGGAGCTTTGGTGAATAGGAACACGACAACAACGGAGAGATTTCCATGAACGAGCTTGGTTGGCGAACGATGGCAATGGGCGGGCTGGTGCTGGCGATGTTCTACGCCTGCTCCGGCGCCGAGGACGGCGACGGGGCGATGGGCATGGCGCGGCACGAGTACAAGGTCCAGTTGACCGCCGCGCACGCCCACATCTTGAAGCAGGTGAGCCCGTCGTTCGCGGTCATGCGGATGGACGACTGTATGACCATGGCCAACCAGATGGACTGCCCGATGATCGCCGGGTTGCCGGTGAAGGTGCTCTACCAGCACGCCAAGGAGACCAGCGTCTCCGTGGAGACCTTGGCGCCCGGCGTCCTCGATGACAACGGCGACGGCAACTACGTCTGGCATCATCAGTTCGATCGCGTCGGCTCCTACGTCATCGGCCTGCAGTGGGAGGAGGACGCGCAGAGCTACACCTTCGCGTTCCCCTTCGAGACCAGCCGCGCCGGCGGCGAGAGGTACTTCTGCAACACCACACCGGCCGCGGACGCGGTGAACGACTTCGCCTACCAGATCCGGTGGGACAGCTCCGTGGGCAAGATCGTCGCCAACGACGCCGAGATCACCTTCTCGGTGGAGGTGATGCGCTCGTTCAACACCCCGATCGACGAGGTTCAGCCGTGGACCAACAAGTTCGACCACCTGCGGCCGGAGGATCTCGCGAACGGCGCGCCCACCATCGAGCTGATGGCCGGCGAGGGGCTGAGCGCGGTTTCGCTGGGGACCTTGACCGCGACCTACAGCGGCCGGGGCGTCTACCAGGTCAAGCGGGCCTTCGGCGCCGCCGATCTCGCCGGGCTCGAGCACCGCACGTTCTGGCTCAAGGTGACGCTGGTGGACGACCTGGGGTGCACCGTGAACGGCGGCGAAGCCGACACCGTCGAATACTACTTCGCCGTGGCCAAGCCGTAAGCGTTCACGGGGTCATCAGGATGGCTCTCGTAACTGGCCGTAGACGCGAAGGATCCGGCCTTGCCGGTCCTGAGCGTGGGGCTCACGGGGAACGCAGAGCCGCGCCACGACGCCTTGTTTTCGCCGAGGATCTTCTCGCGGCGGGCGGTCCCCCGTGAACGGTAACGCCAAGCCGAGCTGACGTACCGCGACCCGGGCGGCAACGAGCGGACGGCAAGCGGCTCCGGCGTTGCGCCCGGCCCATCCATCAGCCGGACCGCACGAACCGCGGCCACGCCGGCGCGCCGGTGGCGCTCGAGCCGCTACCGCACCGTGCTTCGCAGACTACGGGTCGCCGCGGTAGAGCGGGATCACGCGCTGCAGCCGAGTCGCCGTTTGCCGGGGCGGGAACTGGTCCTGGGCCCCTTGGCGTTGGCTCCCGCCGTGAGGTTGTAGTCATTGTGCTCGGCGTTGACCCAGCGGATCCAGACGTCTTGGTTCTCGAACCTCGACGGCGACTTGATACCCAGACAGGAATTCACCAGGAGCTTGGCGCGCATCCTCGCGGGCCCGACGGTGTCCCGGATCTCGAAGCTCAGCCCCACCTCGGCCGGGTCCACCACCGAGTTAGCGAGGGTGTAGTCGACACCATCGCCCGCGGCGGTGCCGGAGACCGTGTACCGGACGGTCGTCTCCGTTTCGCTCATGGCCGAAAGAACGACGCCCAGCGCGATCTGCCCGGCGTCTTCGCCGACGCTCGGCGCGGCGGCCGCGAAAGAGACGGCAGGCTCACTGTCGTCGTCGACGATCGTGACGGTCTGGACCGACGGCGATCCGAGGGCGGCGCCGGGCGGAGCGCTCAGCGCGACGATGATCGTCTCGGCGACCTCGTGGAACGCGTCGTCGGCGATCGAGAAGGTCACGGCGGCCTCGGTGAGCCCGGCCAAGATCGTGGTGGCGGTGTCCGCCGCCGCGTAGTCCACACCTTGGGTGGCGGTGCCCGCGAAGGAGATGGGCACCGTCAAGTCGATGCTGCCGGGCGCGGCGAGCCGGACGCTGAGGGTCACAGCCCCGACGGACTCGGAGACCTCGCTGGCGTCAAGCGTGAAAGCCACGGTGGCGTTGCCGTCGACATCGCCGGTCATCGGGGAGACCGGCGCCCCGCGGTCACCGCAGCCGAACAGCAGGAGGACGCTGGTGACGGCGCCTGCGGTCCCCCCCGCCCGGACCGCGGGCCCCGCGAACCGGCACTGCCGCGAACCGGTGCCGCCGAGACGGGTGTTGGGTGCGTGTTTCACGTGCTCTCTCCTCTGGGCGGGACACCGCGAGAAGTGGGGAGTGAGCCTGGCCGCGCCGCGCTCAGGGCGCAGAGTGGTGGCCGAGATCTGCAGTCCCCGACTTCGGCGCGCCGGGCGCGACGCTCTCGGTGGTGACCAGGATCGACGGCGTCACCACGGTTCCGTGCGCGCAATGCCAGGACACGAACAGTTGCTCCGGCGTGGTGCCTGACGAGGAGCCGCGTCCGATCCCAGACGAGCGGAAGACGTGCTCGTCCGCGATCGCGGGTAACGGCGACGACCTGGAGAACTGCGGCGGGTGATCCAAGGCTGAGCCCTCCCCGGTCGCCAATCGGCGACCCCGACCGAAAACCCTCGCGCCCCGTAGGTGGCCACGCGGTCCAGGTTTCATAGCCTGGGGTCACAGAGGCCGCAACCCAGGACTGGTTGTCGGCGACCCGGCGTGACCCGCTGCGGCGCGGGTGGGGGCGCGACGGTTGGCTCAACCGCCGCCGAGATAGGGGTGGACGCTGTTGAACTCCGTCGAGTCGATCAGCGCGTCGATGATGAGCTGGTACTCGCCGTCTTCGATGTGGGGCGTGAAGGTCGACCGCCCGGACGAGTCGATGGGCCGGTGCAGGAGTCCGAGGTAGAACTGGTTCAAGACCTGGCTGGCGGTCTTCGCGCCGCGGAGCTGCTCGAACTCCGACGAGGCCAACAGGTATCCCGCCACGGTCTTCATGCCGGGCTTGCCGTTCGCCCTGATCGTCAAGGCGTAGCCAGCGACGCCCACGGCGTCGGCCTTGCGCCAGAGGATCGCGACGTAGAGGTCGTCGAGAAGCAGGTTCTCGCACGGATCGGTGTTGCACGTCTGGGTCTCGGTGGCCGAGCCGCTGCAGGTCGCCGCGCCGCACGACGCCGGCAGGTCACTGACGCAGGTGCGGGTGCGAGTCTGGATCCCGCCCCCACACGCCATGGAGCACGCCGACCACGAGGCGTCGATCGACCAGCTGCCGGTTGGAGTCATCGGCGTCCCGGCACAGGTCCCGGAGGCGGCGCAGGCGTCCAGGGTGCAGACGTTGCCGTCGTCGCAGGCCGCGCCGGTCCTCGGCACGTGGCGGCAGCTGTTGTCGGCGCACAGATCTTGGGTGCACGACTGGTGGTCGTCGCAGTCACCGTCGGCGCGGCACTCGGGTGGCGGGTTGCCGAGGCACTTGTACGCGCAACCGGTGCAAGGAGTGTCGGTGGCGGTGTAGACGC
Source organism: Deltaproteobacteria bacterium (assembly GCA_016218825.1). Taxonomy (GTDB): domain Bacteria; phylum Myxococcota; class XYA12-FULL-58-9; order XYA12-FULL-58-9; family XYA12-FULL-58-9; genus JACRCV01. The sequence continues at coordinate 72,806 of JACRCV010000041.1, forward strand.
ACGTGTCGGTCCAAGGATCGCAGCCGCCGATCGCCGCGTAGGTGCGATAGGTGTCGACGCTCGAGCACAGCGCCGCCGGCGGGGCCGTGCAGGGGCGCGGCCCGTAGGCGCACCGGCCGGCCCGACAGAGCGCGCCGGCGGCCACCTCGCAGCGGCCCGGCTGGACGCAGTCCGAGCTCGCGCGGCACTCCGCGTCATCACGCGTCACGCACAGAGAGCCCTGGCACACCTGGTCCGCGGCGCCGCAGTCGTCGTCGAGCCGGCAGATCTGGCGGCAGTCGCCGGCCACGCATGCCCAGCCGCTGCTGCACTCGAGGCCCTCGCCGCAGACCTCCAGGGCGTCCTCGCTGCTGCAGCTCGCCACCCCGGCTACGCCAAAGACCGCGGCCGCACCCCACAGCACCGACGCTGTCAGGCCGCCCGGCGTCTCCTTCCCTCGGGTCATCCGCGCACCTCCAACCGCACAGGAGGCTCGCAAGTTTCGTACCGTGTTGCGGAGCGCCGGCAGGGCAGCGGCTGCGACGCCAGTCCATCGAAACACCGTGGCAATTCACCCCGGCGGCGGTCATCCCGACGTTCGCGGCTGACGGTCCATGGAGCCGCGCGGTTTACGCGGCAACCGGTATCAACCGCGGCCGCGCAGCGCCAGCTGCTGCCGGACCTCCCACCGCGGGCCGGAAAAATGCGTCGACGTCGATACCCGGTCGATATAGTGGTATCGGACGCTGGAAACGCGGACGATGCGGCCTGTGCGCCTGTCCCCGACGAGGTGGCAAGATGAAGAGTCGACCGAAGACAGCGGCCGAGGCCTCCAAACTGATCGACGATAGGATCGCCGAGCTGGGCGACTGGCGCGGGGAGACGCTGGCGAGGATGCGGGCCCTCATCAGGGAGGCCGACCCTGACGTGGTCGAAGAGTGGAAGTGGATGGGGACCCCGGTATGGTCCCATGACGGGGGCATCTGCACGGGCGAGTCGTACAAGTCGGTAGTGAAGCTGACCTTCCACAAGGGCGCTTCCTTGGAAGATCCTACCAAGCTCTTCAACGCGAGCCTCGACGGGAACACGCGGCGCGCCATCGACATTCGCGAGGGTGAGGAGCTCGACGCCAAGGCGTTCAAGGCGCTCATCCGCGCGGCCGTCGCTGTCAATGCTTCCGGCGGCAAGAAGTCCACGAAGCGCAAGGCTCCCGCCAAGGCCGCGCGACCGGCGAAGGCGGGCGGCTCGGTGAAAGACAAGCCGGTGAAGCTCCTTACGGGCGGCAATCCGCAGATCGCGAAGGCCGACGGCGACGCGCCGGTGCAGGCCTACATCGCCGCGATGCCGGACTGGAAGCGCGACGTCGGGCGCCGGCTCGACGCGCTCGTCGTGCGGACCGTGCCCAACGTGCGCAAGGCCGTGAAGTGGAACTCGCCCTTCTACGGCATCGAAGGCCGGGGCTGGTTCCTGGCGTTTCACGTCTTCACCCGCTACATCAAGGTGACCTTCTTTCGCGGCACGTCGCTCCGGCCCGTTCCCCCCGGCGGCACGAGCAAGGACGCGCGCTTTATCGACATCCACGCGGACGATCTCGACCTGGCGCAGCTGGCGACGTGGGTGAAGCAGGCGGCCGCGTTGCCCGGCTGGGTCCCGTAGCCGAGCGTCGATCTCCCGGTCCGCTCTCGGCCGATCTCGGTCCGTCGACAGCCGAGCCGTGGTAGCCCGACGGCAACACCAGGCACGAGCGCGTTACCGAACCGCCCCGGGCGACGGCGGCAATCCACGGAAATTGCTCGCTGTTGCCGCCGGACGGCGTCGGGCACAGCGCGTGCACTCCGTGTCGAGCTGGGCGGAACACGCCGGCCCTACCGGCTGAGAGAGAGCGGTGCGAATGCCTCGGTCATGGATGGGACTCGTCTGTGCAGTGTCGGTCTGTGGATGCGCGGACCAGTCCACCGTCGAGACCGACGTCGTCCCGCCGTTCTCGGACGCCACGTCGAGAGAGACCACGTCGCCTCGGGCCTTGGAGATCGTGCCGGCCAACCTGGGGACCGGTGTGTCGTTCAACGCGGCGGACGCTACGCCGCCAACAGTGGTGTCGCGTGCGCCGACGGGCGCGCGGGTGTCTACGGCTGCGGCGATCACCGTGAAGCTCGACGAGGCGATTGCGCCGGCGAGCGTGGTGGCGAACGCCAGCTTCACCATCACCCCGCCGGTGGCGGGAACGCTCACGGTGACCGGCGACACGATCACGATGGTGCCGGCAGAGCTCATCGGCGACACGACCTACACCGTGTCGATCACGACCGACGTCACTGACCTGGCGGGCAACGCCCTCGCCGCCCCTGAGACCTGGTCGTTCTCCACCGCCACCTTCGTCCCGACCGGCTGCACCCGGGTTGGCGACGCCTGGCAGAACGAGCTGTATGCACCTCATAGCGGGACCTTCTACGTCAAGTTCGACGCGATGCCCGCGGCGGTCGGGATTGACGGCGTGGTCGGCGCGTCATTCGGGCCGGCGGCCGCGGACAAGGGCCTCGCGGTCGTCGCGCGCTTCAACGCCAGCGGCACCATCGACGTCCGGGACCGGGATGTCTATACCGCGGACAGCGCCATCGCCTACACCGCGGGGACGATGTACCACTTCAAGCTCAAGGTGGATCTGTTCGCGCATCGCTACAACGTGTACGTGAGGCCGGAGGGAGGATCCGAACGCACGGTCGGCACCGGCCTCGCCTTCCCCAGGGCGTTCGACGGCCTATTGGAGCTCAACAACCTCGGGATGCACGCGAGCACCGGCGCGCTCGACGTCTGCGACGTGACGGTCGTGCCGGCACCGACGGGGGCGAAGCTTCTGTTCCAGACCCGCTACGAGGGCAGTACGAACCCCGTCGACACCGTGCTCTCCGACATCTACGGAACCGACGAATCCGTCGGCCCGCCCAATGCATGGGCCAAGCTCAACGGCTTTGGCTTTGCGGTGAACTACGTCTGCGGCAGCGACGCTGACCGCTGGGCCCGCATCGTCGACGATCCCACGCGCCCCGACAATCGGGTGCTGGCTTTCTGGTTGCGTGACACGGAGTACGACGAGTCCAATTCCCGGGTCGAAGCGGATTTCTTGGAGGGCCGACCCGAGGCGCGGTTCCAGCGCGTCAGAATGTACCTGCATCCAGACATGCTCAAGTTGATTGGCTCCGGTCTCCAGGGCGATTGGTTCATGTTCCAAGAATTCTGGATACGCCCCAATTGGACTGGCGAGCCCAATTCCTTTCGGATCAGCTTCAACCTCGCGCGCGGCGGACGAGACGGCAGCGAGCGGTTTCAGTGGATGGTAGACGCCAACGAATGTTGCGCCAACATCTCCGGGCAAGAGACCACCGAGTTCTGGAAAGTGGTCAACAAGGACGTCCCGGTTCCCATCGGCGAATGGTTCACTGCCGAGACCTATTACCGGATGGGTGATGCCGACCACGGGCGAGTCACCTTCTCCATTCAACGTGACGGCGGTCCCAAACAGACGGTTGTCGACGTCACCAACTGGACCTATCACCCGGAAGAGGGACCGGAGGGCGTCTACCTTTGGGCGGCTCAGAAGCTGTATGTACGCCCCGACAACGTGGACTATGTCCGCGACCGCGGAGGGGTTCTTCAGATCTACTGGGATGACTGGGAGCTCTGGGACGGGCTACCGTAGCGCGACCTCGCCCTACCAGAAACACGTGACCGCGCAGGCGGTGCCGGTGGCGGTGCCGACGGTCCGGTGGTGCCAGGTGCCGTTCGCGAGGCGGGTGACGCTGCATCTCGTGGTGGCCTCGTCGTCATCGACCGTCGTCAGCGCGCAGAAGGTGGCGCCGTCCGAGCCGGGGATCTCGACCCAGGCCGGAACGTTCGTGAATGCGCGCGTGATGTACAAGTGCTTGCTCTCGACCTTGCCGTTGGCCCGGATCCTGAAGGCCGGGCCCGCGGTCGCTCCGAAGAGATTGAGCTCGCTCACCGCCGGGCCCGCGCCCGGGGTGTTGGTGAGCCTGATGCGCCAATGCAGGTGGGCGCCGACGGCGTACCAGTAGTTGGAAACTCCGGGGGTGACGCCGGCCATCGCCTGGGTCCAGGTCGAACCGGTGTCGGAGTATTCCACCAGGTAGACGCCGAGGTGGCCGACGTCCGCCGCGACGAGCTGGAGGCCGGTCACGACGGTCGCGGCGGTGAAGGTGATCTCCACGTAGGCGCCGGCGGTCGCGGTGTTGGCCTCCCAGCCGACGTTGTCCAGGTAGTCATCGAGGAGCGCCGCGGCGTTGAAGCTGCTCATGCCGGCCTGGGTTATCCAGGCCGGGTCGAGCGTCAGCTGCTGGTCGTCGGCCTGCGCGCCCTGGATCACGACCGGCGCATCGGTGAATGGCTCGCCAGGGTCGCCCTTGGCGCCGACGCTCCCCTTGGCGCCCTTCTCGCCCTGGAGCACCGTGACCTGGGTGGTGCAGGCGCCGGCCTGGTTCATGACCGTGAGGATATACTGGCTGCCGGCGACGACGTCGGCCGGGAGCGCCACCTCCAGACGGGTGGAGGTCTGCTCGCCGCAGGCGAGAAGATCGACCTCGGGATGACCGGCGCCGCTCAAACGCACGCTCGCACCGTCGAGGTTCTGGCCGACGAGCACGACGCTCGCGGTCGCGTTCAGGTGATGGGCGGCATGACCCGTGGCCCCGTCGGCGGTGCCGGTGCCGTCGACCCCGTCAACCTGCGGGACTATCCGGCAGTTGGCGCACGCTTGGCAAACATCGGCGATGCAGGCCTCGCCGGCGAGACAGGCGACGTCAACGTGGCAGACCCGTCGACAACCGCCGTCGACGAAGACCTCACCCGCCGGGCACGACGTGGAAGGAGAGCTCGAGTCACACGAGGATGTCAGGACGACGACGGCGGCGAACGCGAGTGTGCGCATGTAAGCCTCCCTTCCATGCGTAGCACGCGCGCCCTCCGCCTCGCAAGGCGACTCCCGTTCGCGTAGGCCTGGAACAGTCGACGCTCGCCGGATCCGCCTTCGCCGGCGGCTCTTGAGGACGCCCCGCCGCCAACCGGGCGCGACGGGGCGCGAGATCTCGTGGGACGGCGGTGCTAGTTGCCGTTGTAGCAGGGCATGGCGTCGCCACTACCGGTGCCGCGCTCACCGCCGCACAGCCACTGGTCGCAGCACTCCGCGGGGTAGGTGCCGTCGTTCGGCGCGCGGCAGACGCCGGCCGCGTCGATGAAGGCGCCGAAGCAGGGATCGGCGCAGCACTCGGCCGGGTAGACGCCGTCGTTGGGCGCGCGGCAGGTGCTGGTCTCGTCGAGCCAGGCGCCGGCACAGGGGTCGGCGTAGCTGCAGCTGCCGGCGGCGCAGACGTAGTCGTTGCCATAGAGGGCGACGCAGTCGGCGTCCACGGCGCACTCGGGCACGAGCTCGCAGCTCTCGGACAATACGTTGAAGGCGAGGTCCACCACGAAGGTGCACCGGTCGCGACCGTACTCGCTGGCGCAGGCGAGCTGGTCGCCGCTGCGGGTGCAGCGGAAGGTGCCGCTGTCGTCGACGCAGGCCTCGCTCTCGAGGCTGCCGTCGGCGCGCAGGACGATGTCGCACGAGGTGGTGCCGTCGCTGTAGACGCAGGCGAGCAGGCCGGCGTCGGTGGTCACGCAGTCCGGGGCGCCGTTTTGATCCCAGTCGCAATCCGACGCCACCAGCCCCCAGGCGAAGGCCACCGCGTAGGTCTCGCTGCAGGCGAGGTAGCCCGGGAAGTCGTAGTCGCACGTGGCGGTCTCGGCGTCGCCGACGCACTCCACGGTGCCGTCCGCCGAGGTGCAGCGCTCGGCCAGGAGGACGTTCGCGGCGTCGAAGGTGTAGGTGCACGCCCAGTAGCCGTCGTCGTAGGCGCAGGTGGTGGTGCCGTCGCCGTTGGCCACGCACTCCTCGCCCGGTTCCTGGTAGCAGCTCGACTCGACCAGCGCCCAGTCGCGGGTGAAGATCTCGACGCAGGCGCCGCCGTTCGGATCGGTGTAGGTGCAGGTGACGAGCTCCGCGGTGTAGGCACAGACGTAGGAGCCGTAGCCGTCGCAGCTCCAGGAGATGAGGTCACCGGCCGCGGTATAGACCTCGACGCAGGCGACGCCGTCGAAGTCGCAGCTGTAGGTGATCAAGCCGCCGGCGTCGACGCTCTCCACACACGAGTCGTCGTACGCGAGACCCGCCGACGCGTCTTGCGCCATCTCCAAAGGCATCGGCGCGTTCGGGCCGGCGCCGCCGTCACTCTCGAGGAAACGACCAGGGTGCGTCACGCTGCGGCTCTGCTCGACGACCCCAAACCCGGCCTCCCGCCCGCCGGTGTACCCTCGCGGCTTCTCCCCCGCATCACTGCAGGCCACCGCCCCACCCAACACGCCCAGAAACACCAAACCCGTAACCCGCTTCATTGTCATTCTCCTTGCCACGGAAGCCTCTCGAGCTTCCCCGGTTTTGCGCGTACCCCACGCTATTCGCGGCGCCCAATAAGCAAGGCGGGTGCCATGAGCCACGTGCCGTTTTTCTATTAGATACAAGGCATAGGATGGTCGGGTGTAAACCAATGGAAACAGTTGTTGACGTGTGGAGGCAGCACTTGGCGCCGTCTTCTCGGCGGCGGGCGGTCCCCCGTGAACGGTAACCCCTGAGCGCGCCCTTGCCGAAGTCGAAACCTTACCAACGCACCACGAAGGGATGGCCGACCACGGGCGCACCTTGCACCAGGATGAACCGGCCCGGGCCGCCGTCGATGCTCATGTCGTCATTCCCCGCGACGGATACCTGGACGCGTACGTCACCCACGTCGAAACCTACGCGGCCACAGGCCCACGCGGCGACGGCGACGAGCGCCAGGGCGAGCGCCAGGCGCGACCACCGCCGCCGGCGAACCGCGAGCGCACCCGCCAAGCCCAGGATCCACGGCGCCGCGAAGGCGCCGGCCGCGAGCCCGCCGGGCTGACGAGCCAGCTCCAGCGCGACCAACCAGTGCGTCGTGCTCGCCGGCGCCAGCGCAACGGCGAAGCTCGCGAAGCTCACCCGCGGCGATTCGCCGGCATCGAGCCCGGCCGCGGCCACCGGCTCACTCCCGGCGTCAATCCGGCCGTCCCCGTCTCCGTCCAAGTACAACGAGAAGCGCGGCTCGAAGTGGGGCGACCCCCGGTCGAGCCCGACCACCTCCAGCGACAACCCGCTCAGGGTGCCGGCCAAGGCGTCGTTCGCCAGATCGAGAGCCAGCACGGGTCCCCCCGACGCGCCCGTGATGAGCGCGCCCTCGGGGCTCGCCCGGCCGAGCGCCACGTGAGCGGCGCTGTAGATGCAGGTCACGTCGCCGCCGCACGGCCCGACGGTCGCACAGGTCGCCGGTTGATGCTGGCAACGATGCTCCGCCGTGCATTCGTCGTACGAGCATGAATCGCCGTCGTCGCAGTCGGCGTTCGCCTCGCAGCACCCGACCTGCCAAACCCGCGAGCACACCCCCGTGGCGACGTCGCAGCCGGTGTCGGTGCACACGCCCGCGTCGGCGCAGTCGGCCGCGCTGCGACAGCAGAGCGCGGGCGTCTCGTAGGTACAACGATCCTGGTTGCAGCCGCCGACCAGGCACGCCGAGCCGGGGTCGCAGTCGCTGTCCGAAGAGCAACACAGCGAAATCCCGCTCGCCTCGCACGTGCCGCTCCGCGGGCTGCAGACCACGATGTCACAGGCGTCGGCGGGCGGCGGACACGACGTGGTCAGCTGAACCTCCTCGTCGATGAACCCGTCGCAATCGTCGTCCTGGCCGTCACAGGCGGCGTCGTCCGCCGCCGGCAAGCCGGGTGAGCAGCTCTGCTGCAGGACGCCCGCCACGCACGCGCTCGTGCCCGTCCGGGTGCACGCCCCGACCCCGCAGCTCGTGGGTTGCGGTACGTACTCGTCGTCCGCCGCGCCGTCGCAGTCGTCGTCGACGCCGTCGCAGTCATCGTCGGCGCCGGACGGCACGCAGGCGGCCCCAAAGCGGTTCTCCCAAGCGACCTCGAGATTGCTCCACCGGTCGTTGCCGCGGCCGCCGGCGTCGACGCAGGCGATGGCGTAGGCGTAGGAGGTCTGGTCACTCGTGGCGCCGCTGAAGGTGCACGAAGTGGCCGAGCTGCACGCGCTCACCATCGCGGCGTAGCCCAGGTCGGCGCTCGCCCAACGGCAGGCGACCGCCCCCGGCGCCGTGAACACCACCACCGTACGGTTTGGCGCGTCGTCGCTGGCGTCGACATAGGGCGCGCTCGCATCGCCGGCGACCGAGACCACCGTGAAGGGCCCGGGAGCGCTCGCGACGTCGACGAGATCGGCGTTGGTGGCGAAGGTCGACGTCGCCGAGGGCCCACCGAAGTAGGTGTCGACCACCGTGCACTCGAAGTCGTAGCCGCCGGCGGGGTACGTGGTCGGCACCTGCCAGGCGATCGTGGCGGTGTACGGGTTCGCGCCGGCCACCGCCAACACGCCCGCGCCTACCGCGGCGTCGCAGGCCTCACCGTGACTCCGGGCCGCGCACAGGGTGACGAGCGTGGCGTCGTCGGGATGACGCGCCTTGATGGTCACGTCGAACGAGGCCGGCGGGGGCATGTCCGGGTCCGAGAAGGTGCACGCCACCCTCAAAGCCGAGCCGAGGGCCACGGCCGACAGGCTGTCACCGAGCTCCCCGGCGCCGTCGCCCCGGGTGAGCGTGTCCCCCTGCCCGAGTTGGCCGTAGGAGTTCCCCCCCCAACACTTTACCGACCCGTCGTCGAGCACCGCGCAAGCGTTGTTGCCTCGCGACACGGTGTCGTTACCTCCGGCCACGATCTTGGTCGCGGTGCGACCCGTGCCCAGGCTCACGGGCAACAGGTTGTCGCCCAGCTCGCCGGGGGCGTCGCCCAGGTTGCCCGTGGCCCCCTGCCCGAGCTCACCGTAGGCATTGAAGCCCCAGCACTTCACCGTCCCGTCGTCGAGCAGGGCGCAGGTGTGGACGAACCCCACCGCGATGGCGGTGACGGTCCGGCCGGCGCCGAGGCTCACGGGGAGCAGGGTGTCCCCCATCTCCCCGACCTGGTCGCCCCGCGTGAGGACGTCCCCCTGCCCGAGCTGACCGTAGACACTGTCGCCCCAGCACTTCACGCTGCCGTCATCGAGCAAGGCGCACGTATGCAGCCCTCCCGCCGTCACGGCCGCGGCGGTGCGGCCGGCGCCGAGACTCACGGGGAGCAGGGTGTCCCCCATCTCCCCGGCCTGGTCGCCCCGCGTTAGGACGTCCCCCTGCCCGAGCTGTCCGCCGGCGTTGTCCCCCCAGCACTTGAGCGAGCCGTCATCGAGCGCGGCGCAGGTGTGTTCCCACCCGACCGCGACGGCGGTGGCGGTGCGGCCGGTGCCGAGACTCACGGGGAGGAGATTGTCCCCCATGTCCCCGGCGCCCCAGCCGCGGTCGACCGCGTCTCCCTGTCCGAGCTGCCCCGTGGCGTTGTCCCCCCAGCATTTCACCGCCCCGCCGTCGAGGAGGGCGCAGGTGTGCTCGCCCCCGGCCGCGACCGCGGTGGCAGTTCGACCCGCGCCGAGGTTCACGGGCGGCAGGTCGTCCCCCATCTCGCCCGCATGATCGCCGAGCTGGCGCGTGTTCCCCTGCCCGAGCTGGCCCGCGGTGTTGCCCCCCCAGCACTTCACCGACCCGTCGTCGAGCAGGACGCAGGTGTGGAAGATCCCCGCCGCGACGGCCGTGGCGGTGCGGCCGGTCCCCAGGCTGATGGGCCAAAGACGATCCCCGAGCTCGCCCGCGGCGTCGCCGCGCGTGGCCGTGTCTCCCTGGCCGAGTTGACCTTTGTCATTGAGGCCCCAGCACTTCACCCCTCCGTCTCCGAAGAGAGCGCAGACGTGGAACCCACCGATCGCAACGCCGGTCGCCGCCAGCGTCGGGCGCGTCGTCTCGAAGGAGGAGACCGATGGGGTCACCCCCGCTCCGGTCGTCGGCGCCGGGCTGAAGTAGTTCCGCCAGTGCACGTTCAGGTTGCTCCATGCATCGCTGTCGTGGCCGCCGCCGTCGGTGCACGCCACGTAGGCGACGTAGGCCACGAGCTCGCTCGACGCCCCCGTGACCGCACACGAGGTGGCCGAGCTGCACGCGTTGACCATCGCCGCGTAGGGGACGTCGGTGAGAGCCCAGCGGCAGGCCGCGGCCCCAGGCGCCGAGAAGAGCAGCGTGGTGACGTTCGGCGCCTCGTCGGCGTTGTCGACGTAGGGCGGGCTCACGTCACCGGCCACCGAGGTGATCGCGAAGGGGCCCGGGGGACCGGCGCCCACGGCGACCAGGTCGAGGTTCGCGCCGAAGCTCGACGTGCCGGCGGCGCCGCCGAAGAGGGCTTCGGCCGCGCTGCACTCGAAGTCGTAGGCACCCGCGGGAAAGGCGACCGGCACGTTCCAGCCCACGGTCGCCGTGTACGGATTGCTCCCGGCCACGACCAGCACGCCCGCGCCGACCCCGGCATCGCAGGCCTCGCCGTGGCTCGCGGCGGCGCACAGGGTGATCACGGTCGCGTCGTCGGGCTGGCGCGCCGCGATGGTCACGTCGAAGGCGGCGACCGGCGGCGCATCCGGGTCGGAGAAGCTGCACGCCACCCTGAGGATCGAGCCCACGGCCACCGGCGGCAGGTCGTCGCCGAGCTCGCCGGCGCCGTCACCGCGGTCGGCATTGTCCCCCTGACCGAGCTGACCGACGATGTTCCGCCCCCAGCACTTCAGGGTGCCGTCGTCGAGCACCGCGCAGACGTGCGCCCCCCCCGCCTCGACGGCCGTGGCGGTGCGGCCGGCACCGAGATCCACGGGCAGCAGGTTGTCGCCCATGTCCCCGGGGACCCAGCCGCGGGTGATCTTGTCTCCCTGGCCGAGTTGACCGTAGGTGTTGAGGCCCCAACACTTCACCGCGCCGTCGTCGAGCAAACCGCAAGTGTAGTGGCTCCCGACCGTGACGGCGGTGACGAGGCGCGCCGTGCCAAGGCGCACCGGCGCCAGGCTGTCCCCCATCTCGCCGGGGTCGTCGCCACGCCATTCGGCGTCACCCTGCCCCAGGTCGGCGTAGAGGTTGTATCCCCAGCACTTCGCCGCCCCGTCGTCGAGAACGGCGCACGTATGCCAGTACGCCGCGGTGACGGCGGTGGCGGTGCGGCCGGTCCCGAGGCCCACGGGCGACAGGTTGTCGCCCATCTGGCCGACGTTGTCGCCGCGCTGGGCGCTGTCTCCCTGCCCGAGCTGACCGGCAATGTTGCCTCCCCAGCACTTCACCGCACCGTTGTCGAGCACGGCGCAGGTGTGATCCTCGCCGGCGGCAACGTCGATCGCCGTCCGACCGGCACCCAGGCTCACCGGCAGCAGGTTGTCGCCCATCGTCGCGGCGCCTTGGCCGCGATGGAAGCCATCCTCCAGTCCGAGCTGACCATTGTCGTTGCGGCCCCAGCACTTCAGCGCCCCGCCCTCGAGCAGGGCGCAGACGTGCCAGCTCCCGGCGACGATGGCCGTTGCCCGGCGGCCGATGCCGAGGGCGACCGGCAACAGGCTGTCACCCATCTCCTCGACGTTGTCCCCCCTTCGCGCCGTGTCTCCCTGTCCGAGCTGGCCGTAGGCGTTGCCCCCCCAGCACTTCACCGACCCTTCATCGAGCAGGGCGCAGGTATAGTCTGACCCCGCGGCAACGGCGATCGCGCTGCGATCGGTCCCCAGGCTCACGGGCAGCAGGCTCTCGCCCGACTCTCCGGGGTTGTCACCGCGGGTCGTGGTGTCTCCTTGCCCGAGCGCTCCGGTCGCATTGGCGCCAAAGCAGGCCACCGAGCCGTCAGCGAAGACGGCGCAGGTGTGCGAGCCGCCCGCGGTCACGGCCTTGACCCGTCGTGCTGGTGCGGGCGCCGCCACCGCCGGCACCGAGGTGCTCACCCGCGCGACCACCGTCGGCAGGACGAGCGCGCCGGTGACCACGATCCGCACATAGTCGAAATGCACCGCGTTCGCGGCGCCGCCGTCGTTGTTGACGAAGCGGAGGTCGAGGTTGGCGATCTGGGCTCTGCTCGTGACTCCGGCCGCGAACAGGTCGAACGTCAGATCCGGGCTGAACGAGAGGATGTCGGCGGGGACGATGGAGGTGGCCACGAAGCCGGCGCCGTTGTCGTACTCCACCGCGCTGGTACCGGTGAAGCCGTTCTCGGCTCCGTACTGCAGGTGGAGCACGACGCCCGTGATCGTGGCGCCGGCGGGGATTGTCGACACGTCGAAGGTGTCGATCTGCGCCGTGTTGTTGCGGCCGACCGTGTACACGTTGTCGGTCGTCGAGACGGCGCTGAGCGTGTCCGGGTTGTCGAGCACGGAATCGTCCGCGAGCAGTCCGGCCAACGCGTCGGCCGTATCGTCGGCTGCCGCCAGGGACGCCGGCACGATGACCAACGACAGCGCCTGGCTCGTTACCAGGGTCGCAGCGGTGAGCTCGACCTTGTCGTCGCGGCGGCACGAGGCCGCGAGGCCGCCGAAGACGACACCCAGGGCGGCAGCGAGACCGGCACACGAGCACGTCCATCGCCGGGGGCAGACGAGCTTGCAGGCCAAGAGCGGTGCCGTCACAGCGAACGCCGTCGGTTTGGGGGCGAGCTGCATGGACCCCAGGAGATCGACGCTCGCGGCGGGCGCCAGCTCGACGCCGAACCCTGAGAAGGTGACGACCAGGTCACGTCGACATCCTCCGCGTCATTGCTTACCACGCAGGCGTCGAGAAGCAAGGTCCGTAGGTACCATGAGCCGGCCGACCCCGCTGCAGCGGTGACAACCCGCGACCGCCGCCGCTTGTGGGGAGGGTCGCAGTTGGCGATACTCCGCGAAGGAAGAATAGGAGGAGATCGTCATGGCCAAGCGCACCCGAAGTGCCGGCGGCAAGCGCCGGCAACCGTCCCTCCCCGACTCCGCGAAGCGGCCCGCCACCCCGGCCGAGAACGGCGAGGCAATGACGGCGGCGAAGAGCGTGCTCGATGACCTCATGCGCGGCCGGGTGTCCTTGGGCTCGATCTTGCAGCTCTCTGCCGACGAGATCGCCAAGCTCGTCGATCTGGGCAAAGGCTTCGGCACCGTGGGCCGCTGGCAGGACGCGGCGCGCATCTTCGCCGGGCTCACCGCGGTCGAGCCCAAGGTCGCGAGCTTCCACCAGCTGTTGGGCATGGCGTACGAGGGCATGGGTGACCTCGATGCGGCGGAGCGCGCGTACACCGAGGCGATCAGCCGCCTCGCGGCAGCCGCGCCCCCGACGCCGACGCCCGGGGCGACCGCGCCTGCAGGCGACGACCTGTTCGCTGCCTACCTCGCCAGAGGGCTGTTGCGGAGCCGCCGCGGCGACAAGACCGCGGCGATCATCGATCTCGACCTCGCGCGCGAGCACGTCTCGGGGCGCGACCCGTTGCTGATGGGCGAGCTGGACAAGGCTTACCGTGGGTGCGTGGCGGCGCTGACGCGCGAAGCCGTCTTTGGGAGGGCGTCGTGAGCCCGCTCTTCGACGGGGTCAAAGCCAGCATGGCGGCCAAGTACATCAGCGGCCAGCTCGAGACCTACCTCGAAGAGCACCCGCTGCGCTCGAGCTATCCGGCCGCGGACCTCGCGCGCCTCAAGAAGGTGGCGCGGGAGCTCGCCCTGGGCCTGCCGGCGGTGGCCAAGGGCGTCGAGCGTCTGGTGCCGCGCGACCTGCCTCCCGAGAACGCGCTCTCGGCCGAGGCCAAGACCACCGCGGTCCGCGTGGCCGAGCGCCTGATGGACCTCATCCCGCAGCGCTTCCTCGGCCAGCTTCAAGACACCCGCGTCAAGCAGCAGGTCGACTACGAGGCCGCGCGCAAGCACCTCGACAAGGTGCGCGACAACCTGCCGCTGTTGCCGCTCGTCTTGGACAAGCTCCCCGCGGAGCTCTTGCCCGACTCGCTCGTGCGCTTCGCGGCCGACAACGGCATCGCGCCCGCGGAGCTGGAGACCTTCAAGAGCAACCTCGATCGAGTTGTAGCCATGGTCCCGCTCGTCGAGGCCGTTCATGGAGATCTGGCGGTGAAGCTCGGCAAGGTCGACGAGCTGCTGGCCGGCGCGCGCCTGGCGGCGGGAACGGCCGCGGCCTGAGAGGCGGCGGCGAGGTCGTGGACGAGCGCCGGTCGCGTGCATGTCAATCGAGTGGTCGGTTGAATGGCCGCACAGAGAAAGCCTAAGCGTCCTCAGCCGAAGTGCCACCGCCAGCCGACGTCGACGGCCAAGCCCCATGAGCGATCGAGGAAGGCCTCGCCCTGATCGCGGTAGCGCGGCGCCACGTGGCTGCAGTGGTTGTCGCGGCGGCAGTCGCCGTCGCCGACGTACCGGTCGAAGAGGACCATCGCGTAGATCCGCTGCAGAACGACCACCCCTGCCATCGCCACCGCCCCATGGCGATAGTAGACGAGCCCCGCCTTGGCGGCCTCACGGTCCAAGCCCACGCGCGCACGGGTCATGTAGCCGGCGCCGAGCTCCGGCGCCACGAGGCCGACGACCACCGGCAGCTCCGCCACCAACATGCCACGCACGGCCGGCGAGAAAGCGACGTGATCGTGATGGAGCAGGCGTTCGAGCCCGGCTCGACCGGCTTCCACCGCAACGTGAAGGCGCAGGCGGTCGGTGAGAGCTCGCTGCGCGAAGCCAACCTCGAAGCCCCGTTCGACGGCACCCAGGTAGAGGAGCCGCGCCGGCGCCCGGTAGCCCAGGTAGGCGTTAGCGCCCATGGGGCCGAGGACTTCGACCGCCAGGCGCGTCAGGCCGTAGGGCTGTTGGTCTCCCAGGTAGCTCAGCCGATCCTGCGCTACGTCGCGCAGCGCGGGGACGACGGTGTCCGGAGTTACCGCGGCGCCTTGGTGCTCGAACTCGCGGTAGGCGAAGCCCTCCTGCGCGAGTAGCTCGGTGAACCGCTTGAAGCGGTTTGCGTCCGTGTACGCATAGACGGTCGTCGAGTACCGCAGGCGTCGCGTTGCCCGCGAGACGGCAAGGACGTTCTTGGCGCTCTGCCGCGCCTCGGCGTCGCCGTGCTGGAGGGCTTCGGCACATGCCTCGGGCAGGAAGACATCAGGCTCGATCGGCCGTTGCGCGCGGCGCTCGCGCTCGGTGTCGTGGCTGCGGAGCTCTCGCAAGCAGTGGAAGAGATTGGAGTCGATCTTGACGATGTCAGCGCCGCCCATGTGCTGGAGCGCGAGCGACTGCCCGCTGGTCAGGTGCTGCCAGGCGTCGACCATCCCGACGTAGAAATCGAACCTGCGGAAGTCCTTCTCCATGAACCCGAAGAAGTTGGCGAAGTACTCGCTCGCAAGCGGCGTCTTGCGGATGGGGACCTCGAGCTGTTTGAGAATGGAGTCATCCACCTGCAGGCTTTCGAGGAGCCGGGCCTCCATCGCGGTGTCGAGGAACCCGAAGAGGAACGGCCCGTAATAGTCGAAGAGCGTCCTGTCCTTGACTGCCTGAGCCGAGGGTGGGCGCGCCTTCCAGCTCGCGATGCCGGGCGAAACGAACAGATGGCCGGCGCTGTCGTGGTTGCCGTCGGCGCCCGTTTTGTGGCCCGCCAGCGACCAGCGGTACACCTGTCTGGCGAGACCGATCGGGGTGTTGTCGAACACCCCGCCGTCGATGAAGTCCTGGCTCTGCTTGCCGTGGTCCCGGTCCGACCGCCCATCTACCGCCGGCAGGAACTCCAGAGCCTTCGGCGGAAAAGCCACCGGGAAACGGGCCGACGCCTGAATGAGGTCGGTAACCTTCTTGACCGAGCTTTCGTCGGGAGACGGGGGGACGAGCGTGCTGTAGGTCTGACCGATGGCGGCGTCACCATCCGGCGGCGGCAGCGCCGTGATCGTCAAAGGTTTGCTGCCACTCTTTTGGATACGGAGGACGAACTTGGCGGCCTGCGATCTGATATTGATGGCGGCGACGTTGAGCTTGCGCTCCCTGAGGTGCGTGGCGCTGATGCCGAGGGCGGCGTCACAGCTGTGGTCCTGCGACCAAGGATTCGGCTTGTCTGCCGACGGCGCCGCGCCGAGATCTTGGCCGATGGTGTCGACCGCAGCCTCGATGGGCTTTGTGGAGAAGATCGCGGCCGGATGTTCCTCGTCGCTGGTGGTGTTCATCAGCTGTTTGAGCCCGACGGGGATCCAAACTCGGTAGAAGAGGCTGTTCTCCGGGTTGGGGTCGCGCACCCGGCACGCGGCAAGGGCAGACAAGAAGGCGTTGATCGATCCGGCCGATGCGCCGGTCGCCACGCTGAACGTGCGCGTTTCCAGATCTTGGCGTCCCAGCTCGCGCCGCGCGATGTCCCGATGCGCCAGCAGGTACTGCGTGTAGTAGTGGAGAAAGCCGGCCTGGTACGAGCCAAGGCTCACGCCGCCACTCACCGTGAGCAGCATGGGTTTCTGCAGCTCGCGGGCAAAGTCCACAGCGAGCGCCTTCTGCTCGTCGATGAGCTTCTTCACCGCGGCGTTGGCATCTTCAGTCCGCGTGCGAAGACCATCAGCCTGCCGCTGGATGTCGCCGAGGAGCTCGGGCCGGCTCGCGAGGTCCACGGCGTCTGGATCTGGCAGCCGGAGCCTGATCTCCTCGACCGCGCGCCCGAGGTCCGCGACTCGTCGTGCGGCGAGCTCGTGGAAAGAGCGTGCCGAGTCGAAGAAGCTGCTGCGGTACAACGTGCCGGCCGGGGGACGCTCGCTGGCGTCCTGCAAGCGCCTGCTCATCTCGGCTCGAGCCTGTTCGGTCTTGAACAGCGCCGCGGTGATCTTGTTCCATGCTGCGCGCAGCTGTGCCTCGCGTTGCGCATCGTTGCGCGCGGCGTCCAGCGCCTGGCGTGCTTTCTCGAGCTCTTGGAGCAGGAGCTGCTGCTCGTTCGACATCGACTGGTCGGCGCCCTCGAGGCCGTTGACCATCTGATCCGTGGTCAACTCGATGAGAGTCTTCTGCCGATAGGCTGGCGCCGGCGGCGCCGGCTCCGAAGCCGCGGCGGGTGCCTCGACCGCGGCCGGCTGCGCCTGGACGCGAGGTGCTGTCAGCGTCACAACCACGCCGGCTACGACATGGGCGGTCCTCATCGGCTCTCCGGTATTCGTGGCCGCGCGGGCATCTACCTACGCCCACGAGCGAACGGCGTCGGCACGGACTGCGGCGGCGCCTCCCCTCGGTGCGCGCATGCGAGCGCGGCGACACGACGATATCGGGATTGAGGGCTGCCGGCAAATGGTCCGCTCTGCACTTGGCTCGCCGTCGCGTACGGTAACGGGCCCGGCTGCTGTGGTCGCGGCTTCGGTTTGCGCCGTCGTGGCGGTTCTCTACTGCTTCACCAGCTCGACCCGGCGGTTCCTCGTGCGCCCTTCCTCCGTGTCGTTGGCGGCGACCGGTGTGAAGGGACCGGCGCCGAAGGCCCTGAGACGGGCGGCCGCGATGCCGTGGGTGCGCACGAGCGCCTGCAGGACGGCCTCCGCCCGCGCCTCGGAGAGCTTCAGGTTGGCCTCCACCGCGCCCACGGCGTCGGTATGGCCGACAACGAAGAGCTTGAGGTCGCCGTCGCCCTTGAGGAGCTTGGCGATCTCGCCGATCGCCTGCCCGGACTCCGGCTTGACGTCGGCCTTGCCGGTTTCGAAGAGGATGCCGTAGATCGCCACGTGCCCGGTGGACTTCAAGTCGTTCGCGAACGAGGCGGCGTCGGCCACGATCGTCTGCTCCATCGCCTTCTTCTCGGCGATCTTGAGCCAGATGTCCAAGTTGCGCTTCTCGACCTGGAACCAGACCTCCTTGCCGTCGACGACCACCGAGCCGTTCGCGACCTCGCGCCGGGGATTGGAGTAGGTGACGGTTCCGCCGATCTTCTTCAGGGCGTTTTCATAGTTACGAACCACCTCCAGCGCCGAGCGGTCATTCTTCGGTTCGTCCACCCCGTACCGGATGATGGTGACCTTCCCCTCGACGCTCGGACACGGCCTCTTGTCGCAGCTGAACTCCGCGGCGTCGAACTCCTTGACGTCGCAGGAGATGATGTAACGGTTGGGCATGCGGTTCGGGAAGAGCGGATGGTCCGCGCAGCCGGGCCGATCCTGTTTGGGGGCGGCGGCGGCCGGGAGGGAGGTGAAGGTCAGACTCAAGAGCAGCGCGGCGACGGTCTTCTTGTTCATCGTTCTCCTCGTGCGGGTTCGGCGGGCTAGAGCTCGACGTCGAGCTCCCAGGACTCTCTAGCGCCCCCCTCCTGCGAGCGCAACCGCCGCGCCCCTCCGAACGGTCGCGGGGGCCACTCGACTGTGCGTTGTAGTATTCCTGGCACCTATCCCTGGCTCGGCGCTCCACCGCCCGCTACCGGCGCATGCGGCTGAGCAGCTCCTCGAGCTTCTCCACGCTGGGCGGCTTGGCGAGATGCTCGTCGAAGCCCGCGGCCTTCGCCCGCGCTAGATCCTCCGGCAGCGCGTAGCCCGTCAGGGCGACAAGCGACACGCCGCTGAGCTTCGGGTCGCTTCGCATCGCCCGCGCGACCGCATACCCGTCCATCCCGGGCAACCCGATGTCGCACAGGATCACGTCGGGCCTGAACGCCCGCGCCTTCTCGAGGCCCTCGGTGCCGCTGTAGGCAACCTCGACCATGTGATCGCCGAGCTCGAGGGCCTCGCGGAGACTCTCCGCGGCGTCGACGTTGTCCTCGATGACGAGCACGCGCCGCGCGCCAGCATTCGAGACGACGCCGCGAACCGGCTCCGCCGCCAACGCCTGCGCAGCCTCGAGCGGGAAGCGAACAGTGACCTCCGCACCCTTGCCCAGGCCACCGCTCTTCGCGGTCACCGCGCCGCCGTGCAGCTCGACGAGCCCCCTGACCAACGCCAGCCCTAGCCCGAGGCCGCCCTTGCTGCGGTCCAGGGTGGTGTCCGCCTGCGCGAATTCCTCGAACATCCGGGGCAGCATCTCCGGCGCGATGCCGATGCCGGTGTCGCGCACGCGCAAGATGACCTGCCGCAGGTTGGTGTTCTCTTCGACTACGACCACGGTCTGGCCTCCCGCCTCGGTGAACTTCGCGGAGTTGCTGAGCAGGTTACCAATGATCTGCGCGATGCGCGTACGGTCACCACTGACCCAGAGTGGGCATTCGGGCAGGTGCAGCGTGAGCTCGACGCCGCTCTTCGCGAAGACCGACCGGTAATCCTCCACGGCACGGCGCGCCACGTCGCCCACATCGAGCAGCTCTCGTTGGATCTGGATCTTCCCGCGGGAGATACGGGTCACGTCGAGCAGGTCGTCGACCAACCGCGTCAGTTGCGAGACCTGGCGGTCGATCACCGTCTTCGCGCGGAGCGCCTGCTCGCCGCCAGGTGCGGCGCGCTCCAGGATGTAGAGGCTGTTGCGGATAGGCGCGAGGGGATTGCGAAGCTCGTGCGACAGCATGCCGAGAAACTGACTCTTCCGTTGGTCGGACCTCTCGAGAGCGATGCGTACCTCGACGTGCTGCAAGGCAAGGGAGGCCAGGGTCGCGAGCTGCCGCAGCAGGGACTCGTCCTCCGCCGTGAACTCCCCCGTCGCCTTGTCGGTGACGAGGAGCAGGCCGCTCGATCGTGCGTCGCGCCCGGTCAGCTTCGCCCCCAGGAGGCCTCGCATCGGGACGTGACCGTCAGGCAAACCCCACCATCGAGGATGAGCGCGGAGCTCGACGTCCGTGAGGCGGATCGTATCGGCGCCCTCCAAGAGATCCATGTAGACGCCGCCCTTCTCGAGTCGGAACCCTCGACCTTCCGGGCAAGCGGGCGCTCCTTCTGCCCGCGCCGAGCCGCCCACGATGAACTGGCCAGTGACGTATCCATGGCCGCAGGCGGCAAGACGAGCATCGGTCAAGAGCAGGGCGGCCTCGGAGACCGCCTGGAGCATGCCTTCGACGTCGGCCTCACGCACCACCTTGAGTGACGCCTCGGCGAGTCGGGAGAGACCCTGGCGAGAGCGCTCCTGCTCCTCCTCGGCCCGCTTGCGCCCGGTGATATCGCGCGTCACCTTGGCGAACCCGCGCAGCTGGCCGGCGGCATCGCGGACGGCGCTGATGGTGACGTCGGCCCAGAATAGCGACCCATCCTTGCGCCGCCGCTCGCCGATCTCCTGGTGCTGGCCGGTGAGCTCGGCGAGCTCGAGCACGCGCCGGGCATGCCGGCCGCCGTCCTCGTCTTGGGGATACAGGCGGTCGAGGTGCCGTCCGAGGATCTCCGCGGCGCTCCACCCGGTCATGTGCGCTGCGCCGGCGTTCCAGGTCGTGAGGTTCCCCAAAGGGTCGAGCATGACGATGGCGTAGTCCTTCGCGCCCTCGATCATGAGCCGCAAGCGCTCCTCGCTGAGGCGGAGGTCGGTGCTCTGCTTGAGCAGCCTGTCGACGAGGAGGATGTTCTCGTAGGCGAGGGCGGTCTGCGCGCCGAGCGTGACGGCCATCTCTTCGTCCTGGTCGTCGAAGGGCGTCCCGTCCTTCTTGTCTGCCAACAGGAAATGGCCGTGGACCCGGCTCGGCGTGGCAAATGGGGCGGCCAGGACCGATTTGGCCGGCGCCGGCGCGACGGAGCTTGGCTCCGCATCGGCTCCTGCTGGCGGAACCAGCCAACGGACCGGCGCGCGTTTGGTCTTGAGCCGCTCGAGGATCTGAGGTGGGGGAAGAAGCCGGGCTGGCCACGCGGCGGCCGACGCGTCCTCGGGGTCGCCGGAGAAGCAACGCTCCTCGTCGCCATTCTCAGACACCACGAGCAAGCATCGCCGGCAGTTGAGGATCTCGCGGAGGGCGCCGCAGAAGGTGTTCAGGAGCTTCGTCGGCTCGCGCTGCCTGACGAGGTGAAAGCCAAGGTCGATGAGCACCGCGAGCTGCAGCTCGGTGCCGCGCAACGGGTCGGTCTTGTTCGCGGGCCTCCTGAAGGCTACCGCCGCCGGTGTCGGCGAACTCGGTGGCTGGGCTATCGCCAGAGCCTCGTCCACGGTCTGCAGGATGACCTGTGGATCTGACGGCTTGGGGAGGACCCGGCTGTTTCCGCATTGCTCCTCGATCTCGCGGGCGCCCGTTCGCAGGCTGGCCGCGGTGTAGAAGATGGCCGGAATGTTCTTGAGCGCGGCATCGGCGCGCAGCCGCCGGACGAGCTCGAGCCCGTCCATCGCCGGCATGACCACGTCGGTGATGATCAGATCCGGGTGCTCGGCGCGGGCCAGGGCCAGCGCCTCGACACCGTCCGCTGCCTCGAGGACATGGTGGCCCTTGTAACCGAGCAGGTTGCTGAGCATCTGCCTCGAGATCGCGTGATCTTCGACGATGAGGATGGTGGCCATGCGTCAGTGCCCTCTGTGTCCCGCGTTGCCATCACTCGAGTCCCGCCCCCCACTGGGACCGCTCACGAATGACTGGACGTGCTTGATGAACTTCTCCGGATCGATCGGCTTGTCGATGTAGCCATCGAACCCGGCGGCGAGGATCTTGTCGCGGTCCCCGACCATCGCCAGCGCGGTCACGGCGACCAGCGGGATCTGACACAACGCGGGATGCCCCTTCAGCCGCTTTGCGACCTCGTAGCCGTCGAGCCGGGGCAAATGGATGTCGCAGATGATGAGGTCGAGCGCCTCGCGTCGCGCGAGCTCGATCCCCTCCACGCCGTCCGACGCACTGACGACCGTGTAGCCGAAGGCCTTGAGGAGATACTTCATGAGCTCGAGGCTGGGCGGGTTGTCTTCGATGACGAGGATGCGACCGGGCATGGTAGACCTCTGGGCTCTAGGCTCCAGGCTCTAGGCTCCAGGCTCGAGCGGCTTCTCTTCGATCGTGAACACGAACTCGCTGCCCTTGCCAAAGGAGCTCGTGAAGGTGATGCGGCCGTCGAGCAGCTCGGCGAGCTTCTTGGAGAGGTGCAAGCCGAGGCCGGTGCCTTCGTGGCGGCCGGCGGGGCCGCCCACCTGCGTGAAGGCCTGGAACAGCCGCACCTGGTCCTCGGGCTTGATGCCGATGCCGGTGTCAGCCACGGCGAACTCGGTCTTCGCACTGCCATCGCCGGCGCGGCGACGCAGCTCGAGGGTGATCTCACCGCCCGCCTCGATGAACTTGATGGC
This sequence comes from Deltaproteobacteria bacterium, assembly GCA_016218825.1. Classification (GTDB taxonomy): domain Bacteria; phylum Myxococcota; class XYA12-FULL-58-9; order XYA12-FULL-58-9; family XYA12-FULL-58-9; genus JACRCV01. Next base: position 94,902 of record JACRCV010000041.1, read on the forward strand.
GTTGTTGGTGAGGTTGAGCAGGATCTGGCTCAAGGCGCGGCGGTCCGTGCGCGCGAGCAGGTCCTCGTCGGGGAGCTTGAGGTCGAACTTCAGCCCTTTGGCCTCGGCGAGCGGTGCCAGCGCGGCCTTGACCTCCTCGACGACGCTCCGGCAGGAGACTTGCTCGAGGTTGACCTCCACCTTGCCCGACTCGATCTTGGCGAGATCGAGCAGGTCGTTGATGAGCGAGAGCAGGTGCTTGGCGCTGCTCTGGATGGTCTTGAGCTGGTTGTCCTGATCGCCGGTAAGCGGCCCCGGCAGCTTCATGAGGAGCGTGCCGGTGAAGCCGATGATGGCGTTGAGCGGCGTCCTAAGCTCGTGGCTCATGCTGGCCAGGAAGCGGTCCTTGGCGAGGTTGGCGTTCTCCATCTCGAGGTTCTTCTCCTGCAGCGTCAGCTCGAAGCGCTTGCGCTCGGTGACGTCGCGGGCCGCCGCGAACACGCCCTGCAGCTTCCCGTCGCGATCGGCGAAAGTGGCGGCGTTATAAGAAACCACCGTCTCCCGGCCGTCCTTGGCGCGCGCGGTGAGCTCGTAGTTGGTGACCTTACCCTCGCGCAAGACCAGCTTGATGCCTTCCTCGGCGCGGTGGGGGTCGGTGAAGTAGTTCTTGAACGGCGTCCCGATGAGCTCCTCACGGCTATTGCCGGTCAACGCCTGCATCTGCTGGTTGACGTCGGTGATGATGCCCAAGGGGTCGGTGGTCATCAGCGCGTCGATGTTCGACTCGGTGAGCGAGCGCGCGTAGAACTGCTGGTCGCGCAGCTGCTGCTCGAGCTTCTTCTGCTCCGTGATGTCGCGGGCGGCGGCGAGAATACCCAGTGCCTTGCCCGCGGCGTCGGAGAACACGCCGGCGTTGAAGCTGACCGCGATGCGGCGGCCCTGCCGGGTGATGAGCGTGAGCTCGTAGGCGAGCACGCGTCCCTTGGCGAGCGTCTGCTGGACGCCGGTCTTGGCGCGCTCCGGCTCGGTGAAGTAGTCGGCGAAGCGCGAGTTGACGAGGTGCTTGCGGGAGTAGCCGGCGAGGCGCGTCGCCTCCTCGTTGACGTCGGTGACGGCACCGTCAGGAGCGATGGCGAAGAGCGCGTCGGCGCTGGCCTCGATGAGCGAGCGGTTGTAGGCCTGCTGCTCGCCGAGCTTGGTCTGTAGACGCGCCTGCTCGCTGATGTCGCGCGCGGAAGCGAAGATGCCCTGCATTCGACCGTCGGCGGCGCGAAACACCGAGGCGTTGAACGAGACGGTCGCCTTGCGGCCGGTCCGCGTCTTGAGCACCAGCTCGTAGTTGGTGACCACGCCCTCGGCCAGGGTACGCTTGACGCCGCTGTCGGCACGCTTGGGCTCGGTGAAGTACTGCTCGAAGGTCGAGCCGACGAGCACCTCACGGCCGTAGCCCGTCATGCGGCACATCTGCTCGTTGACGTCGGTGATGAAGCCTTCGGGATCGACGGTCACCAGGCCGTCGACCGAGGACTCGATGAGACCGCGCAGGTAGGTCTGCTGCTCGCGGAGCTGCTCCTCGAGCCGGACGCGGTCGGTGATGTCGCGAGCGGAGGCGAAGATGCCGCGCACGGTCCCGGTGTGGTCCTTGAACACCGAGGCGTTGAACGACACCTGCAACAGCCGCCGGGTGCGGCTGATCAGGGCCAGCGCGTACTCGGTGACCACCCCCTTCTCGAAGGTCTCCTTGACGCCCGCCCGGGCGCGCTCCGGGTCGGTGAAGTACTCGGCGAACGGCGTGCCGATGAGCTCGGTACGGGAGTAGCTCGACATCTGGCACATGCGATCGTTGACGTCGTTGATGAAGCCCTCGGCGTCGACGGTGATGAGGCCGTCGATCGAGGCCTCGATGAGGCCGCGGTTGTAAGCCTGCGACTCGCGCAGCTGGCGCTCGAGCTTCTGGCCCTCGGTGACGTCGCGGGCAGCGGCGAACACGCCCTGGAGCTTGCCGTCGCGGTCGGCGAAGGTGGCGGCGTTGTAGGACACCACCGTCTCCCGGCCGTCCTTCGCGCGCGCCGTGAGCTCGTAGTTGGTGACCTTGCCGTCGCGCAACACCTGCTTGATGCCCTCCTCGGCGCGCTGCGGATCGGTGAAGTAGTTCTTGAACGGAGATCCAATCAGCTCGTCGCGGGTGCGGCCGGTCAGCGCCTCCATCTGCTTGTTGACGTCGCTGATGATGCCGACCGGGTCGGTGGTCATCTGCGCGTCGATGTTCGATTCGATGAGCGTGCGGGTATAGAACTGCGAGGCTTGGAGCTGGGACTCGAGCTTCTTCTGCGCGGTGATGTCGCGCGCGGAGGCAAAGATGCCGCGCACCTTTCCGGCGCTGTCCTTGAACACGGCGGCGTTGAACGAGACCGGGGTCTTCTGCCCGTCGGCGGACTCCAGCGTCAGCACGTAGTTGGTGACCGCGCCCTCCTTGAAGGTCAGCGCCACGCCATCCGAGGCGAGCTCGCGCTCGACGAAGTAGGTGGGGAACGAGCTGCCGATGAGCTGATTTCGAGTGCGGCCGGCCATCCGGCACATCGTCTCGTTCACGTCCATGATCGCCATGGCCTCGTTGACCGTGACCAGGCCGTCGACGGAGGCCTCGATGAGGCCGCGGTTGTAGGCGCGCTCCTCGGCGAGCTGCGTCTGGAGGCGGGACTGCTCGGTGATGTCGCGGGCCGAGGCGAAGATGCCGCGCACTGCTCGCGACTCGTCCTTGAAGATGGCGGCGTTGAAGGAGACCAGTCGCTCCTTGCCGTCGTGACTGCGCAGCGTCAGCTCGTAGTTGGTCGCCGCTCCCTTGTCGAGGGTGAGGCGGACGCCCTCGGCCGCGTGCTTGGCGTCGGTGAAGTAGTCGGGGAAGGGGGTGCCGATGAGCTCCTTGCGGCTGTATCCCGCCAGCTTGCACATCGTCTCGTTGACGTCGGTGATGTTGAGCATCGGATCGACGGTGATCAGACCGTCGAGCGAGGCCTCGATGAGGCCGCGGTTGTAGGCGCGCTCCTCGGCGAGCTGGGTCTGCAGCCGGGCCTGCTCCGTGATGTCGCGGGCGGAAGCGAAGATGCCTTTGACCTCGTCGCTCGCCGGGTCCTTGAACACCGAGGCGTTGAAGGAGACGCCCAGCCGCTTCTGCTGCCGGGTCGCCATGGTGAGGACGTAGTCGGTGACCACGCCTTTTTCGAAGGTCTCGGCCACGCCGGCCGAAGCGCGCTCGCCGTCGACGAAGTAGTCGGCGAACGGGGTGCCGATGAGCTCCTCCCGCGAGTAGCCCGACATCTGGCACATCTTGGCGTTGACGTCGGAGATCGAGCCTTGGGGATTGACGGTGATGAGGCCGTCGACCGAGGCCTCGATGAGGCCGCGGTTGTAAGCGTGCGAGTCGCGGAGCTGCTGCTCGAGCTTCTTCTGCTCGGTGATGTCGCGGGCGGCGGCGAACACGCCCTGCAGGCGCCCCTCTGCGTCACGGAAGGTCGAGGCGTTGTACGAGACCACCGTCTCGCGCCCGGTCTTGGAGAGCGCGGTCAGCTCGTAGTTGGTGACCTTGCCCTCGCGCAAGACCAGCCGGATGCCTTCCTCGGCGCGCTTCGGATCGGTGAAGTAGTTCTTGAACGGGGAGCCGATGAGCTCGTCGCGGGAGTAGCCGGTGAGCGTCACCATCTGCTTGTTGACGTCGCTGATGGCGCCCAAAGGGTCGGTGGTCATCAGCGCGTCGATGTTCGACTCGATGAGCGACCGGGTGTAGAACTGCGTCGACTTGAGCTGCTCGGTGAGGCGGATCTCGTCGGAGATGTCCTTCGAGATCAGGAGATACCCGATCGCTTGGCCGAGCGAGTCGCGACGCGGGGTGATGACGACGCGCGCCGTGAAGGTCTCGCCGTTCTTCCGGCGCCGGTTGATCGTGCCTTCCCACTTGCCGTTGTGCAGAGCGGCCCCGAGGATCTCCCGCGGCTTGCCAGTCTTGACGTCTTCCTCGGTGTGCAGGATCGACGAGTTGGCGCGGCCGACGACCTCCTCGGGCTCGTAGCCGTAAAGACGCCGCGCGCCCTCGTTCCAGAGGAGGATCTTGCCGTCGAGGTCCTTGCCGATGACCGAGTACTCGGTGGAGGACTCGAGGATGTTGGCGATGAAGTCGACCGCCTCGCGCGCGTTGGAGACGATGGCGCTGTCGAAGAGCTTCACCTTGCGGATGTGCTCGGTGAAGCGCAGCTCGTTGGAGACGTCCTTGGAGATGAGCAGGAAGCCGATGGGCTTGCCCGCGGCGTCGAGGCGCGGGGTGATGACGACGCGGGCCTGGATCCGCCGGCCGTCCTTGCGGATGCGGCCGATGACACCCTCCCACTTGCCCTCCTTCAGGGCGGCCTTGAGAATCTCCTTCGGCCGGCCGAGGGCGACGTCCTCCGGCGTGTGCAGGATCTCAGAGTTCGCCTTGCCGACCACCTCGTCGGCTTCATAGCCGTAGGTCCGGTGGGCGCCCTCGTTCCACAGGACGATGCCGCCGTCCAGGTCCTTGCCGATGATGGAGTATTCGGTCGAGGCCTGCAGGACGTTCGTCATGAGATCCATGGCGTCCCGGGCCTGCTTCATCATGCGGGCATCGAACAGGGTGCTCTTCATCTCGTCGTCCATACCGTGCTCTCCATGACCGACAACCATAGGCGCGACTCGCCAGGCTCAGCGTCGAGCTCTCCGAATGCGCCGCTCAGGAAGCTTACCGGGGTGGTGGCACTGGGGGTGCGGCGCGATCACCCATAAGGAGACTTGCTCCTCGCAAAGACGACAGTGTCTAGCACGTGACACCGCACCTGTCTGCGGGAGTGGCCAAGAAAAGTGGAGTAACGCTGCACCATCGGCACCTGTGGCAGCACGTTGTCGACGAGGTGCGCCGCCGTGTCGCTCATCCGGCGGGCGATGCCGGACGGACAGATCCCGCGTCCCTTGCAGCTGACGGCGCGCGGCCTGATTCTGCCGAGCACCCGTGGCCGGAAGCCCGGCGCGCGCCTATGGTACGACCGTGGAGTTGGTGTCCGCGCAGGGCCCCGGCCCGGCCATGTTCTCGACGCAGACCCGGTAGGTGTAGGTCCCCGAAGTCTCGTTGATCCAGAAGGTCGTGCCCGAGGTGGGCACGCCCGCCACCCCGAGATCCACCGCGCCCGAGGAGATGTCCGCGACGGAGTAGAAGTTGCCAACCCCGCGGAGGGCCGAACCCGCCGTGTCGACGGTCACGCCGCCCGCCGTGCCGGACGCGGCGACCGTCAGCGACGTGGCCGTGGGCGCGGCGACCAGCACCGGGTAGGCGATCGGCAGGCGGTAGCCGCCGCTGACCGTGGTTACGAAGTAGGTGCCGTCGGCGAGCGGCCACCACGACTTGACGGCGGGCTCGGGGAAGTAGCTGGGGACGGCCGGGCCCGGCAGCGGGAGCTCGGTGAGAAAGCCGCCGTTCAGGAAGAACGCCGACCCGTTGGCGACCCGCAGCGTCTTGGCGCTCCACAGCGCCGCGTGGACCACGGCCGCCGCGGCGTTGTCGGCGGGCAGCGTCCCCGACAGGCTGACTCGCTTCAGGTCCGAGCGCGGCGCGCCCAGGTGCGTCGTGGTGTAGGAATCGATGTAGTAGAGATCGGTCCCGTCGATGGCGAGGCTCGCCACCGAGTGGTTGGCAGCTACGGTCAGCACCGGGGTGATGGGCGCGGTGTCGCACCCGGCGCTCCAGCTGCCGGAATTCGTGGCCAGGCGATAGACGCCGCTCGTGGCCGCGAAATACAGATAGTTGCCGTCCACGGTGAACGACCTGACGCCGGCGTAGCCATTGGTCACCGGCACCGCCGCGTTCGCGGAGGTCGTCGAAGCGGTGCAGAAGATCGAGGTGTTGGCGGTGGTCGTAGACCGCGACATCCAGACGGTGCTGGGGCTGCTCGTGTACGCGATCCCGGTGAGGTCGCTCGCGCTCGAGCCGGGCAAGGCCGCCGTCAACAGGTTCGTGCTCGTCGGCGTGGTCACGCCGTCGTCGACGCGCTTGTAGACCGTGCGCCCGCTCGTATCGAGGGTGTAGATCGTGAAGTCGGTGGCGAGGGTGTCGATGACGAAGTCGGTCACGACCCCGGTGACGACGAAGTGGCCGAAGGTGTCGGCGGTGAGATCCCAAGAACCGATCTCCGTCCCGTCTTGCGCCAGCCAGTAGATGGTGCTCGCGCCGTCGAACCGGATGCCCGGCGACTCACCCGCTGCCGTCGCGCCGTCCCATGCACCCAAACCGCCCAAATCGAATTTTGAGAGGACGGCGGACCAATTGGTGTAGCTGCCGTCCGGGAGCGGCATCGACGTGTTGCCGGCGCCGTCGTCGTAGAACGGCAGGGCGTAGACCCGGTAGTTGAGTACGGTCCCATCGGCGGCGAAGAGCTCGGAGAAGACGGCGCGGCCCTGCCACGGCGCGGCGATCAGGACCGATTGCGGTGTCGCGACGCGCGGGTCGAGGGTGCCGCCGGCGTCGACGAACACCTTGAAACCGGTAGCGGTGCCGCCGACCAGGTTCGCACCGATGGCAAGCTCGGCCTCACCGTTGACGTTGACCGTGGTGTACCCGGTGCTGACCGTGACGTGGCTGGTCTTGTAGTTGCGCGCCGTCGCCGAGACCGTGGACTCGACGCCGCTCAGCACCTCGGTGACCGCGCACGCGGTCGGCGTGTAGTACGAAATCCCGGTCGCGATGGTCTGCGGGCTCGTGCTCGCCGCGCTCACGAGGAAAGCGGTGGCGTTGGGCGTCCAGGTCGCCACCATGGCGTCGGTGAGGGTGGCCTGGTTTGCCGCGCAGTAGATGTTGTAGGTGCTCGTACCGTTGGCGCTCCAGGCGACCGCGAGGTCGGCGCCGTAGATCGTCGTGGTCGGCACGGCCGGCTGGGCGGGCAGCACCTTGGTGACGACGGTGTACGTCGGGCTCGGCAAATTGTTGTTGTCGATCGACACCACCCAGAAGTCGTAGGTCGAGCCCGGCGTCAGGTTGCTCACCACCCGGGTGTTCACCGAGTCACCCAGGTACTGGTCGGCGCCGTCGTTCAGCCGCATGTAAACGCGCGTGGCGAGGGCGTTGGCAACCGGCGTCCAGGTCAAGGTCGCCGTCGTCCCTCGGATCGCGACCGCCAGGTCGTCGGGCGCCGGCACCGTGCCCTGGGGAGCCGCCCCGGTGGTAAATGACCACGCATAGGCCGCCGCCATCGAGTTGCCGGCCTCGTCCACCATGCCTTGAATCGTCACAGTGTACGGGGTCGAGTAGTCGAGCGTCGCCGGCACGGCCCACGTGCCCGTGGTCGACGGCCCACTGCCGGACGAGGACGGCGGCGAGTAGTCGACCAACGAGCCGCCGGTGATTGTCAGTCCGGAGCCCGAGGGGGGGCTGCGGACGGGCTCGGAGAAGGTCGCGGTGATCGTGAGCGCCGCCGATACCCCGGACGCGCCGTTGACCGGGGTCACGCTGACGACCGTCGGCGCGGTCCGGTCCGCTCCGTTGTTGCCGTCGCCGCCCTCGTCGCCGCCACAGCCCGTCAGAGCCACGACCGCTGTCACGAGAGCCACCGCCGCCCACCTCGACGAACCCACTGACCGACTCGAGACCAGGATGGTATTCCGCATGCTCTGCACTCTCCACCAGGGTTGAGAGGGGGGGCAGAAAGGCCGCCAGATCTGCCAGGCGTGCTTCGACCCGAATGACATCACGCCAGCGGCCGCCACGGCCGAGGAGCGTTGCCGTCGTCTAACAGACGGTGCGCCACGTCGCAACTGAGAGTTGGCTGGTCGTCACCTGCGTCAACCTTCTCGTCGACTATCCCTCCATGTTGGCCAAAAGTTGGAGTCAACCAGTGAGCGCTGGTGAGCGCTGCGATTGCAGGTCGACTCGGACAGACCGCTGTGGGACATAGACGTCATGCAGAGCGTCGGCAAGCTCACCTCGCACGGCTCGCCGAGGATGGCGGTCTTGTTCCTGCTCTTCTCGGCAGGCTGCGCAGGGAGTCCGCGAGGCGCCACCCCGGTCGCCCCGTCGGCGCCGTCTGCGGACGGAGGGCGCCGAGACCGCTTCGCTGAGCACGCCGTCGCTGGCTCCTTCGTGATGCTAACGCCGGCCAGGCCGGCCGAGCCCGCATCGCCCCCCGTGACACTCGTCCTCGCACACGGGGACGACCCAGACGAGCAGCGCTATCCAGCCTCCACGTTCAAGATACCGAACACCCTCATTGGCCTCGAGACTGGAGCCATCTCGCCGGAGGAGGTCCTTCGCTGGGATGGCCAGCCCCGCCCGATCAAGGATTGGGAACGAGATCTTTCGCTCGTAGAAGCATTCCGCGCTTCGTGCGTGCCCTGCTACCAGGAGGTGGCCCGCCGCATCGGCATCGATCGCATGCGCGACCATCTCGGCCGAGTCGGCTACGGCAACGGCTTGATCGGAGACCACGTCGACACCTTCTGGCTCGAGGGACCCTTGGCGATCTCGGTGCGGGAGGAGGCCGAGCTCGCGCGACGCGTCTACCTCGAAGGTGATCTTCCGTTCCGGCGCGAGAACATTCTGCTGGTGAAGGAAGCGATGAAGGTCGAGGAGACGCCCGACTACCGCCTCTTCGCCAAGACCGGATGGGCCGCCAAGGCCGATCCCAACGTTGGCTGGTATGTCGGCTGGGTCGAGACCGCGGCCGGCCCGCGCTTCTTCGCGACGCGGGTCCTGGTCCCTGCCGACCAGCCGAAGCTGATGGCCAGCGTGCGCAAGACGATCACGCTCGAGATCATGCGTGACCTTGGCGTCATCGCCAAATAGGTCCAGACATGCAACCCGGCCCGTTAGACCGCGGGTGCGAGGGTGGCGGTCGAGCCGTCGTGAGACGACCTCTGCGGCGCCGCCGCCAGGAGTTGCTCGAGCTTCTCGAGGGCCGGCGGCTTGGCGACGTGGCGCTCGAAGCCCGCCTCCGCCGCGCGCTGCAGATCCTCGGGCAGCGCGTGCCCGGTCAAGGCCACGAGGAAGGTGCGCTTGAGCGCCTCGTCGGCACGGAAGGCGCGCGCGACCTCGTAGCCATCCATACTCGGCAAGCCTACGTCGCACAGCAGGACCTCGGGCTGCAGCTCGCGAGCTGCAGCGAGCCCGGCCGGACCATCGTAGGCGACCGCAACCTCGTGGCCCATGAGCTCGAGCGCCTCCTTGAGGCTGTCGGCCGCGTCCACGTTGTCTTCGATGACCAGCACCCGTCGCTGCGAGACGGGTTGTGGGCGCTGTGGGCGCGCCGCCTTCTCCGGCGCTGCCTCGAGCGGCAGTAGGATCGAGAACTCCGCACCCTGCCCAGGTCCCCCGCTCCTCGCGGCGACCGTGCCACCGTGAATCTCGACCAGCCCCTTGACGAGCGCCAGGCCGAGGCCAAGCCCGCAGCGGGAACGGTCGAGGGTCTCCTCCGCCTGCATGAACGGCTGGAACAGGCGCTCGACAACGGCCTGGCTCATGCCAACGCCGGAGTCGCGTATTCGCAGGAGCGCCGCCGCGCCTTGCGGCTCGAGGGTGAGCTCCACCCGCCCGCCGCGGGGTGTGAACTTGACCGCGTTGCCGAGGAGGTTCCCCACCACCTGGGCAATGCGGGTGGCGTCGGCCGTGAGCCACATCGCCTCGGTGGAGAGCTTGCTGTCGAGCTTTACGCCGGCGCCGATGAAGCTTTGGCGATGGTCCTCCACGGTCCGTCGCACGAGGTCGCCGAGCTCCATCTTCTCGCGCTGGAGCTGGACTTTGCCTCGGCTGACTCTCGTCACGTCGAGGAGGTCGTCGATCAGGCGTCCCATGTGGGCTACTTGGCGATCGATGACGGCGTGCGCGCGCTTCGCCTGCTCGCCCCCCGACGCGGCTCGCTCGAGGATGAAGAGGCTGTTGCGGATGGGAGCGAGCGGGTTGCGGAGCTCGTGCGAAAGCGCGGCGAGGAAGCCGTTCTTGTAACGATCGGCCTCCCGCAGGCGGGCCTCGCTCGTGCGCAGCTCCTCCTCGGCCTGCCGCTCGGCGGTCACATCGCGGAACACCAGCACCACGCCGCTCAGCTCACCGCCCTGGGCGTGGATGGGCGCGGCGCTGTCGGCGATGGCGACCCGCCGCCCGTCCCTGGCGACGAGCGCCGTGTGGTTGGCGAGGCCGACGATGCAGCCTTGCTCGATCACCTTGCGAACGGGATCCTCGGCCGGTTCCCCGGTTACCTCATGGATGATCCGGAAGACCTCGCCGAGAGGCCGGCCGCGCGCCTCAGCCTCGCTCCATCCCGTCAGGCCCTCCGCGACGCGATTCATCAGCGTGACCCGGCCCTGTGTGTCCGTCGCGACAACAGCGTCGCCGATGCTGCGCAGGGTCACCCCGAGTCGCTCGCGCTCGGCGGCGAGCGCGTCCTGGGCCTGCTTGCGCTCGGTGATGTCGGTGAACGTGACGGCGAAGTAGCCCTTGTGCGGGCTGAAGGCCGAAACCGCGTACCATCGGTCGAGCGCCTCCGCATGGCTCTCGAACTGCACGGGCTCGCCCGTCAGCGCGACCCGGCCATATCGGCCGATCCAATCCGTCGGGTCCTTCTCGATCCCCGGGAGGACCTGGGTGACGCGCTTGCCGAGAATCTTGTCCGCGTGGAGCCCGGTCAGTCGCTCGAAGGCCGCATTCGCCTCGAGGAAGAGGTAGTCGCAGGGCCGCCCCTCGGCGTCCAACACGATGCGATGATTAGCGAACCCCTCCGACATGTTCCGGAAGAGCGACTGCAGCTTCTCTTCGCTTCGCGCGAGCGCGTCGCGGGCAATGCGCGCCTCGGAGCCTTCCAGTACCTCGCAGCCGCTGGCGCTGCAGACCAGCGCGAAGCGGTGGTCCTGCACGACCTGCATGAGGTCCACGGCGCCGATCCCAGCCCGGGGGTACAGGACCGCAGCCACGACGTTGAGCCTGCGGAAGACATCTGCCCTGGTGGCGAGCGCACGACCGCTCCAGTTGCCGTCGGCATAGCGGACGAGACGGAGCCCGTCGAAGCCAGCCAGGATCGCTCGATCGAGCCGTCTCTCGAACGCCTCTCCGACGGGAGCCGGCACAAGCTCGAGCTGCCCGAGCGCCGCGCGCCTGCCGAAGTCAGGCACTGCCTCCGTCAGCGCCCGCGTGACTTCCTCCACGGAGGGGGGCTCGCGGATCTCCCACGAGCATAGCTCATTGCATTCGAGGCCAGCTCTGATGAAGGGGACCAGCGCCTCGATCAGCTCCCGCGCCGATGAGTAGAGCACGCAGAAGTGGCTGCCCCAGGGCAGCTCGCCGGCCGCCTGGATCCCGGAGGGCCGCTGGTCGAAGGCTGTCGTGGGCATCTCTCTCGTTACCGTTCGCGGCGCAGTGCGCGGCCCGCCTCCGCGGCGTCTACGCTGCCCTGCAGGACGCCGGCAGGTTGACGACCTGCCACTTGCCCTGGTTCATCGCCAGCGCGAACTCGTGGTTCTTCACCACGTCGAGGATCTCCACCACCCCGCACTTCTCCAGGGAGTAGGTGCACACGGCCAGCATCTTGTAGTTGCCGATGACGCTGTTGACCGCGCCCTCGTAGTCCGTGAATGCGTTCCAATCCTCCTTCTCGAGCCAGAAGGTGTTGCCGGTCAGCCGCAGACCATCGAAGCCCTTCTTGCGGGCGCCCTCGAGCCTGCTGACCCAGCCGTTCAGCACCCTGGCCTCCTCGAAGCTGCCACCCTCGGTGTACCATCGATCGTAGGGGATGATCTCGATCTGCCCCTTCTCGAGAGAGTCGGCGAAACCGGGGACGTTCTCTCGCATTGCCCCTTTCGCCTCCTCGACGCTCAACGGCTCGGAGGTGACCCACATGCAATACTCGTTGTTCTCCAGGCCGGCCTTGAAGTACGGCACGAGGATGTCGAGCAAGTCCTGCTTCGTCCGATAGAACTGACAGAAGTGGGTCCCCCAAGGCACGTCCCCGACCATCGAGATGCCGGAGTTGCGCTTCTCTTGACTGGTTGTGGCCATCGACGCCTCCTCTGCCGGTCGGGCCGGCGTGTCGTGCATTGATTGCCCTCTATACCCCGCCACCCGCCCCGTCAATCGATACGCCGCTACGCGCGAAAGGTTGCGGTCCGGGCCCCGCCAGCAGCTCCGCCAGCTTCTCGAGGAGCTCTTGGGCAGCGCGCGCTCGTGACGCCCGGCAGCGCCTTGCACAGGCCGGTGCTCGCCTCACCGGTGGACTCTCCCACCGGTGGCGCCGTGTTGCTCAGTGAGCCTCACCGAGGGCGGTCGGGGCGACGCCGGACGGGGTCGGACTCGTGCGCCACCGCTCGTAGCGGCTCGGGTCGTCGCCGGCGAGCCACAGCCACGCGGCCACCGAGGTCAACGCGGCGCTCACAGCCCCGGAGATCAAGGCCGCGGTGTCGGCGCGCTCAGTCTGCGATCTGAGGTCCTCGGCGCGCTGCCGCGCGTTGATATCGGCCGGATCATTCTGCAGCGTCTGCTGGTGGAGCTGGAACTCGGCGAAGTTGGAGTTGCCGCTCAAGAGGAAGTAGCCGCCGGCGCCGGCGGCCGCGACCGCCCCACCGGTGGCCAGCCAAGCGCCCAGCCGCATCTGGAACGCCTTGGACTCGTAGGCCGCGATGAAGTCCGGCGACGGGATCAGCGTCACGACGCGATCCGCGTTCTGGCCGGTCTGGATGACGACGCGCTGCCGCCACGAGATGAAGCCGGCCTTGGTCACCTCGACGACGTGGGGGCCGAAGGGCAGCTCGAGGCGGGTGCCGGCGGCCATCGTGCTCCACAGGGTGCCGTCGACCTTGATCGTGGCTTCGAGCTCGTTGCAGTCGAGCGTGAGGTAGCCCTTCATGGCGCTGAACAGCTTACTCACCACCTTCTCCGCCGACTCGCCGCAGCGGTCGAGGAACCGGCGCTCCTCCTTGCCGCTCACCACCTCGTGGACGACGTTCTCGACCGTCGCCTTGCCGATGTTGACGAAGCGCAGGTCGACGCTCAAGGTCTCGCCGACTGCCGTCACGACGCCGGTGAGCACGTAGTCGACGCCGAGCGCCCCGCCGATCTCGGCGAGACAGCCGGCCGCGTCGCAGCCGAGCAGCTGTTTCTCGGCCTCGCGGGCGAGGATGGCCCGGATGTCGTCCTGCGTCGTGATCTCGAAGACACCGAGGCCGTGCAGCGCGGCGTTGACGCGACTGGCGCACTCGAGCACGACGGACGGCGAGGCGGTGCGGTTCTGGAAGTCCGGCACCGCGATCTTGAGCTGGTCCGTGCCGGCGGCGCGTGCGGTCCAAGCTGCGGCAAAGAGGGCAACAACCGTCAGGACATAGGCAGCGGCGCGCATCAGAAGCCGCCCGCCCCGTCATTGGGCACGATCACGATCTGCTCGGCGGGCCGGATGAACACCAGGTCGCCGTACCCCGGCTCGCCCAGGGCGGCGACGGCCGACAGGTTGCCGCCGCTGGGCACCTGGTCGTGGAAGACGAACGTACCGCCTTGCTGTCCGCGGGAGAGGAACGTGCGCGGCTTGTTCGTCGCAGTCCACGCCATCGCCAGATCGGGGACGTCGTCGCCGTCGAGGTCCCCGAGCACGGCCTTGCGCGCGTCGATGCTCAGCGTCGACTCACTCGCCTCCGGGCTCCGGATCGGGAGAGTCCAAACGCTCGAGGACGAGACGACGAGGAGGGCGGCGGTGACCGTCGGCGGCGACGAGGTCTGGTAGCTCAGGAAGAACGCGCGGTCCGCCGCGCGCCCCACGGCGCTGATCCCGGTGTGGCCGATGGCCGCGCCGACGTCGGCCGATATCGTCTGCCAGCTGCCGAAGGCGAGGCTCGCGCCGCTGCCGGTGGCGACGGCCTTGTAGACCGCGACGTGGCCGGTGTTGGCGCAGGCCATGACGAGATCGTCGACGGCATCGCCGCTCAGCTCGACGGCCACCAGATCACAGGCGCCGGCGAGGGACGACGTGTAGACGCGCCGGGCCTCGGTGACGCCGCTACGCACGGTCGCGACGGCGCGATAGCCCGAGTACGCCTGTCGGGACACGAGGTCCGGCCCGGGGGCCGCGCCGCCGAGCTCGGCGACACTGAGCGTCGCCAGGTAGCCGGTGTCGAGGCCGCCACCGGGCTGCGTGAGCAGCACCTCGGGCGCGAAGGCGCCGCTGCCGTCGCCCTCGAGGTAGATGAGCCCGCCGCTCTCGCGCTGGGCGATGAGGTCCACGTGTCCCGCGCTGTCGCCGTCGAAGTCTGCGGCGGCCAGGCCCTCGATGCGCTCCGAGGTTGACACCTCCGGGACGGCGGCCAAGAGGTGGTCGCCGCCGAAGAGGACAGCGACGCCGCCCTGACCGCTGCGCGCCACGATGTCGTCGAGGCCGTCGCCGTCCACGTCAGTCGTGGTCATGAGCGGACCATCCGAAGGCAATCTCGGTCGGCGGGCGAGCCCGCCGTCGCCGTCACCCAACAAGACCTCGGAGGAGTCGTTGGCGATCGAGGTCACGGCCAGATCCGGCAGCCCGTCGTTGTCGAAGTCGCCGGTGGTGATACAGTCGACGCTCATGTCGAGCTTCGGCAGGGCCGGCTGCAGGCTCTCGAAGGCGCTGGTCGTCGTGTTCCAACCGAAGCGCGTCAAGGTGCCGTCCATGCCGTTCCAGGCGACGAGCGACGCCGGGTCGGCGGCCCGCGGCTGGAAGACCGAGAAGCCCAGGCTCCACAGCGCGGTCGGCGTCGGGTCGTAGGCCGTCGTGCTGGTCGGCAGGACCGACCAGGTCGTGCTCGGGTTGGTCGCCAGCCGCACGTAGCTGCGGACGTTGTCGGTCGCGAGCAGCACGAGGTCGTCGCGGCCGTCACCGGTCAGGTCGGCGACCGCAGCGTTCCCCAGGACGGTCGGTGTCGGGTCGGTGGAACCGTAAGGAGAGTAGGTGGCGAGCGAGCCGCCCAGGGCGATGACGTCGCGCGCGGTGAACAGCGGGCCGAAGCTCGCCTGGAGGGTGCTCGTCGTTTTGGCCTGGGTCCAGGCCAGGTCGAGCTCGGTGTCGCCGTTCCAGTCGCCGACCACGAGCCGCACGACGTCGCCGTCGACGACCTCGGTGCATACGGCCGGATCGGGGGCCGGGGCGCCTCCCTGCCAATCGAGCCGGAGCAGGCCAACCTGGCCTGCCGCCCGCGCGCAGGTGACGGCCGGCGGCCGCTCGACGAAGAAGAAGCTGTGGGCAGGGTGGCTGGAGCCGGGGGTGGTCGCCGCGACGTTACGGGCGCCGACGAACGCGGAGCCGAGGGCGACGCCGCTGTGGATCTCGACGGGCACGCCGAGCGTGCCGTCCGAGCCGGCGGGATACACGAGCAGCCGGCTGCCGGTGTCCGTCAGGTTGGTCGGGTGGTCGGCGACGAGCGCGACGACGTCGGCGTGGCGGTCGCCGTCGAGGTCGTCGACGTACAGATCGGCGAGATAGGAGTAGGGCGCATCATTGAGCAGGTAGCGGCGCTGGTCGAGGTCGACGCCACGGGCGGAGAAGATGGAGGTGACGATGCGGTTGCGGCCGCCGCAGCCACGGCAAGCGGTGGCGCCGAGCGCCGCGGTCACCAGATCGTCGTAGCTGTCGCCGTCGAGGTCGGCGGCGAGGCAACGCGCACCTCCCGTGAAGAGCAGGCGGCGACCCTGCACGCTCGTCGTCAGGGTTGCGATCGCCCGGCCGGTGCTGTCTTCGACCTGGACCCGGTCGCTGACCGAGGTGGCATCGCCCGGCGTGTAGTCGCCGGAGATCGGGTTCACCGCTCCCTGGCTGCGGTTGCCCTTGAAGGCGAAGGAGAAGACGTACGGCGGCGCACCACCCGCGGCGCTCAGCCGCACGGGCTCGCCGGCGCGGACCCAGGTCGAGCTCAGGCTCAGGCTGAGGGCGGGACCCACGTGGATGGCGTGACGCGCGCGTTGGTCGTTCGCGTCCACGACCTCGAGCCAGTCGTCGACGCCGCCCGTGGCGCCGGCCTGGTAGCTGCCGGTGAGGAGATCGAGCGTGCCGCCCGAGGCGTTGGTCGCGAGCTCGAACCGGTAGGGCGGCGCGCCGCCGACCGCGATGAGCGCGAGCGCGACGAACGGCGGCACCGTGTCGGCGCCGGGGACGAAGAGCTGGAGCGGCTGGCCGACGTCAATCGGCGCCAGCGCGCGGGCCGCGGCGTCGGCGGTGGCATCGCTCAAGACGACCTCGTCCGTGCAGTTGCCGGCGGCAGCGGCCCGATAGCGCCCGGTGGTCGGCTCGATCTCGCCGCCGCACGGGCCGGCGGTGACGGCATACGCGTAGGGGGGCTTGCCGCCGCTGCCGGTGAAGGTGATCACGCCGCCCGGCGCTGCGGTGGCGGCGGCCGGCGACAGCGCCAGCGGCGCCCCCACCGCGACACGACCTTCGGCGGCGCGTCCCGAGGCATCGACGACCGCGAGGACGTCGACCGCGGAGCCACGGCTGCCCGCTTGATAGGCGCCGGTGCTGAGATCGAGGGTGGCGTCGTCGCCCGAGAGTTGGCCGCCGTCAGCGAAACGGAAGCTGTAGGGCGGTGAGCCGCCGACCGCCTGCAGCGTCTCGCGTTCGCGGGGTGCGAGCGTCGAGAAGGCCGGCTCGACCGCGAGCCGGTCGACCCGCGACGGCAGATCGAAGTCGCGGCTGCAGCCGGAGGCGGCGAGCAGGACCACGGCCAGGCGGACACGCATGACGGCTCCCCCAGGACCTCGCGGTGAGATCCCTCAAGCTTTCGCCGATCAACTATCGGACTCCGTCAGGCTCCGCAAGGTTGCGACTCCCCTCGCCGAACCCGTGCGTCCTAAGGCTCGTAAGCCCCCACCGTAGGCACGGCAGGTCTCCCGACACCGGCGTAATCCTCAGCCACGTCGCCGCAGTCCCCCGTGCCCGCCCCGGTGCAGGCGTCGGCCGTCCCCTCACCGCCGGCGCAGAGGTCCTGCGACGTGTCGAGGCCGACGCGCAACTCGCCCTGCGCGCCCGCGAGGATGCTCCAGTCATTGTCGCCGAGCGTGGCCACGTCGCCGTCGGCGCCCCCCACCGAGACGAAGATCTGCTCGAGGGGCAAGCTCGTCACCATGTTGCCGGTGGTGCGCACCTTCCTGGTGTTGCACATGTGGTCGAGGAAGAGGGTCCAGTCGTAGATGACCTCGTTGCCGGCGTCCATGTGCAGGTAGCTCGCGGGCGGCGTCATCACGTTGTTCTGCACCGCCTGCGGATACGGGCCGGTGCCGGGGTGCCAGAACGACCAGACCATCCCCGGGGGCGCGAAGAACAGGTTGTTGATGATGCGCGGGCCGTAGCCGGCGCCGCTGTAGAGCTCGAGCGCGTAGCGGCGGGAGATGGGATACGAGGGGCCGAGCTCGGTGCCCACCAGGCAGGTGTTGTGCGCCAGGATCACGGTGGGTGCGTTGTTGTCGCCGGCGATGAGGCGCTGGTGCGTCATGCCGCTGCCCGCCGAGAGCAGGTTGTTGATGATGCGCAGGGGCGTGGAGGTGCCCCCCGAGAGCCACAGCGCCAGCGAGCCGTAGTGCCCGCCGCCGCCGTCGATGATGTTGTGCTCGACGAGGCCGCTGCAGCCGCCCACCATCGCGAGCCCGGTGCTCGTGTCGTTGTTGTTCCACGGCCGCCCCTGGCGGATGACGTTGCGCCGCATCTGCAGGCTGTGGCCGCTCACGCACTCGACGCCGGTGGCGCCGGCGTTCACCGGGGCGCCCGGCTCGTCGTAGCCCGCGAAGACGTTGTCCTCGACGATGGGCAGGGGGAAGGTGCCGCGTGCCATGGTCAGCCCGACCGAGGTGCGGAACAGGTTGTTCCTGATGACCGGGGTGCCATCCGTCGCCGGTGTCACGAACGCGACGCCGGTGCTGTAGCTCCCCGCGTAGAGCGACTTGGCCTCGACGAGGTTGCCTTCGAGGGTCACCGTGCCGCTGAAGCTCTGCACGCCGCGAATGCCCTTGTTGGTCGCCGCCCGCGCGCCCCGCAGATGGCAGTTGGTCACCGTCGCCGCCGCGCCGCCCTGGATGTAGACCGCGCAGTTGTTGCTGTTGGCGCCGTCCGGCGACCACAGGGTCAGCGAATCGATGACGACGCCGGTGCGACCCGGGCCGACGTAGATGGTCGAGTAGCAGTCGATGCCCGCGGTGAACGGCGGCGGCGTGACGCCCGTGAGCTTGGTCTCGTGCAGACGCGGCGCCGCGCCGAGGAGGGCGCCGTCCTGCGACAAGAAGTCGCTCGCGTAGCCGCCGAACAGCCGCACCTGCGGCTTGATGTCGAGGCCCTCGTCGTACGTGCCCTCGGCGATGAGGATGTCCATGGCCTCGCTGCCGTTGGCGTCGCCGTGCGCCTTGGCGAGGGTCGCGTAGGGCGTCAGCCGCGACTTGCCGTCGTTGGCGTCGCTTCCGTTCGCCTGGCTGACGTAGCGCACCCCCGCGCCCACCACGAACTCCGGGCTCTCGGCCCACTTGGCCGTCGCGCAGCCGGGCACCACCGGGCGAACGGCCAGGCGGAACGAGCCGGCCCGATCCATGAGCGCTCGCGCCGTATCGCCTGCGTGCGTGGCCGCGGCGGTGTAGCTCTGCAGACCGGCTGAGGCATCGGTGTCGACCGCCGCCTCGAAGGCGGGCCAGGCAAAGGGATTGAAACCCATGACCGCGGTGGCGCCAGTCCCGAGCGCAACGTCTTCGGGGGTTACGGGGATCACCGGCTCGAGCGAGGTGGCGGAGGCCACGAAGCTCTGTGGCGGGCCCATGTAGGTGTTGGGGACCGCAGCGCTGTCGTAGGCGACAGCGCGCAGGTTGTAGGTGGCGCCGGGAGGCACGTCGCCGGCGCCGAATGGCACGACCGCGCCGAGCGCCGGCAGCGGCAAAGCGGGCACCAGCCGGCCTGATACCAACAGCCCGGAAGAGCCCGCGTCGCTCGACGACACGAGGAACGTCCCGATCTCTTCCCGCTCGTCGGTCGCCGGGCACCAGGTGACTGACAAGCCGGTCACGAATGGCACCGACGTTGGCTCGGAGTAGTTGGCCGCGTCGTCCATGGCGAAGAAGGCCCAGTCGTAGCTGCCGGCGGGGAAGGCGATCTCGGCGCTCTCACCGAAGAGCACTGCCGCCACGGTCGCGTCACCGATCCTCGCCTCGGCGGCGTAGGACACACCCGGCGCCGGGCGCTCATCGTCCAGGAGGGCGCTGGTCTTTCTGAGCACGAGGACGCCGGCCCAGTCGTCGTCGAGGGGTGGCGCCCATGAGATGGTGGCGTGAGAGACGTCCGTCTGGTCGACCACGACAGCAGTGACCGGCGCCGGCGCGACGCGATCCGGCCGCTCACCGGCCGTGAAGTCGATGACGATCTCCGTCAGCGACGGCAGTCCCAGCTGCGGCGAGGCGGGGCGCACGCCGGCGGCGAAGCGCAGCGTCACCTGCGCCAAGGACGGCAGCTCGTCGTGCTCGACGAGCAGGCTGCGATCGTCAACCTTGGTGACCTCGAGGATGCCGATCGTCCGGGCGCCGTCCGAGAGGCTCGCCCGTTCGCTCACCGACACCACATCGACCGGCAGCACGAACGCGACCAGCAGGGGCGCGGTGGTCGAGACGTTGGTATCACCCGCGCGCGGCAGGGAGAGGGCCAGCGCTTGCTCGACAGGATGGGTGCCGCGCAAGAGACAGGTGCCGGTGCGGTCGTCGCACTCGTAGTCCGCGGGACACTCGTCGGTCGCCGCGCATCGAAGCGTCGCGCCTTCTGGGACCGTCAGATCAACGCTGCAGGCAGCGCTCGCCACCAGCACGACCGGCATACGACGAAGCCACCCCACCCGGACAGGATACCCCAAACCACGCCGCGCGAGCATAGGACTTCCTAGCGACCCCCAGGGAAAGGTGCCCAGGAAAGGTGCCAGACACTTCTCGCGGGGGTGGCAAGGGCAGACCGGAACGTCGCAGGACGATCACAAACTGCCACCGCCGGGCTCCCACGCCTCGCCTCGCAAAGAGACCGCGCCACGGCGCAGCCCTCGAGCTGCCAGGAAACACCTGGGATATTGCTGTATTGCGTTGGCTGAGCGATGGAGATGGAAGGAGGTGCTGGGAGCGGCCCCGGTCCGGTAATTGCATCTGGACAAGCAGGTATGGGTTCAGGTGAGGAGGTCAGGGCGGATGACGAATTGGATTCGGCCGTTGCGCGGCCCGTTGCCGGCGAGGAGCGGCGCGGTGACGGTGGCGCTGCCCCGTTTTCAGCAGACGAATGACGCAGCCTGTGGCTACGCGTCGGCGGCGATGGTGGCACGCAAGTTCCGTCCGACCGTCGATTTGGACCGGCTCGCCAGGGCCCTGAAGACCGACGAATCCGGCACCCGTCAGACCGCGATCGAGCGCGCGCTGCGCGGCCTTGGGATCACGGTGTCCACGCACTACGACCTCGACTTCGCCCACCTCACGGCCCACCTCGATCGCGACCATCCGATCATCGTTTACCGCACCGACATCGACCACTGGTGCGTGCTGTGCGGCTACGACCGCGACCCGTCGCGCGTCTACATCGCCGACCCCTTGCCGGGAAGACCCGCCTCGTACCCATGGTCGGAGATCACGCGCAAGCTGCAGCGCGGCTTCGGCATGGTGTGCAGCGACCTGCGGCGCTGAGCCCTCGCGTCGAGCGAACAACCAGCCGCTTGGCCGCGCCTCGGGTCTCGTTTCACCTCGTCAAGAGACAACCGCCGACCATACCATCGCCTTGTCGGCGCCGCGGCCGGGCGTTACGCTTGCAGCATCGACGCGCCGGGGGTCTTGATGCCGATGCCTTTGCTCGATACCCGATGGGCAACACTCGAGCTGCGATTGGCCGTGGCCGGATTGACGCTGCTGGCGTCCTCGGCGAGCTACGGGGCCAACGCTCACTTCGACATCCTCACGGTCCAAACGCAGCTCGGGTTCGACCCGAGCGCCGGCACCGTGAGCATGGACACCGCGGTGACGATCCGCGCCAGCGCGACCATCACCCAGGCCGAGCTCGACCTCTGGACCTTGTCGCCGCCGCCGATCCTGACGGTCACCAACGTCAGCAGCATGGTCTACAACCCCAACGGCATCGGCTTCGTGCTCCCCGCCACCTTGAACGCCGGCGACACGCACAGCCTGAGCATCCACACCGCGGGCACGCCGAGCTGCGCGCCCAAGAACGGCAGCCTGCCCTGCGCGGTGTCGAGCGCCCTGGTGTATTTCACCGACCTCGACCTCTACCTCCCCCGCAACCCATGGGAGCCCGACGCCCCGGGCGACGTCGGCCTGGACGTCGTCACCCCGCCCGGTCAGGTCGCGGTCGCCGCCGCGTTGCCGGTGCAGGTCGAGGACCACGGCAGCTACCTGCGGCATCGCTTTCGCGCCTGGCCCGAGAGTCGGATTGCGGCGCTCGCGGTCGCGCCGTACCAGGCCTTCGCCGCGACCACCATCGACGCCACGCCCGTGGTCGCCTACGTCCACGACGGCCAGACCCTCACCGGGCAGGCGTGGGCCGAGCTCGGCGCCGCGGCGATCGACTTCTTCGCCGACCGCTTCGGGCCCTTTGGCTACGGTCGCCTCGATCTGCTGCAGACCGCCGCCGGCGTCAACGGCGCCATGAGCTTCGGCTCGGCGATCCTCTTCGACCAGATCGACTTTCACGCCGGCCACCGCGATCCACAGGTGCCGTATGCCGACATGCTCTTTACCCACGAGGTCAGCCACTCGTGGTGGGGCGCGGCGCTCCGACTGCGCGACGCTGACTCGCCCTGGCTGCTCGAGGGCTTCGCCACCTACTCGGCGTATCTGTTCGAGGAGCAGCGCTGGCCCGAGCTGATGCCGCAGCTCTACCGCAGCGACTTCGAGCAGTTCTTCTTCATGCTCGATCCCGCTCACGAGCGACCGCTCACCAGCCCGAGCTGGGACACCGCAGATCCGCTCACCTACGCGCTCGTCACCTACACCAAGGGCGGGCACTTCCTGCGCATGCTGCAGTGGCTGATGGGAGACGCGGCGTTCTTCGAGGGCCTGGGGTACTACGTGCAGACCAACGTCTGGAGCGCGGCGCACCAGGGGATCGACGTCGGCCGCTTCCGGGCGGCGATGGAGCTCGCGTCCGGCCGGAACCTCGCGACGATCTTCGACCTGTGGGTGTTCGGGACCGGCTTCCCGATCCTGCGCTACGCGGTCCAGCTCGATCCGGGCGCGGCCGGCGTGTTTCCCGTCCGGCTCCACGTCGAGCAGATCCAGGCCGGGCCGCTGTTCACCGAGCTGTCGCTTCCGGTCAGCATCTGGGTCGTCGGTGCGCCGCAGCCGCGCACCGCGCGCATCGAGATCAACCAGGCCATCTCTGATCACACGATCGTGGTCGACGCGGAGCCGCTCGCGGTGGCGATCGATCCGTCGTGGTGGCTGTGGGCCGACAAACGGCCGGCCCTCGTCGGCGACGTCGACGCCAGCAATCAGGTGGACGGCATCGACCTGATCCACACCGCGTGGGCGCTCGGCGCGTCCTATCCGGCGCACGCCAACGTCAACGAATGGCACCCGAGCTCCTACCTGTGGGACGCGGACTTCAACCGCGACGCGGTGGTGGACCAGACCGACCTCGACCGGGTGCTCCAGGCCTTCGGCGCGAAGGGGGTCGTGCCATGATCGGGGCGCGAGCGTCGTGGCGATGCCGAGCGGGCGTCGGCCTGCTGCTCACGGTGGCCGCGAACGGCTGCCGGCAAGGGAGCGTCGAGGTCGCGAGCACCGGCGATGCCCTGCCGGGCCCGAGCGGCGACGACCGGCCCGGCGGCGATCGCGAGGGGGACGGGGTGCAGCCCTGGCTGACCTTCGTGCCGGAGGCCGCCGGCCAGCCCGGAGACCTCTGGCTCGAGCTGGGCGCGGTCGACCAGGCGCACGCGCGCTTCTCGCTCCGGGTGAAAGGCGACGGCCTCGAGGCCTACGGGGTCGCGGGCCGGCTGCGCTTCGACACGCTCCTGCTCACGCAGCTCGGGATTGACCCCAAGGAGGCCCTGGCGGCGGACGGCGTCACGCTCTTGGCGAAGAGCGCGAACAGCGCGAGCGGCAACCTGTTCGGGATCAGTCGCGTCGGCGAGCCGCACACCGACGCCCACCTGGCGGCCGGCGCGGTCATCGCCGAGCTGCCCTTCCTCGTCACCGGCTCCGGCGCGACCACCATCCAGTTCGAGGCGCCGCGCAGCGTCGTCCTCAACAGCCGCCGCGAATACCAGACCGTCGCGCACTGGCTCGGCGGCGAGCTCGTGGTCGGACCGCGATAGCCGGTCCCGGCGACGGTGCGCGTCAGGCACTTCTCAGGGGCTGCGCGCCGCTCAGCGCAGATCGACCGCGAACGCGGCGCCGGCACCGGGGTCGTCGCCATCGCCGCTGAGCGTCGCCCTCACGGCGATCTGGGCGGTCGCGGGGCCGTCGCTGAACGAGAGCGCGTCGATCTCGAGCTCGACCCTGCAAACGCCGCCGCTGCACTGCAGAGGGACGTTTGCGTCGTCAGTCGCGAGGTCGGCACCGGTGACATCGAGCACGAAGTCGCGGCACCAGTCCCCCGCAGTGCCGAGCTGATAGGCGATGGGCTCGGCGGTGTCGCCCGCCCCCGCGAAAGAGAGCTCTACGACCACGGTCGCGTCGCTTGGGTCGATGGAGGACGTCTCCACGCAGAAGCTGCCGTGAGGGCTGGCGTCCGTGGGAATGCTGCCTTCGGCCCAGCTCGCCGTGGCCAACAACGTCTCGGTGGAACCTGGCGTCGCGAGGTCGACGCGGGCGATCTCGCTGCGCCCGGAAAGGCTCCAATCCGGCCCGCCGTACCCGCCGCAAGAATCGGCGCGCAACAGCGGCGTGGCGGCGATGAGGCTCAGGATGACCTGGCGGGAGACGCGAACACCCGTTCGACCACGGCACATGCAGAACCTCCATTCCATTGCGCCCGGCCCGGTGCAAGCGATGCGCCAACCGCCCAGGGGAGCGGGTGCCTCGTGACTCCGCGCGGTTACAGGTGCCGTCACGTGTGACGCCGCGCACACTCGCGACATCCCGTGGTTCAGGCTTGAGCCGGCGCCGGGCCGAGCCGACGCGTCGTTGACATCACGGGATGAGCGCACACCTTCACTGAGAGTGGGAGGTGCCTCGTGACGGACAAGAAGACCCACCGGAGCGTTTCGGACTATTACCTGCTCGGCAAGACCGGGCTCAGGGTCTCACCCCTCTGTCTCGGCACCATGACCTTCGGCACCGAGTGGGGCTTCGGCAGCGACGCCGCCACCGCGCGCGCCGTCTTCGTGCGCTACCTGGAGGCGGGCGGCAACTTTGTCGACACCGCCGACGGCTACACCAACGGCCACAGCGAGGAGCTCCTCGGCCAGTTCATCGCGGAGACCGGCTCGCGCGACCGCGTGGTGTTGGCCACGAAGTTCACGTTCAACAGCGACCCGGCGAACCCGAACGGCGGCGGCAACGGTCGCAAGAACATCTACCGCGCCCTCGAGGGGTCGCTCAGGCGCCTCAAGACCGACACCATCGACTTGTACTGGCTCCACGTCTGGGACGGGGTGACGCCGCTCGCCGAGGTGGTCGCGACCTTGAGCGATCTGGTGAAGGCCGGCAAGATCCGGCACTACGGCTTGAGCGACACGCCGGCCTGGTACCTCACGCGCGCCGAGACCGTGGCCGAGCTCCGCGGCCTCGAGCCGGTCGCGGCGTTGCAGCTCGAGTACTCGCTCATCGAGCGCAACATCGAGCGCGAGCACGTGCCGGCGGCGCTCGCCATGAATATCGGCATCTGCCCCTGGAGCCCGCTCGGCAGCGGGCTCTTGTCCGGCAAGTACAGGCGGAGCGGCACGAGCGGCGAAGGTGAGGGACGGCTGCAGACCATGAAGAGCTCGACGAACGCGGTCTTTCAGAAGTTCACCCCTAGGAACTGGCAGGTGGTCGAGGTCCTGCAAGAGGTCGCCGCGAAGGTCGAGCGGCCGGCCGCGCAGGTCGCGCTCAACTGGATCACCAAGCGCCCGGCCGTCACCTCGTCGATCATCGGCGCGACCTCGGTCCGGCAGCTCGACGAGAACCTCGGCGCCCTCGACTTCGAGATCCCGGCCGAGCTCTCGGCGAAGCTCGATGCGGTGAGCCGGCCGGAGCTCGTCTTCCCCTACACCTTCTTCCACCCGTCGCGTCTCGCTCTCGTGACCGGCGGCATGCAAATCGCGGCCGAGCCGCCCTGGTTCCGCGAGCGCTGAAACGCCCCCGGCGCGAGGACCGGACGACGCGGTGCCGGGTGTTGGCAGTGCTCGCCGCGACTGACGGTGTGTTCGCGGGGACCCGCATCGAGCTGCGGGCCGCGCGAGGTATGCCTCGAGGCGAATCCTTCTTGCCCGGCCGTTGCTCCTACTCCGGCACGCGGCGCGTCGGTCCGCGTTAATCATCAGGAGGAGAGGTCTACATGCTGAATCGGCTCGGTCGGCTTGCGCTTGTCGTTGGGAGTTTGACTGTCGTCTCGAGTTGCGGCCAGGACGGCGCCGCGGCGAGTGCCTATGGTGCAGACGAATCCGGGCTCACGAGCGGCCTCGGCTTTGACGGTCGGATCCTCAAGACCGACTGCAACGCCATGAGCTCCTGGTATGAATGCCGCGATATCAGGACCGCCCCGGCCGCGGTGCAGCGGGGCTACGAGTACATTCACCACACGAGCAGCACCCTCGGACCCGACGGCACCCGCAAGTTCGCCGACGGCACACCCTACGCGCGTTCGTCGAACGCGTGCTCCAGCTGCCATTTCTCCGGTGGTCAGGTGCCGTTCGGCTTGCCGCTCATGCAGGTGAACGACAAGTATGCCGCGAAGCCGTTGTTTCGGGCCTTCAACTACAAGCGCGACGCGCGCGACGCGACCCTCGACTGCTTCCGCAACTGCATGGGCAACGTCGAGGTTCCGGACAAGTACGGCGACGTCATCGACGACATCATGGCCTACGTCGGTTGGACCGCCGCCGGCGTCACCGACCCGAGCATGACCGGCGCGGGCTGGGAGTCGCTGCCAGGCCACAGCTGGCCGTACTTTTCAGGGGATTGGCAGAGCATGAAGGCCGACGTCACGAATGGTGGCGCCATCTACGAGGCCGAGTGCCACGCGTGCCACGGCCGAGACGGTGCCGGCCAGGGCGAGTACCGGCCGGGCGAGCCCCGGCCGCGTTACCCGGCGCTCTGGGGCGACCGGAGCTTCACGCGCGGCGCCGCGATGTACTCGGTGCCGCAGCTCGCGTTCTTCACCAGAAAGCACATGCCCTTCGGCGACCCCGAGACCTTGAGCGAGCAGGAGGCCCTCGACGTGGCAGGCTTCATCAACAGTCAGCCCCGCGCCGTCGCCCATTCGGCTCGGATGTTCTGCGACGCAGACACGGCGACGGGTTTGCCGAACAGCCTGTTGAAGCCCGCCCATTGGAACGTCGGCTGTGTCGACGCCGCCGAGCCCTTTTCGTTCGAGCAGCGTCTCCTCGGCCCGTGGCGCCCGATCGCCCTATGGCGAGCCGCCGAGGTGGCACGTCGGGGCACGACCGCCCGCTGATGCTGACGGGCGCGGCGCACGCAGGGGATCCCACGATTACGCAGCGAGCAGGGCGAGGGTGCCGAGCGGCTGCAAGTCCTGGTCGAAGATCGGGACCTTGCCCATCTCGAGCCCGCTCGCCCGCAGCTCCGCGAGCCAACGCTTGAGCGTCGCGAGATCGTCGCGGTGCACGACAAGACCCCGCCAAACCTGCTGCGGCACACCACGCAGCTCGGGGCTCTGCGGGTCGTTGAACGGAAGACGCGCCTCGCCGGAAAAGCCGCGGTTATGCGCCGATTCGTCGAACGGCACGACGAAGGTCGGCCGCGGGTAGTAGGAGCGTGAGAAGGAGCCAGCGACCTCGGCGCGCCCGACGTCCGGCAGGCAAAGCGCTCGTCGCAGGTCGAAGAGGAACGCCACCCTGATGTTGCCGGTCGCAGCCCGGTACGGCGAGTGTGCAGGGGCGAGCAGCGCGTCGTAGTAGCAGTTGAACGTTGCCGCCATCGTCGACCGCGCTCGGGGATCGGGCCCGTCCGGAATCACGGTTACGCATAGCCGCTCGGAGACGAACGACGGCGGCTGCCCGAGCTGCACCGACGGCAGAAGTCCTCGCCGCAACAGCAGCCCAAGGCTCTGCTTGTCGACCGCCTTGACGTGCAGCCCGTTGGCGTAGGCGAAAGCACGCTCGAGCGCGGTGAGGCGGCGACCGCCGGGCCCATCCATCGCATGGAGCCGATCGCTCTCCGCCACGTCGCGCCCGGCGCCGCTGGGCCAGCCACGCTGATGGACGCTCGAGGTCTTGCGCCCACCCGTCGTCGGGCCGTGCGAGCCGGTGACGGCGGCGAGCATCGCGGACCGCTCTTTGCGACCCACCGGCGCGTTCTTTGGCGGCAAATAGACGAGCGCACCGAGGAAGGCCCGTGTGTAGTAGCCATCGCCGTTGTCGGTGTGCGGCCGCAGGAGATCCAACGCTTCGCGGATCTCGGAGGTAGAGGAGGCGACCCGCGATCCCGATGCCCGCTCGACGGCGGCTATCAAGTCGGCGATCTGTCCGAGCGTCACGTCCGGCAGCGACAGGAAGCGTGACATCATCCCAAGCAGCTGATCTTGCACAGTTTTATGAAGCTTGCCGAACCCCTTCACGAGCGGTCCCACCGCCCGACGCTTGTCGCTCGAGCGAGCGAGCTCCTCGGATCCGGTTCGGCGATCGACGCCCTCCATCGTCTCGGCACTTGGACGCTGCAACCGAATCATCCCTTTGATTATCGCCACATCCGCGGAGTAGTTGCTCTCCACGACGCCCCGCGAATTGCCCCGCAAGAGATGTTACCGAACGTGGCTGAGCGACCGAATCGTTGACTCATAATTCTTGTTACCGAATGCCGGATCGATAGGCAGGGAGGATGAGTCCGATGGCGAAAAGCGAATACGTTTCCGAGATGTATGTGCGGTACCGTTCCGCTCGCTCGCGCGCCGAGAAATCGCGCATTCTCGATGAGATCTGCGCAACTTGCGGCGTCCACCGCAAACATGCCATCCGCATGCTCGCGTCGCGCAGGCGCCCTCCCAGCTCTCCTCGACCCGGACGGGGACGACCTTCTGCCTACAACCGCCCCGAGCTCCTGCGTACCTTGAAGAAGATCTGGCTCACCGCCAA
>JACRCV010000005.1 GCA_016218825.1 Deltaproteobacteria bacterium
CCTCCGACGGGTTCGAACCAAGACCTCCGGCACCGCGCTCCCTGGTGAACCACACCGCGGAGGGCCTTCAGGCTCCAGGCATCAGCCGGTCCCCTTCTGGTGATCGAACGCGAGTGGGGTTCTTACGGCGGAATCAAGGTTCACGCGCGCAACGTGGTGTACGAGAACAGCCAGGGGTCGCGGCTAGAGGCTGACAACGTGCAAGATGCGCTCGACGAGCTTACCGTCCAACTCGCCCATGTGATCGTTGGAACTTGGTCGGTTGCCAACTATGGGTACCCTCCGAACGACCCAGGATCCGTCACGTTTGGCGGTGATGGCGTCTATTCGGTCGATGGCGTCTTCACCGCTGCTGGGGTCACGCGCCCAGACGTCACCGCGACGACGTATCAGGCTGTGGCCAACAACCTACTGATCCTGAACACAGAGGCGGTTGGTGGGACGGGGACTCGCATGGCTCACGTCGCCGGGCTGACGCCAACCGAGCTCACGCTTCACGCTGGCGGCTATGCGTCAGTGCTGACCAAGAAATAGGACGGCTCACATGCGACGTCGAGCGGTGTGCCCTGCTTTACTTATCACTGCCGCATTCGCGTGCAGCGCGCATGAGGCAATCGACACCGAGCGAAGAGTGCTAGCCGAGAACGTCCTACACGAAGCCACAGAAGCGTCTGCATTGAGGGCCGACAACGTTCAAAATGCGATCGACGCGATCACCGTCAAGCTCGCCGACGTGATCGTCGGCACGTGGTCGGTCGCCAACTACGGCGAGCCCCCTGACGTAGCCGGAACCGTTACGTTCAACGCCGACACAACCTACGTGGTCGACGGCCAGTTTTACGTTGCCTTCGTCGCTCCGTGGGGCGGGAGTGCCACGACCTATCAGGTGGTCGCCAACAAGCTGCTGATTCTTGGCTCTCAGTCATACAACGCCAGCGAAGGGATTCGCAATGAAGCTGTCCCAGTTGTCGAGCTGAAGCCGACCACGATCACTCTGCACAACGGTGTTTTCGCATCCGTTCTCACAAAACAGTAGGGAGCCAACCGGCGTCGCTTAAGGTGCCCGGGCAGTGCGATCGTGTTACCACCAAGGTAGGGTCGACTTTCTGCTTTTCGACCGCTCCGGCGCCGGGTCGGCCTCAGCAAGGTTCTTCGCCACCACCCGCCACAACCGCCCCCAATCACGCTGCTCGGCCACCGCCGCCACAAGCCTCGCCGCGAGCGTGAGCGCCGACCCTGCCCGCACGTGCCTGCGCGGCACTGCCCCGGCGCGCTGCTCCACAAACTGCACGAGCGGCCGCAACGCGTGACTCCACTCCATCCGCGCCCGCACCTCCGGCATCCGAGCCTTCGCTTGCACCAACGCTTTCGTCTGCAACAACTCCCGCAACGCCTTCGTCACGCCTTCGACGTCCCCAGGGCTCACCACCCGGCCAATGCCCGTCTGCTCCACCATCGCCGCCAGCTCGTCGCCTCGCGTGCACACCACCGGCAAGCCCGCCCAGACGCAGTCCAACAGCCGCGTCCGATACGCCAACGTCGCCTCCGCGGTATCGAGGTGCAGCGACAGCCCCAGGTCCGCGTCCAAGAGCACGTCCGCCCGCCGGTCGTAGGGCACCCACTCCGAGAAGAAGAAAACATTCTCGTCGACGAGCTTCAGCTCGGCCGCGAGCGCCCGCGCCTCGTCGACGATCGACGCCTGCGGCACCGCGTCGTTCGGGTGCTTGGCGCCCATGAAGACGAGACGAATGTTGGGGACGTCGGCCCTCAGCGCCGCGACGGCGCGGATGCCGGTCAACGGATCCAACCAATTCCAGATGCCGCCGTTCCACAACACCACCGGATCGTTCGCCCCGATCTTCTGAAACTTGCCGCGGACCCCGGCGGCTCGCTTCTGCGGCGGCTCGGACGGCAGGCCGAAGGGCACGAGGTCAATGAGCGAGCGCAGCGACGGGTCACGGCCGTACTCCTCCGGTTCTAGGCGACCGAGCTCGAGCAAAGCGCCGAGCCAAAAGGCCCGCTGCCGCTCACTCGCACAGATGAAGAAGTCACCGCGGCGCAACAGGTAGTCCTGGAGCGCGTCCACTTTGGCGCGGTGCCAGCGGTCGGGGGCGGCGTGGCGGTAGTGCTCCAAGAGCTCGATGGCCAGAGGGTCGTAGCAGTCGACCACCAGGGCGCCTCGGATCTGAAGCAGGTCGCGAAGCGGGATGTTGAACCCCTGCGCTACCACCACGTCGGCGGTTCGAATCGCCCGGCTCCCGGCCGCCGATGCCAGCGACTCCACAGCGAAGCCGTCGGGAGTGCGGTCGACACCAGGCGCGACGAGCGTCACACGGGCGACGGGGGCGAGGGCGCGCGCGATCTCCCAGGCGCGGATCGCCGGACCCGGCATCCGGTCGCCCACGGCCTCACTCGCGACGACCACCACCTGCCGCGGCGATGGGCGATCTTCAGGCATGGGTCTCGGCGGCTTGTTGTCGCCGGTATTCGGCGATGGCGTCGGTGGTGTTGCCGTCGAAGGAGGGCTCGCCGTTGTGGAGGAGGACGGCGCGGCTGCAGATCTTCTGGATCGACCCCGCATCATGCGACACGAACACCACCGTCTTCCCCGCCGCCAGATGCGCCTCGATGCGCGCCACGCTCTTCTTCTGGAAGGCCTCGTCGCCGACGCCCAAGATCTCGTCGATGAGCAGGATGTCGGCGTCGACGTCGGTCGCTATCGCGAACCCGAGGCGGGCGTACATGCCGGAGGAGTAGTTCTTCACCGGCGTGTCCATGAAGTCCTTGAGCCCGGCGAACTCGACGATGCGCTCGTAGCGCGACAGCATCTCGGCCTTGGTGCGGCCCATGATCGCGCCGTTCAAGAAGACGTTCTCGCGGCCCGTGAGCTCGCCGTTGAAGCCGGCGCCGAGCTCGATCAACGCCGCCACCGTGCCGTTCACGGTGCGGGTGCCCACGGTGGGCTCGAAGACCCCGGCGATCACTTTCAACAGCGTGCTCTTCCCCGAGCCGTTGCGGCCAATGATGCCGACCGCCTCGCCGGCTTTGATGTCGAGGTTGATGCCCTTCAAGGCCCAGAGGTCGCGGTAGCCGTTCTTGCGCCGCACGGTGTTGATGAAGACCTCTTTGAGTGTGAAGGCGCGCTCGAAGTGCAGGCGAAAGCGGACGCCGACGTCTTTGAGCTGCAGCAGGGGATCAGTCATTGGCGCTCAGACCCTGAGGATGAAGCCGCGCTCGAAGCGCACGAAGACCACGAAGCCGATGAGCGCCGACAACAGGCTGCCGGCGAACGCGATGCTGACCGTCTGCAGAGACGGCAGCCGGGCGTCGAAGATCGGCGCCCGGAAGCACTCGATGACGTAGAGCATCGGGTTCCACGCGAACGCCGGGCGGAAGCGCTCCGGCACCATCTCCACGGTGTAGATGACCGGCGAGGCGTAGAACCACGCCGAGATCAAGACCTCGGTCATGTGCGTGAAGTCGCGGAAGTAGACGTTCAAGCACGAGAACAAGAACGCCATGCCGCAGGTGAACAGCG
The DNA here is from genome assembly GCA_016218825.1 of Deltaproteobacteria bacterium. Taxonomy (GTDB): domain Bacteria; phylum Myxococcota; class XYA12-FULL-58-9; order XYA12-FULL-58-9; family XYA12-FULL-58-9; genus JACRCV01. The sequence goes on from JACRCV010000005.1 coordinate 3,539, forward strand.
TCAGGATGCCGATCGAGACCGGCAGGAAGAGCATCGCGGTGTTCGGCAGGCGGCCGAGCGCCGCCATCAGCGCGAACATCGCCAGCATCGACAGCATGAAGTTCACCAGGCCCGCGAGCACGGTGGACAACGGGATGATGGTCTTGGGGATGTAGACCTTCTTCAACAGCGCGCCCTTGCCGACGATGGACATCAGGCCGCCGGAGATCGCCTGCGAGAAGAAGATCCACGGCAACATGCCGGCGAGCAGCAGCACCCAGTAGTCCTTGGTGTTGAAGCGCATGATCGTAGAGAACACCAGCGTCAGCACGATCATCGTCAGCAGCGGGTTCAGCATCGACCACAGGAAGCCGAGCGCCGAGCGCCGGTAGCGCAGCTTGAGCTCGTTCACCACGAGGTTCTTCAACAGCTCGCGATAGCGGTAGATCTCGAAGAGCTTGCGCATCCACACTCCTGCGGGCGGCGGATACTAGCCACAGACGCGCACGAAGCCAACTGCCGCGGCGCCGATACCACAGCGGCGGCGCCCGGTCGAACGTCCCCTTACGGCAACCGGAACTGCGCCACCGCGGCGATCACGTGGCGCTGCGAGGCGCAGTGGGTCTTGGCGAGCAGGCGGCGCCAGTAGGTCTTGATGGTCCCCGGCCGGCAGCCGAGGCGGGTCGCGAGCTCGGCGTTGTCGAAGCCGGCGAGCGCCAGCGTCAACAACTGGGTCTCGCGCGGGCTCAGGGCGTGCTGGCGGCAGAAGGCCTCGAGCGCCCGCGCCGGCACCGCGGTGGTCGTGAGCTTCTGCACCAGCTCCAGCAAGACGGCCTCGGTGACCGGCTTGGGGACGACGATGTCGCACTCGCCGTAGAGGCGCGTCGCCCACTCGGAGTCGACGTAGCCGCTCACCACCGCCACCGCCGGCCGCGGCCAGACGCGGTTGCGCTCCTCCAACAGCCGGGCGCCGTGGCCGTCCGCCAGGACCAGGTCGAGCAGGATCAGATCGATGCCGCGCAGATCGATCGCCAGCGCCTCCCTCAAAGAGCAGGCGGCGACCACCTCGTAGCCGGCGGCCTCGAGTGAGCGGCGCCAGGAGCGGACGATCCGGATCTCGTCGTCGACAACCAGAATCCGCCGCTTCGCCACCGTGTGCTCCCAGGGCGGGATTTCACGCAATCTCTCGAGCCCCAAAGACCGCCGGTGTCCCCCGAGGAGGTGTACCACAGCCCGCCGCCCACGCCTGCCGCCGCACACCTACCAGCGTCCGCGGCCTTGGTCTGTCATCCGGGGGAGGACATCGACGGCGAGGCCGAAATCTCGAGCCGTGCCCGAACCCTTAAGGTCGGCCGGGCGACCGCCGTCCTCCAACAGACGACATGACGGGCGCGGCCGAATGTGGTGAACTCTCCACGGGCCCGGGGGTGAATCTGGGGGTGGGCCCCAATGCTCATGCAGTGCGGCGCGCTACATCGTGGCTGATAGTCCTCTCCCCATCTCGCTGGCGGCGGTCACCGGTCGGTTCCTCGTCGTCGAGGCCGACGGCACCTGCGTCGCCGCGAGCCCGGAGGCGGCGCGCACCCTCGGCGCCACGCCCGAAAGCCTCGCCGGCAAGAGGCTGCAAGAGCTCAACCTCGGCCCCGAGCTCCAGAGCCTCGCGACCGTGCTCGCCGCCGCCCGCGGCCATCGCGCCGACGTCCAGCGCTCTGCCACGGACACCGCGCCGGCACCGTCGTCGCCGGCCTCGGCGCCGGGGCCGCGGGTGGTGGTCTGGCTGCCCGCCTGCCCGCTCACGAGCGGCGCTGCCGCCGAAGAGCCGGGCTCGGCGCCAGCGGCGGACGCGGTCATCGGCCGTCACCACGGCCTGGTCACGGTCTGCTCCTGCTGCGGCAGCGTCCGCGGCGCTGCCGGCAAATGGCTCCCCCTCGCGCGGGTGCTGCAGCAGCACGTCGGCGTCCGCTTCAGCCACGGCTTGTGCGAGAAGTGCGCCGGCTCCTATCTGTGGCGCCTCGACCAGGACTATCCGCGCGGTCCCGGCGGCAAAGGCTGCTGAGACGCGCCACGCCGCGCCGGCACCGAGTGTGATCCGCCAACGTACTTTCGCCGCGCCCGCGCCACGACATATACTGCCGAGGCCGATGCCGACCCTCGGCCCTATCGACAGTGCGGTGCGGGTCGCCACGCGTGTCCCGGCGATATTGGTGTTGTTGCCGGCGCTGTCCGCCTGCCTGTCCCGGACCCTGCTGGCGCCGACGTCCGCGCCTCGAGACGGCGTCGCCGATAGCGACCCCGGGCCCGCCGCCGGCGACCATGACGGCAACGGTAACGACAACGGCGGCAGCGACGACCCCTTCTGTCCCGCGCCGATCTCATTGGCCGCGCTGCGCTGCGACCTGCCGGTGGGGCCGTGCGCCCGGTCGCCCTGGTGCACGGGCCTGGTCGCGCTCTACCACTTCGACAACGTCGCCGCCGACGGCGAGAGTCCGACGGCGGTGCACGACTACTCCGGTCGGGGCTCGCACCTCGGCTGCCTGGCGCCCGACTGTCCGGTGCCGGTGACCGGAGTCGTCGACGGCGGCTTTGCCTTCGCCGATCCGCAATACTTCGCGGCGCCGGACCAAGCGAGCCTGGACTCGAGCGACACCGTGACCGTGTCGGCGTGGTTCTGCCCCGCCGCGCTCACGGCCGGCGACTGGCACGTCATCGTCGCCAAGATCCAGCCGACCCCGCTGGGGTCCAACTTCTACCTCGGCCACCTCGGGGGTCAGCTCGGCGTCACCTTCCACGACGGCGTCACCTGGCACAACCACCTCACCGCATCGAGCTACGCGCCCGGCGGCTGGTACCACCTCGTCGCCGTCATCGACAGCGTCGCCGATCGGGTGCGGCTGTACGTCAACGGCGATCTCGCCCTCGACGACAGCGAGACCGCCAACATGGCGGTCGACGACGGCAGCCTGTGGGTCGGCTGGGGACCCGGCGACCTCGGCGTCAACGGCAGCATCGACGAGCTCGCGATCTGGGGGCGCGCGCTTGGCGATGCCGAGATCGCCGGCCTCGGCTGGTAGCCACCCGCGGCGACGGCCCGAGAGCGCCGGCGGCCTGGCGCGCACATGTGTCTAGGCTCACGAGCCGCTGGTGTGCGAGGATGCGGCATGCGTCGCTTGACCCTCGTGCCCCTTTGTCGCTCCGCCCGTGCCCATCTCCTGCCGCTCGTCCTGGCGCTGGCGCTCGCGAGTTGCGGGACAGACACCCAGACGGTCGAGCCGACCCCGGCGTTGCCGGTGCTCACGGTCGTGAAGGGCAGCGGCTCGGGCTCGTACTCGCCCGGTCAGCTCGTTCACGTCTGGGCCGATCCCACCAAAGACGGCGCCACCCCCGCGGCGACGGTCTTCGAGCGCTGGCAAGGGGACGTCGCGGTTCTCACCGACCCGACGATGACCCAGGCGTCCTTCGTGATGCCGTCGGCGTCGATGACGCTCACCGCGACCTACGAGGCGGCGGCGCTCTGGACGGCGGAGCGCATGGTCGCGCGCGGCCTCGTGGTCAACTCCTACTTTCCACCCAACCACCGGGGCGTGCTGTTCCACTTCCACGGCACCGGCGGCAGCTCCGACAACCTGGTCACGAAGGTCGAGAGCGTGATCTTTCTCCGCTACGCGGTCGCGGCCGGCTACGCCGTGGTCGTGCCCGAGAGCAGCGACCGGACCAACAAGCAGTGGCAGGTGAGCGTCGACTGGAGCACCAACCCCGACTACGTGAACATCTCGGACCTGGTGGCTTACTTCAAGAATCAAGGGAAGATCGGCGCCACCGAGCCGCTCGTCGGCGTCGGCACCTCGAACGGCGGCGGCTTCGTGCCTTACATCGCCGACCTGTTGGGCTTCAAGGCTTCGGTCTCGTTCATCGCGCCCGGGAACGTTCATCGCTTGATGCAGAGCACCGTGCCGTGGATGGGCGTCCTGCAGCAAAACGACGACGTCCTCGCCGCCGGTTGGCTCGAGGACGCCGAGGCGACCCAAAAGGACTGCATCGACCGCGGCGTCGCGACCGAGCTCTACGTCAACGAGCCGTCGCCTCTCTACCCCGAGCGGTTCTGGCGCCTCGGCACGCTGTCGCCGACCGACTCGCAGGCGATCTTCCAGAGCCTGAAGGGCGGCGGCTTTCTGGATGCGAACGATTTTTTGATCGAGAGCCCCAAGGTCTCCAGCTGGGCGGCGGTGATTCCGGCGGCGTACTCGGCCCCGGATCTCATGAAGGACATCGGCGATCAGCTCGAGTGCAGCCACGCCACCCACATCTTCTCGAGCGACTACGACGCGAAGGTCATCCAGTTCTTCGACCGCTTCGTGCCGTAGCCGCGCCGGCGGCCTGGCGCGCTGGCGCGGGCTCAGGCGATGCGGACGCCGGCGACCTTGGGCGAGCGCAGCGCCGGGATCATCGGCGCCGAGGTGTCGGGGTTGATGCGGCGCGCCACCTTGTCGAGGCGGGTGCGGACGACGACGCCGTGGTCGCTGGAGACGTCGCTGATCGCAAACGGCTCGGGCCGCGGCCGCGCCGCGCCCGGGACCGCGCCGATCCCCGCTTGCACCATCGGGTGGGTGGAGAGCGCCGCGGCCGGGGTCAGCCGCTGCACTTCGTCGGCGGTCGCGAGCCCGGTCATCAGCAACACCCGGTCGACCTCGGCCAAGAGCGCCCGGTCGCCGGAGTCGGCGGCGAAGCTGCGGGCCTTGAAGAGCGCCAGGCGCGCCTGGTCGGGGTTGCGCTCGGCGAACAGCTCGGCGCGCGCCAAAGACATCATCGACGCCAGGCAGGGCCAGTTGACGATCGGCCTGCCGACCAGCTGTTTCAGGCGGCCGCGGGCGTCGAGGCCGACGCGATGCTCGACGCGCGCCAGCGCCAGGTCGGCGACCACGACCTGGTAGTCGAGCTTGACGCTGGCGTACAGGTGGCGGCCGCGCATCAGCGCTTGCCGGGCGGCCGACGGATCGAGCTCCATCAACGCCTGCCCGAGCAGGGTGTGAACGTAGGCGCGGATGGGGATCTCTTCGAGGTCGACGACGTCGACGAGGATGCGCTTCAAGCCGTGCGCCGCCCGCTCGTGGTCGCCGAGGATCAACAAGCACTCGGCGCGCGCCAACCGCGCCCGCAACCGATCGAAGGCGCTGCCGGAGGACGACAGGTAGCGCTCCGCCGCCAGCAGGTCGCGGGCCGCGGCGATGCCGTCGCCGCTCCTCGCCAAGATGCAGGCGCGCTCGAGCCGCGCCAGCGCCAGCGCCCGGCCGTCGCCGAGCTCGGTGAAGGTGAAGACCGCCGCCGTGATCCGATCCAACGCCCGCCGCACGTAACCGGCCCGCAGCCGCGCCCGCGCCCGCAGACACTCGACCTTCGCCGCCCGCACCTGGTCGGCCTGCGCCACGAACGCCTCGGTCGCCGCCTTGAACAACACCTCCGCTTCCTCGATGCGCCCGGCGTCCAAGAACATCTCGCCCAAGTCCCGCCGCGCCCGCGCCGCCCCGAGCTTGTCCCCGGCCGCGTCGTAGCCCGCACCCGTCGCCGTGAGCAGCTCCTCCCAGTCGCCGCCGCCGCCGCGCATCGCACACCGGGCCAAAAGCTCATTGATCTTGAGGCGAAGCGCCGGGTCTTCGACCCGGGAATGCGGGCACAACAGGTCCCGCGCCGCCTTGTAACGACCATGCTGCGCCAGGCCCCGGGCGCGACGATAAGCCTGGTCCGGCTTCTCCGGGTCCGAGAGGATGCCCTCCTTCAGCAGAAGCTCCGGGGGCAAACCGGCGCTCAACGGCGGTGCGGCGTCGTTGCCGGCGCCCTGAAAACCCTTAATTAGCGCTGAGATGCTCACATTGTTCCCCGGTTCGCTTCCTCGATTCTGTCGCGCTTCTGGTCCCTTCTGCGGGCACACTTTCGCCGTCGCGACGACCGTCGGGGTCGCGCGTGGAGTCCGTGAGCCTGGTTGGGGACAATCATCATATCGGTTCACGGGGGTTTGCGTTGCGCGAAAGGCGCGGATATGGACCGAAAAAGATGCTGTCGCTCGTCGCCATGGCGGTCCTCGCCGCACCCGACCTAGCCGCCGACCTGCCGCCGGGGACGGACTTGCTGCTCCGCGTCGAGGTCGGCAAGGTCAAAGGGCTCGCCAAGGAGATGGCGGACGAGCTGTTGCCGCTGTTGCCGGTCGTGCCGGGCGCGACCGAGCTCAAGGGGGCGCTCGTTGTGCGCCTGGAAGAGATCTTGGCGCTGTTGACGGCGCAGACGAAGGCGGACTTCGGCCGCGCCGGCGTGGTCGTGACCCTGGCGCTCGATCTCGACGCCGCCGGCGGCCTGGTGTGGGGCGCGGTGGTGCGCGGCGCCGCGACCAAGAGGCCGTCGACGGTGGAGGGCAAGGAGGGCGTCGAGGCGCAAAGCATCGACGGCGAGCCGGCGGCGCGCTTGGTCGGTCGCGATCTCGCGTGGCTCATCCGGGCCGACGGCACCATCCTCGTCGGCTCGGAGCGCGGCCTGCAGCGCCAGCTCCGCCAGCTGTTGCGACCGGCGTCCGACGACAAGGCGACCATCACCTCGCTGTGTCGCCGGCTGCACGCGCCCGGGGCGCTGGCGCTCGTGGTCGAGCTGCCGGTGGCGGCGTGCCGGATCGCGGCCCGGACCATGGCCACCGCCGGTCCGATCATGAACGAGCTGAAGGCGCTGAGCCTGACGACCGGCAAGAACGACGTGGCGCTGCGCCTGGTGGCGATGAGCGACAAGGGCCGCGACGCGGTGGAGTCGGGGATGCGGGCGCTCGTGGCGCTCATCCGCGCCGGCACCAACCTGATCGAAGCCGGCGCCGACGCGGTGTTGGGCTTGGGCCAGCTGTCGAAGTGGCCCGAGGTCGTGCCGAAGGAGCTCAGCGCCGCCGACATCCGCAAGCTCACCGGGCGCTGGGTCGAGGGCTTCACGCTGCGCGCCGCCTACTACAAGCGCCCGAACCGCGAGACCGAGGTGACGCTGACCCCGTCCTCGGCCCGCGGCATGGTCGCGGCCTTCGGGTTGTTCGCGGCGTACCTGGTGCCGCACCCCGGGGCGAGCTCGGAGATGGAGGCGCGGCTGATGCTGATGACGCTGCGCCAGGCGGAGATGCTGTACCGCGAGCGGCACGACACCTTCTTGAGCTGCGGGCCGGTGCCGCCCGCGACGCCGCGCGGCGCCGCCGATTGGCCGGTCGAGACCTGCTTCGACGCGCTCGGCTTCCGGCCGCCGGGCAAGGTGCGATTCCAGCTGACCGCGATGGTCGAGGACGGCAACCTGCTCTTGGTCGCCAAGGGCGATCCGAACGGCGACGGTACGCCCGAGCTCTGGGGGCTCGACGAGACCTCGCCGATGATCCGGCGCCTCGAGGCGCCACCCGACAGCGACGCCGAGCCGGAGGAGGCGGAGGAGTCGGAGACCGAGGGCGGCGATCGCGACGACGAGTAGGGGCGGTCCAAAGCCGCGCCGGCGTCCCACGCCTGCCGGCCACCTCGCGCTTGGGCCGCCCCCGCCGCCGTGGTATGGCGCGGCGATGAAGCTTCGATGGCTCTTGCTCGCGCTCGCCTCTGCCTGCGCTCCGAAGACCTTCGGCAACGGCATCGGGCGTCCCGAGATCGTGCCGGTCGAGAGAGTCGAGCGCGTGCCGCTCGAGATCGTCGAGGTCTACGCCGCGGCCGCCGACCCCGCGCTCCACTACGCGCGCCTGGAGCTCGCCGCGGGCGCCCCGACGATGACGCTCACCGGGGTGTCGGTGTGCGACTCGGCCGCCTGTGTCGACCTCGCGGGCGGCATGCGGGGTGGCGACGCGCGGCAGATCGACCTCAGCAGCCTGGCGTTGCCCGCCAACGCCGGCGAGCTCGCAGTGGTCCACGGCGAGACCACGGCGACGCCGGTCACTTACTCGTACCTCGCCTGGGGCGCCGATCCCGCAACCCTCGGCTCGACGCGCGTGGCCCGCGCCGTGCTCGACGGTGCCACGACTCCGGGCGACTTCGTGCCGGTGCCCTTTCCGATGCCCGCAGAGCTCGCCGTGGCCCGCGCCGGCAGCAACGTCGGCTGCGTCACTGCCGGGCTCGCCGCTCCGGTCGCGCCCGCCGCGTGTCCGGCCGCGGAGCGGGTGTTGGATCTGACCGAGGTGTATCCGGCCGCCGCCGCCGGCGGCGACAGCTGGATCGAGCTCACGAACGCCGGCGCCACCGCGCTCTCGCTCTACGGGGTGCGCGTCTGCCGGCTGCCGCAGTGCGCGGTGCTCGGCCGCGACGTCAGCCTCGAGCCCGCGGCCCGGCTCTCAGTGCACTTCGGGGTCGCGGCCTCCGACACCGCCGCCGACCGCTTCTACCCGAGCCTGGCGCCGCTGTCGCGCGCCGCCGAGGTCGTGGTGCTCGCCCCGGGCAGCGCTGTCGCCACCGAGGCGCACTTCTATCAGGCCTTCGTGCGGATGGGTGCCGCCGCCGATGATCTGGCGCCGGTCGCCGCGGGCGCCGGGCTCTGGCCCGAGCCGTTGGCCGCGGTGCGGACGGTGCGCGTCGACGGCGAGTCGTTGTCGCATGACCTGAGCCGGGACCGCACCGCGTCGGCTTGGTATCCGACGACGCCGACGCCGGGGGAGCCGAACCCCGACATTCGCTTCGGCGGCGATCTCTGGGACTCGTGCTCGTTCCCGGCGCCGTGGCGTGAGGCGCCGCGGTCGCCGCTCGTGATCGAACGGCTGACGCAGGCGCCCGCCGGCATCGAGCTCGCCAATCGCAGCGAAGACGGGTCGACGGTGTCGTTCGTCGGCCTCAGCCTGTTCGTGAGCGGCGTCACGATGGCGCTCGACGGGCAGGGCGAGCTCGCGGCCGGGGCGGTGTTGTTCATCGACCAGGTGTTGTTCATCGACCTGGTGATCGGTGACAACGGCGAGGCGGCGCTGTTGCAGGACGACGGCGCCGGCGGCACGCGCGTCGTGCAGTACCTGCGATGGGGTGAGGGCGCGGCCAGCGTCGCGACGCCGGCGGTGCTCGCCGGTGTCTGGCCGCTGGAGCGGTGCGGGCTACCGGTGCTGACCGGCGCCGGCGTGATTACATTAAACGCGGGTCTCCCGGGCCATTCGCCGCCCGATTATCACTAGGAGGGATTGCGATGAACAAGCTCGACTTCGACAAGCTCTCGCTGCAGGACGCGCTCGACCTCGCGATCATCATCGAGGAGGACGCTCGCGACCGCTACGAGGAGCTCGCCGATCAACTGGAGAAGCACCGCACCGCCGACGCCGCGAGGTTCTTCAAGGCCATGGTGGCGAACGAGGACCGGCACGCCGAGCAGCTGAAGGCCCACCGCAAGCAGGTGTGTGGCGACGTGCCGGTGAAGATCGACCGGTCGCTGGTGCCCGAGCTCGAGACCACCGACTACGACGAGGCGCGCGCCTTCATGAGTCCGCACAAGGCCTTCGAGGTCGCCTACGCCAACGAGACCCGCGCCCACAACTTCTACGCGCTGGCGTTGAAGAAGGTGAAGGACGCCAAGGTGAAGCAGCTGTTCACGACGCTCGTGGCCGAGGAGAAAGAGCACCAGGCGATGATCAAGGCGGCGATGGCGAAGCTCCCTCCCGAGGACCAGACCAACCCCGACGACTTCGGCGACGACCCGGTGGCGCAGTAGCTCCCCCGTCTCGCGATCGCGTCCGGCGGCCGTGGGGCCGCGCCCATGATCACCACGATCTTCCCGGTCGGCCTGCTCGCCTGCAACTGCGTCATCCTCGGCGACGAGGACAGCCGCGAGGCCATCGTCATCGACCCGGGCGACGACGCCGCGCAGATTTTGGCGACCCTCGAGCACCTGAAGCTCCAGGTCAAACACATCCTCCACACCCACGCCCACATCGACCACGTCGGCGCCACGGCGGCGCTCGCCCGCATGACCGGCGCCCCCACCTACCTGCACGACGCCGACCGCTTCCTGCACGACATCGTGCCGCAACAGGCGGCCCTCATCGGCCTGCCGCCCCCCGAGACCCAGCCGATGGCGCGAACGTTCAAGGACGGCGACGCCGTTCGTTGCGGCCGCCTCGAGCTCGGCGTCATCCACACCCCCGGGCACACGCCGGGGTCGGTGTCGCTGTTGGTGTCGGGCGCCGAGCTCTGTCTGACCGGTGACACGTTGTTCGCCGGCGGCATCGGCCGGACCGACTTGTGGGGCGGGGACTTCGACGCCATCAGCCGCTCGATCCGCGACCGCCTCTATACGCTGAACGGCGCCGTCGAGGTCGTCCCCGGGCACGGCCCGCACACCACGATCGACGTCGAGCGCCGCACCAACGACTTCGTGCGCGGCTGACCCTCGGCAAAGGAGCGCTCCATGATGCTGACGGTTGTTTTGCTCGGTCTCGCGGCTCCGCCGCCGCCGACCCTCGCGGCCACGCCGTACGTCGACGCGGTGCGCGCCGAGGCGGCGAAGATCGTGCCCGGGCTCCTCAAGACCTACGAGTGGATGCATGCGCACCCCGAGGTCTCGGGGCAAGAGGTCGAGACCGCGAAGCGCATGAGCCAGGAGCTCAAGAAGCTCGGCATGGAGGTCCACGACAAGATCGGGGGCACCGGCATCGTCGCGGTGCTCGCCGGCAAGAAGGCCGGCAAGGGACCGGTGGTGCTGGTGCGGGCCGACATGGACGCGTTGCCGGTCGCCGAGAACACCGGGCTCCCGTATCGCAGCACCAAGCCCGGGGTGATGCACGCCTGCGGCCACGACATCCACATGACCGACGCGCTCGGCGCGTTCGCGATCTTGAACGCCCTCGCGAGTCGATGGAGCGGGACGGTGGTCGCGGTGATCCAACCGGCCGAGGAGACCGGGCGCGGCGCGGCGGCGATGCTCGCCGATCCCCGCTTTGCCCAGGTGCTCGCCAAGACCGGCAAACCGCAGCTGGCGCTCGCGATCCACGACTCGTGGGACCTGGCCGGGACCGCGTGGTTTCACCCGGGCTACTCGTCGGCGAACGTCGACTCGGTGGAGATCGTGGTCCACGGCAAAGGCGGCCACGGCGCTCACCCCGAGCGCACCATCGACCCGATCGTCATCGGCGCGTCGATCATCGTCGAGCTGCAGAGCATCGTCGCGCGGCGGACCAAGCCCGGCGAGCTCGCGGTGATCACGGTGGGCAAGTTCGAGGGCGGCACCAAGCACAACATCATCCCGCCCGTCGCGCGCCTGCTGTTGACGGTGCGCTCCTACGGCGACGAGATGCGAGACTTCCTGCTCGAAGAGATCAAGCGGGTCGCGGTGCACGTGGCGCGGGCGCACGCGGCGCCGCAGGACCCGGAGGTCAACGTCGATCCGGTGTCGGTGCCGTCGACCTACAACGACCCCGCCTGGACCGAGCACCTGCGGCAGCTCTTCGTGGCCGCGATCGGGCCGGAGCGCGTGTTCGTGGAGGACGAGAAGAGCGGCGGCGGTGAGGACTTCGGGCGGTTCCCGAAGGATCTCGGCATCCCCGGGGTGATGTACAACCTCGGCGCGACGCCGAAGGCGATCTACGACGCCCGCGGTGCCGCCAACGTCCCCGGCTTGCACTCACCCGAGTTCGCGCCCGATCCCAAGGCGACCCTGGAGACCGGGATCGCGTTGCTGGCGCTCGCGGTGCTCGAGGGGTTGATGACCTTGCCGGCGCAGTGAGGGCGCGGCGAACCGGCGTGCGGGGGCCCTACGGAGCCCGAATGACGCCGGCGACGGCGCCCGTTGTCGCCCTGCCGGTTTGAGGCTAGGGGAGGGAGATGACCGCACGTCTGGGGGGACGTGATCGCATGCACCTCAACCTGCAGATCACCTCCGGCCGGCCGCTCGCCGACCAGAAGCGCGCGATCGACCTCGCGGTCGGCGGCGGCGTCGCGATCAGCATGGCGTTCGGTTACACGTTCTGACGCGCGCCCGGCGCCAACCGGTGCCGAAGGCTACCGCTTCATCGCCGGCCCACCCGCGGCGTAGTCGCACAACGCCAGCGCGTCGAGGATTTGCCCGCCCAGCCGTCGCTGCTCGCGATCGTCGGCGTCCAATCCCTCGAGGATCTCGGTGAGCCGAGCGGCCGCGAGGCGCAACGATGCTGAATCGGCGATGGGACGGTCGGTGAGCTGCCGGTGCCGGGCGGCTCGCTCCGCTTGCTCGACGAGGGCGGCCACTTCGCGTTCCCTGGGATCAATGACGGCGTTCAAGCCAAGAGCCCGCTACGCGTGGATCTTCTTGAGCTGCGGTCGAAGCGCCTCGAGACCGTCCGGGCTTCGGGGCACCGTCTTCAGTGACGCGCACAGCGCGTCGAACGCCCCCGCGCCAGAGACGGCATCGACGGCGCTGCGAAGGACGTCGAGTCGCCCGTGGAGCGCGACCCGGAGCAACTGCTCGGTCACGGCGCGCTTGACCTGCTCGTCGGTGGCCGTGGGACTCGCCTGGTGTGCCGCGCGTTCGAGCGCCAGACCGAAGCAGTAGATCACCTGGTCCGGGACAAGGCCGGGGCTGGACCCAGAGTACCCCCGGATGCCGTCGGCGACCGTCCTGTCTGTCGTCAACGAGCCGAGGCCGTTGGCGACCTCTTTGAGCAGCGCGCTCGCGATGTCGTCACCGAGCACCGCGGCGACCTTGTGGTCCCGGGCGGAGTGCAGCGCCAGCTCGACGTAGGGGGTCGGATCGCCGGTCTCGAGCACGCAGGCCCAGGGCGTGGTCCCGCCGAGCGCCAGGTGGCTGGCGCGGGTGTTGGCGGCGCCGCTGCTGACGATCTCGGCCCAGGCGAAGGTGGAATCGTGCTTCATGTCGACGCTGTGAGCGTCGCGCAGGGTCTGCATTACCGCGTCGAGCTTGTCGGCGGCGAGGTAGGGCTCGAGCACCTGCTGCAGGCCCTTGGTTGCCGCGTTGCGCACTTCGGCGAGGTAGCCTTTGGCGGCGCCCGGTGGCAGCGCCAAGCCATTCTGGAGCTCGGCGATCGCTTGCGCCCCTCGCCACGCCAGACTCCGCTCAAAGGTCCGTTGGGCGCTCCGTGAAGCGCCGGCGGCGAGCTGCTCGGGGAGGCGGTCATGGCGCGCGTAGATCCACCCCGCATGGTCGGCGGCGTGTGCGGCGAGGCTCGCGAACAGCTTGCCGTCATCGTAGATCAGAGCGCCGAGCGTCGCGAATGCTGGGGCGGGCAAGCCGTTCATCCCCGCGTCGCCGAGCGTCTCGATGACGGCGGCAGCGAGCGCCGCGCGCTTGTCGTTCGGGACGAGGTCGCAGCCCGCAGCGAGAACCTCGGCAGCGGCCGCCGGGGTCGTCTTCAGCTTGTCAGCGACCGCAGTCACGAGCTTCTCCCACGTCGCCGCCTTCTTCAGATCGATGTCGGCAAGGACCCCGGGCAGGATCTTCTCCCGGGCCGCGGCCTTCTCGAACAGGCCGTCGACGATCCCCTCCAACGCGGACAACGACAGCCGGCCACGCTCTTCCTGAGCTAGGGCGTCCACGATTTGGCGGTAGCCCGTCGCTCCTACCAGTTCTTCGATCTGGGTGCGCAGCCTCGCTGGATCCTGGAAGAATCCTTCCGCCACCGCGTCGTAGCCCACGGCGGCGGCGATGCTCAGCCACACCCGCCGTCCCGGCAGCGCGTAGTCGACGGCTGCCCAAGAGACCGGCGGCCGGCCTTTGACGCCCACCGCCGCGGCGTCGGCCAGTTGACGCTTGGCGCGCTCCGGGTCGAACTGCTCGTTGACCCACTCCGCCAAGTAGAAGGCGAGTCCCTGCGCCAGCGACGCCGCGCCGGGGTCGCCTCCCAGCGCCGCGACCAGCTGCGGGTGGGCGTACTCCCGTAGCCCGAGGGGCACCATGCCACCGTTGCCGAAGTGGGTGTGGGTGGCGGCGATCAGCACCCGGCCGTTTCGTTCCAGGCGCGGCAGCTCGTAGGGCACTCGCGGATCTTGCTTGAGGAGCTTCGCCACCGCTTGCCCGAGCCACGAGTTGGTCTCGTTCGCATAGACCTCGGGGCTGACGAGCTGGACCCGGCCCTGGGTGCGGTCAAACACCGTCCCGGCGGGCAAGTACTGCGAGAACTGGGTTTCGATGAGCTGGTCGGCCCGTTTGCCGTCGATGACCGTCCGGCCGACGGTGTGCATGAGATCGGCGAGATCGACATCGAGCGCCTTGGCGAGCGCCCGCAGCCGGAGCGCCGCCATGTCCGCCTGTCGGGCCATCGTGCGACGGCCCAGCGCCGACGAGCCGCGGGTCAGCGAGTCGCGTTTTTGCACCAGCTCGACGTCCACCCGCAACCCGGCGATGTCCGGCGTTGACCGGGCGAGGTGCTGCAGGCGGTCGGCCTTGGGCGCGGTCGCGTGGCGCAGGGCGATCTTCCCGATCTTGGCGATCTCGGCCTCCGGCAGGCCCTTGGCGCGCAGCGCACCGTCGGGATCGTAACGGGTGATCAGCGCCCGGTGGCTGATCTCGAGGGCGAGAGAGCTGGCGTCGGAATCGGCGACGCCGAGCTTCTTCAGAGCGGCGCTGACCGCTTGCCAATCGGCGCTGAGCTCGCCGGTCTCGGCGCGCTCGGCCACGGTTGCCACGGCGCTGCGATAGCTCGGGTGCTGCTCAACGAGCTTGTTGATCGTGGACCCGGCGCCTCTGATTTCCACGGCGACCTCCCTATCCTATGACGACCGCGGTTCTTGTCTCAACCGCACGCGAAGATGGTAACAAGGTGACGGCGCGAGGGTCAAGGACCGAGGCCTCACGCTACCCGGTCGCTCGGCGTCGAGGTCCGGGTGAGCACCGCCAGGCCGATGCCGGCGGCGAGGCCGACCGCGGCGAAGCCGAACCACATCATCTGCGGCGCCTGCAGCGTGACCCGGAAGTAAGAGGCGATCGGGCCGCCGATCTGGCCGGAGATGAAGCTCCCCATCGCGATCGGTAGGAACGCGAAGCCCATGTACATGCCGGTTTGGCCTTTGGGCGCCATGTTGCCGAGGTAGTGGTAGAAGTGCGCCGAGTAGATCATCTCGCCGAGCGCGAAGATCATGACCCCGAGCCCGGCGAACAGCGCCAACGGATACACCCCCATGAAGGCGACGCCGGCGGCCGAGACCAGGATCGCGAGGAGGATGGCGCGAAACGGCGCCATGCCCCGCACCAGATAGCCGACGATCACTTGCAGGCAGATGACGGCGATCGACTCCAACGAGGGGATGAGGCCCAACAACGCCGGCGACACGTGGAGATCGTCGCGCAGATAGAGCGGCAGCACGTTCATGAACGCGAAGAACATGCTCCAAAAGCAAGCGACGAACAGGAACAACAGCATCAGGCGGGGGTTGGTGATCACCCGCAAGAAGTCACCGCCGAACTGGCCGAGGGTTCGCTTGTCGCCGGCCTCTGGGCCGGCCGGCTCGCGGTAGACGAGGAGCACCAAGAGCAGCGCGACGGCCGCCGCCGCCGCCGAGCTCACGAACACGCTCTCGACGCCGAAGCGGCCGCGCACCGCCGCCGACAGGTTGGGGCCGATCGAGCCGCCGACGTTGACCAGGGTGTAGTACACCGAGAAGCCCACGGCGCGCTGCGCGTCGCTGCAGCTCTTCTGCACCGTGCCGGTGATGATCGGCTTGATGAGTGACGCGCCAACCGCGACCAGCAGCAGCGCCGCGAGGATGCCGCCGTAGCTCGTCGCTTGCCCGGTGGCGAGGTAGCCGACGCTGAGCAGCGCGTACGCCAGCAGGATGGCGCGGCGGTAGCCCAGCAGGTCGGCCAAGAAGCCGGAGAGGGCGGCGAGGCCGTAGGTCACCATGCCGAAGTTGCCGCTGATGCGGATCGCGGTGGCGTCGGGGATGTGGCGGGCCTCGGTGAGGTAGACGACCAGCATCGGCGTCATGCCGTAGAACGCGACGCGCTCGAAGAGCTCCGAGACGTTCGCGGCCCAGAAGGAGCGGTTGTAGTCCTTGAGGGAGACGAAGAAGCACGTCACGCGGCCGAGCACGAAGACCTCCGTGATGAAGCGATCTCCGCCCCCGCCCCACCCGGGGGCGGGGGACGGGGGGTGGGGGTCACGGAGCGCGGCCGCGGCGGCCGCGCGGGAATCAAATCAAGACGAAGGCAATATAGCCGGCAACTCCGGGTAGGGGAAAGCGAGGCCTTGACCTCGGTCGCAAGGCTCTGAATAAAGGCCGACATGACACGCAATCTCACCTCTCTGGCTCTGGTGCTCTTCATGCCGATCGCTGCTCGTGCCGCCGACAACAAGGTGCCGACGCTCCCCGAGCTGAAGAAGCTCAACGCCGCGTTCGCGCCGGTGCCGCTCAACGTCGACCTCGCCGAGCTGCCGGGGAACGAGAGGCAGGCGCTGGCGAAGATCGTCGCGGCGGCGCGGGTGATGGACGGCATCTACCTGCGCCAGGTGTGGGCCGGCAACGAGGGCGTGTTGATGAGCCTGCTTTCCGACCCGACGCCGCTCGGCAAGGAGCGCTTGAAGGCGTTCCTGATCAACAAGGGGCCGTGGTGGCGGTTGGACGGCAACCGGCCGTTCTTGGCCAACGTGCCGCCGAAGCCGCCGGCCGGGACTTTCTACCCCGCGGACGCTACCAAGGCGGACCTGGACACCTGGATCAAGGGTTTGGCGCCCGCCGACAAGGAGAAGGCGCTCGCGTTCTTCTACGTGATCCGCCGCAGCAGCGACAACAAGCTCAAGGGTGTGGGCTACAACCTCGAGTACCAGACCGAGCTGCAGGTCGCGGGCAGCTACCTGTTGGAGGCGGCGGCGCTCACCACCAACGAGACCCTGGCCAACTTCCTGCGCAAGCGCGCCGCGGCCTTTGCCTCCAACGACTACTACGAGAGCGACATGGCGTGGATGCAGCTCGACGCGGCGATCGAGCCGGTGCTCGGGCCCTACGAGGTCTACGAGGACGAGTGGTTCAACGCCAAGGCGGCGTTCGAGGCCTTCGTCACCATCCGCGACGACGCCGAGACCGCCAAGCTCGCCAAGTTCTCGGCCGAGCTCCAGGGGCTGGAGAACACCTTGCCGATCGAGCCGGCGTACCGGAACCCCAAGATCGGGGCGCTGGCGCCGATCCGCGTCGTCAACTCGATCTTCTCGTCGGGCGAGGCCTACGCCGGCGTGCAGACCGCGGCCTTCAACCTGCCGAACGACGAGCGCATCGCCAAGGAGGTCGGCACCAAGCGGGTGATGTTGAAGAACGTCCAGGAGGCCAAGTTCGCCAAGGTGCTGCTGCCGATCAGCAAGGTGGCGCTGGCGCCGATCGATCAGAAGAACGTGGTGTTCGAGGCCTTCTTCACCCACATCTTGATGCACGAGCTGATGCACGGGCTCGGGCCGCACGACATCAAGAAGGACGGCAAGCCGACGACGGTGCGCGCCGAGCTTCAGGACCTCTACAGCGCGGTCGAGGAGGCCAAGGCCGACATCACCGGGCTGTGGGCGATGCAGCAGCTCATCGACAAGGGGCTCATCGACAAGAAGCTGGAGAAGTCGATGTACGTCACGTTCCTGGCGTCGTCGTTTCGCTCGCTGCGCTTCGGGATCAACGAGGCGCACGGCAAAGGGGTCGCGCTGCAGCTCAACTACCTGCTCGACGAGGGCGCCTACAAAGTGGCGAAGAACGGCAGCTTCGCGGTGGACGCCAAGAAGGCGAAGGACGCGGTGGCGAAGCTCACTCAGGAGCTCTTGAGCCTGCAGGCCCTGGGCGATCGCAACAAGGCGAGCGACCTCTTCACCCGGCTCGCGGTGGTTCGGCCCGAGACCCAGAAGGTGCTCGACAAGCTCGTGAAGGTGCCGACCGACATCGCGCCGAGCTTCCCCACCGCCGACAAGCTCGGCGCCGAGGGGGAGAAGTAGGCGCGACCGAGGCGGCCACTTCATATTCGTTCACGGGGTCATCACGATGGCTCTCGTAAATGGCCGTAGACGCGAAGGATCCGGCTTTGCCGGTCCCGAGCGTGGGGCTCACGGGGGACGCAGAGCCGCGCCACAACGCCTTGTTCTCGCCGAGGATCTTCTCGCGGCGGGCGGTCCCCCGTGAACGGTAATGCGGCGCTCACCGGCGGGCCTGTCGCACCGCGAGGCTCAAGAGGACCGCCGGCAGCTCGCAGAGCGAGGTGACGCGCTCGGCCGCGCCGAGCTCGATCGCCGCCCTGGGCATCCCGAAGACGACCGAGCTCGCCTCGTCCTGGACGAGGGTCGCGGCGCCGGCCCGGCGCATCGCCAACAGCCCCTGGGCGCCGTCCGCGCCCATGCCGGTGAGGAGCACGCCCACGGCGTTTGCCCCGGCGCTCTCGGCCGCGGATTGGAAGAGCACGTCCACCGAGGGTCGATGGCGGTTGACCGGTGGCTCGGTCGTGACGCTCACCCACAGTCCACCGGCACCGCGGCAAAGGCGAAGATGGTGGTCGCCGGGGGCGACGAGGGCGACGCCGCGCTGCACCTTGTCGCCGTGCTTGGCGACCCGCACGTCGAGCCGTGCGGCGCGCGCCAGCCGCTCGGCGAACGCGGCGGAGAACATCGCCGGCAGGTGCTGAGTGATGACCAGGGGCAACGCGTCGGCGGGCATCGCCCTGAGGACCTCCTCGAGGGCGACGGTGCCGCCGGTCGACGCACCGAGCGCGGCGACGACGTTGCCGTACGCGCCGCCTTCGGGGGCGCGCACCGCCGGCCGGGCTCTGGACGGCGCGACCTTGGCCTTGCCGACGTTCTTGATGACTCCCGCCAACAGCGCGGGGAGGGCGCCGGCGGCGGCCGCCGCGAGGGGTTTGCACACCACCTCGACGGCGCCGGCGGCCATGGCGTCCAGGGCCTTCGCGCTGCCCTTGGGGGTAAAGGACGACAGCACGATCACCGGCAAGGGGTGGTGCCGCATCAGACGGCGCAAGAACGTCAGGCCGTCGAGCCGCGGCAGCTCCAGGTCCAAGGTGACGACGTCAGGGGCGCGGCGGACGATGAGGTCGCGGGCCACGAACGCATCGGGGGCGGTGCCGATGATCTCGATGCCGGGCTCGGCGCTAAGACCTCGGGCCAAGGCGCGGCGCACCAACGCCGAGTCGTCGACCACGAGGACCCGCACCGGCCGGCCGCGGTCGCGATCCGCCATCCTAGTGTCCCGTCGCGCGCCGCTCTTTGCCCTCGGCGAGGGCGGCCCGCAGCAACGGATCGCCCGGCCGCATGCGCACCGAGGGACCGACCAGCTCGAGCTCGGTGCTCGGGTCGGCGAGGGTCTCACTGTGCGCGAGGAACAACCGGCCGCCGGGGCGCAACAGTCTGGCGAGCTCGGCGCCGAGCTCGGCGCGGACCTCGGCGGTGAGGTAGATCATGACGTTGCGGCAGAAGATGGCGTCGTGGCCGCCGCGCAACCGGAAGGGCGGACCCGCGAGGTTGAGGCGGCCGAAGGCGACGTGGCGCCGCAAGCGGGGGCTGATGGCGAAGGTCGCGCCAGCGTCGCGGCCGCGGCGCTGCAGGCGCAAGAACTGCCGGCGCAGCGTCGGGTGGATCGAGCCCAGGCGCTCGGCGGCATAGACCGCCCGCCCCGCCTCGGCCAGCGCCGGTGCGGAGATGTCGGTGCCGAGCACCCGCCAGTCGCCGTCCTCCCCGAGCGTCGTCGCCAGGGTCATGGCGATCGAGTAGGCCTCCTCGCCGCTCGCCACCGCCGCCGACCAGACGCGCACCGGCGTACGCCGCCGCGCCCACACCGCCGCGGCGCGGGCGAGGATGTCGAAGTGCTCCGGCTCACGGAAGAACCCGGTAAAGCTCGTGGTGATGACGCCCAGGAACGCCGCCAGCTCCTCGCCGCTGCCGTCCGCCTCCAGGCGCTCGAGGTAGGCCGCGGCGCTCTTCAGCCCCAGGGCCCGAACGCGCTTGCCGACCCGCGCCGCGACCATTGCCTCCTTGCCCCGCTGCAGGTTGAGGCCGGCGTGATCGTTCGCCAGGGCGCAGAAGCGCCGAAAGAGCTCAGGGGTCATCGGCACGCACCCGGTTACGACCTAGAAATCGGCGACGTTCTCCTCGTCAGTAAGGGGAATGACCGCGGCCGGGTCGACCGGGCGGCGCCCGTTCAGGCGTCGGCTTTGGCGGGACGATCGGCGCGCCGGGTCTGCCGGCCCGGCATGCTGGTCTTGCAGCGCGGGCCTCGGCGCCGGGGCCGAGCGGGTGAGCTGGAAGCGTCCGACGAGGGCGGCGAGCTCGTCGGCCTGCGCGGCCAGCTCTTCGGCGGCGCTCGAGGACTCCTCGCTGCTGGCGGCGTTGCGTTGGGTCACCT
Source organism: Deltaproteobacteria bacterium (assembly GCA_016218825.1). Lineage (GTDB taxonomy): Bacteria > Myxococcota > XYA12-FULL-58-9 > XYA12-FULL-58-9 > XYA12-FULL-58-9 > JACRCV01. The sequence continues at coordinate 23,776 of JACRCV010000005.1, forward strand.
GGTCCATTTGCGCTACGGCCTTGTTCACCTGGGCGATGCCGTGCGCTTGCTCGTCGCTTGCGCGCGCAATGCCGCCGACGGCGTCGCTGAGCTTGTCGACCTTGTCGACGATGTCGGTGAACTTGGTGTTGACCTCGGCCGAGATCGCCGTGCCGCCATCGGCGAGCTCCATCGCCCCCTTGATGAGCTCCTCGGTGCGCCGGGCGGCCTCCTTGGCGCGCATCGCCAGGTTGCGCACCTCCTCGGCGACCACGGCGAAGCCCCGTCCGGCCTCGCCGGCCCGCGCCGCCTCGACCGCGGCGTTGAGCGCCAGGAGGTTGGTCTGGAAGGCGATCTCGTTGATGTCGCGGATGATCTCCGCGGTGGCCGCCGACGACGCCCGGATCTTGGCGACCGCGTCGATCATCCGGGTGACCGCCGCGCCGCCCGCCGCTGCGGTCGCGCGGGCGCTCTGTGCCACTTGATCGGCGTGGCGGGCGCTGTCGGCGTTGCGCTCGGTGACGTCGGCCATCTCCTTCATGCTGCTCGACGTCTCTTCGATGGCGCTCGCCTGCTCCGAAGCCCCTTCGGCGACCGCCTGGGCTCCGGTCGCGATCTGGCTCGCCGCCGCCGAGACCTGGTCGGCGGCGTCGGCCACCTGGCCCATGGCGTCGTTGACCGCGCCGACGCCACGGTTCAGGTGATCGGTGATCGCCAGGAAGTCGCCGCTGTAGGTGCCGCGGCTGCGCACCGTGAGGTTGGCGTTCGCCAGCTCGCCGACGATGCGGGTGATCTCCTCGAGCACGGCCTTGCGCTCGCTGATGTCGACGACGTACTCGAGCCCGCCGATGATCTGCCCGGTGACGCCTCGGATCGGCGCCGCGGTGTACTCGATGGGCGTGCCGGCGTTGCCGTTCGGTCGCGCCACGGCCTCGCCGCGGCGCACCTGGCCCGAGCTCATCGCCTGCATGATCCGGCACTCGGGGGTGTTGCAGTGCGTGGTGCGGAAGAGCTCGAAGCATTTCCGACCGCAGAGCGAGGCTGCCGGTTGGCCGACGAGGCTCGCGCCCGCCGGATTGATGTAGGTGACGTTCAGGTCCCGATCGACCGCCAGCACCGGGGTCGGGATGTTGTCGAGGTGGGCGACCTTCTCGGCCGCCTGCGACAGCGCCCGGTGGGTCTCGGTCACGTCGACGATGTATTCGATGGCGCCGATGATCTCGCCGCGCGGACCGCGCAGCGGTGCGGCGGTGTAACGGATCGGGAGGCCGCCGGCGACGATCTGCGACGTGGTCTCGCCCTCGCGCGCCTCGCCGCGCTGCATGGCTTGGGCGCAGCGACACTCCGCGGTGTGGCAGTGCGTGGTCTTGAAGAGTTCGAAGCACTTGCGGCCGAGGAAGCTCGCCGGCGCACCGCCGAGGAGGGCGGCGCCGGCCTGGTTGATGAAGGTCACGGTGAAAGCGGTATCGACCGCGACGATCGGCGTGGGCACGGCGTGCAGATACGCGGTCGCGTGGTGCGTGCCGTCTTGGGGGCGCTGCTTTCCGTTGCCTTTCTTGCTCGCAGCTCTACGCGCCATGTCCGACTCCTTCTTGGCTGGTTGGCGCCACGAGGATCGCGGCGCGTTTGAGATCTGCGGTGTCCCCACCGCTCATCAGCTTGGCGATATCGAGCAGCAGGATCACCTGCTTGTCGTCTTTGCCGATGCCACAGAGCGCCGCCGGCGCCGCCTCCTGGGGACCGAGGTCCGGCGGCGGCTCGATCTGGCCGTCACTGAGGTGCCGCACTTCGAGCACCTCGTCGACGAGGACGCCCATCTCGAGGTCGTGGTCGAATACCGGGAGCTGCATCACGATGATCACCGTCTGCTCGGTCGGCACCAGGCAGCCCATGCCGAACTTCTGCCGGAGGTCGACGACCGGGATGATCTTGCCCCGGAGGTTGATGACGCCGCGAATGACGGCGTTCGCCTGTGGCACCCGGGTGATTTCCTGCAGGCGGATGAGCTCTTTGACCCTGAGGATCTCGACGCCGTACGCTTGCCCGTCCAGCCTGAAGGTCATGTACTTGCCGGCCGCCGCTCGCGACCGCGCCGCGCCGCGGGCGTTGGCGCTTGGGTTCAACCCAGGGTTCGGGGTGGTGTCCATGCCTGACTCCCTCGCGAATGATCGGTCGCAGAATTGAAGGCGCCTGCCGCCCAAGCGGTCACGGCGTCGAGGTTGACGATGAGGGCGACCAGGCCGTCGGCGAGAATCACCGCGCCCGACAACAGCGCCTGGCCTTCGAAGGTCGGACCGAGCGAGCGAATGACCGTGGGTTGCTGACTGACGACGTCGTCCACCACCAGCCCGACCCGGCGGCCGCGGCACTCGACGACGACGCACAGGGCGCGCGTGACCTCGGTGACGTAGTCCTGCACTCCAAGCCAGCTCCCGAGCCACAACAGCGGCACCACCTCGCCACGCAGGTGCAGCATGTCGTGGCGCCCGGCCCAGGTGGCCAAGGCCGCGGGCGCCGGTCGCAGCGACTCGATCACCGCCAAGGTCGGCAGCACGAAGCGCTCACGGCCCACCGCCACGACCGTGCCATTCATCACCGCCAGGGTCAGCGGCACCAGCAGCTTGATGGTGGTGCCGCGGCCGGGGCGCGAACGGACGCTCAGGCTTCCTCGCAAGGCGACGACCGCCCGGCGCACGATGTCCATGCCCAGCCCCCGACCCGAGGTGTCGGTGACCGCGCTCGCGGTCGACAGGCCCGGCGCGAAGATCAGGTCGTCGACCTCGGCGTCGGTGAGACCAGCGGCTTGGGTCGGGCTCACGAGGTTCTGGGCCACGGCCCGCGCCGCGATCGCCCTTCGATCGAGGCCGCGGCCGTCGTCATCGATCTGGATGGCGATGTTGCCACCCTCGTGAAATGCGGTGATCGCCAGCTGCCCGGTCTCGGACTTGCCGGCGGCGACGCGCTCGCGCCGGCCCTCGATGCCGTGATCGATGGCATTGCGCACCAGGTGCGCCAGGGGCTCGCCGAGCTGTTCGACCACGCCGCGATCGAGCTCGATCCCCTCGCCTTGCAGCGTCAACCGGACGTCCTTGCCGTGTTTGCGTGATTGGTCGCGGACCAGGCGCGCGAGCTTGTGAAAGGTCGACAGCAACGGAACCATGCGTATCCGCAGACCGATGTCTTGCAGGTCGCGGCTCACCTTGCCGAGCTGCGCCAGGGTGTCGCAGAGCCGCCCACTCCGTCTCCCCGCCAGCTCGGGGGAGTGCTTCAGAGCCGCTTCGACGGTGATGAGCTCGCCGATGGCTTCGACCAACTGGTCGACCCGCGGCAGGCTCACGCGTACCGTGGCCGGGCCGACGCCGGGCGCTGCCGGCAGGCTCCGCCCCGAGGGCAAGGGCGCGGCGACCGGGCGCGCCGGCTCGGCGCCGTCCGTCGGTCTGTCGAGCGACAGGCGGGCGATGGCGTCGGCGGCGCTCGGGGTCGGCAGCTGCCGACGGCCATAGGCGGTCAGGGCGCCGGCCAGCCAATCCGTGGCCTCGAGAAGCCTGTCGGTCAGGTCGGGGACAAGGCCGGAGGCGCCCAGGAAGTCTTCGAGGGCGTGGCAGAAGGTCGCGACGTCGGCGGCGCCTACCAGCGCCGCCTCGCCCTTCATGGTGTGGACGCGGCGCTTGACGGCGGCAGTTGCGGCTTCGAGGCGCTCCGGATCTTCGCCCTTCAGGATGTCGCGCTCGAGCTCGCCGAGCGCGGCGGTCTCGGCCGCGAGGAAGTCGGCAAACAGCGCGTCGTCGACGAACGCCGCCGGCGTGAACCCGCCGCGCGCCGCGCCCGAGGCTTCGGCGCCAAGGCGCGCTGCCGCCTCGCGTTCGCCATCGTGGTCCATGGTCCCCCCTAAGAGACAATGACCGAGCGCGCGCACTCTGCGCAAAACGCCTGGCACTAGTCAAGTCCCGAGATCAGGACACGCGCCTCGACCCTGATCTGCGGCCGGCGTCGCCACCAGAGTGCCCGGCAACTGTGGTACCCTAGTGGTGCTCGGCAAGGGGGGGACATGCAACGACATCGGGTCATGGTGATCGACGACAGTCTCATCGTGCTGAAATCGGTGCGCACGCTCCTGGAGGCCTCGGGCTTCGAGGTGTTCACCCGCAGCGAGGCGATTGGCTCCGGAGCGGAGATCGTCCGCGAGCGACCGGACGTCGTCCTGGTCGACGTCAACATGCCTCTCATCGAGGGGCCGGAGCTGGTCGCCAGCCTGCGTCGCCACCCGCGCCTGGCCAACACCCGCGTCCTGTTGCACTCGACGCGCCCCGAAGACGAGCTGGCACGACTTGCCAAGGAGTGCGGCGCCGACGGTTTCGTGCGCAAGACCGCCGCGGCCGAGGTCTTGCCGCGCCGCTTGCGTGCGCTCCTCGGCGGCGATCTCGAGCCCGGCACCACGCCGGCGCTCCCGGTTCTGGTGAGCAACACCCGGCCGAGGGCCGGCGGCGCGCTCTAACCGCCGGCGCTCGTGTACCGCCGCAGACACTGCAGCCAGGCGACGCGGGACAACGTCAGGAACACCGCCGTCACCAGCAGCGCCTGGGCGAGCGCCGCCGGCGTCAGGCGATTCATCACCGCGAGGGCCGGAAACGTCGTCATCACCGCGAGCGGCAATATGAAGGTGAAGACCCAGGCCATCGCGCCGCGGAACACCGAGGCCGGCCAGCGGGCGGCGTCGAACAGCGACATGAACAGGTACGAGAGGTTGTCGACCTTGACCCAGACGAACGCCAGGCCGACGACCAGGATGAAGATCGAGTAGAGGATCATGACCCCGCAGCCGACGATCAAGACCGCGGCCGCGACGCCCAGCGGTCCGGGCCACTCGCCCAAGCGGGACAGCGCGTAGGCGATGATGCCGACGCCCGCGAGGCTGTCGGTCACTTCCCGCACCTCGAAGCGCGCCGTCGACACCAAGAACTGCGCGTCCGCCGGCTTCATCAACACGAAGTCCAACGTGCCGCGGCGGATGTGCTCGACCACCGCCTGCAGCGACGGTTGAATCACGCTGTTCAAGATGCCGCGCAACACGTTGAAGAACCCGACCACCAGGAGCGCCTGCGGCCAGGTCCACCCGGCGACCGTTTGCCGATCGCCGTAGAGCACGAGGAGCGGCACCAGCGCCGACGAGGTCGCGAGGATCGCGAGCCCGAGGTCGATCAAGAAGTCGAGGCGATACTGCATCGCCACGAGCAGCGACGCCTTGAGCTGGATGAAGAACAGCCGCAGGTAGCGCACCTAGCCTCCGAACGCCTCGTAGCGCCTGACGCCGCGTTGCCAGAGCACGACGGCGACCGCGAGCGCCAGCGAGATGAACAGCCACTGCCGCGCCAGATCGTGCAGCGCGGTGGTGAAGGAGATCGTGCCGAGCGCGGTCTCGACCGGGAACGCCAGCAGGTAGCGAAACGGCAAGTAGCGCAGGGCGTCCTGCAGCACGCGCGGGAACAGGTCGACCGGGACGACGTAGCCCGAGAACACGATGTAGAGCCGGAACCAGACCTCGAAGGCGCCAAACGAGCTCTGCCAGAAGAACGCCAGACAACCGATGACCAGCATGATCGAGAAGTTCAACAACCAGGCGCTCAAGACCGCGATCGGAAACAGCGCCCACTGGCGCAGATCTCGGGTGAAGTATTGCCCGCCCACCATCCACACCGCGGCGACCCCGATCGGCACCGCCATCACCGCGCGCAACGGCCAGGCGGCGACGTTCTCGGCCGCGAACATCCAGAACGGGTGCACCGGGCGGATGAGGCGCATCGCGAGCTGGCCGTTCTTGATCTCCAGGTTCATGGTCCACACCACCCACGCCCCGGTGAGCAGCCGGACCACCAGCGTCGACAGAAAGTAAGCGGCGAACTCGCGCTGCCCGTAGCGCCCCACCGGCGCCTCCGCGGCCACCGCGCTCCACAACACCAACATGATGAGCGGCATGTTGGTGGCGAGCAGCCAGACGAACATCTCGCCGCGATAGGCCACGGCGTCGGCGAAGCCGACCTTGAAGAGGGTGACGAGGAGGTCGTACCAGGGGACTGCGCGCTTGCTCACGACGCCGCCTCGGGCAGGCGCTTGGCCTCAGCGCCGGCGAAGACGTTGGCGAGCACCTCTTCGAGGGGCGCGTCCTCGACGTTGAGGTCCAACACCGGCAGGGTCGCGAGCGCGGTCTTGACGATGTCGCTGACGTCGCTCTGGCGCACCTGTAGGATCGCGGCGTCGTCGCGGTGCTCCACGACTCGACCGAGCACCGCCAGGTCGCCACCCGGGACGGCCTTGGCGAGGCGCAGCGTGACGCGCTTCTCGGGCAGGGTCTGGCGGACCAGATCGGCGAGGGTGCCGTCGAAGATCAAACGGCCGTGGTGAATGATCATCACCCGCTCGCAGAGCGCCGCGACGTCGTCCATGTTGTGGCTGGTCAAGAGCACGGTGGCGCCGTAGCGCTCGTTGTAGGTGCGCACGAAGCGGCGCACCGTCGCCTGCATCGTGACGTCGAGGCCGATCGTCGGCTCGTCCAGGAACAACACCGTCGGGCGGTGCAAGAGCGCCGCCACCAGCTCGCACTTCATGCGCTCGCCGAGCGACAGCTGCCGGGTGGGTTTCTTGACGACGTCCTCGACCTCGAGGAGCTCGACCATCTCTCTGAGGCGCTCGCGAAACTCCGCCGGGGCGATGCCGTAGATCGCGCGGTTGAGCTCGAAGGTGTCGGCGGGCGGCAGGTCCCAGAGGAGCTGCTGCTTCTGGCCGGCGACCAGCATGATGGAGCGCAAGAACTCGTAGCGCCGCTCGTTGGGGACGAAGCCCTTGACGCGCACCTCGCCGGCGGTCGGGGCCAAGAGCCCGGCCAGGACCTTGAGGGTCGTGGTCTTGCCGGCGCCGTTCGGGCCGAGGAAGCCGACGCGGGCGCCGGCCGCGATCTCGAAGCTGATGTCGTCGACCGCCTTCACGGTGGTGAAGCGGCGGCGAAAGACCGACCGCAACGCCGCCAGGACCCCCGGCTGGCGCTTGTGCACCTTGTAGTGCTTGGTCAGACGCTGGACGCGAATCATCGAGGCACCGACTACTGTAACAACGCCGAGGCGCGGCCGCCGTCCGAGCGGCGCGAGGCCTACGCCGCCGGTTGCGCGGCGCGGCCCCGGTCGAGGATGCCGCCGGCCTTCTGGTCGGCGCGCTTCAAGAGCAACGCAAAGACAAAGCCTACGAGGCCGAGGCAGGCGAACATCGCCATGCTGGCGCGGTAGTCCTGGGTGGCATCGCGCAGCTTGCCGTTCAGCCACGGGAAGAATGCCAGGCCGATGTTTTGGATCATGGTCATCAGGCCGAACGCGGTGCCGACGCGGTTCTTGTCGACGATCAGCGGCACCGCCGGCCATAGCGCCGCCGGCACCAGCACGAACGAGGCGCCGAGCAAGAGCATCGGGTAGTAGGGCGCGAGCATCGTGAAGCCGAGCAGCAGGTGGCAGGGGATCATCAGGAGCGCGCCGACCAACATCAACGAGGCGCGCCGGCCGATGCGGTCCACGAGGCCGCCGGCGAAGGGCGCCAGGCACATCGACGCGAAGATGATGATCGACGACGTGCCGGGGGCGGTGGAGAACATGTGCATGAAGTCGGCGAACGCCGCGGCGATGAAGCTGCCGCCGCCGCTGTCGGTGGTGAGCGGCAGGCCCCACTTCTCGTGGAAGAAGTCGGTGGACAGGGCGGTGAACGGGAAGATCGCGGAGTAGAAGGTGACGCAGAGGAACACCACGTACCAGTAGGAGGCGCCGAACTTCTTGATGTCGGCGAGCACGATCTTGTCGCCGCTCGTGGCGTCGGCGAGGCCGAGCGCCTTCTCGCCGGCCTTGTCCATCACGAAGTAGAGCAGGTTCGCGACGAGGCTCAGCACGCACAGCCCGGCGGCGGCCCACAACGCCGCTTGCCAGCTGAAGCGGCTGGCGATCAGCGACTCGGTGTTGAAGCTGAAGAGGGTACCGAGGCGGGCGATCGCGAGGGTGATGCCGAACGACAGCGCCAGCTCCCGGCCCCGGAACCAGCGGCTCAAGATGGCGTTCTGCGCCACCACCAACGACTCGGAGCCGGCGCCGAAGATGAAGCGGCCGACACAGGCGACGAGGATGCTCGGCGCGCTCGCTACGATGCAGGCGCCGATGACGATGAGGGCGGAGAACACCAGGCTGGCGCGGCGGGTGCCGATGCGGTCGGTGAGCACGCCGCCGAAGAACACCGAGACGATCGCCGCGACGCTGTAGAGGGTGTAGAGCCAGCCGATCGACTCGCGCTCGGCCTGCCAGGCTTGGATCAGGGTCGGGGCGAGGGCGCCGACCGAGTCATAGGCGAAGTAGCTGCCGTAGGTCAAAGACCCGGCGACGATCAACACCAGGAAGCGGAACAGGCCGCGGGACGGATGGAAGAAGCCGACGGTCAAAGCGGCGTCAGTCATGGATGCCTCGAGAGCTCGGAAGGTGGAGACGACATGGTGCGCGCGAATACCTCGAACGGGTGACTGAGATCGCCGGCGTGCCGGCGCTCATTCGCCGAGGAGCGCCCGGATCTTGCGGACCAGGGTCAGGCCGTCGACCGGCTTGCCGATGAGGTCGGAGGCGCCGCCCTTGAGGAGGATGTCGCGGTCCTTGTCGCGGCCGAGGGTGGTGACGATGATGACCGGGATCCTCTTGGTGCGCGAGTCGCGCTTCAGCGCCGCCAGCGTCTGCACGCCGTCCATCACCGGCATCTGGATGTCGAGCAGGATCAGGTCCGGCTGCTCGACGATGGCGCGCTTCAGGGCCTCGGCGCCGTCCTTGGCGCTCAAGGTGGTGTAGCCCCGCGTCTTCAGCAGCATCTCTTCGAGGCGGCGAAACGACGCGGCGTCGTCGGCCACCAAGATCCGCTTGCTCACAGCCGCCTCCTCCACGCCCCGGCCCGGCCGGCACCCGGTCGCGACCCGTCATCCTGCGGCCCTCAGTCGACGCGCTTCAGCAGCGCCAGCAGGTAGCGCCAGAACTTGTCGACGGTGTCGACGTAGATCTTCTCGTCCGGCGAGTGCACCGCCTCGAGCGTCGGCCCGAGCGAGACCATGTCCATCCCCGGGTACTTCTCGCCGATGATGCCGCACTCGAGGCCGGCGTGGATCGCCTTGACGGTCGGCTCCTTGCCGTAGAGGTCCTTGTAGACCTGCTTGGCGAGCTTCAAGATCTGCGAGCTCAAGTTCGGCTTCCAGCCGGGGTAGCCGGCGGAGTGCACCACCTGGGCGCCGCCGAGCTCGAAGATGGTGTGCACCGAATAGACCATGTCCAAGATCTCGGAGGCCACCGAGCTGCGCTGCGAGGTCGCGAGCGTCACCTCCTTCTTGCCGGTCTCGATCACCGCGACGTTGGTGGAGGTCTCGACCAGATCTTTGATGTCGGCGCTCATCCGCATCACCCCGTGGGGGAGCGCGGTGATGGTCTTCACGATCTTCGCGACCTGGGCCTTCTTGATCACCTTGCCCTTCTTCTGGCCGGTGGTCTCGAAGAGCACCTGGACCTCGGGGTCGGAGGAGCCGTAGGCGCCGCGGATCACCTCGTTGAGCTTCACGATCGCCTGCGTCGCCGCGTCGAGCTTGGCCTTGGGGCAGAAGCCCACCGCGAACGCTTCACGCGGGATGGCGTTGCGCTTGCTGCCGCCGGCGAGGGACGTCACCCGGAAGCCGAGCTCGGTGACCGCGGTGAGGGCGCGCGCCAAGATCTTCAGCGCATTGCCGCGACCGCGGTGGATGTCGACGCCGGAGTGGCCGCCCTTCAGCCCCTTGACGATGACCTGCGCCCCGACCGTGCCGGCGGGCGCGGCCTCGAAGTCGACCTTCCAAGTGCCGACCGAGTCCTTGCCGCCGGCGCAGCCGACCGTCAGCTCGCCCTCTTCTTCGGAGTCGAGGTTCAGCAAGATCTTGCTCTCGACGAAGCCGGGCTCGAGGTTGTTGGCGCCGGTCAACCCGGTCTCTTCATCGACGGTGAACAACAGCTCCAGCGGCCCGTGCTCGACGCCCTTGTCCTCCATCAGCGCCAGGTTCGCGGCCACCGCCACGCCGTTGTCGGCGCCGAGGGTCGTGCCGTCGGCGGTGATCACGTTGTCCTTGCGGACGAGAGTGATCGGGTCCTTCGCGAAGTCGTGCTTCTTGTCGGAGTTCTTCTCGCAGACCATGTCCAGGTGGCCCTGGAGGCAGACGCTGGCCTTGCGCTCCAGGCCCTTGGTGCCGGGCAGCTTCACCAGCACCGTGCCGGCCTTGTCCTGCTTGACCGCGAGGCCGAAGCCCTTGGCCTTGTCGACCACGTACTTGGCGATGGCGGTCTCGTTCTTCGAGCCGTGGGGGATGGTCGCGATCTCGGCGAAGTACTTCCACAACAGCTCGGGCTTCAGTCCTTGGATAGCGTTTGACATCGCAGGTGCTCCTCGTCGTTCAACGACGATCCAGAGTGTTTGTCAGTAGTCTCACATCACGGCGCGGGTCGGCGCGGGCTCGTCGGCGGCACCGGCGCGCTTCAGCGGTACGAAGATCAGATAGAGCGCGAGGATCGCGAACACCGGGAGCGCGAGCCATGAAGCCACGGGCTCGAAGGCAGCGATCGCCGGGAACTGGTCCATGAAGAAGACCACCGCGGCGATCACCAGGCCCATCAACGCCTCGCCGGCGATGAGGCCGGAGGCGGCGAGCACCCCGGCGTTCTCGACCCGCACCTGCTGCGCCTCGTTGTACTTGCGGCGCGCCGCGATCTTGGTCACCGCGCCCTTGATGAGGCCGCCGATGAAGATCGCGAAGGTGGTCTCGAGCGGCAGGTACATGCCGACCGAGAACAGCATCGGGCTGCGCACCTTGATGAGGATCAAGGCGACGCCCATCGCGATGCCGACGATGACCAGCGGCCAGGCCATCTCACCGCCGACGATGCCTTGGGACAGGGCCGCCATCAGGCCGGCTTGCGGCGCCGGCAGGTTCTTGCCGCCGAAGCCGCCGGCGATCGGGTTTTGCGCCAGGTCGGAGTTGTGCAGCACGTAGAGCGGGAAGAACATCACCAACCCGGCGAGCAGCACGCCGAGCAGGTCGCCGACCTGCATCTTCCACGGCGTACCGCCGAGGATGTGCCCGACCTTCAGGTCCTGCAGCATCTCGCCGGCGACCGCCGACGACACGCAGACCACCGCGGCGACGCCCAACACTGCGGCGACGCCCTGCACCCCGGTGACGCCGATGATCACCATGGTGAGCGCGGCGACGATGGTGGTCGCGAGGGTGAGGCCGGAGATCGGGTTGTTGGACGAGCCGATCATGCCGACGAGGTTGCCGGAGACCGCGGCGAAGAAGAACCCGGTGACCAGCATCACGATCGCGGCGAGGATGGCGCCGCCGATGGTGCCGGTGAAGTAGAAGTACAGCGCCGTCATCAGCACCGACACCGCGACGATGCCGATCAGCACCACCTTGAAAGAGAGGTCGTGCTCGGTGCGCAAGGTGGCGGAGCCCGCGGTCGCGGACTTCTTGACGTCGGCGATGCCGCGCTTGATGCCGGCCACGAGCTTCTCGCGCATCTTGTAGAGCGTGAAGCAGGCGCCGACCAACATGCCGCCGACCGCGATCGGCCGGACGATGTAGCGATACAGGTGCCCGGTGAGCCGGCCCCAGGCGACCGCCTCGTCACCGCCCGCGGCGCGCAGGTAACCCTCGATGTTGCTCGGGCCCAAGAAGTAGACCAGGAGCGGCACGAACAGGCCCCAGGCGAGCAGGCCGCCGGCGAAGTTCAGCGCCCCGAGCTCCGGGCCGATGATGTAGCCGACGCCGATGTAGGCCGGGGTGGCGGCGGGGGCGGAGATCGATGTGATGCCGCCGGCGGTGATCGCCGGCGCGTCTTTGGTGAGCCCGAAGCGCACCAGGCCGTCTTTGACCCGGCCGACCGCGACCTGGAAGCTGTTGGAGGAGAAGAACAGGCCGAGGCCGTCCTTGGTGTCGATGTCGGTGCGCGACAACAGCTTGATGAGGGCGCCCACGCCCATGGCGCGGAACAGCTGCAGCGCGGCGTCGGCGCCTTTCTGCCCGGCCTTGTGGATCTCGGCGGCGGCCACCGACTCGGGGAAGGGCAGCGAGGTGTCCTCGACCATCACCCGGCGGAGGATGGTCACGAAGAGGATGCCGAGGATGCCGCCCAAGATCATCAGGGCCGCGGCGAGCACGTACTCCTGCATCAGGCTGCCGCCGGAGCGGAACTGCCAGATGTTGAGGATGACGAACGCCGGGATGGTGAAGATGGCGCCGGCGGCCACCGACTCGCCGATCGAGCCCACGGTTCGGGCGAAGTTCTCTTCGAGGATGGAGCCCTTGAACAGGCGCAGCACCGCCATGCCGATGACCGCGGCCGGGTAGGTGGCGGCGATGGTCATGCCGGCTTTCAGGCCGAGGTAGGCGTTGGCGGCGCCCAGGACCACGGCCATGACGAGGCCGAGGATCAAGGCGCGCAGCGTGAACTCGGGCATGTCGGTCTTGGCGGGGACCAGGGGCTCGAAGCCGCCGCCCTTACCACCGGCTGGATCTGACATATTGATATTCTCCTTGCGTGAGAAGGGCGTAGTTCTCAATCGATCCCTGGGGGCTTGTCAAAGCCTATTTGGGTGTCTGCCGGGCTCGATCTGGGTTGACCGCAAAGGCGCTTTCGCGAGAATGCCGTCATGCCGGCGGTGTCGCTCGCCCTGCTGCTGTTCGCCGCCGCCGAGTCGTCGCCGGTCGTCGGGGGTGATGACGCCCGGTTCGCGGAACCGCCCGATGCGATCAGCGGCGAGCGCGAGCCGGCGCCGGACCCCACGGCGGCGACCGAGCCCGTGGCGCCGGTATCGGCCGCGACCACCACGGTGTCTGCCGCCGACCTGCCGCCCGCCCCGTCCGTGTTCTACACCGTGCTCCTCGGGTATCGCGCCGCCCCGAGCCCGGCGAAGGAGACCACGCTCGCTGCCGGCCCGCTCCTCGCGGCGAGCGCGCTGCGGGCGCCCTTCTACCTCGCGCTGCGGCTGGCGATGGGACGGGCGTGGTCGGCGAACGACTCCTGGACGTTCAGCCGCACCGGTCTCGCGGCGACGCTGAGCGCAGGCGGTTGGCTGGAGGTCGGCGTCGGCCGGGTCTTCGCCGGCGTCGGCGGGGGCGTCGAAGTGGTCCTGGAGCAGAAAGCCCGCCAGGACAGCACCCGCCTGGAGGGGCTCAACGTCGGTGGGCCGCGGTGGCGTTGGAGCGGCGGGCCGCACCTGGACCTCGAGGCCGGCGCGAGTGTCACGTTCTGGGACGGCCTGGCGGTGGAGGTCGCGACCGGTTCCGCGGTCGCGCGGCACGAGGTCGCGGGGACCCGCAGGTGGCGGTGGGGACTCCAGAGTCGGTTGGGGCTCGCCTATGCACTCTAGGTGGACGGGAATCATGCTGTTGGCCGGGGTGGCCGCGTCGACGGCCTGTGGGCCGGGCCTCTCGGACTTGAGCGCGCCGCCGGAGCCGCTCGCGACGATCACCGTGAGGCTCGATCTCGGCGCCGCGCGGCGCCGTCTGCCGCGGCAAGATCTCTACGTCGGCATCGCCTGGGGCGCCGCGTGGGAGAACCCGGCGATCTGCTACTTGTCGGACAACCCCGTGGTGCAGCTCGCCTGCCGCGATCCGTTCTTGTTCCTGCCCGGCCTCGTCGAGGCGCGGCGCATTGCCGCGGGCACGGCGGACGGGATCGTGACGATGGCGCTGCCGATCTCCGAGCTCCCGAACGCGGCGGTCCTGATTGGCGACGAGCGCGGCAAGGTCGGCTACGCCAGCGTCGCGGTGCTCACCGGTTTGCCCGTTGCGATCCGTCAGGATGGCTCGGTCCTGCTGACGGCGCCGTACCAAGTCGCCGCGGCGTCGCTGATTCGCATCAACCGCGCCCACGACCGGTTGGTGTTCCGTCAGGGCGAGATCGATTCGGCGTCGAGCTACTACCCGTACCCGACCGCCGTTTGTGGCGAGCCGCCGCCGGGCCTCTCCTGGCTCGAGACCGCCGGCGACGGCGATCTGACCGCAGGCTCCTGTGGGTTCGCGCCGATCGAGACGCTGATGACCCTCGCGAACGTGCAGACGGACGAGGACGAGTCGGCGTGGCAATGCGTGCCGTCGTTGAGCGGCACCATCGGCGGCGCCTTCGGCATCGACGGCGATCGCCACCGGGTGGAGCAGCCGCCCGATGACGACCCGATCGGCGAGTTCAACCCCGAGACCCACGCCTGCATCGGCAGCGACGTCCTGGTCTCGGTGCTCGCCGCGTCAACGGACTCGGGGAGCGCCTGTCCAGAGGTCAGGACCTGGGCGCTCGCCGGCTGTCATCGCAACGTGAAGTGCACCGAGGTCGACTGGGACGTGAGCGACGATCCGCCGGCGTGGTGGCCATGCCCTTGAGGCGCGGCAGCGCTCGCCGCCCGCCGGTGCCGGCCACGGCTTGGCCGGCGTTGGTGTTCTTGGTGAGCTTGGCGTCGTCCGCAGCGCGCGCCGAGGAGAGGCCGGCCGCCGAGAAAGACTTGGTGCAGCGCGACGACTACGTCGTCCGCCTCGCCTTCCCGACCGAGCAGGACTTCGAGACCTGGCGCCTGCCCGGTTTCCGCATCGCGCTGGGCTACGGCTACGGCCGGCTGTGGGGCTCGGTCCCTGAGACCGACCTGTCCACCCATCATCTGATGCTGCGGCCCTCGGTTCGCATCGATGCGCATTGGTCGATCGCCAGCAGCTGTGTCTACTCCATCGCCGGCAAGGACGTGACCGGGCTGCGCTGGAGCGTGTCGCTGGAGCCCACCTTTCATCCGGTCGCTGGAGTCGCGGTGGCGGTCGGCGTTGGTTACGCCGGCATCCTCGGCAATCGCAACGAGTATCGGCCGTCGTCGTTCGCCCCGGCTTCGGGCTCGGCCCCCGGCTCCGGGCTCGACTCGCAGGCGCCGGCCCGCAGTCGCTCGGTGCTCCGCGACGAGGTCCTGAACGAGTGCAGCGGCGCCGGCTGGAACGCCCTCGCCCGGGCCGAGGTGCTGTTCGTCGTCGGGCCGCTGTTCGCGTCCGGACCGTTTCTGCAGGCCGACCAGCAGTGGGTCGAGTGCGAGGAGTCCTTCGGCGAGAGCGATCTCGAGACCGGCCACTCCATCGTCGTCAAAGAGTGGTGGGGTCACAAAGGCGTCAGCCTCGGCTGGTGGTTCTCGTGGCGCTAGCCTACGTCATCGCCGCGGTGCTCGCGGCCGAAGGGGCCACGGGGCAAAGCGACGCGGCTGCGGCTGCGGACGCGCCGGTCGTGATGCCGACGCTCGTGCCCCCGAAGGCGAAGAAGAGCGAGATCCCCTATCCGAGCGCCGCGCCGCCGCAGATCGGCTCCGTGGACGTGACCGTGGTGTTGCACGTCGACGCGAACGGTGAGGTCACCGCGGTGAAGCTGCTGCGGGGCGCGGGGCCGCCGTTCGACGAGGCGGTGCTCATCGGCGCCGCGTCCTTCGAGTTCGAGCCGGCGACCTATGGCGGTGAGCCGGTGGACGTGGAGATCACCTACACCCAGCGCTTCATCCCCCCCGAGCCCGAGCCGGTGGCGCCGGCGACCGGTCTGCCGCTCGACGCCCGGTTCTCGGGCCAGGTGCTGGAGCGCGGCACCCGCAAGCCGATCCCGCGCGCCACCGTGGTGCTGCGCCTGAAGGGGGAGATGTTTCCGACCACGACCGCCGAGGACGGCACCTTCGAGGTCGCGGCGCCGTCCGGCACCGTCGAGATCCGAGTCCTGGCGACCGACTACCTGCCGTTTCGCCAGCAGGAGATCTTGAGCGCCAAGAGCCAGCTCAAGGTTCGTTACCTGCTGGAGCGCGCGACCTACAGCCCCTACGAGACCGTGGTCCTCGGCCAACGCGAGCGGATGGAGGTCAGCCGCACCACGCTTCGGGACCGCGAGATCAAACAGGTGCCGGGCACCTTCGGCGACCCATTTCGCGTGGTGACGACGCTCCCCGGCGTGTCGTCGATGACGAGCATGCTGACCTTGCCGATCGTGCGCGGCGCGAGCCCGGGGAGCACCGCGTTTCTCCTCGACGGCATCCGCTTGCCGATGCTGTTCCATTTCTTGGGCGGGCCCGCGGTCGTCCACCCCGAGTTCATCGACCACGTCGACTTCTATGCCGGTGGCTTTCGGGTCAACTACGGGGGCTACACCGCGGGGATCATCGACGGCATCACTCGGCCGGCCAGAGGCGGCGAACAGAGCTACGAGGTCGACCTGGGCCTGACCCAGACCGGCGGGCTGGTGCGCAAGAGCGTCGGGCCGGTCACCGCCACCGTGGCCGGGCGCTACGGCTACCCCGGCCTGCTGATGAAGCTCGTCAACTCCGAGGCCGGGTTGAGCTATTGGGACTATCAGACCCGCTTCGACTACGGCAGCGCCGACAACGGCGTCAGCGTGTTCGTGCTCGGCGCCAGCGACCACGTCACGGAGACGCGGCGCGACACCACCTGTGACGCGGGTCTCGCCAGCTGCACGACCACCGAGAGGACCGAGGACGTGCTGGTGTTGGCGTTTCACCGCCTCGACGCGATTTTCCGGCGGACCTTCGGCGACCTGCACCTCGACGCCGGGGTGTCGGCCGGCTACGAGTCGTCGAATTTCGGTGCCGACGCGTTTCGGATGACGTCGCCGTCGTTGACCCCGAGGCTCGGGATCACGGAGGAGCTGCGGTCGGATCTCACGCTGCACGCCGGCGCCGAGGCCACCGTCAAGGGGACCCGGTTCCACAGCAACCCGCCCCGCGACCGCGCGCCGGGTGGGGACGGCGATCCGGGCCCACCGAGCTCGGACTCTCCGGAGACCACCCTCGACGCCGGCACGATGTACTCGGCCTCGTTGTTCGTCGAAGCGCTGTGGCGGCCGACGCCCGACTGGCTCGTGATCCCCGGGGTGCGCGTCGACGGTTACCGCCACCGCGACGCCGAGCAGCAGGACGTCGACCCGCGGCTGGTGGCGCGCTATCGCCTGGTGGCGGCGAGCGCCGAGCGCGGCGAGACCTGGCTCAAGGGGGCGCTGGGGATCTATCACCAACCGCCGCGCCTGTTCATTCCGCTCCCCGGGATCTCGGAGATCGCGCTCGACCTGGGCCTGCTGCGCGCCATCCACTCGGTGCTCGGCGTCGAGCACGGGTTCGGCCAGGGTTTCGAGATCGACCTGCAGGCCTACTTCAACTGGATGGATCCGGTGTTCCTCGAGCCCCAGACCTCGACGATGCTCTCCGGCAACACCGCGACCCGGGGACCGAGCGCGATGCCCGGAGAGGTGCCGGGCGACAACCCCGCGGGCGGCGATCCGTTCATGGACGGCGACGGCGACGGCGGCATCAGCACCGACCCCCACGGCAAGGGGCGGGCCTACGGCATCGAGGTGCTGCTCCGCCGCCGGCAGCTGGGCCACGTCTTCGGTTGGCTCGCCTACACCCTGTCCCGCAGCGAGCGCCTTCAAGACGGGGCGTGGCACCTGTTTGACTACGACCGCACCCACATGTTCAACCTCGTCGCCGGGGTCGCGCTGCCCCGCAACTGGGAGGCGGGGTTGCGGGTGCTGTTGCAGAGCGGCACGCCGCTGTCGACGGTGTCCGGCGTCAACACCGGCCGCAGCGACTGGCAGCTGCGCTTCGACGTCCGCTTCGACAAGCGTGCGGTGTGGAACGAATGGATGCTCGACTTCTACGTCGACGTCATCAACCTGACGGTGTCGCCGGAGAGCGGCGGCATCGCCGGCGGCGACGCGTTCCGCTACCTGGTGCCGACCGTCGGGTTCCGCGGCGTCTTCTGAGCGACGTCGGCCGCTGCCTGCCGTTCTTGGGCGGGCTTCGATCAAGCTCGCGCCGGCCGCGCTATCGACGTCGGTCCGGCGGCCTAGTATAGAGGGCCGGCGGCGGCACCCGCCGCGCCGACCTTCGAGGAGCCGATGCGCAAACTCTGGGCATGTCAGGTGGCGATCGCCGTGATTCTCTTCGCGCGCCCCGGCGCGGCGGTGGAGCTGACCCTGCAGAACGACGGCTGGACGAGCGGCGCCCAGGCCAAGTGTCAAGGCGGCTTTGCGGTGGGTGAAGAGGCCGCGGTCACGTTCGGGCCGCTCGCCGGCACCGCGACCTTGGAGTCGATCGAGCTGTTGTTTTGCGGTGCGACCACGAGCGCGATGGTGGGCCTGCGGGTGCTCGCCGACGACGGCACCGCGACCCCCGGCGCCGAGCTCTACGCGACCGGTTATCAGCTGACCGGCGCCGACAACGCCATCCAGAGCCTGGACTTGAGCGCCTTGAACCTGACGTTCGCCGCCGGGGCGCGGTTTCGGGTCGCGTTCGAGATGCAGCAAACCGGCCTGCCCTCGGTCGCCGCCGACACCGACGGCAGCATCCAGACCGGCAAGAACTGGATCGCGACCGCCGGCGGCTGGACCGACAGCAAGAACCTCGGGCTCACCGGCGATTGGATCATCCGCGCCAAGGTCAACATCGACCTGAGCAGCGCCGACGGCGGTCCGAGCCCCGGGGACGCGGACACCGGCTGTGTTGCCGGCGAGGTTTGCGCCAACGAGCCCAAGGACGGCTGCGCCTGTGTGCAGCACACCGCCTCGGCGTGGGCCGGGCTCGCGCTCGTGGCGTTCGCTGCCGGACGCCGGCGACGGCGGTGATGGCGACCGCGGCTTCGGGAAAGCTCGGCGCCCGCATCGTGCCTCGGGCGGGCTTGTCGGCCTCCGAGCGCCTCGAGATGTGGCGCCTGTTCTGCAGGTTCTACGACGACGTGACCCGGGCGCAGTTCGACCTCGATCTGGACGCCAAAGACGACGTCATCCTGCTCTTGAGCGGCGACGGCGTGTTGCAGGGCTTTTCGACCTTGGCGCGCTATTCGCTCGCCGCCTGCGGCCGGCGTTATCAGATCGTGTTCTCCGGCGACACCATCGTCGATCCGCGCTACTGGGGCCAGACGGCGCTACAGCTCGCCTTCTATCGCTACGTCCTCGCGACCAAGCTCCGCTGCCCGTGGCGGCCGCTCTACTGGTTCTTGATCACCAAGGGGTATCGGACCTACCTGCTGCTGTCGCGCAACTTCCTGGAGTACTGGCCGCGCCACGACCGACCGACGCCGCCGGAGGTGGGCGCGCTGTTGGCGGCGGTCGCCGGCGGGCGATTCCCCGCCGCCTGGCGGCCGGCGCTGGGGATCTTGCGCTTCGCGGCGGCGCGCGGCCGGCTGAAGGAGAGCGTCGCGCCGATCACGCCGGAGCTGCTGCGGCACGCCGATATCCGCTTCTTCGTCGCCAAGAACCCGGGCCACGCCGCCGGTGACGAGCTCTGCTGCCTCGGTCGCATCGACCTGCGCTTCGCTCTCGCCTATGCTGCGAAGCAGCTCGGCCGGCTCGCAACGAGACTCTGGCGGCGCAGGCGCTCATGGCTATCCACCCCCTCCTCCTCCACGCCTTCGACGCCGCCTATCTCCTGATCCAATCGCGGGCGCTGCGGCGCTTTCAGGCCGCGACCCACGACGTCCTCGGCACCCAAGCCCGCCTCCTCGCCCGGCTCGTCGACCGCAATCGGGACACCGCCTATGGCCGGGCGCACGCGTTTGCGCGCATTCGGTCGGTCGCGGACTTCCAGGCGCGGGTGCCGGTGGTCGCGCACCGCGACCTGGTGCCGTGGATCGAGAGAGCTGCCGCGGGGGAGGCGAACGTGCTCACCCGGTCCGCGGTGCTGCTGTTCGAGCCGACGTCGGGGACCACCGAGCAGCCGAAGCTGATCCCTTTCACCCGCGACTTGCTCGCCGAGATCCAAAACGCCACCGGGGCGTGGCTCTGCGATCTCTATCGCGCCCGGCCGCAGCTGCGCGGCACGCGGAGCTACTGGTCCATCTCGCCGGCGCTGCGCGCCGTGCGCCGCACCGCGGGCGGCGCGCGCATCGGCTTCGCCGACGACACCGAGTATCTCGGCCCGCTCGCCTCCTGGCTGTGGCGGCAGAAGCTCGCGGTGCCGCCGGCGGTGGCACGCTGCGCCGACATCGAAGGGTGGCGCCACCAGACCCTGCGGCACCTGCTCCTGGCCGACGACCTCGGCATGATCTCGGTGTGGAGCCCGACCTTCCTGTCGCTGTTGATGACCACGCTCGAGCGTCGCTTCGAGGCGGTGCTCGCCGACCTTCCCCCGGGCCGCGCCGCCGAGCTCCGCCGGCGGGTCGACGCCGCCGGCGCCCTCACCGCCGCCGCCCTTTGGCCGCGGCTCGGTCTGATCTCGTGCTGGACCGCGGCGAGCGCCCGCCTCTTCGTGGCCGACCTCGGGCGCTGGTTTGCCGGCGTCGAGATCCAAGGCAAGGGCCTGATGGCGACCGAGGGGATCGTGTCGTTCCCTCTCAGCGCCGAGAACCGCGGCCCGGTCGCCGCGATCCGCAGTCACTTCCTCGAGTTCCAACCCGTGTCCGGCAGCCGCGAACGGCCGCGGCTGGCGCACGAGCTCGAAGCCGGCGAGCGCTACGTGCCGCTGTTGTCCACCGGCGGCGGTCTGTACCGCTATGCGCTCGGCGACGTCGTCGCCTGCGTCGGGCACCACCATCAGGCGCCGCTGTTGCAGTTCGAGGGCAAGCGCGACCTGACGAGTGACCTCGCCGGCGAGAAGCTCGACGCCACCGCGGTGAGCGCGGCGCTCGAGCACGCGAGCCAAACGCTGGGAGCGCCGCTCCGCTTCGCCCTCGTCGCCCCGGCGCTCGAATCGACCCCGGGCTATCGGCTGTACGTGGACTGCGACGCCGATGACGCCGCCCTCGACCGATTCGTAGGCGCCGTGGAGGCGTCCCTGTGTGGCAACTTCCACTACCGCTACTGTCGTGACTTGGGCCAGCTCGCGGCGCTGCGCGTGCGGCGGGTGACGGATGGATGGGCGCGCTTCGAGGCGGCGCAAGCGCGGCGCGGCGCGGTGCTCGGCGGCCTGAAGCCGCTGGGGCTCGACAGCCGTCCCGATTGGGCGGAGGTGTTCGGCGCATGAGGGCGGCGGTCGCGGTGCAGACCATCGCCGCCCTGATCGAGCGGCGCGCGGCGGTGATCGCGGTGGTGCTGGCGCTCACCGGCGCCGCCGCCCTGAGCCTGTGCCGCATCCACTTCGAGGACCGCATCGACGTCTGGTTCGTCGCCGGCGACGCGGAGCTCGCGGCCTACAGAGAGTTCAAGGCGAAGTTCGAGTCGGACGAGCTCATCGTCGTCGGGGTGAGCGCCGCGAGCCTGTTCACCCCCGAGGCCCTGGCGGCGCTCGAGCGGCTGACCCGCGAGGTCGCGCACGCGCCCCACGTTCGCCGGGCGCTGTCGCTCACCAACGTCGAGGTGCCGATGGCGGGCGAAGACGGCCTCGAGGTGCGGCGCTTCATCGACAGCCCGCCCTACGAGCCGGCGGCCGCTCTGCGCCTGAGGACCCGGGCGCTGGCGCATCCGCTCATCCGCGGCAACCTGGTGTCAGCGGACGGTCGGGCCGCGGCGATCCTCGTCGAGCTCGCGGCCGACGCCGCCGACGTCCGCGCCAAGCGCGCGCTCGTCGATGCCCTGCGGCGGCTCGGGAGCGCGGCGCCGCCCTTGCAGGTCCACGTCGCCGGGCTACCGGTGTTGAACGCCGCGTTTCACGCGTACAGCCAACGGGATCTGCTGCTGCTCGTGCCGCTGTCGCTGGTATTGGTGGGCGTCGCCGTCTTCCTGTTGTTTCGGCGTTTCTTTGCGGTGCTGATCACGCTCGCCGTGGTCTTCGTCACCCTGCTGTGGGTGTTCGGCCTCGTCGCGCTCTGCGGCATCAAGGTGCACGTGCTGCTGACGGCGCTGCCGACCTTTCTCCTGGTCGCCAGCGTCGGTGACGCGATCCACCTGGTGAGCGACTACGAGGGCGCGCTTCGTCGGGGCGCGGCGCAGCTCGACGCGGTCCGCGACACCGTGCGCCGCCTGGTCAAGCCCTGCTTCTTCACCGCCGCGACCACCGCCGTCGGGGCGCTGGCGCTCGGCACCAGCGATCTCGGCCCGGTGCGCGACTTCGCATGGCTCGGAGCCGCGGGGGTCATGATCGGCTGGCTCTTGACCATGACCTTCGCGCCGGCGCTGCTCGCGGTCCTGCCAGTTCCGCGGCTGCCACCGGAGACCGCGTCGGGGCGCGGGCTGCGGCGGCTGTTGGCGGCGCTCGCGCTTCCCACCCGGCGGCAAAGCGTCGTCGTGCTCGCCGCGACCGTCGTGCTCGCAGGGGTGGCGGCATGGGGGACGACGCGGCTGCACGTGGGAACGAACGCGCTCACCTATTTCCGGGACCGCGATCCGGTGCGCGTCGACACCGAGTTCATCGACGCGACGCTCGGCGGCACCGGGCGGGTGGAGCTCGTGGCGCACGCGCCGCAGGGCGGTCTCAAGCATCTGACGGTGCTGCGCCGCCTCGAGGCGCTGGCGGCCTGGGTGAAGCAGCACGAGGCGGTGACCCAGACCTTCTCCGTGGTCGACGTCCTCAAGGCGTTGAACTGGGCGGCGCACGGCGAAGATCCCGACGAGATCCGGCTCCCCGAGTCGCGCCTGGCGGTGGTGAGCTACTACGCCGCGATCGGTGCGGCGGCCCTGCAGAGCCTGGTGCAAGACGACTTCAGCGTCGGCCGGCTGAGCGCCCGTCTGAAGCTCACCGAGGGCGAGGCGCTGGCGCGCCAGGTGCCGGTGCTCGAGGCGAAGCTCGCCGAGGCGTACGCCGATCAAGAGCTGACGGTGCACGCGACCGGGATCGTGAAGCTGATGGGGAAGATGGAGAAGTACATCCTCGAGAGCCAGACGCGCGGCTTCGCGACCGCGTTCGTGCTCGTGGCGCTCTTGCTGTTGGCGCTGTTGCGGTCGGTGCGCCTCACGCTCCTGGTGATGATCCCCAACGCGCTGCCGGTGTTGTTCGCGGTGGGCTTCATGGGCATCGCCGGCATCCCGCTCGACCCGGCGACGGCAATGGTGGCGCCGCTCTCGCTCGGGCTCATCGACGACGACACCGTGCACTTCGTGGTGCGCATGCGCGAGCACCAACACGCCGGGCTGTCGCTCACCGAGGCGCTGGCGCGCACGGTGCAAGAGGTCGGTCGGCCGATGCTGATGATGAGCGCGGTCTTGGCGCTGGGGTTCGGGGTGTTGCTGCTCGCGAGCTTCGCCCCCAACGTCCACTTCGCCGCGGTGACCCTCGTGGTGATCTCTTTGGCGGTGCTCGGCGACCTGGTGCTGCTCCCGGCGGTGCTGACTCTGGCGCGGCCGTGGTTCAGGGTCGCGGCCGACGTGCCGCCAGGGTCCCGGCCTCGGGGGTGAAGGCGCCGCCGGTCATCAAGGCCAGCCGGGTCGCGTTCGCGAAGCTATCGACCTCGACGCGATGGCGTGGGAAAAGGAACGGACAGCGAGAGCGTCGCTCGAAGGAGCCAGCCGATGAGCATCGAGTCCGCGGTCACCGGCGCGCCCGCCGAAGGCGTCGCCAAGCGGCTGTCCTTTCTCGACCGCTATCTCACCCTCTGGATCTTCATCGCGATGGCGGTCGGTGTCGGCGCCGGCTACCTGGTTCCGCGCGTCGTCTCGTTCATCAACCAGTTCAACGTCGGGACGACCAACATCCCGATCGCCGTCGGGCTCGTCTTGATGATGTACCCGCCGCTGGCGAAGGTCCGTTACGAGGAGATGGGTCCGGTCTTCCGCAACACCAAGGTCCTGGGCCTGTCGTTGGTCCAGAACTGGGTCATCGGCCCGATCCTGATGTTCACTCTGGCGGTGCTCTTCCTGCACGACAAACCCGAATACATGGTCGGCCTGATCATGATCGGCCTCGCGCGTTGCATCGCGATGGTCATCGTTCGGAACGACCTGGCCAAAGGCGACACCGAGTACTGCGCCGGCCTGGTCGCCTTCAACTCGATCTTCCAGGTGCTGTTCTTCTCGGTCTACGCCTTCGTCTTCATCACCGTCGTGCCGACGTGGATCGGTCTCGAGGGCGTGGCCGTCCACATCACGATCGGCGAGATCGCCAAGAGCGTCTTCATCTATCTCGGCATCCCGTTCTTGGCCGGCGTCATCACCCGGTTCTCGCTCATCAAGATCAAGGGCAAGGACTGGTATCACACCGAGCTCATCCCGAAGATCAGCCCCATCACCCTCGTCGCTCTCCTGTTCACCATCGTCGTGATGTTCTCGCTCAAGGGTGAGAAGATCATCGAGCTGCCGCTCGACGTGGTCCGCATCGCGATCCCGCTCCTCATCTACTTCGTGCTGATGTTCTTCCTGTCGTTCTTCATGTCGAAGAAGGTCGGCGCGACCTACGGCCAGGCGACGACGCTGTCGTTCACCGCGGCCTCGAACAACTTCGAGCTCGCCATCGCGGTCGCGGTCGCGACCTTCGGCATCCACCACGGCGCGGCGTTCGCCGCGGTGATCGGGCCGCTGGTCGAGGTGCCGGTGATGATCGGCCTGGTGAACGTCGCCATCCGGCTCGGGCACGAGCACTTCGACACGCCGGCCGCGGCCCGATGACCGGGGCCCTCGCCCTTGAGAGCAACCGCCCCGAATTCGCCCGGGAAAGTGGTCCGGGCCCGTCCTGTCTCGTCCCTGTCCTGTACTGCCCAATCGTCCAAGTTTGCGGCAAGATGACGGCAACTGGATTTGGCACCTTAAAGGTGCCATAGAAGGAGTCATGAACAAGCCCAAGGGAGTCTGCCCGGCGTGCGGGGGCAACTTTCGGCGCGGCACCCGACCCGTCGAGTTCACCTACCAGGGCGAGGTCACGACGATCAGGCAGCCGGGGTGGTACTGCACGAAGTGCGGCGAGGGCGTGCACGACGGTGCCGACATCAAGGCCACGGATCGGGCGTTCATGGAGTTCAAGGCAGTCGTCGACGGTGTGCTCGCGCCGACCGAGGTGCGACACATCCGGGAGAAGCTCCATCTCTCTCAGCGGCTCGCCGGGCAAATCCTCGGAGGCGGGCCGCGCGCGTTTCAGAAATACGAGAGCGGCACGGCGGCGGTAAGTCAGCCAATGAGCAACCTGCTGCGTCTGCTTCGGAAGGACCCGAAGCGGCTCGCTGAGATTTCGGTATCTCCGAAGGGCAAACACGCGTACGTAAAGCAAGTGGGGTAGTTCCTGCGGGCGCGCACGGCCACGTGCCCGTGTGCGATCAAGTTTCGGTGCCGACGCCTAGTACCAGTGCTCTTCGCGCAGGACCAGCGCCTTCTCGCAAACGTCTGGTCTTGGGAAGACAAAGAGCGTGCTTGATAGCCCGTGCGCCCATTCGAATCGTACGAGAACCTCCGGCGCACCGTCGAGGTTATAGTCCGTGGAGACATAGTCGCCCTTGGATGAGGCTCGGCCTCCCTGCTGGCGAGCTATGACCGTCTCCACGGCGCGCTGTGACTCCGGCCTGAGTGGCCGGGCGGAACGACCGAGTGCTGGACCAAAGTCGCCAAAAAGCATCAGGCTGTCCGGCCCCAGGTCTGGCACAGGTGGGTCGAAATCCAACGTCGCCGTCAACGAGAAGCCGTCGTAGGTACCTCCGTCCGAGAGTTCCATTCCGACAAGGTTCGTCGTTCTCCTTCGGCCGTCCGGCTCTACAAGAGTCACCAACAGACGCGGCCCACCTGATCCCAACGTGCATTTCGTCGGCAGTTGCCCCTTCTCGTCCTCTACCATGTCCGATAGGTTGAACTTCGGACAACGCGCGGGTACGTGCTGTTCGCCAAAGACTGCAGTCGCAGTCACTCCGCGCTTGACGTCTTGTTTGTTGCGGCGTCCAGCGGTAACAGCCTGGACATTTTGCAGGACTTTGTCGAAGTCGGTATCGGTGACCCTGGCAGGCGACCACCTTTCGAACGGGATTCGATCGACCCGCCGCGCCCGTTCGACGATGGCAATCTCCTCGACATGGGCGCGTTCGGAATCGGTTAGAGCTTCCTCTTGGAATGCGGCGTTCGGTTTGTACCAGGAGTATTGGCGAAAGAACCCGTCCAGGTCCTGCAGAACGAAAGCGCGACCATGGATGGCGAAATAGGCATTGCGTAACACACGGAGACACTCAAATGGTGCCTCTCTGTAACCGTCCGGCCATGGATCTCTGCCCCCGCCCCTCGTAATCGGCGATCTTCGCCCGCCCCAAACTTGATTCCGCCGTAAGAACCCCACTCGCGTTCGATCACCAGAAGGGGACCGGCTGATGCCTGGAGCCTGAAGGCC